>PLBK01000014.1:0-762 GCA_003134505.1 Actinomycetota bacterium | reverse complement strand
GGTTTCCAGGGGCCGAAGGGCGATCCGGCAACCGCAATCTGGGCCGACGTCTCCTTCACCACCACCGGTGGAGTCCAGAGCTGCAGCGTTCTCGGTAACGGGACGGTGGCCGCCACCTGTGGCTATGACGCGCCGTCAAACCCCTTGGTGAACAAGCTTCCCTATGTCNNAGTTCGCAACGTCGCTGGACAACTGTGCGGTCGTCGCGACCCCCGAGCTCGCGCCCGCGAGCGTGCCCGACGTCGTCGGCCAGCCGACGATCAGCGTCGTCGTCCAGCATTCCTCCCAGTCCGACGGTCGGGTCTGGGCCCTGCTCTACGGCAACTTCTCCAATGGCCCCTCTGGAGACACTGCGATCCGGGTCAACGTCGTCGCCTTCTGCTGAGACATCAGAGCGGTTGTCCAACTGTGAATTGCAGCTAACCAGCAAGGGAGGANNAAGAGGATGAACAGCTTTCGACATAGGGCCGGTTTCCGCCGTGCCCGCTGGGTGTTCGGTGCGGCGCTCGCGGTGGCCGTGGTCGGCTCGGGCGTCGCCTACGCGACGATCCCCGATTCGGCCGGGGTGATCCACACGTGTTACGCCAAGGCGGGCGGGACGATCCGCCTGATCGACACCGGCATCGGCCAGACCTGCAAGGTGAACGAGGTGGCGCTGTCCTGGAACCAGACCGGCCCCGCCGGGCCGCAGGGCCTGAAGGGCAACACCGGCGCCGCCGGCCCGGTAGGACCAGCCGGCGCCAAGGGCGACACCGGAGCACC
>PLBK01000010.1 GCA_003134505.1 Actinomycetota bacterium | reverse complement strand
CCGCGCTCCCGTCGGGTGCCCGGTCGCCTGTCGTGTCACCGGTGTCGCCCGTCGTCGTGAGGAAGAACACGAACGCGGACGAGCCGCCGAAGTCGCCCTTGGCGATGCTGAACGCTGCCGTCCCGTTCGTATAGGAGGCGCTGAAGCTCGCCGGCTTGTCTTCGGCGAACTGCGATCCATCCCACTTCAGCAGCAGCTGATGACCCTGGATCCAGGCCACCTCGTAGTCGAAGCCGCCGTTGCCGCCGGTGCCGCTGTTCTTGTCGGTGTCGAAGTAAGCCTGGATGCCGTCCGAGTCGGTCAGGCCCGGCCGGTTCGCGATCGCGGCCGAGAACGTGATCTTCCCCGAGCTGTCGTTGGAGACCGAGACGGTGGTCACGTCCGGCCCGTTGCCGCCGTCGCCGGTCGCATCGGTGAACGTGTCGGAGGCCGTGACGGTCCCGGTGTGCCTCGGCGACGCCGATCCGACGACCGGCCAGAGAATGCCCAGTGCTGCCGCAGCAACCGCGACGGCGATCAGTCCTTTGACTTTCGACCTCGTACCCATGGCGGCGTGGGCGTGACCCCCTACGGATGGTAGCGGCCGTTTCCGAGCGCGTCGCGATCAGCGCGCGAGCAACTGCTCCTCCGAGCGGCGGCGGAACGTGCGGCGGCTCGCCCAGAGGAGAGCCGCCAGCACGACGAACGGGGCGCCGATCAGCAGCACGTAGAGCAGGATCTCGGCCTCGGTGACGAGCACGCGGCCGATGTTGTGCAGCGCCTGCCCGATCCGTCCGGGCTTCGACGGCACCACGACCGCCGCCTTCTTCGTCTGCAGGGCGAGCGACACGCTGGAGAAGCTGACCCGCGTCTTCTCCGCCGCCTGCTGCTTCTGGAGATTCGCGAGGCTTGCCTGGCGCTGGGCGAGCGCGGCCTCGAAGAAGGCCCGCTGGCTCGTCGTGAGATTCGTCTCGGTGAGGTTGGCCCGCAGCTTGGCGATCGTGACCTTCAGTGCCTGCATCCGGCTGAAGCGCTGGTTGAGCTGGCCCTGGACGTCCTGGATCGAGACGTGGTCCTCGAGGATCGTGCCGAGCGCGGACAGCTTCGCGACAGCCGTCTGCACCTTGACGATCGGGATCCGGAGCACGAGGTAGGCGGTCCCGGACTTCTGCCCCGAGCCGTAGTCGACCGTGACCAGGTAGCCGCCCCAGGCGCGCGTCTCCGCGATCGCCCGCTTCGTCGTCGACGACAGGTCGTTCACGCGCAGGCTCAGGTCGACCGCGTAGATCTGGGCGCGCGAGCCGCTCGGGGCAGGCGCGCCTGTGGAGAATTCGCCGGTGCCCGCCAGCTCTCCGACCACGGGACGAAGGGGAGAGAGGGTGCCGTCTGTCGGCTTGCCACCCGTGACGGGCAAGCTGTGCGCGACACCCGGACTGGGGAGTGCCAGCTTGGCAGCGAAGACTTGCTTCTTGCCAGTGTCACTCGACGTGAAGNNAGCGGGCGCGGAGCCGGCCGGCGGCGAGCGGCGGCTCCGGCTCCCGCTCCACGATTGCGCGAACCCGCTCCCGAAGCTCCGGGCTCGCCGTCACCTCCGCCGCGCGCAACTCGGCGAGGAGGTCGTCGAAATGCTCGTCGATCAGGTCAGGCCCGGACATCGTCCCTCACTCTCTCCTCGAGCTTCTGCAGCGCGCGATGGAGCCGCGTCGAGCACGCCGTCGGGGTGATCCCGAGCAGGCGGGCGGCCGTCTCCCCGTCGAGGTCGAGGAGCACGCGGAGTGCGACCACCTCCCGCTCGCCCGCGGACAGGCTCTGAAGTGCAGCCTCGAGCGCGGGCGAGAAGGCGTGGCCGAAGACGTCGCCCTCGTCCACGTGCAACTCCTGCAGCGCGAACGTCCCCTCACGTCGCCTGCGCCGCTCCTCCGAGCGGAAGTGGTCGAGGGCGGTCGAGCGTGCAAGGGTGAGCAGCCACGTCCTCGCCGTGCCCCGGCGGGGATCGAAGCGCTTGAAGCGGCGAAGTGCCAGCTCGAAGGTCTCCGCGGCGAGGTCCTCCGCGACCGTCCGGTTCCCCGTCAGGTAGAGCAGGTACCCGAAGACGCCGTCGAGGTTGTCCTCGCAGACCGTCTCGAAATCGACGCCGGCGCGGAGGCTCACAGCAGTACGCACGCCCTCTCTACGGCACCGCGGGCCTCTCGCGTCACGGCGCCGTCTACTTTCCGTGCACGACGACCTTGATCGGCGAGCCCTTCGACTTGGCGTCGAAATGGACGACGAACGCGCCGCCGTCGGTGATCCCGATGCCGTACGAGCCCGGTCGTGGCTTCTTCGACGCGGCGATCTTGAAGCACGCGACGGTGGTGGCGAGCTTGCCGCTGAACTTCTGGCGGCCGACGGCGCAGGTGATCGCCGTCCCCTTGACGGTGATTCCGTCGCCCGAGGCGAGGTAGTAGAGCCTCGGCGTGCGCGTGCTCACGACGGACGGCTTGCGCCGGAGGACGATCGAGGCAGGCGCACCCTTGTTCACCCTGGCGAGGGCGACCTGGCCGCCCACACCCAGGGCGACCTCGTACGTCTTCGGCACCGCGCCGTTGCGGTTCGCGAAGACACAGCCGATCACCTTGACGCCGGGGATCAGGACCTTGGAGGTCTCGACCTCGCAGAGGACGTGAGTGCCCTTGACCGTGAAGCCGTCGTTCATCTGCAGCTGGACGATCTTCGCGGAGCGCGCCGAGCCTGCCGCGGCCACGGCGAGGGCGACGGTCGCTGCCGCCGCGAGAGCGAAGATGGCTCGACGCATCATTCCCCTATCTTCTTGACGGCGTGGCCGCCGAATTGATTGCGGAGCGCGGCGTTCACCTTCGCCGCGAAGGACTCGTCCTGGCGGGAGGCGAAGCGGGCGAAGAGCGAGAGCGTGATCACGGGCGCGGGCACGTCCTCGTCGATCGCGGCCTGGACGGTCCAGCGGCCCTCGCCGGAGTCCTGGACGTAGCCCTTGATCTGCTCGAGCCCGGGATCGTCCGCGAGCGCCCGCTCGAGCAGCTCGAGCAGCCAGCTGCGAACGACCGAGCCGTGCTGCCAGAGCGCCGCCAGCTGGCGGAGGTCGAGCGCGAACTCGGAGGCGTTCATGATCTCGAAGCCCTCGGCGAACGACTGCATCAGCCCGTACTCGATGCCGTTGTGCACCATCTTCGTGAAGTGGCCTGCCCCGGACGCGCCGACGTGCGCGTAGCCGCCCGGGTCGGTGAGGTCGCGGCAGAGCGGCTCGATCACCGCGAACGCGTCGGCCTCGCCGCCGACCATCACGCAGTAGCCGCCCTCGAGACCCCAGATCCCGCCCGACACGCCGGCGTCGAGGAAGCGGATGCCGTGCTCCTTCGCCCCCGCAGCGCGGCGCTGGGAGTCGCGGAAGTTCGAGTTGCCGCCGTCGACGAGCACGTCGCCCGGCTCGAGCAGGCCGAGCAGGGTGGCGTAGGCCTGCTCGGTCGCGTCCCCGGCGGGCACCATCAGCCAGGCGACGCGGGGTGCTTCGAGCTTCGAGACGAGCTCCTCGAGCGAGGTGACGGTCCGCGCCGGGTCGGTGCGAGCGTAGGTCTCGACCTCGTGCCCGTGGCGGCGCAGGCGCTCGGCCATGTTGCCGCCCATGCGGCCCAGCCCGACCATGCCCAGCTTCATGCAGGCACGAGCTCGCTGCGCTTGGAGCGGATGCCCTCGAGCAGCTCCTGGAAGGAGTCGTCGAACTTCTGCACGCCTTCTTGCTCCAGCGTCTCGGTGACGTCGTCGACGTCGACGCCCGCCCGATCGAGCTCGCGCAGCAGCGACCGGGCCTGGTCGATCCCCTCCTCGAGGGTCAGCGCGACGGTGCCGTGGCCCTGGAACGCCTCGACGGTCTCGAGCGGCATCGTGTTCACCGTCTCGGGGCCGATCAGGCTGTCCACGTAGAGCGTGTCCGGATAGGCCGGGTTCTTCGTCGACGTCGAGGCCCACAGGCACCACTGCTTCGACGCGCCCTTGGAGGCGAGGAACTGCCAGCGCTCCCCCGAGAACACCTCGTGCCAGTTCCGGTAGGCGAGGCGCGCGTTGGCGACGGCGAGCTTGCCGCGCAGGGCGAGCGCCGCCTCGGACCCGATCACCTCGAGCCGCCTGTCCGCCTCCGTGTCGACGCGGGAGACGAAGAAGCTGGCCACCGAGGACACCTTGCGCGGGTCGCCGCCCGATGCCACCAACCTCTCGAGCCCGCGGACGTAGGCCTCCATCACCTCGCGATGGCGCTGCAGGGAGAAGATCAGCGTGACGTTGATCGACTTGCCCGCGGCGATCATGTCCTCGATCGCCGGCAGACCCGGCTGCGTCGCCGGGATCTTCACGTACAGGTTCGGCTTGTCGACGAGCCCGTGGAGCCGTTTCGCCTGCTCATACGTCGCCTCGGTGTCATAGGCCAGCGTCGGGTCGACCTCGAGCGAGACATAGCCGCGCAGGCCGGCCCCCTCGTCCCACACGTCAGCCATCAGGTCGCAGGCCTTCGAGACGTCCTGCGAGGCGAGCGCGAAGAAGATCTCCGTCAGGTCGTCCTCGGCGCCTAGCAGCTTCTTCAGCTGCGCGTCGTACCGCGTGCCTTCAGCGAGCGCCTTCTGGAAGATGGTCGGGTTCGAGGTGACGCCCGTGACGGCGTCGTCGGCCATCAGCTTCGCGAGCTGGCCCGATTCGAGCATCCCCCGAGACAGCGAATCGATCCAGACCGACTGGCCGAGGCCGGAGAGCCTGTGCAGGTTGGACTCAGACATGTTCCTTCGCCCTTTCGAGAACCGCGGTCGCTCGGGCGACCACGTTGTCGACGGTGTAGCCGAGCTCGGCCATGACGGTGGGCCCCGGCGCCGAGGCGCCAAAACGATCGAGCGCGAGCGAGTCGCCCTCGTCGCCGACCCACCGCTCCCAGCCCTGCGCGACGCCGGCCTCGACCGACAGCCGCGCCTTCACGTCGCGCGGCAGCACGTCGTCGCGGTACGACTCGGGCTGCTCCTCGAAGATCTCCCAGCAGGGCATCGAGACGACGCGGACGCCGGTGCCGTTCTCGGCCGCGATCTTCCGGCCGGCCTCGAGCGCGAGCGAGACCTCCGAGCCGGTCGCGATCAGGATCAGATCCGGGGCGCCGGACTCCCAGAGCACGTAGGCGCCCTGCTCGACGCCCGAGGCGGGCGCGAGGTCGGAGCGGTCGAGCGTCGGCACCTTCTGGCGCGTCATCGACAGCGCCACCGGCCCGTCCTCGCGTTCGAGCGCGACCTTCCACGCGTAGGCGGTCTCGTTGGCGTCGCCGGGCCGGATGAACCAGAGGTGCGGGATCGCGCGCAGCGCCGCGTAGTGCTCGACCGGCTGGTGCGTCGGGCCGTCCTCGCCGACTCCGAGCGAGTCGTGCGTCCACGCCCAGATCACCGGCAGCTCCATCAGCGCGGACAGGCGGACCGCCCCACGCATGTAGTCGGAGAAGACGAGGAAGGTCGAGCCGTAGGGCTTGACGATGCCGCCGTGCAGCGCGAGGCCATTGACGATCGAGCCCATGCCGTGCTCGCGGATGCCGAAGGCGATGTTCCGGCCCGCGTGCGTCGCCGAGAAGACGCCACCGCCCTCGAGCTCCGTGTACGTCGACTCGACGAGGTCGGCCGCGCCGCCCAGCATCGTCGGCACGAACGGCTTGAACGCCTGCATCACGATCTTCCCGGCCATGCGCGTGGCCAGCTCCTCACCCGGCTCGAAGATCGGAAGCGCGTCCTCGTAGCCCGGCCGCGGCCGCCCCGTGTGTACCTGGTCCCAGTCCTTCCGCTCGTCCGGGAACGCCTCGCTCCACGCGTCGAAGCGATCGCGCCACTCGGCCTCGAGCTTCGCGCCGCGGGCCTTCTGATTCATGTGCTCGTAGACGCCGTCCGGGACGACGAAGTGCTCGTCCGGGTCCCAGCCGAGCACCTCCTTCGTCGCGCGCACCTCGTCCTCGCCGAGCGGGTTGCCGTGCGCCTTCGCGGTGTCGGTCGCATGCGGGGCCGGGTAGCCGATGTGCGTGTGGGCGACGATCAGGCTCGGGCGCTCGGTCTCGTCGTGGGCCGCCGCGTAGGCCGCGCGCAGCTCCTCGAGGTCGTTCACGTCGTGCACGTGCTGGACGTGCCACCCGTACGCCCCGAAACGGGCGCCCTTGTCCTCGGTCGAGAAGGAGAGCGCCGTCGTCCCGTCGATCGTGATGTGGTTGTCGTCGTAGAGGTAGATCAGCTTCCCGAGGCCGAGATGGCCCGCGATCGAGCACGCCTCCGACGCGACGCCCTCCATCAGGTCGCCGTCAGAGCAGATCGCATAGACGCGGTGGTCGACGATCTCGTGGTGCGGACGGTTGTACCGCTGCGCGAGGAAGCGTTCCGCGACACCGAACCCGACGCCGTTGGCGACGCCCTGGCCGAGCGGGCCGGTGGTCGTCTCGACCCCGGGCGTGAGGTGGTTCTCCGGGTGGCCCGGCGTGCGCGAGCCCCACTGGCGGAACTGCTTCAGGTCGTCGAGGGACAGGTCGTAGCCGGTGAGGTGCAGCGCCGCGTACTGGAGAATGCAGGCGTGGCCGGCAGAGAGGACGAACCGGTCGCGGTCCTGCCAGGCCGGGTTGTCCGGGTTGTGGCGCAGGAGCTCGGTGTAGATCAGGTACGCGACCGGCGCGAGCGCCATCGCGGTGCCGGGATGGCCGGCGTTCGCCTTCTGGACGGAGTCCATCGCGAGCACGCG
This sequence comes from Actinomycetota bacterium, assembly GCA_003134505.1. Lineage (GTDB taxonomy): Bacteria > Actinomycetota > Thermoleophilia > Gaiellales > Gaiellaceae > PALSA-612. The sequence continues at coordinate 7,430 of PLBK01000010.1, read as the reverse complement.
GATGGTGTCGATCGAGCGCCGCTCGAGGTCTTCCTGGGGCACGGCTGAACGATACGCGCTGCGCGGCGCGTCTCGGTACAGGAGCCGCCTGCCTCTACGCTTGACGCGTGGCCGTGGTCATCGCCTCCAACCTGCGCAAGGAGCTCGGCGGCACGCTCCTCTTCGACGGCGTCTCGTTCAAGGTCGAGCGGGGCGAGCGCCTCGCGCTGTCCGGCCCGAACGGGGCGGGCAAGACGACACTGCTCCGCATCCTCGCGGGTCAGACCGAGCTGCACGGGGGCGAGCTCGCCTTCTCGAAGGGAACGCGTGTCGCGCTGCACGACCAGCGGCCTCCGCTCCACCTCGACCTCACGCTCCGCGACTACGTGCTCGGCGGAGCCGCCGACCTCGTGGCGCTCGAGCAGGAGCTGACCCGGCTCGAGACCTCGATGGGCGAGGGCGCGCACGACGCGGCGACGATGCGGCGCTACTCGGAGGCGCAGGCACGCCTGGAGCACGCGGGGGGCTGGGACTGGCGCTCCCGCACGACCGCCGTCGTCCGCGGGCTCGGGTTTTCGGACGACGATTTCGACCGGCGCCTGTCGACGTTCTCGGGCGGAGAGCTGACGCGCGCCTCGCTCGGCCGCGCCCTCGCCGGCGATCCCGACCTCCTGCTCCTCGACGAGCCGACCAACCACCTCGACGTCGCCAACCTCGAGTGGCTCGAGGCCACGCTCGTCTCGCTCGACGCCGCCGTGATCCTCGTCGCGCACGACCGCTGGTTCCTGGAGGCGGTGACGACGGCCGTGCTCGAGCTCGAGGGCGGCCGCTCGCTCTACTTCGCCGGCCCGTGGCACGACTGGCGGCGCGAGAAGGCCTCGCGCGCGCTGTCGGCCGGCAAGGCGATCCAGCGCTACGACGCCGACATCGCGCGCCTGGAGCGGTTCGTGGAGCGGTTCGGCTACAAGAAGTCCAAGGCGAAGCAGGCCCAGGCCAAGCTGACCCACATCGGCCGGCTGGCCGAGGAGCGTTCGCGGACGGCGGCCGAGCTCGACGCGCTGACGCTGCACAGCCGCTCGCTCGGGTTCGAGTTCCTCGATCCGCCGCGCAGCGGCCGCGTCGTCGTCGACGTGACCGGCCTGAACGTGTCTGCCGGAGACAAGCAGCTGCTCACCGACGTCTCCTTCGGCGTCGACCGGGGTGAGCACGTGGCCCTGGTCGGTCCCAACGGCTCCGGCAAGACGACGCTGCTCGAGACGCTGCTCAGGCGCCAGCTCGGGCACGGCGTCGTCCCGGCCTACTTCTCGCAGCAGGAGACCGAGCTCGACGAGCGTGGCACGGTGTTGGACTGCGTGCAGTCGATGACGGGCCTGACCCGGCCGAACGCGCAGAATCTGCTCGGCCGCTTCCTGTTCTCGGGCTGGGAGGAGCACTCCAAGCCTGTCTCGGTGCTCTCGGGCGGTGAGCGGCGGCGGCTCGCTCTGGCCGCCGTGGTCGCCTCCGGTGCCAACTTCCTCGTCCTGGACGAGCCGACGAACCACCTCGACCTGGAGAGCCGCGAGGCGCTCGAGGATGCACTGCGAGCGTTCCCGGGGACGGTGCTGCTCGTCTCGCACGACCGCGCGCTCCTCGACGCCGTCGCGGATCGCACGCTCGCGATCGAGGACCGGCGTCTCGCGTCCTACGACGGCGGCTGGGCCGACTACGTGCGCCGACGCGACGAGCGGGCGCTGTCCCCCGCGCCGGTTCGCAAGAAGAAGCCGAAGCGGGCAAAGCCGGAGCCGGCCCGGCAGACGCCGAAGCCGAAGCCGCAGCGGCCGCGTGAGCTCGAGCGGATCGAGGCCGAGATCCAGGCGAAGGAGCAAACGGTGGCCGAGCTCGAGCGGCGCCTCGCCGACGACTGGGCGAACGTGGACGCGGTCGCCGCGTACCGCCGCGCCCGGGAGGAGCTGGAGGCACTGTTCTCGCGCTGGGAGTCGCTCGTAAGTCCGCCCAGGCCTAAGAGTCCCTTTCAGAATGACGCTGGTGCCGAAGCCTCATTCTGAAATGAACTCTGAGCGCCACGCCTGACGAATCTGTAGAAAGGACCGTGATGCCGACCGAGCCACTCTCCCTCCTGCGCGAGCTCGTCGAGATCGAGTCGCCGACCTACTCGACGGGAGTGCGCAGGGTCGCGGCGCGGATGGCGGACGAGCTCACCAAGCTCGGCGGCGACGTCCGGATCCTCGACGGCGACCACGTCGTGGCCGACCTCGAGGGCCGGGGCGAGCCGGTGCTCCTGCTGGGGCACACCGACACCGTCTGGGAAGAGGGCACGCTCGCGACGATGCCGTTCCGTGTCGAGGACGGGCTCGCATTCGGCCCCGGCGTCTTCGACATGAAGGGCTGCCTGGTGGTGATGCTGGAAGCGATCCGTGCCGCCGGTGCCGACCGCCGCGCGCTGCGCGTCTTCCTGACCGCGGACGAGGAGCAAGGCAGCCGCACCGCGCGGGGGGCGATGGACGACGCTGCCGCTGGCGTCGCCGCCGCGCTCGTCGTCGAGCCGCCGACCGGCCACGGCCACCTGAAGACGGCGCGCAAGGGGGTCGGCCGCTTCCACGTCGCGATCACCGGCCGCCCTGCTCATGCAGGCACGAGCCTGATCGACGGCGCCAGCGCGGTCGAGGAGCTCGCGCACCAGATCATCCACCTCCACGAGCTGACGGACCACGAGCGCGGCATCTCGGTCAACGTCGGGGTCGTCCACGGCGGGACGCGCGAGAACGTGGTCGCCGCCTACGCCGACGCGCGGCTCGACGTCCGCGTCTCGCACCGAGCGGACCTCGAGCGTCTCGAGCGCCACCTCCGCGGCCTCCAGCCCACGATCCAGGGCACGTCGATCGAGGTCGACGGCGAGTGGTCGCGGCCGCCGCTCGAGCGCACCCCCGGCAGCGACAGGCTGTTCGCGCGGGCGCGGGAGATCGGCCGGGAGCTCGGGCTCGACCTGAAGGAGACGTCCTCGGGAGGCGGCTCGGACGGCAACCTCGTCGGCGCCCTCGGCATCCCGGTGCTCGACGGCCTCGGCGCCGTGGGCAAGGGCGCGCATGCGCACGACGAGCACATCCGCGTCGACGCGCTGCCGGTGCGCGCGAGGCTGTTGGCCGGACTGCTCCAGGACCCGGGCCTCTAGTCCCGCGATGACCTCCACCCGCGACTTCCTGCGCTCGATCGGTCTCCCGCCGGGTGACCTCGACGAGCTCCCCGACTCGGCGAAGCGCTTTCCGGACAGGGCGCAGTACAGGGTCGAGATCCCGAGCACCGAGGGGCCCCGCTGCCTCGACGCCGTGCTCGAGGAGGGCGAGCGGCTCGCCGTACGCGTCCACCGGGTGTCGCAGGGAAGCGGTGTCTTCCTGCACCTGGACGACGAGCTGGACGCGATGGCGCGCACGGCTGCGGCCGCAAGGGTCGAGGTCTCGCTCTTCACCCGGCCGAACGCGGCGTGGGGAACCTCGGCGATGGCGCGGTCGCCGGCAGGCGCGGTCGTCGCTCCGTCGGCGCACGGGCAGGAGCAGGTCGTCGCGTGCCTCGACGACGCCCGCCGTGCTGCCGACCACGGCTTCCGCAGCGTCCTGATCGCCGACCTCGGCGTGTTGTCGGCCTTCACGGCGATGAAGGAAGCCGGAGAGCTCCCGGCGGACATGCAGGCGAAGATCTCCGTGATGCTGCCGGCGGCCAACCCGGCCGCGGCCCGGGTGCTCGAGCAGCTCGGCGCGGCCACGATCAACCTCCCGACCGACCTCTCACTCGCCCAGATCGCGGCGATCCGCGCCGCCGTCGACTGCCCGCTCGACGTCTACATCGAGGCTCCCGACAACCTCGGCGGCTTCGTGCGNNACGCATCTCGAGACGACGACGGTGGCGCTGTCGCGCGAGCGCGTGCGCCGCGCTCGGCTCGGGCTCGACCTGCTCGCCCGCTCGGGCTACGAGCCGGTCACGTCGGAGCTCGGCGCCGAAGGGCTGGCTGTCCCGCAGCCGACCTAGTCGCGCGCGCCACGAGGAACGCGACGACCCAGAAGCCCACGACGAAGACGCTCAGCGTCGTTCCCAGCGCGGCCAGCGTGCCGTCGCGATCCTTCCTCGCGAGCCGGAGCGGTCACGACGAACCGGCGTCGCCGAGCGTCGCCACCACCGCCTCGGCGATCACCTTCAGCGGGCGCCCCGAGACCTGGCTCGCGCGGCGGAGCCGGTCGAAGGCGGCGTCCTCCGTCAGCCCCTCCTTCGCCATCAGCAGGCCCTTCGCACGCTCGATCACCTTCCGTGCGGCGAGCGCCTCCGACAGCGACTCGGCCTCCTCCCGCAGCGCGACCAGCTCCTCGTGGCGGGCCCGCGCGGTCCCGATCGCCGGCAGCAGGTCCGACTCGCGGAACGGCTTGACGAGGTAGCCGAAGACGCCGGCCTCGATCGCGCGGGAGACGAGCTCGTCCTGCCCGTACGCGGTCAGCATCACGATCGGGATCGGCCGCTCGTCGAGGATGCGGCGGGCCGCCTCGATGCCGTCGAGCCGCGGCATCTTGACGTCCAGGATCGCCAGGTCGGGCTGCTCGGAGCGGGCGAGCTCCACCGCCTCCGCGCCGTCGCGCGCCTCGGCGCAGACCTCGAGCCCGGCCTTCTCGAGTAGCGCCCGCAGGTCGAGGCGGATGATCGTCTCGTCCTCGGCGATCAGAATCCTCACGTCACTGGCCGCCTTCGGCTCCTCCCGGCGGAGCCGGGCTCCGCTGTCACGAGCTCCTGGAGCACCTCGCGTGGCTCGGGCCAGTACAGCAGCGCGGCCGCCTCGTCGGGCCGGCACCAACGGTACTCGTCGTGCTCCCAGTCGAGCGACGGCTCCCAGCCGTCGGGCGCGTCGGTGAGGAAGCACTCGACGTGGATCAGCTCCCCGGCCGGTGCGGAGTGCAGCTCCGACTCGTCCACCACATAGTCGTAAGGCCGCCGGAGATCCACGAGCGCGGCATCGAGGCCGGTCTCCTCGCGCAGCTCACGAGCGGCCGCGGCGGCATAGCTCTCACCCTCGTCAACGCCTCCGGCGACGCAATGCCAGTAGGCACCCTGCTTCGGCGAGCGGTGCAGGATCAGGTACTCCTCGCCGCGGCGGACGAAGACGAACACCTCGTACGGCAATCTCACGTCGCCAAACGCTCCTCGCCAGCCGATCGGCCAGCCCGTAGCCCCGTCCGTAGCCCGGCCCATAGCCCCACCCTGGGTGGGGACCGGTCCACCCGCCACCCGCGGCAAGCGTACCGCCGAAATGCGCACGCATCTGTCACGCAACTGTGCCGATTGTGTGGCTCTTCGTCCACAGCCGACTGGATCGGCCGGCCGAATCGCCGGGAGCACGGGGCTCAGGCCGGGAAGACCACTTCGGCACGTAGACCACCTTCGGACTCGAGCCGGAGCGTCCCGCGCAGCTCGTCGCGGACGAGCGCGCGCACGATCGACAGCCCCGTCCCCTGGGCCGGGTCTCCGTCCAGGCCGGTCCCGTCGTCGGCGATCGCGAGCATCACGTCGCCGTTCCGCCGCTGAAGCTCCACGCGCACCAGCGTCCCACCGTGCTCGAGCGCGTTCTGCAGCAGCTCGGAGAAGACGAGCGCGAGCGCCGTCGCGCGGCTGCCGGCGAGCGAGATCGGCTCGATCGCGGACTCGACGCGCTTGCCCGCCGCCAGCCCCTGCACGAGCATGGCGCGCAGCCGCTCGAGCAGCTCGCCGAGGTCGACGTCGTCGTCGCGGCGCTCGGTCAGCACCTCGTGCACGGCCGCGATCGCGAGGATGCGGTTCACCGAGTCCTCGAGCGCCCGGTGCGGATCGACGCCCTCGGCCTGCGCCTGCAGCCGCAGCAGCGACGCGACGGTCTGGAGGTTGTTCTTCACACGGTGATGGATCTCCTGGGCGAGCACGCCGCGCATCACCGCCCGCCCGTGCTCGAGCGCGACCGCCGCGTGATGCGCGATCGACGCGAGCAGCTGGTGGTCGTCCTCGCTGAACGGGACGTCGCGGTCGCAGACGAGCTCGCCGATCTGCCGGCGCTTCCAGCGCAGCGGCATGCGCACGGCGAAGTCGCCGGCACGGCCATCGGGCCAGGCGATCGCGCCGTCCTCGAGCACGATCGCGGCCCCGGTCGCCGACAGCGCGCCCATCGTCGTCTTCACGATCGCCTCGAGCGACTCCTCGACGTACAGCGACTCCGAGACCGCCTCCGAGATCGTCGCCAGCGCCTCCAGCTCGTGGACGCGCCGCTGCGCGTGCGAGTACAACCGCGCGTGCTCGATCGAGAACGCGACCTGTGCCGCGATGGCGAGCAGGAGGTCGACCTCGGCCGCGGAGAACTCGTGCGGCGCCCGCGTGCGCACGTTCAGCGCGCCCTCGAGCTTCTCGCGCGCCAGGATGGGCACCGCGAGGATCGACTCGTACTCGTCCTCGGGCAGGTTCGGAAACGCCTTGAAGCGCGGATCGAGGTGCGCCTGCGCCGGCAGCATCACCGGCTCCCGCAGCTCGGCGGCCGAGCCGGTGATGCCCTCGCCGGGCCGGAGCCGCGGCCGGCGCGTCATCTCCTCCACGCCGGTCCCGTGCGTCGCGCGCAGCACCAGCTCGTCGGCGCGCTCGTCGTACAGGTAGACGAAGCACGCATCCGCCTCGAGCGCCTCTGCCACCGTCCTCGCGACGAGCGAGAGCACCTCCTCGAGGTCGAGCGTCGAGTTGACGGCGGCGATCGTCTCCGTCAGCAGCCGCAGATGGCGGGCGGACTCCTCCATGCGACCAGTCTAGGAACTCGAACCGAAATGGAAGGAGCTGTCGTTGCGGACGATCGGCCGGCTCTGACAGAGTTGCGCCTCGTGCACCAGGATTACTTCGGTGAGGAGGTCGCCGCGCGCTACGACGAGACGATCGGTAGCTGGGGCGACCGCGAGGTCGTCGAGCCTGCCGTGGATTCCCTCGCTGAGCTGGCAGGCAGCGGCGCGGCATTGGAGCTCGGAATCGGGACAGGGCGGATCGCGCTGCCGCTCGCGGCCCGCGGCGTCCGCGTGCATGGAATCGACCTCTCCGAGGCGATGGTCGCGCGCCTGCGAGCAAAGCCCGGCGGCGACGCAGTCGGCGTTACGATCGGCGACTTCGCGACGACAGGTGTTGACGGGACGTTCACGCTCGCCTACCTCGTCTTCAACACGATCATGAACCTGACGACGCAGGACGAGCAGGTCACCTGCTTCCAGAACGTCGCGGCACATCTTGAGCCGGGCGGCTGCTTCGTGATCGAGGTGCTCGTGCCGGGGCTTCGGCGGCTTCCGCCCGGCGAGACGTTCCAACCATTCGACGTGAGTCCGACGCACCTCGGGTTCGACGAGTACGACGTTGCCCCGCAGGGCCTCCTCTCCCATCACTATTGGATCATCGACGGCAATGTCGACGTCCGCTCGATC
>PLBK01000017.1 GCA_003134505.1 Actinomycetota bacterium | reverse complement strand
CGCCGCCGAGCGCGGCGGTCACGCCCATCCCGGGCCAGTCCGGCAGCAGCGCGAAGCGGACGGCGACGGCCTGGCCGACCGGCGCCTCGGCCTGAAGCGCGGCGGCCGCCGATCCGCGCGCGACGAGCACGGCGCCGTCGGGCGGGATCGCGACAGCGCCTCCGGCAACGACCTGCGCCGACGTGCCCGTGAGGTCGGTGTTCGGCGCCGCGGCGGGAAACGGCCGCAGCACGACGGCGACCGACCCGGAGGCAGCCGGCGTCGCCGGTCCCCAGGCAGGCGTGTAGAGGGCGGTCGAGTTGGCGCCGGGCGGCTCGTTGAGCAGGCTGAAGACGTGTCGCGTCTTGGCACCCTGCCAGTAGCCGTAGAGCGAGACCCGGTCGAGGTGGAGCAGGCCGGACGTGTCCACGCCGATGCTCGTCCGGGCCGTGCGCGGGGCGTGGTCGAGAGCGCCGTTCCGCTCGAGCAGGCCGTCCGGCCGCCCGCCGCTCGCGGTGATGTCGCCGTTGACGCCGGCGGTCGTGGCCGTGGCGGAGAGCCGCTGCTCGATCGCGGTCAGCTTCTCCGTGGCCGGGATCTGCTCGTTCGAGAGCACGGGCTGGAGCGACCACAGCCCGCCCGGCTTCGGAGCGACCATGACGTTGATCGCGACCGGCCCGTGCAGGGTGAACTGCACCTGCTTCTCGTACGTGAGGCCCGGGATCAGCGCGACCGGCTGAGCCCGCGCAGGCGAGGAGAACACCCCTGCCAGGAGCAGCACGATGACGGCGACCTTGCGCGGCACGACCCGCCGCTCAGGGTAGCCGAGGCTCCGGTAGGTTCCCGCTCGTGCTCGTCTCGCCGCTCTAACCGGCTGCCTCGCCGAGCAGAAGCTCCACGATCACCACGTCGCGCCACGCGCCGTCCAGCTTCGCGTGGCGGCGGTAGACGCCTACCTCGCGGAAGCCGAGCGAGCGGCAGAGCGCGAGCGAGGCCTCGTTCTCCGGGAACACGCGACTGACGAGCTTCCAGTAGCCGCGCCCCTCGGCCTCGGAGATCAGTGCCGCGAGCGTGGCCCGGCCCGCGCCCTGGCCCCGTGCCGCGCGGGCCACGTAGATCGAGAACTCGGCCACGCCCGCATAGGCCAACCGGTGCGCACGGTACGGCGGCGCCGACGCCCAGGCGACGACCTCGCCGTTCTCGTCCTCGGCGACGACGAGCGGATAGCCCTGGTCGAGCCAGCCGCGGACGTCGTCGGCACCGCGCGGGTCGACCTCGAACGTGCCGAGGCGGTCCTCGATCCCCTCGTTGTAGATGCGGGCGATCGCCTCGGCGTCGTCCGGCGTGGCCACCCGCGGCCGGAAGCCGGTCATCTACGCGGTCGCGAACGCCGCCGGCCGCTCCGCGCGCCGGTATTCCACCGTGTAACCGAGCCGGCGCGGAATCGCGAGCAGGCTCTCGAGATCGGGGTCGATCCGCGCACCCGCCTTCTGCGTCACCTCGTCCTCGATCGGAAGGTCGAAATCGTCGGCGCCGTAGTCGAGCGCGCGGAACGCCTCCTCGTTCTGCGTCAGCACCGACGTGCGGATGTGCTTGACGTTGTCGAGGAAGATGCGACTGAGCGCGATGTGCCGCCAGTACTCGGGCGCCCCGATCTCCCCGCCGCCGAGCACGGTGCCGTAGGGCTTGTACGTCCAGCAGAGGAACGAGAAGAGGCCGTCGTAGCCGTCGGCCAGGCACTGGTCCTGGAAGTCGCGCGTCCGCTGCAGGTGCTCCAGGCGCTCCTCCAGCGTCTCGTCGAACCCGATCACCATCGTCGCCGTCGTGCGCATCCCGCTCTCGACGATCGCCCGCTGCGCCTCGAAGTAGTCCTGCACCGTGTACTTCCACTTGGCGTGCCGCTTGCGGAAGTCCTCGGTGAGGATCTCGCTGCCGCCGCCCGTGATCCAGTGCACACCGGCCTCGCGCAGGCGCACCGCGGCCTCGGCGTAGCTGAGGCCGGCTCGATCTGCGAGGAAGACGAACTCCGCGATCGTCAGCGCGTAGAACTCGACCCGGTCGCCGTAGCGCTCGCGGACCGACCGGAAGAGGTCGCAGTAGTAGTCGAGCGGCAGCTTCGGGTTGAAGCCGCCGTTGAAGCCGACGAGGTCGCCGCCGAGGCGCTCCAGCTCGTCGATCTTCGCGAACACGTCGTCCCGTGACAGCACGTAGCCGCCGTCCTGGTTCGGCAGGACGTAGAACGCGCAGTAGTCGCACTGCGCGACGCAGACGTTGGTGTAGTTGATGATCCGCATGACCATGTAGGTCGCGTGGTCCGGCCGATGCCACCGACCGCGCACCTCCTGGGCGAGCCCGATCAGCTCGTCGTCGCTCGCCTCCCGCCAGAGCCGTGCCGCCTCCTCGACGCCGACGCGGGTCATAGGCCAGCCTCTGGCCTACGAGCGGGAAGGGGTCCCAGGGGAACCGGGAGGTTCCCCGACAAACCGGCCTCTGGAAGAAGGGGGTCCGTGGGGGAAACATGGTTTTCCCCAAGAGAGCGAGCCGAAGGCGAGCGAGTCATGCCGGGACCGCCTCCTCCTCGGGAACCAGCACGTCCATGAACGAGCTGACCGAGAACACCGCGTTGCCCGCGCCCGCGGTCCCGTAGCCGGGCGGCGGCTTCAGGCCGTGCTTCTCCAGCGTCTCGCGGTACGCCTCGAGCAGCCTGACGTGGTACTCGAGCGGCGCGCCCTCCGGGTTGTCGCGTCCGAGCGGCGTCGTCGGCTCGGGGCACCAGGTCGTGAAGCGGGGCGTGACGCCGCGGCTCATGAAGTAGTCGAGCCCCTCGACCGTGCTGGCGATCGCGTCGTCGACGGTCTCGAAGCCGTGCGGCCTCGCCATCTCGACCCCGGCGACGAAGTTCGGGATCACGTAGCGAGGCCCGAACACCTCGGCGGCGTCCAGGATCCGCCGGTGCCACTCGGCGCGGCCGACGTAGCGCTCCTTGCCGGGGCAGATGAGCACGAACAGGCGCTCGTCCCAGACCTCGTAGTTCGGGTGGTAGATCGTGATCCCATAGTCGCGGTAGCGCTGGACGGCTGCACGGGGCAGCGCCTGCGCGACGACCTTTCCGATCCAGCGGCCGGGGAAGCGCGCCTCGATCGCCTCGGCGTAGCGGCCGTAGAAGTCCGCCTCCTCGAGCCCGTCGACGCGACTGGTGACCGAGCCGCCGGTCAGCGTGTACGCGTGGCTCGCCTTCGCCGTGTCGAACTCGTCGATGATCGCGAGCGCCTCGAGCACGTCCTCGACCGGCTTGACTCCCGTGTACGGGCGACCGGCCTGCTTGTGCTGGCGCCAGTTGTGGTTGATGTCGCAGAACTGGCACTCCTCCTTGGCGCCGAAGTACTGGCAGAGCCGGAGCACCGTGAGGTAGATCAGATAGCCCCACTGGATCGTCGGCGCGGTCTCCATGACCGTCTTCCCGTTGGCGAGCGTGTGCCGGTAGTACTCGGGCATCGGCGGCAGCGTCACGTCGGCGACCGAGCGGCCCTCGAGCGTGAGCCGCAGGGAACCGTCCTCGTCGCGCTCGACCCGGTACGGCGACGCGGGGTTCACCCGCACCGAGACGATCGTCCGCCGCAGACCGTACGGCCCACCGCTGAGCGCGAGCTCCTCGGGCGGCCGCCGGTTCGCCGCCTCCCCCAGCTGCGCGAGCGGCTGCTGGTCGAACGAGAAGATGAAGTACGACTTGGGCTTGACCGCGCCGTCGAGGTTGTCGCTCAGCGCCGCGTCGTCGAACGAGATGCCCGTCCGCAGCAGGTCCTCCTTGAGCACGGCCTCGCCCGGAACGCCCGGGAAGCGCTCGATCAGCGATTCGACCAGCGCGGTGCGAGCGCTCACGCCGGCACCTCTTCGTGGACGAAGCGGAGCTCGGGCACACGGTCGAGCTCGCCGACGTCGTGCGCCATCTCGAGGAACGTGTAGAGGCCGGCGCGCTCGCGTGGGCCGAAGCGGTAGCGGAGCTTCTCGAAGTACCGCGCCAGGAAGCCGGCCGGATAGCCGTAGCGCTCGCTCGCCTCGTAGGCGAGCTGCTCTGGCTGGGCCCGCGCGAGCCGCACCGACTCGACGAGCGCATCCTCCAGCTCGGTGGTGCCGGGCACGGGCGGATCGGGCGTCGCCCAGACCGCGAACACCATCGGCAGGCCCGTCCGCTCGAGCCAGAGGCGGCCGAGATCGTGGTGTGGAGTCGGGTCCTCGAACGCGCTCTTGAGCGCCGCGTCGCCGATCAGCAGCGTCGCGTCGGCTGCCTCGCCGAGCGGCACGTGCTCCGCGTCGGGCAGCAGCACCTTCGTCAGCACGACCGAGGTCGCGCTCTCGGGCGTGACCGCGACCGTGCGCACGCGGTCGAGCGGCAGACGCGAGACGAGCTGGATCGAGTCGACCGCGCCCTCGGAGGAGACGCAGAGCCGCGGCAGGATGCGCAGCGTGTCCGCGTGGCGCGCGTACTCGATGGACGAGATCGGCGCCAGGTCGATCTCACCGGCCACGAGCCGCCGGTTGAGGGCGGTCGGCACGCCCTGCACCTCCTCGACCTCGGCCTGGAGCCGGTAGAAGACCGGCGCCATGTTCACGTACGAGATGCGGCCCAGGCGAATCACGAGTGGCGGTGCACCACGAGGTCGGCGAGCGCCTCGAGCTCGTCCCGGTGGAACTGCCCGTCGAGGCAGGCGCGCGCACGACAGGCGTAGTCGAGCGCGATCGCGCGCGAGCGCGCGAGTGCGGTGGTGCCCGCGACGCGGACGAGCGCGCCGTCGGGCGGGCCGCCGGCGAGCGCACGGCGGACGACGTCGTCCTCGCTCGCGGCCAGGAGCAGCGGCAGGGTCGGCGTGCCCTCGCGGAGGTCCACGCCGGCGATCTTGCCCGTCTCGAGACCGTCGCCGGTGCAGTCGAGGATGTCGTCCGTGATCTGGAACGCGATGCCGAGCGTCAGCCCGAACCGGCCGAGGGCGACGTCGCGACCGCGCGAGCCGAGCAGGCAGGCGGCCTCGAACAGCTTCGCGGTCTTCAGCGCGCAGCGCTCGAGGTAGCTCTCGACGGTCGTGTCCGGGTCGTGCGTCTGCCGCCGCTGCAGCGCCTCGCCGCGCGCGAGGCAGAGCGTCGCTTCCGCGAGCATGGCGACCGCCCTCGGCTCACCGGCCGTGGACAGCTCGGCGAAGGCCCGGGCGAAGAGGTAGTCGCCCGCTGCACGCGCGGCGGCCGGCCCGTACGCGGCCCAGGCGGCGGCCCGGCCGCGGCGGAACTGGGCGCCGTCGATCAGGTCGTCGTGGACGAGCGTCGCCATGTGGATCAGCTCGACGGCGACGCCGGCCGCGAGCGGAGGCGGGGCGTCCGGGCGCGAGGCGAGGAAGACGAGCATCGGCCGCAGGCGCTTGCCGCCGGCCGCGAGCGCATCGGCTCCGACGGCGGCGGCGATCCCCGGATGGCTCGCCACCGTCTCCTGCAACCGCTCCTCGAGCTCGTCGAGGTACGACTCGAGCCCCGGCGCCTCGCGAATGGAAGCCAGCACTGTCACGGCGCGAGCACGGTCACTTTGCGACTCCGGTGTGGAGCGCCACGATGCCGCCCGCGAACGTCCGGTAGGAGACGTCCGCGAAGCCGCTCTGCTCCAGCAGCGACGCGAGCTCGGCCGGGACCGGGAAACGACGCACGCTCGCGGGGAGATAGGTGTAGGCGGCGCCGCCCTTCAGCAGCTTTCCGATCAGCGGGACGACCCGATCGAACCAGAGGCGGTAGAACGGCGCCAGCACGCCGGTCGGCGTCGTGATCTCCAGGATCCCCACCCGTCCCTGCGGGCGCAGCACGCGCCGGAGCTCGGCGAGGGCGGCCGGCAGGTCGGTGACGTTCCGAACGCCGAACCCGACCGTGGCCGCGTCGAAGCTCCCCGCGTCGAACGGCAGCGCGAGCACGTCCCCTTCGATCCAAGTAACAGTCTGTTGCTTGGTGCGGGCGCGCTCGAGCATGCGCGGGGAGAAGTCGAGGCCGACCACCTCGCCCGCGCCCGCCTCGAGCGCGGCCACGGCGAGATCGCCGGTGCCGCAGCAGGCGTCGAGGACGCGATCGCCCGGCCTGACCACCGCCTTTACCGTCTCGCGGCGCCAGCGCTGGTCGAGCCCGGCCGTCATCACGCGATTCATCAGGTCGTACACGGGAGCGATCCGGTCGAACATCGACCGCACCTCCGGCGCCGCGAGCCTGCCGGTCTCCACGCTCATTCCTGACCCCAGCGGCGCGTGAGCGAGTGCTCGAGCCCGATCTGGTCGAGGCAGCGCGCGACGACGAAGTTCACGAGGTCGTCGACGGTCTCGGCGCCGTGGTAGAAGCCCGGCGCGAGGAAGAGGATGGTCGCGCCCGCGCGGCGCAGCCGGAGCATGTTTTCCAGGTGGATGTCCGAGAGCGGCGTCTCGCGCGGCATGACGACGAGGCGCCGGCCCTCCTTGAGCGCGACGCTGCCTGCGCGCTGGATCAGGTTGGACATCACGCCCGAGGCGAGCGCGCCGAGGGTGCCCATCGAGCACGGGCAGATCACGTACGCGTCGACCTTCGCCGACCCGCTCGCGTACGGCGCCCGCCAGTCGCGCTCGTCGTAGAGCGTCACCTGGCCGCCGCGGGCGTGCTCAAGGAAGCGGGCGAGCGTCTCGTCCCGCGAGAGCCGTGCGTCGCCGTAGAGCTCGGTGGCGAGCACCTCGACCGCGGCGGCCGACGTGCAGACCCCGACCTCGCAGTCCGCCTCGGTCAGCGCCTCGAGCAGCCGGGCCGCGTACGGCGCCCCCGAAGCCCCCGTGATGCCGAGAAAGACGTGCACACCAAGAGCCTACTTACACACAGGGGGAACAGCCGGTTCCCCCCGTGAGCCCCCCTCCCCTTGTGTTCGCGCACACAACGGCTCGAACTACGCCGCGGCAAAGCCACGGCTTCGCGGCAGGTGGCTGCGCGTGGCGGCTGTCTTACTTGCCGCCCTTGGAGGCTTCGAGGAAGACCGCCAGCTGGTGCAGCCGCTGGTCGCCGAGCGTCGCGAACGACGGCATCGGCGAGCCTGCGTTCACGCTCGCCGGGTTCTTCAGGTGGGCGATCTGGAAGGCGATGCCCTTGCCCTTCGAGCCCTCGGCGGACAGGTCCGGCGCTCCCGAGTAGCCGCCGCCCGTGCCGAGGTAGCTGTGGCAGTTCAGGCATCCGATCTGCGCGAACAGGTTCGCGCCCGGGACGGCGGCCGGCGGCAGCTTGTTCCGCTTGATCCAGGTCGGGACCTTCTTGACGTTCTCGCTCGCCAGCGACTCAGTGGCCGTCGCGCCCTTCCAGGTCAGCACGCCCATCGAGATCACGACCAGGATCGAGGCGACGATCGCGACCGGGCGCCGTGACAGCCTGCGCTCGGTGCGCTTGTCCACGAACGGCACGGCGAGCAGCAGGACGAGGCAGATCGTGGGGACGCCGACGGTGCCGAGGATCACCGAGTCGGGCCACTTGAAGATCCGCAGCAGGTAGAAGAGGAAGTAGAAGTACCAGTCGGGCCGCGGGACGAACGAGAACGTGCCGGAGTCCGCCTTGGCGTCGTACTCCTTGCCGAGCAACCCCGCCGTCGTGCCGTTCGCGGTCTCGTGCCAGATGATCGCGAGCCCGATGATGATCGACACGACCACGAGGCTCATCACCGTGTCGTGGAACATCGCGTTCGGGAAGAACGGCTTCCCGCGCGTCTTGACGTCCTCCTTGTACTTCGCGAACAGGCGACGGCGTTCTTCGATCGAGCTCACTTCGCTGCCCCTCCCCGCGGTGTCGGCTCGACGAGCCCCTTCCGCGCCGGCTGCTCGGGCTCGTCCTCCTCGATCCACGGCGCGCCGGCTGCCTTCTTCGACCAGGGCGGCGAGGTGACGCCGAGCCGGATCACGAGATACAGGTGCAGCCCGATCAGCCCCATGATCGCCGCCGGCAGGACGAGCATGTGGATCGAGTAGAACCTGGCCAACGTGTCCGGCCCGATCTCGGAGCCGCCGCGTAAGACGGACGAGAGGAAGGGCCCGATGATCGGCCCCGTCCCGTTCAGGTTGATGCCGACGACGGTGGCCCAGTACGCGGTCTGGTCCCACGGCAGCAGGTAGCCGGTGAAGCCCTCGAGCATCCCGAGCACGAGCAGCAGCACGCCGATGATCCAGTTCAGCTCGCGCGGGTACTTGTAGGCGCCGAACAGGAACACGCGGGCCATGTGGAAGAACATCAGGATGATGAACACGCTGGCGCCCCAGCGGTGCATGCCGCGGACGAGCCACCCGAGGGTGACGTCGTTCGTGATGTGCTTGATCGACTCGTACGCCGAGTTCGGGTCGGGCGTGTAATACATCGCCAGGATCACGCCGGTGATCGCCTGGACGAGGAAGGCCGTCAGCGTCGCCGAGCCGAGCGTCTGGAACCAGTTCGTGTCGCCCGGGACCTTCCGGAACAGGAAGTACTTGACCGCGCCGACGAGGCCCGAGCGCTCCTCGAGCCAGTCGAGCGGGTAGAGGGCGATCGCCTCCATCTGCTTCCGCCGGGACCTGGGTGGGCGTGCGACTGCCATCAGTGCGGAGGCTGGATCGGGTAGAAGATCTGCTCCCAGCCGTCGATGTGCTGGCCGGGGCCGGTGAGGTCGTACTTGTGGATCCGGGCGCCGGCACCGGCGCCGTCGACCTTCGAGACGCTGTAGTTCCGGCCGAGGATCAGGTGCCCGTTCTTGATCGAGAACTCGTAGCGGTCGAGGCCGCGAACGGGCGGGCCGGCGGTGCGGTTGCCCTCGGTGTCGTAGGCGCCGCCGTGGCAGGGGCAGCTGAAGCCGGAGACCGCGAGCACGGGAATCGTGGTCACGACCTCGCCGCCCGTGGTGCTGATCGTCTTCGTCTTGTCCGGCTGGACGAGGCCGAGCGGCTGCACCGGACAGCCGAGGTGCGCGCAGCGGTTGGAGATGATCGTGAAGCTCGGCTGCCCCTTCAGCGGGCCGTTGTAGCGGATGTAGGCCGTCCGCCTCGAGACCGCGCCCTCGGACGGGTCGAGCATGAAGGTGGTGACGACCCACTGGCCGGCCGGAAACTGCGCGAGCGGGCCGAGGTCGACCGGCTTCTTCGACTGCTTGAGGAACGGCGGCACGATGGCGAGGAAGATCGGCGGGATCGAGACGAGCGCGCCGATCACGCCGCCGAGGCCGAGCGTGGCCACGGAGAGGAAACCGGAGCGCGTGGTCGTCGGGCCTTCCGGGCGCCGCTGCGCCGGCGGCGGGCCGGTTGTGGCGGGCGGCGGGGCAGCGGCAGGCCTCGCGCCGACGGGGTGACCGGAGAGGTCGCTCAGCCAGAGGAAGCCGAAGACGATCGAGATGCCGCCGCCGATCGCGACGATCCACCAGCTGATCACGAGGCCGACCAGCAGGCAGGCCACGCCCACTGCCACCCCGATCGGCCACACACTCGGGCCGGGGAGGTCAGGCTTGTGCTCGCCCTGCTCCGGATCCACCCTCGACACGCCCCTCTCTCGCGTTTCCGCGCCGATTCAACCGACGCTACCCCGGACTGTCAACGACGTAACACTTGACGCGACGGGGACTATGACGCATCGATCGTACGGCCGCCGAGAGGTATGCCGTACTCGGCCCAGCGCCCGTCGACCCGGGCCACCATCTCCTCGCTCATCGCGATCTCGCCGGGCCACTCGCGCGTGCCCTCCGCAGGGCCTTTGTGGGTCGCGTCGATGCCGAGCTTGCCGCCGAAGCAGGGGATCGTGGGCGCGTGGTCGAGCTGGTCGAGCGGCCCCTCCGAGAGGAGCACGTCGCGCTTCGGGTCGACGTTGGCGCAGACGCGGAAGAAGACCTCGTCGTAGTCGTGGACGTCCACGTGCTCGTCGACGACGACGACGGACTTCGTCAGGCTGAGCAGCCCGAGCCCCCAGATCGCGTGCATGACCTTCTGGGCATGTCCGGGGTAGGCCTTGCGGATCGAGACGATCGCGCAGCCGTGGAACGCGCCCGCGACCGGCAGGTCGTAGTCGACGATCTCGGGCACCGACATCCGGATCGCGGGCAGGAAGATGCGCTCGGTCGCCTTGCCGAGCCAGGCATCCTCGGCCGGCGGCTTGCCGACGACGATCGACGGGTAGATCGCGTCGCGCCGCATCGTCATCGCCGTCAGGTGGAACACGGGGAACGGCTCTGCCGGCGAGTAGTAGCCCGTGTGGTCGCCGAACGGGCCTTCGATCCCCTCGTCGCCCGCCTGGACGTAGCCCTCGAGGACGATCTCGGCGTTCGCCGGCACCTCGAGGTCGACCGTCTTCGCCTTCACGAGCTCGACCGGCTCGCCACGCAGGAACCCCGCGAGCATGAGCTCGTCGATGTGCTTCGGCAGCGGCGCGCTGGCCGAGTAGGCCGTCACCGGGTCGAGGCCGAGCGCAACCGCCACGTCGAGCCTCCCGTCGCTCGCGAGGTAGTCCATGCGCCCGTCCTTGTGCACCTGCCAGTGCATGAAGGTCGAGCGGCGGTCGATCTTCTGCATGCGGTACATGCCGACGTTGCGCGTGCCGGTGCGCGGGTCCTTCGTGATCACGGCCGGGAGCGTGATGAACGGCGCCGGGTCGCCCGGCCAGCAGCGCTGGATCGGGAGCAGGTCGAGGTTCACGTCGTCGCCCTCGAGGACGATCTCCTGCGACGGGCCGCTTCGCACCGATTTGGGCATCGAGTCGGCGATCGACTTCAGCTTCGCGAGCCCCTTGACCTTCTCGACGAGCCCCTGCGGCGGCTGCATCTCGATGATCGCCTCGAGCCGCCCGGCGACCTCGTCGAGGCTCTGCGCGCCGAAGGCGAGGCACATGCGCCGCTCGGTGCCGAACTGGTTGATCAGCAGCGGATGCTCGGAGCCCTTCGGGTGCTCGAAGAGCAGCGCCGGCCCGCCGGCCTTGACCGTGCGGTCGACGATCTCGGTGATCTCGAGGTCCGGATCCACTTCTGCGCCGATGCGGACGAGCTCGCCCTCCCGCTCGAGGAGCTCGATCCAGTCACGGAGGTCGCGAGGGGGCGGCACAGCGCGGTCAGTCTATGGAGAGCGCCACCCCGACGGCCTCGTCCAGGGCGAGTCCGCGGCCCTTCGCGCGGGCGGCTTCGAACTCCGGCCCCGCGTGGGCGAGGACAGGCGCCGCGTGCTCCTCGCGATCCTGATCCCACGTTCCGACCGGCCCACGCCCTTCCTCGGCCTCCACCGCGCCCCAGAGGAGTCCCGCCCGATCCGCTCGGCCCTCGGCGACCGCGAAGCGGGCGAGCAGCGCGAGCGCGTACAGGGTCATCTGCCTGTCGCCGACCTGTTGCGACAACCGGACCGCCTCGCGAGCCCGCTCGTTCGCCACGGCGGTGCGGCCGAGCGCGTGGGACACATCCGCGCAGTTCATGATCGCGCTCGCCTGCATCCACGTGTAGCCCACCTGTCCGCAGAGCACAGCGGCCCGCTCGAAGAGCTCGAGCGCTCGCTCTCGATCGCCCTCGAGACGCTCGACCCACCCGAGCTTGTCGACGATGTCGGCCTCGAGCTTCGGGTTTGGGTTGGCCCGACAGAGCGCGAGGCTCCTTTCGAGGAGCCGCCGCGCACTGGGGAGATCGGACCGGAGGAGCCGGCGCCCATGCGGTGCAGGACCACTGCGACCGCGCGCTCGTCCCCGAGCTGCTCGAACTCGGCGAGGGCTTGCCCCATCAAACGGGCGGCGCCCTCGAAGTCGCCCGCGAGGTAGGTCGCCTCTCCGTAGACCCGCCTGGCTCGAGCGCGCAGCAGCGGGGAGACGGGCTCACCGCGATCGAGCAGCGCAGCGAGACGGCGCACGCCCTCGAAGGGGTCGTTCATGACCCAGAACTGCTCGAGGCTGATCGCGAGCCGGAATGCGAGCTCGAGATCGTGGTCCGCAGCCCAGTCGATCGCCCGTCGGAAGTTGTCCTGCTCGAGGCCGACGAGCTCGGGGCGTTCGAGTCCTTCGCTCTCGGCCGAGAGATTGCACGACTCGCCCAGCGCGAGCATGTGCTCGGCGAGCTTGCGCCCGAGCCGGTCCGCCTCGCCGGACCCGTCCAGCCGTTCGCCCGCGTATTCGCGAATCGTCTCCAGCATCCAGAACCGCTCGCCCGTGCGCCGGACGAGGCTCTTGTCGACGAGCGACTGCAGGGTGTCCACCTCC
>PLBK01000003.1:142097-190924 GCA_003134505.1 Actinomycetota bacterium | reverse complement strand
CTCTCCGGGATCCTGATCGAGCGCGAGACGATCGACAAGGACCAGTTCGAACGGCTGCTCGCCGGCGAGGCCGAAGAGAACGTCTTCGTCGAGGAGACGCCTCCGCCGGTCGCCGAGAAGCCCGCCGAGCGCAAGAAGCGCCAGCTGCCGCAACCGAAGCCGTTCCCGCTCCCGGGCGCAACGATGCAACCTCCGCCGCCGGAACCATCCGGCTCTTAGCCGCGCCGCAAGAGCCTCCGGCCAATCCGGCCGTACGGCTCACGGCTTCAAGATCGGCTTGAACGCAGCCGCGGTGCGGCCGCTTTCGATCTGCCTCGTCTCGTGCGGACACCTTCTGGTGCCAGGCACGTGCCTGGCACCTGCCTGGCCTGGCGGAGGCAACTACGCTGGCGGCGTGAGACTGCCGCTCGACGAGCGTTTCGCCCCGCCGTCCGTGATGGGAGTCGTCAACGTGACGCCCGACTCCTTCTCGGACGGCGGGGCGAACCTGGATCCGGACGCCGCCGCCGAGACGGCGCGGCGCATGGTCGCCGACGGTGCCGCGATCGTCGACGTCGGCGGCGAATCGACGCGGCCCGGGTCCGACGGCGTCTCGCTCGACGAGGAGCTGCGCCGGGTCGTACCGGTGCTCGAGGCCGTGGGCGGCGAGCTCCCGGTCTCGATCGACACGTCCAAGGCGGAGGTGGCCCGGCGAGCGCTGGCCCTCGGGGCCGAGCTCGTGAACGACGTCACCGCGCTCCGCGCCGAGCCCGACCTGGCCGGGGTCGTCGCCGAGGCCGGCGCCTATCTCTGCCTGATGCACATGCTCGGCACGCCGCGCACGATGCAGGCCCATCCGCGCTACGACGACGTCGCCGGCGAGGTCGCCGCCTTCCTCGAGGAACGGCTCTCCTTCGCGGTCGCCGCAGGCGTCCCGGAGGAGCGGATCTGCCTCGACCCCGGCATCGGCTTCGGCAAGACGGTCGAGCAGAACTTCGAGCTCGTCCGCCGGCTCGACGTCCTGCTCGCGCTCGGCCGGCCGGTCGTGATCGGCTTCTCGCGCAAGAGCTCGCTCGGGCGCATCGCCGGCGACCCGCAGGCGACGACCGGACCGCTGGCCGCGAGCCTCGCCGCGGCCGTGACCGCCTACGAGCGCGGCGCCACGATCCTGCGTGTCCACGACGTCCCCGAGACCGTGCAGGCGCTCGCGGTCGCGAAGGCGGTGCTGGCGTGACGATGACGATCGAGCTCGCCGGCCTGGAGCTCTACGGCTATCACGGCGTCAATCCGGACGAGCGGCGCGACGGCCAGCTGTTCGTGTTCGACGTCTGGCTGGAGGTGCCCGACATGACCGGCGCCTCCGACCGGGTCGAGGACACCATCGACTACCGCGAGGTGGCGGCACTCGTGCGGGAGATCTCGGACGGGCGGAAGTTCCAGCTCCTCGAGGCGCTCGCCTCCACCCTTGCCGAGGCGCTGCTCGCCCGCTTTCCCGTCGACGCCGCGCGCGTCCGTGTCCGGAAGCCGCAGGTGCGGCTCGACCCGCCCGTCGACTACTCCGCGGTCACCGCCGA
The DNA here is from genome assembly GCA_003134505.1 of Actinomycetota bacterium. Classification (GTDB taxonomy): domain Bacteria; phylum Actinomycetota; class Thermoleophilia; order Gaiellales; family Gaiellaceae; genus PALSA-612. The sequence continues at coordinate 189,371 of PLBK01000003.1, read as the reverse complement.
ACGGCGGCGCTGATGCCCCGCGCCTACGTGGGCCTCGGCTCGAACGTGGGCGATCGCGAGCAGATGCTCTGGCGCGCGATCCACATGCTCGCCTTCGATCCCGAGGTGGACGTGGCCGCCGTCTCGTCGATCCGGGAGACGGACCCGGTCGGCTTCGTCGACCAGCCACCGTTCCTCAACGCCGCGGTGGCGGTGGAGACCGAGCTCGGGCCGCAAGCGCTGCTCGAGCTGCTGCTCTCCGTCGAGCGCGAGCTGGGACGGACACGCGAGGGGCCCCGCTTCGGCCCGCGGACGATCGACCTCGACCTGCTCCTGTACGGCGATGAGGTCGTCGACGAGCCCGGCCTGACCGTGCCGCATCCGCGCCTGCACGAGCGGCGCTTCGCCCTCGAGCCGCTGGCCGAGCTCGACCCGGATCTGGTCGTCCCCGGTGCCGGCCCGGTCCAGGCCCTCCTCGCAGGTCTACAATGATCCGCATGTCCCACCTGGATGAGCTCGACGAGCATGAGGCAGACCTCGAGCTTCGGATCAAGAAGGAGTACGCGGCGGTCTTCGGGCTGTTCCGCTACTGCGTGCTGACCCAGGACGCGACGTATCTCTGCAACAAGTACGACCTCGAGTTCGTGCCGCGCGAGCACTATCCGTTCTTCCGCGTGGTGATGGAGGACGTCTGGGTGTGGGACAAGAACCGGCCCTCGCGGATGCTGCCGCGCACCGAGGTCTTCACGACCGCCGACGTCACCGTCGAGGAGCTCCGCGGCGAGGGAGACGAGCCGAGCCTCACGCCCGAGGCGCTCGCCGAGCGGATCGGCGAGTCGCTCTCGGCCGACGACGACTCCTAGCTCGTCTCGCTCCCCTTGCTCCTCGCCGTCGACGCGGGTAACACGCAGACCGTCTTCGGGCTCTACGAGGACGGGCGGCTGCTCGAGCACTGGCGGGTCGCAACCGAGGCCCAGCGGACCGGCGACGAGCTCGGCGCGCTCGTCGGCCGCTTCATCGACCTCTCGACCGTGGACGGCGTCTGCCTTTCGTCGAGCGTTCCCGCGCTCGTCCGCGAGTACGAGGTGTTCGCGGAGCGGTGGGCGAAGGCGCCGCTGCTCGTGCTCGGCCCGGGTGTGCGGACGGGGATCGCGATCCGCTACGACGATCCCCGCGAGGTCGGCCCTGACCGGATCGCGAACGCCGTCGCGGCGAAGGAGCGGTACGGCGCGCCCTGCATCGTCGTCGACTTCGGCACGTCGACGAACTTCGACGTCGTCTCGCCGGAGGGCGAGTACGTCGGCGGCGTGCTCGCGCCGGGGATCGAGATCTCCATGGAGGCGCTCTTCAGCCGGGCGGCGCGGCTGATCAAGGTCGACTTCGCCGAGCCGCCCACGGTGATCGGCAAGACGACCGCAGGCGGGCTGCAGTCCGGTCTCGTCTACGGCTTCGCCGGTCAGGTCGACGGGATCGTCGAGGCGATCCGCGGCGAGCTGGGCGCCGAGGCCCAGGTGGTCGCGACGGGCGGCCTCGCCGAGCTGATCACGCCGCACTCGAAGACGATCGGCAGCATCGATCCGCTGCTGACCCTGGAGGGCCTCCGTCTCGTCTGGGAGCGGAACCAGTCCTGATCGGTGCCAGGCACGTGCCTGGCACCGGTTCGAGGGGCTGGAGAGACTCGGACCTCTGCGGCGACTCGCATCGTAGTGAGGCGAGATGAAGGGTGGACGCCGCTACGTCATCGTCTTGGGCGCGGTGGCGGTCGCGGTCGTGCTCGGCGTCTGGCGTGCGATGTCGTCCGCGACAGGCAGGAGCATTGCGCTCAACGGCGACCATCTCCGGGTTCCCGGAGGCTGGAGCAGCGAGTCGTTCGTGAACGCGTCCGGGATGATCGTCCTCCGGGTCGGGAGCTTCGCCTTCCCGCACGCCTCGAACGACGACGTCGGACAGGTCGCGCAAGCCGCGATGGGGCCGAAGGACGTCCTCATCAACGTCATTGACGTCACGGCGACCGACCCCGGCGAGCGAAATACGGCCTACCGCCCGGTGACGGGACAGCTCACGATCTCCGCTGCTCGAGCAGTCGGGCAGGAGGGCTACTCGGTTCCTGCGGCGGTCATCCGCGGAGCGCGCATCGACGGCCACAACTTCTACGTGAGCGTCGCGTTTGGGAGCGCTCCGCCGACAGCCACCCAGGTCGCTGTGGCGAACGGAGTCCTCCGAACGCTGGGCAGGTAGTCCGCGAAAGGTGCCAGGCACGTGCCTGGCACCGGTTCACCCACCTCCGTAGATCGAGATCGGCAGCTCGAGCGTCACCTCGTCGCCTGCGGCCGTCTCGGCCTCGAGGCGGTCGAGGATCTCGGCGGCGCCCGGCGCTGCGGCGAGCAGGCGCGTGACGACCTCCTCGGTCGAGTCGAGCTGGACGAGCTCCTGCTTGAACGGCTTCGGAAAGCGCCCCTGGCCCAGGTACCAGCCGTAGAACTTCTTCAGGAAGCCGGCCGCGCGTCGCTCGCCGAGCTCGCGAACCGCCTCGCGGACGAACAGGATCAGCTCGGCGGCAACCTCCTCGCGCGACGGCTGAGCCGCGTCGCCGTCGATCATCTCCCGCAGCGCCCACGGATTGCCCTGGGCTGCCCGGCCGACCATCACCGCCGAGGCGCCGGTCGTGGCCAGCACCGCCTGCGCTTTCGCCCGAGAGGTGATGTCGCCCGAAGCCACGACCGGCACGTCGACCCGCTCGACGAGCTCGGCCGTGAGCGAGTGGTCGGCCGTGCCCGTATACATCTGGCGGGCCGAGCGTGGATGGAGCGTCAGGCTCTGCGCGCCCGCGTCGACGAGCCGAGGCCCGACCTCGAGACAGGTGCGCGAGCCGTTCTGGAGCCCGCGCCGCATCTTCACCGTGACGGGGACGCCGACCGCGGTCGCCACCGAGTCGACGATGCGGCAGGCGAGATCGGGGTCGTCGAGCAGCGTCGCGCCCGCGCCCGTCCTCGTCACCTTCCGGACCGGGCAGCCGAAGTTGATGTCGACGATGTCGGCGCCTGCCCGCTCGACCATGACCGCCGCCTCCACCATCAGTGCCGGCTCCGAGCCGAAGATCTGGACGGCCAGCGGTCGCTCGTCGCTCGCGATCCGCAGATAGCCGAGGCTGCGCTCGTTTCCGTGGTGCAGGCCTGCGCAGCTGACCATCTCCGAGCAGACGAGCCCGGCCCCGAAACGGCGGCCCTGCCGGCGGAAGGCCTGGACGCTGACGCCGGCCATCGGCGCGAGCACGAGCCGCGAGGGAATCGCGACCGGGCCGATCATCCAGCTCTCGTTGAGATTTGCCTGCATAACTGCTGAAAAATCCTATCTTCTGAGGGATTGCGCGGGGTGCGCCGATTGCGCTACAATCCCCGCCCGCGACGGCTACGAGCCGCGCGTTTTTTTGTCGAGGCGGGAGACCATCGTGAAGGAAGTCATCCTCACCAAAGAGGGCTACCAGAAGCTCCAGAAGGAGATCGAGCTCCTCTCCACCGAGAAGCGCCGCGAGGTCGCAGACCGGATCCGGCATGCCCGCGAGTTCGGCGACATCGCCGAGAACTCCGAGTACGACGATGCGAAGAACGAGCAGGCCATGCTCGAGCACCGTATCGCGACGCTCGAGGAGCGGTTGCGGTCGGCGCGCGTGATCTCGAAGAAGGACGTCGCCAAGGACGTCGTCTCGGTCGGCTCGACCGTGAGGCTGAAGGACATGGAGGCGAACAAGACCTTCGAGTACAAGATCGTCGGCTCGGCCGAGGCGAACCCGTCCGAGAACAAGCTCTCGAACGAGTCGCCGGTCGGCAAGGCGATCATCGGCAAGAAGAAGGGCGAGACGGTCGAGGTCACGGCTCCGCGCGGCTCGCTCAAGTTCAAGATCCTCGAGATCAAGGCCGCGTAGCTCGCCTGGCCGAGCAGTGCCAGGCACGTGCCTGGCACCGATGGTGTCTAGACTCGCCACGATGTCCGGGCTGCCCAAGCGCTTCCCCGACCGGGACGAGACCGCCGCCGTCCGCGCCGAGGCCGAGCCGCTCGAGCCCGGAGCGGAGGGCGGCACGAAGCGCCGCGTGGCCGGTCGGGTCATGGCGCGACGGGACATGGGCAAGATCGTCTTCCTCGACCTGGTCGACCGCTCGGGACGGCTCCAGCTCCTCTGCCCGGCCGATCGCACCGGCGAGGTCGACGTCGACCTCGGCGACGTCGTCGGCGCGGCGGGCTCGCCCTCGAAGACGCGGCGCGGCGAGCCGTCGCTGACCGTCGACGAGCTGACGCTGCTCGCCAAGAACCGGCGCCCGCTGCCGGACACGTTCCACGGCGTCACCGACACCGAGACCCGCTACCGCCAGCGCTACCTCGACCTGCTGATGAACGAGGAGTCGCGCCGCGAGACGATGCAGCGCGCCCGCATGGTCAGCGCCATCCGCGCCTACCTCGACGGCGAGGGCTTCGTCGAGGTCGAGACGCCGATCCTGCAGCCGCGCTACGGCGGCGGCTTCGCGGAGCCGTTCGTCACGCGCTCCAACCTGCTCGACCAGGACCTCTACCTGCGCATCGCCGACGAGCTCTACCTCAAGCGCCTGATCGTCGGTGGCCTCGAGAGGGTCTACGAGCTGGCGAAGGACTTCCGCAACGAGAGCTACTCGTACAAGCACTCGCCGGAGTTCACGCAGGTCGAGTGGTACGAGGCCTACGCCGACTACCGCGACACGATGGCACGCTGTGAGGCGCTCGTCGAGGCTGCGGCCGGGGCGACGATCGGAGGCACGAAGACGACCTTCCGCGGGCACGAGGTCGATCTCGCCGCCCCGTGGCAGCGTGTGCGCTTCCCGGACGCGCTCGAGGCGCACGGCGTCTGGACGCGCGACGCCGACGAGCTCCGCGCCAAGCTCCTCGCCGCCGGGGTCGACATCGGCCGTGACCAGACCTGGTCGCAACTCGTCGACCATGCGTATTCGCACTTCGTCGAGCCCGGGCTGATCCAGCCGACGATCGTCTACGACTGGCCGATCGAGCTGTCGCCGTTCGCGCGCACGACCGACGGGGACGAGTCGATCGTCGAGCGGTTCGAGGTGGTCGTCAGCGGGATGGAGATCGCGAACGCCTTCAGCGAGCTGAACGACAGCGAGGAGCAGGAGCAGCGCTTTGGAATGCAGGACGCCGAGCGGGCGGCGGGGGACGCTGCCGCCGAGCCAGGCGACCCGGACTACGTCGAGGCGATGTCGTACGGGATGCCGCCGAACGGCGGCTGCGGGATCGGGATCGACCGGCTGGCCATGGTGCTGACCGGACGGGACACGATCCGCGACGTGATCCTGTTCCCGCTGCTGCGCGAGCGCGACTGATCCCCGGCCGACGGGGCGTATGATCCTGACGCAGCCCAAAGCGTGAAAGGAGGCAGTTCCATGCCGAAGGTGTCGAAGGACAGCGCCTCGGGATCGACGCTGGTGGAGGGGATCGTCGACGATCGCTCGGAGGTTCTCGAGGGCTACATGGTCAACTTCCAGACCTTCCTCGGCGACGCGGATCCCGCCCCCTTGTTCAAGGGGCTTCCTGACGATCGCTGTCAGTGTCCTCACTGGGGCTACGTGTTCAAGGGCAAGATCACCTTCCGTTACGCCGACCACGAGGAGACGTACGAGGCCGGCGACGCCTACTACGCACCGGCGGGACACGTTCCGCTGATCTCCGCGGGCTGCGAGCTCGTCGAGTTCAGCCCGGCCGACGAGATGGCCAAGACGGGCGAAGTGCTCGAGCGGAACTACCAGGCGAGCCGGCAGGCTTAAGCCTTCGGGCGACCGCATCCGATAACGGGAAGGTGGCGACCCCCGCCGACCTGACCGTGCCGGTGCTCGAGCGCATCGACGACCCGGAGTCGCTTCGCGACGAATGGTCCGAGCTCGCAGAACGGGGCGGCTCCTACTTCGCCACTCCCGAGTGGCAGCTGCTCTGGTGGGAGCACTACGGCGGCGGTCGCGAGCTGCTGCTGACGGCGGAGCGCGGCCAGGGCGGTCGGCTCGAGACGATCCTGCCCTTCTATGTCTGGCGGGCGCGGCCACTCCGAATCGTGCGCGCGCTCGGCCACGGGCCGGGCGACGAGCTCGGGCCGGTCGGCGAGCGCGCCGTCACGGGCCCGGCGCTCGCACGCTGGGCCGCGAGCGAGCGGTTCGACGTGCTGCTCGCGGAGCAGCTTCCCGGCGAGGGCTGGGCGCAGCACACGCCCGGTGCCCGGCTCCTGTCGCGAGCCGGCAGCCCGGTGCTCACCTTCGACGGCATGGACTGGAAGGAGCTGATGGCCTCGAAGAGCCGCAACTTCCGCGAGCAGGTCGGCCGCCGGACGCGGGGGCTCGAGCGCGAGCACGACGTCCGTTACCGCCTGGTCGACGGCCCCGACGGCCTCGAAGCGAGCCTGGACACGTTCTTCCGCCTGCACGGGCTGCGGTGGGGCCAGGGCTCGATCATCGCCCGCACGGAGGCGTTCCAGCGGGACTTCGCCGCGATCGCCGCGGCCCGCGGCTGGCTGAGGCTCTGGCTGCTCTCACTCGACGGCAGCCCGGCGGCCGCCTGGCTCGGCTTCCGCTTCGGGGGCGCCGAGTGCTACTACCAGGCCGGTCGCGATCCGGCGTACGACAGCGCCTCGGTCGCCTTCGTGCTGCTCGCCCACACGGTGCGGGCCGCGCTCGAGGACGGAGCCCGCGAGTACCGCTTCCTCCGCGGCGACGAGCCGTACAAGTACCGCTTCGCGAACGCCGACCCGGGACTGGAGACGATCGCGATCGCCGGCAGCGCCGTGGGGCGGGCCGCGCTCGCCGCCTCACCGCTCGCCAGGCGGATTCGCGCTTCGCTCGCCTCGAGGTGAAGCCCGCCGAAAGCGGGTCACGGACACGGCCCTCCCTGCCGATACGACGGCTATGACGCTGCTCTTCTGGAGCTGCGCGGGCTTCGTTGCCTACGTCTACGTGGGCTTCCCGCTGCTCACCATCCTACGCGGGCGGTGGTGGCCGCGGCCCTACCGGCTCGCCGACATCGAGCCGGACGTGAGCCTGCTCGTGGCCGCTCACAACGAGGCCGCGGTGATCGAGGAGAAGATCCAGAACGCGCTCGCGCTCGACTATCCGCCCGACCGCCTGGAGATCGTTGTCGTCTCCGACGGCTCCGACGACGGCACGAACGAGATCGTGGAGCGCAATGCGCAGGGACGCGTCCGCCTGGTGGCGCTCGACCGGGTTGGGAAGCCCGAGGCGCTGAACGCGGCCGTCGCCGCGTCGAGCGGGGAGATCATCGTCTTCTCGGACGCGAACAGCATGTACAGACCGGACGCGATCCGGGCGCTCGTCCGCCCGTTCGCCGATCCGGCGGTCGGCGGCGTGGCCGGAAACCAGGTTTACCTTCCGCCCCGCGGCGGCGACTCGAGCGTCGTCGGCGAGCAGCAGTACTGGGACCTCGATCGTGCGCTGAAGCGGGCGGAGAGCGATGCGGGCAGCGTCAGCGGTGCGACCGGCGCCATCTACGCGATCCGGCGATCGCTGTTCGTCCCGCTCAGGAGGGACGTCAGCAACGACGACCTGCTCAACTCGCTCCAGGTGGTGGCGCAGGGCTACCGGCTCGTCTTCGAGCCCGAGGCGGTCGCGTTCGAGGAGGTGACCGAGACGACGCAGGTGACGTTCGAGCGCCGTGTCCGCGTGATGGTCGGCGGCTTCCGCTGCTTGTTCGTCATGCGGCGGCTGATGAACCCGCTGCGACACGGCTTCTTCGCGATCCAGCTCCTCACCCGGAAGGTGCTCCTGCGGACGATGGTCGTGCCGCTCGCGGTGCTGACCGTGCTGACGCCGTTCCTCTGGTCGCACGGGCTCTTCTTCCGCCTGGTGGTGGTGGGCGAGATCGAGTTCTACGTGCTGGCCGCGATCGGCATGCTCCTGCGCGGCCGACCCGTCGCGAAGAACCGGATCCTGGCACTGCCCGGCTACTTCTGCCTCGTCAACGCCGCCTCGGCGAAGGCGGTCTGGGACATCGTCCGCGGCCGGCGCCACGAGCGTTGGGAGCCGGCGCGTCCCTCGGAACGGTGACTCCGGCAGCCTAATTCCCTCGGAAGGGTCAGGTCCCTCCTCCGGACGAGGCATGACGGGCGTCCTGCGCCGTCCCGAGAACAGGAGGGATGAGGTGCGGCCGCCTCGCTCTGCTGTTGCTCGGCGCTCTGACGCTGGGCGGCGGCGTGGCTGCGGCCGCGCAGGCGGCGCCGGGGAAGAAGGCGAAGCAGGTCCGTCGGCAGACGAGTGCCGCTCGCGTGAGCAAGAGCGCGCTCGTGAGCGCGACGGGTGTCGACAACGCGCACGTGCAGATCCAGTGGAACGCGGTGCCGGGCGCGGTGACCTATCAGGTCTACCGTGGCGGCCTGCTCGTGGGTACGACCGCGGCGACGAGCTTCACCGATTCGCTCCTCTGGCCTGCGACGCTCTACTCGTACAGGATCGTCCCCGTCGCCGCCTCGGGCGGATCGCTCCAGGCGCTGACCGTCTCGGCCGCGACCCGGCCGCTTCCCTCGACCGGCTTCCCGAGCGTTTTCGCGGCCTCGAGCATCTGGAACGCGCCTGTCGGACCGGCGCCGACCGCGCCCAACTCGGCCGGGGAGATCGCCTATCTCCTGGCGCACCTGAAGGACCCGAACATGACGCTCCACGCCTGGGGCGTCCCTGTCGCGGAGGCGCATGCCGCCGATCCGACATTCGACGTCCCGTGCCTCGTCTACACGAGCTGCACGCTCGGAGCCTTCGGGCGCCTCCCGATCCCGGCGACAGCCGTCCCCGACCCGTCCACGGATGCCCAGCTCGCCGTCTACGACCCGACCGGCCGGCGAGAGTGGGACATGTGGCAGGCGAGCAACCTCGGCGGTATCTGGACGTCGGCCGCCGGAGCCGGCGTCTCGACGACCGGTAACGGGATCGCGCCGGCCGGGACGGCGGCGGGCGACGCCGCCAACTTCCCGCTCCTCGGCGGGCTGATCCGTCCGGAGGAGATCCTGCAGGGCCACATCGACCACCCGCTCGTGTTCACGATGCCGGGCGTCAGCTCGGCAGGCCACGTCTGCCCGGCGACGCACAACGACGGCTGGAGCAGCGACCCGAACGCGCTCATGGAGGGCACGCGCCTCCAGCTCGACCCGTCGGTGAACGTCGACGCGCTGTCGCTGCCGGCCTGGGAGAAGCCGATCGCCCGCGCGATGCAGGCGTACGGCATGTACCTTCGCGACGGCGGCGGATCGTTCGCGATCTACGCCGAGAACCCGGTCTCGCGCGGCTACGACGCCTGGAGCAAGGCCGGCATCACCGGCGGGGACCAGATCGGGCTGGCCGGCATCCCCTGGAGCAAGCTCCGAGTCGTCACCGCTCCCTGCTAGCCGCGAAGAACGCCGCCACCTTGTCCAGGTGAGCCTCGAGCGTCTCGCTCTCCATGTGAGCGAGCCCGGCGCGGATCAGCTGCTCGCGCAACCCGGGGTCCGACGCCAGGCGCTCCAGCGCGCCGATCGCGGCGGGTGCGTCGCGCGGCGGCACGAGCAGGCCGCGGGTGCCGTGGTCGAGCGCGACGGAGACACCGCCGACGTCGGTCGCGACGATCGGGAGCCCGGCCGCCTCCGCCTCGAAGAAGACCTGCGGATGCCCCTCCGTGAGCGAGACGTGCAGGAAGGCGTGACTCGCCCGGTAGACGTCCCAGAGCGGCTGTCCGTTCGCCACATAGCCGAGCAGATCGACCGCCTCGCCCAGGCCGCGCGTCGCGATCGCCCGTTCCATCTCGGGGCGGAGCGGTCCGTCGCCGACCACCGCGAGCTTCCAGCGCGGGTCGTGCGAACGGAGGCCCTCTGCGATGTCGAGCAGCAGAAGCGGGTTCTTCTCCGGGTCGATCCGGCCCACCGTGACCAGCCTGATCTCGCCCTCCCACGAGCGGGCGAGCGCGGTTTCGAGCGGCACGAGCTCGTCACGACCGATCAGCGAGAGGCCTGTCGAGAGCACGGGAGCGCGGCCGACCCGGTAGTTGCGGGCGATCTGCTCCCCTTCGACCGTTGTCGGGGCCCGGCGGGAGATCAGGCGGAAGACGTGCTCCATCAGGTTGGCGAGCGGGAGCGCCCAGCGCCACCTCGGGCCTGGGAGCCGCGCGGCGATGTACTCCGGATAGTCCTGGCGCACGCCCAGGAAGACCTGCTTGCGTCGGGCGAGGGCGATCAGTGCGAACATGATCGCGAGCGGGTTCGGCCCGAACAGCCAGACGGCGTCGACGTGGTCGAGCTCGGCCCAGAACCGGCGGCAGGAGCCGGGAAGGGCCGAGACGAGCCGCCGGATGTCGAAGATGCTCGGGTAGTAGGGGAGCACGACGAGCCTGACGTGCTCCGTCGGCAATGGGTACAGACCCGTTCCGGGAGCGGGGTTGAGCCGGCCGAAGAGGACGACCCCCTCCACCCGCGGGGGCAGGCTGGTGAGGAACCGCACGATCGGGAGATCCGTGGAGAACCTTCCGCCCTCGGAGCGGTACGGAAGGTCGTAGAAGACGCCGAGCTTCACGGTGCTTCTTTCGCTTCAGAACGCCGCTACCCCTGCCGATAGTCACCCTGATGAGTGACCTCCGCGAAACGGAAGGTACTGGCATCGGCCTGCGCCAGTATCTCGAAGTCGTCAGGCGACGGAAGCTGATCGTCGTCGTGCTGCTCGCGCTCTCGCTCGGCGCGGCGTCGGCGCTCACCTTGGCGACGACCTCGATGTACGAGGCCCAGACGACGATCGTCGTCGGTCAGGACAACAGCCTCGTCTCGCCGGCGAACGCGAACGCCATTCAGCCCTTCTCGGCGACGATGACCGAGCTGATCAAGAGCACGATCGTCGCGCACGACGTGATCGACGACCTGCACCTGTCGATGACGCCGGAGCAGGTCCTCGGGAGCATCTCGGTGTCATTCAACCCCGAAAGCGCCGCCCTCAACGTCTCCGTCGTCAACCACGTCCCCGAGCAGGCTCGGGCGATCGCGGCGAGCCTCGGCGCCAACTTCTCGCGACTCGTCAAGCAGAAGCTGGGCAAGGGGACTCCCGCGACGGCCGGCAACCCGGCGACGCCACCGCTGACTGCAAGCGTGTGGGATCCCGCCCACCTGATCCCGGGCAAGGTCGAGCCGAAGCCGACCCGGAACCTCCTCGTCGCCGGCATCCTCGGCCTCGTCCTCGGCCTGCTTGCCGCCTTCCTGCGCGACTACTTCGACCGCACGCTGCGCACCGTGGACGAGATCGAGCGCGCGTTCGGCGTCCCCGTGATCGGCCAGATCCCTTCGGTCAAGTCCGCGAACCGCGACCGCTCCCAGATCCTGTGGGACGAGAACGGCGACTTCGCCGAGTCCTTCCGCGGCCTGCGCGCCAACCTGCAGTACCTGGCGGTGCAGTGGCCGCTCCGGACGATCCTGGTGACGAGCCCGGCCGCGAACCAGGGCAAGACCACCGTCTGCGCCAGCCTGGCGACCGCCGTCGCGCAAGCCGGGCAGTCGGTCGTGCTGATCGAGGCCGACCTCCGGCGTCCCAGGCTCGCGGACACCTTCGGGCTCCCCCGCCTGCGGCCCGGCCTGACCAGCGTCCTCGTCGGCCACTCGCAGCTCGGACGGGCGACCGCCGAGATCAAGCTTCCTCCCACGCGCGGCGCGAAGGACCAGGACTGGTCGATCACCGTCCTGCCGAGCGGGCCGCTGCCGCCGAACCCGTCCGAGCTGGTCGGCAGCCCGCGCATGCGCAAGCTCGTGGACGGCCTCGCCGACCTCTACGACACCGTCATCCTCGACTCGCCGCCGCTGCTGCCGGTCGCCGACTCGCTCGCGCTGGCCAAGCTCGTCGACGGCGTGATCGTCGTCGTGCGCGCGAAGCACGCCACCCGTGACGACGCGCACGCGGTCAGGTCGCTGGCCGACCGGCTCGGCATCCACCTGATCGGCGTGGTCGTGACCGACGTGCCCCGCCGCGACCACTACTACGCCGAGTACACGAGCGAGCTGACCTCCGACCAGGACGCGCGGACGGAGGTGGCACCCGCGCCGCGCGCGATCGGCGGGGCGAAGGCGGCGCCGAAGAGCGCCGCCGGCTCGAGGAAGGCCGCGATCTGACGACACCGGTTGCGTTGACGAGGCGGGTGTCGGGAGGCGCGCCGCTCGTCGCGCTCCTCGTGTTCACCGCCATGGCGGTCGGCGTGCTGTCGGTCAAGCGACCGGGTTACGCGGCCGCGCTCGTCCTGGCGGCCGCGCTCATCGTCGTGGTCGCGACCAGGATCGAGGCGTTGCCGCTCGCCCTCGTCTGCACGATCTTCGTCGAGAGCGCGTCCCTGGGGGGTTTGACTGTCGGCCGCATCGCGGGTGTCCTGGCGCTGGCCGTGATCGCCTACTACGTGCTCGCCCACGGGCGCGTCAGCCTCCGGTTCACGCCGCTGCTCGCGGTGGTGGGCGCGTACGGCTTCTGGATCCTTCTGAGCGCCTACTGGTCGGATACGCCGAGCGCGGTCTATTCGACCTTCTTCGGCTACGTGCTCGTCATCGCCTACATGCTGGCGTTTGCGCTCCTGGTCAGAAGCCCGCACGACGCGGTGAACATCCTCGTGGTGCTCGTGGTCGGAGCGACTCTGTCCGGCTTCGTCGCGCTGAACACCTATCTCGTCACCGGCGGCAGCATCCGCGCCAGCGGGCTCGAGGGAGCAGCGCACCCGGACACCTTCGGTGTCTACCAGGCGATGATCGCACCCGTCGCGCTCGGCCTCTTCGCCCTCGCGCGGAGCGCCCAGGCGCGCCTGGCCTACCTCGGCTGCATGGCCGTCATCGTGCTGTCGGTGGTCAGCTCGCTGACGCGGACGGCGATGATCTCGATCGCCGTCGTCGCGCTCATCGCCCTCCTGGCTCCGTGGCGCGTCCTCTTCCGGTCCGCCGCCCAGCGGGCGACCTACGCCGTCGCCGTTGCGGTGACGGCCGGCGCGGTGGTCACCGTCGCCGCGTCCGCGACCTTCTTCGCGCGGCTCGGCTCCATCTTCAGCGGCGGCCAGGCGGATCGCGCGGCCGGCCGAACGGATCTCTGGGCCGCTGCCCTGACCGCCTACGACCGTCATCCGTGGCTCGGCATCGGTGCCGGCAACTTCCAGGCCCACTCGCTCGACCTGCTGCACCAGACGCAGGGAGTCGACATCGGGGCGGCGTACATCGGCCAGGGGCGACCGGTGCACAACGCCTATCTGGAGGCGCTGACCGAGCTCGGGCCGGTCGGGCTGGCACTCTTCGTGCTCGTGATCGCGATGACGGCCTGGTATCTCGTGCGCGTGTTCCGGCGCGCCCGCGCCGCGAGAGACGACGTCACGAGGATCGTCTCGGCGACGCTGCTCCTCGGGCTGCTCGGTCTCGCCGTCTCCCTGGGCTTTCTCTCGATCGAGCTCAACAAGCCGCTGTGGATCATCGTCGGGCTCACGCTCGCGCTCGAGCGCATGTCGGGCGAACGCGTCGCGGAGGGTGCGAGAGCGCCCGACCGGCGGCCTCGCGCCCGCGAGCCCGGCGCGGGAGTCGCGCCCGCGTGAGGCCGCTGGTCCTCTGCTACCACGCCGTCTCGGAAACCTGGCACCACGAGCTGTCCGTCCCCGCCGACGTCATGGAGAGGCAGCTCACGCTGCTCCTCCGGCTCGGCTACCGCCCCGCGTCGGCCGCGGAGACGGTCACGGGCACCGGCAAGCTCTTGCACGTCACCTTCGACGACGCGTTCGCGAGCGTCTCGAACGCCCTGCCGGTTCTGGAGCGGACGGGCGTGCGCGCGACGATCTTCGCGTGCACCGGCTACGCCGACGACGGGCGGCCGCCGGAGATCCCCGAGCTCGCAGACGAGCTCCGCGCGCGGCCTGCCGAGCTCGCGACGATGACCTGGGACGAGCTGCGCGCGCTCGAGGAGCGCGGCATCGAGGTCAGCTCGCACACCGTCTCGCATCCGCACCTGACGACCCTCTCCGACGCGGAGCTCGCACACGAGCTCGGCTCCTCGCGACAACGCCTCGAGGACGAGCTCGGCCATCCGTGCCGGGTGCTCGCCTACCCCTACGGCGAGTGCGACGAGCGTGTGCGCGCTGCGGCCCGGGCGGCGGGCTACGAGGCCGCCTTCGGCCTGCCGGGCGACGCGACGGGGCGTGACCGCTTCGAGCTCTTCCGGGTCGGCGTCTGGAACGGGGAAGGCCTGCCGCGTGTCGCGCTCAAGGCCTCGTCCTTCGCGCGCTCGCCGCTCGGGATGCGGCTACGCGGCGCTCTGGGACTGACCACGTAGGCCGGCGATCACGTCGGCCAGGATCTCTTCGAGGTCGTGTGTCGGCGCCCAGCCGGTCGTCCCCTGGATCTTCTCGATCGAGGGGATGCGGTGGAGCATGTCCTCGATCCCCTGGCCGTAGGCCTCCTCGAACGGCGTGTAGTAGATCTCCGACTGCGACGACGTGAGCTCGATGATGCGGTGCGCGAGATCGACGATCCGGATCCGGTTCGTCGAGCCCACGTTGTAGATCTCGCCGGCCGTGTGGTGGGCCATCAGCCCGGCCAGGGCGCGGATCGTGTCGTCGACGTGGCAGAAGCAGCGCGTCTGCGTGCCGTCGCCGAAGATCTCGATCGGCTCTTCCTTGAGCGCGCGCTCGACGAACCGCGGGATGACCATGCCGTACTGCCCGCTCTGGCGCGGCCCGACGGTGTTGAAGAGCCGGACGATCACGCAGTCGAGGCTGCTCTCGTGGTGGTGGGCGAGGGCGAGGAACTCGTCCATGGCCTTCGAGTCGGCGTACGCCCAGCGCTTCTGCGTGGTCGGCCCGTAGACGCGTCGCGCCGTCTCCTCGAGCGGAAGCTCCTCGCGATGGTCCCCGTAGACCTCGGAGGTGGAGGCGACGAGGACGCGCTTTCCGAACTCGGAGCAGTACTTGAGCACGATCTCCGTGCCCTCGAGGTTGGTGACGAGCGTGTGGACGGGCTGCTCGACGATCAGCCGCACGCCCACCGCGGCCGCCAGGTGGTAGACGACGTCGCACTTGTAGACGAGCTCGTTGACGATCGCCGGCGAGAGCACCGAGTCGACGACGAGATGGAAGCTCTCGTGCCCGCCCAGGTGCTCGACGTTGGCGAGCGAGCCCGTGGACAGGTCGTCGAGCACGTAGACCTCCTGCCCCGACGCGAGCAGCAGGTCGCAGAGATGAGAGCCGATGAAGCCGGCGCCGCCCGTGACGAGTGCCTTCGTCTTTGCGGCCGCGCCCACGTCCGGCAGGCTACAGCCTCGGAGTTAAGCCGGTGTTGGCCGCACGTCGGTCGCCACCGACCGCTTGGCTAAGATGGGTCACTGGGTTCGTTCCCCCGGCGTCGAAAGGTTGCGGTCTTTGTTCGAACGATTCACAGAGCGGGCTCGCCAGGTCGTCGTCCTCGCCCAGGACGAAGCTCGGGCGCTCAAGCACAACTACATCGGCACCGAGCACATCCTGCTCGGCCTGCTCCGCGAAGAGGAGGGTCTGGCGGCGCGCGTGCTCGAGTCGCTCGACATCACCGTCGAGGAGGTCCGGGCGCAGGTCGCCCGGATCGTCGGCCAGGGTGACGAGGTCACCACCGGCCAGATCCCGTTCACGCCGCGCGCCAAGAAGGTACTGGAGCTGGCGCTGCGCGAGGCGCTCTCGCTCGGCCACAACTACATCGGCACGGAGCACATCCTGCTCGGCCTCGTGCGCGAGAACGAGGGCGTCGCGGCGCGCATCCTGCTCGACTTCGACGCCGACGCCGAGAAGATCCGCAACGAGATCATCCGCATGCTCAGCGGGCCGGGAAGGCGCCAGCAGGGCGGCGGCGGCGGCGCGGCCGGCGAGAAGTCCAAGAGCTCGAAGCTGCTCGACCAGTTCGGCCGCAACTTCACGCGCCAGGCGGCCGAGGGCAAGCTCGACCCCGTCATCGGACGGCAGACCGAGATCGAGCGGATCATGCAGATCCTCTCGCGGCGCCAGAAGAACAACCCCGTGCTGNNGGCGAGCCGGGCGTCGGCAAGACGGCCGTCGTCGAGGGCCTAGCGCAGCGCATCGCCGCCGGCCAGGTGCCGGAGCTCCTGAAGGGCAAGCAGATCTACTCCCTCGACCTGGCCGCCCTCGTCGCCGGCTCCAAGTACCGCGGCGAGTTCGAGGAGCGCCTGAAGAAGGTCATGAAGGAGATCCAGCAGCGGGGCGACATCATCCTGTTCATCGACGAGCTGCACAATCTCGTCGGAGCCGGTGCCGCCGAGGGCGCGATCGACGCCGCCTCGATCCTGAAGCCGGCGCTGGCCCGCGGCGAGCTCCAGACGATCGGCGCGACGACGATCGACGAATATCGGAAGTACCTCGAGCGCGACGCAGCGCTGGAGCGCCGCTTCCAGCAGATCCGCGTCGAGGAGCCGTCCGTCGACGAGACGATCCAGATCCTGCGCGGCCTGCGCGACCGCTACGAGGCGCACCATCGGGTCAAG
Source organism: Actinomycetota bacterium (assembly GCA_003134505.1). Taxonomy (GTDB): domain Bacteria; phylum Actinomycetota; class Thermoleophilia; order Gaiellales; family Gaiellaceae; genus PALSA-612. The sequence goes on along the minus strand of PLBK01000003.1, from coordinate 172,884 downwards.
ATCAACGACGAGGCGCTGAACGCGGCCGCCACGCTCGCCGACCGCTACATCCAGGACCGGCACCTTCCCGACAAGGCGATCGATCTGATCGACGAGGCCGCCTCGCGCATGCGCATCCGGACGATGACCGCGCCGCCGCGCTACCGCGAGCTCGAGGAGGAGATCGAGAAGGTCCGCAAGGAGAAGGAAGACGCGATCGAGGCGCAGGAGTTCGAGAAGGCCGCGAGCCTCCGCGACAAGGAGCGCAAGCTCACGCAGAAGAAGCGCGAGCTCGAGGAGCAGTGGCAGACCTCCGAGGCGGAGGAGCAGCCCGAGATCGGCGAGGAGGAGATCGCGGACGTCGTCTCGATGTGGACGGGCATCCCGGTCTTCAAGCTGACCGAGGCGGAGACCCAGAGGCTGATCCGCATGGAGGAGGAGCTGCACAAGCGCGTGATCGGCCAGCACGAGGCGATCGTCGCCGTCTCCAAGTCGATCCGTCGCGCACGCGCCGGGATCAAGGACCCGAAGCGCCCCAGCGGCTCGTTCATCTTCCTCGGGCCGTCGGGCGTCGGCAAGACCGAGCTCGCCCGCACGCTGGCCGAGTTCCTGTTCGGCGACGAGGACATGATGATCCAGGTCGACATGTCGGAGTACATGGAGAAGCACTCCGTGTCCCGGCTCGTCGGCTCGCCTCCCGGCTACATCGGCTACGACGAGGGCGGCCAGCTGACCGAGGCCGTGCGCCGCAAGCCCTACTCGGTGCTGCTCCTCGACGAGATCGAGAAGGCACACCCGGACGTCTTCAACATCCTGCTCCAGATCCTGGAGGACGGCCGGTTGACCGACGCACAGGGCCGCAAGGTCGATTTCCGGAACACGATCGTGATCATGACCTCGAACATCGGCGCCGCCGCGATCTCGAAGAACCAGACGCTCGGCTTCTCGATCGGCGACGAGAGCGGCCTCTCCTACGAGGACATGAAGGACCGCGTCATGGGCGAGCTGAAGAAGATCTTCCGCCCCGAGCTCCTGAACCGGATCGACGAGGTGATCGTCTTCCACAAGCTCGCGAAGGACGAGATCATCCAGATCGTCGACCTGCTGATGAAGCGGGTGCGCGAGCAGATGTCGGTGCACGAGGTCGCGATCGAGCTCACCCAGAGCGCCAAGGAGCTGCTCGTCGAGAAGGGCTACGACCCGGCGATGGGCGCCCGGCCGCTCCGCCGCGCGATCCAGAAGCACATCGAGGACCCGCTCGCCGACTTCGTGTTGATGTCCGAGCTCGCGCCCGGCTCGACCATCCTCATCGACCGCAAGGAGGGCGAGGAAGAGGTCGACATCACGGTCGTCGCCGGCCCCGAGAAGCGCGAGAAGGTGACCGTCCCGGCCGACGGCGGGCCCGCCGAGCCCGAAGAGACCGGCGGCGACGACGATCCGGTCGACGGCTCCGCCGAATAGTCACGAACTCGGCACACAACGCGTCCGAGTCCGCCGGTACGATCGACGTTGTGAACGAAGAACACTTCGCCGAGATCGAGGTTGTCCTGCTCTACGTGTCCGAGGCGCGCGAGCGCGCCGAACGCACCGCGAGCAAGCTTCGCAAGGACGGTGCCGACGAGCACCTCGTGGAGGCGCTCCGGCAGGCGGAGGAAGAGCTCGAGCAGCTCGGGAGAACGCTCATGCAGCGAACGTACTTCGCGGTTCCCAAGAAGCAGCTGACGCTCTAGCGCTAGTACCCCGGTGGCCTGTCCGCAGCCGGGTCTAGCATCGTCTCGTGGGTGAGAGCAGCCAGTTTGCGCGTGTCGACCGGGCACTTCTGTGCATTTCTGAGGCCCGCGAGCGTATCGAGGCCGAGGTGAGGGCGATGTGCCAAGGGAATGCAGAGCCGCGCCTGATCGCGGCGTTGGACGAGGCAGAGCGCGAGCTCCTGGCGACGCATCTGCGGCTCATGCGGGCCGCCTATCTCGGGCTGGCGACCGAGCAGCTCACGCTCTAGCCTGACGCGATGGCGCTCAGCGGCGACGAGATCCGGGCCCGGCTCTCCGTATTCGCCGCCAAGTGGAGCGTCTACGCCGGTAGTGAGCGCAGCGAAGCCCAGACGTTCCTCAATGAGCTCTTTGCCTGTTACGGCCAGAATCGTTCCGAAGTAGCTCGCCTCGAGGAGCCGCAGGCGGGACGCTTCCTCGACCTGATCTGGCCCCGCGTTTGTCTGATCGAGATGAAGGCGCCATCGGAGTCGGGACGCCTGGCGAAGCACCGTGAGCAGGCGTTTCGCTACTGGGTCGAAGCGGCCGATCCGACGACGAACATGCCGGCGCCGCGCTGGGTCGTACTGTGCGCGTTCCGCAAGCTCGAGATCTGGGAGCCCGGCGCGTACCCGAAGGAGCCGCGAGTTGTCCTCGACCTCATCGACCTTCCGGATCAGTACGACGCGCTCCTGTTCCTCGCCGGCGGCGATCCGGTCTTCGCCGGCGGGCAGGCGCAACTTACGCGCGAAGCGGTCGTTCACCTGACCGACCTCTACGACCAGCTGAAGACGCGACGAGCCAAAGATGCCCGCGAACTCCGCGATTTTCTCCTTCAGTCGGTCTGGTGTCTCTTTGCCGAGGATCTCGGGCAGCTTCCTTCGCATGTCTTCACGCGCGTGATCGACGGGCTGATCGCCGATTCGAGGCGATCGAGCGCCGACGACCTGGGCGGATTGTTCGCTGTGCTCAACGACCCGGCGCCGGCGCGTCCCGCGCACGGGCTCTACGCGGGCGTGCCGTACGCAGACGGCGGCCTCTTCGAGCGACCCGCACAGGTCCATCTCACGGCGGAGGAACTCGAACACCTGCGCGACGCGGCCAACTTCAATTGGAGGCTCGTCGAGCCCGCGATCTTCGGCTCGCTCCTCGAGGGAGGGCTCGGACATGACCAGCAGTGGCGCCTCAGCGCCCACTACACCCATGAGGCGGACATCAAGAAGGTCGTGCAGCCGACTGTCGTCGAGCCGTGGATGGAGCGGATCGAGAATCTCTCGAAGCACGCGGAGGCTGTCAAAGCGCAGAACGCTCTGCTGAACTACGTCGTCCTCGACCCGGCCTGCGGCTCCGGAAACTTCCTCTACATCGCCTACCGCGAGCTGCGCAAGCTCGAGCGACGGCTCCACGAGCGCGAGATCGAGCTCCGAAAGAAGGCGGGCTTGAAGGAACAGACATCGCTGAGCCTCCACTTTCCTCTCACGAACATCCGAGGCATCGAGATCGAGCCGTTCGCCGCCGCTCTCGCTCGTGTGACGCTCTGGATGGGGCACAAACTTGCCGTAGACCAGCTCGAGCTCGACGAGAGCACCCTGCCGCTGGCTGACCTGTCGGGCATCCAGGTCGCAGACGCACTACGGGTCGAGTGGCCTCGGGCCGACGCGATCATCGGGAACCCACCGTTCCACGGCGATCGCTTCATGCGTGGCATCCTCGGCGACGCCTACGTCGAGTGGCTGGAGCGAGAGTTCAAGGTTGGTATCAAGGACTACTGCGTCTACTGGTTTCGAAAGGCTCATGACCAGCTCGCGACGGGCGGTCGCGCTGGACTCGTCGGGACGAACTCTGTGAGTCAGAACCGGGCGCGGAGCGCGAGCCTCCAGTACATAGTCGAGCATGGCGGAGTTATCACGTCGGCGGTCTCGAAGCAGCCCTGGCCAGGTGTGGCCGTCGTCAATGTGAGCATTGTCAACTGGGTGAAGGCGCCGGCAACTCCTCCGACCAACTTCGTTCTCGATGGCGAAGACGTGTCGGGGATCACATCGTCGTTGCGTACACCGGAACTCGATGTGTCCTCCGCCGTGCGATTGCCGCCGAATGCCGGGAAATGCTTCTATGGGCCGATTCCAGCAGGCAAGGGATTCATTGTCACGCCAGAGCAAGCGGAGGCATTTCTTGCCCGCTCCGACGCGAGCTACCGCGAGGTCGTGCGCCCTTATCTGGTTGGCGACGACATCGCGAGCGATCCACGTCAGGCGCCGAGTCGTTTCATCATCGACTTCGGCCTTCGGACACTCGAAGAGGCCATGAAGTATCCGGAGGCGCTCCGCGTAGTGACGCTCCTCGTGAAACCTGAGCGTGACAGGACACGTCGCAAGGCCTACCGAGAGCGTTGGTGGCGATTCGCGGAGCCACTCGTCGCAATGAGAGGGGCTGTCCGACCTCTTTCCCGCTACATCGCTGGCACGGCAACCGGCAAGCGAATCCTGTTCTGCTGGTGCGATCCCTGGATCTGCCCCAGCAACGCAACGAACATCTTCGCGTTCGAGGACGACTACGCAATGGGCGTCCTTTGTTCCTCCATACACCGGGAGTGGGCGCGCGCCCAGTCGTCAACGCTCCGAGTCGATATTCGCTATACGCCCCAGTCCGCGTTCGGGACGTTCCCGTGGCCGAGTGGGAGCCGCGCCGAAGTGGCCGACGTTAGTCGTCGTCTCTATGCGCGGAGATCTGCGATCTGTCTAGAACGCGAGATGGGTCTGACGAGTCTCTACAACCACGTGGACGAGGGGGCGTGGGCAGATCTCAAGGCGCTCCACGCGGAGCTCGACGAAGCCGTTGCCTCCGCATTCGGCTGGCCGCGCTCGGTCGCCCAGGACGTCAACGAGACAAACCGCAGGTTGCTCGACCTCAACCGCGCGATCTCGGCAGGCCAGATCGACTACAGACCCTTCTCGTGAGAGCGGTCTTCGCGGCGTCCATCGCTCTGCTCGCAACGGGCACCGCCGCCGCCGGGACGGTCACGCTGGGGCGTGGACTGCCGCCGTGGCGGCTCGGGCGGGGCTTCGTCCTGCGCGCCGGGCTCGTCCACCTCGAGCGCTACCGGGGCAACGCCGGGCCGGGCTGCGTCCCGGGCGTGGGGTCGGCGACGCGGATCGACTACTACCGCGGACTGCGCGTCGCCTGGCGGAGCGGCGTTAGCGGGCGGCTGCTGACTGTTCCGGACACCTCTCGGTGCCAGGCACGTGCCTGGCACCGGGGTTGTACGCTCGAGTCATGGCCGTGACGATCAGACATGTCCAGCCGTCCGACTACGGGCGCGTCATCCAGCACGTCAACGAGTGGTGGGGCGGCCGGGAGATGGCGCCCATGCTCCCGCGCCTGTTCTTCATCCACTTCGAGAGCACGAGCTTCGTCGCCGACCGCGAGGATGGGACGCTCGCCGGCTTCCTGATCGGCTTCCTCTCGCAGACGGACGCCGAGACCGCCTACGTCCACTTCATCGGGGTCGCGCCGGGTGAGCGGGGCACCGGTCTCGGACGCGAGCTGTACGAGCGGTTCTTCGACGCCGCCCGCGTGGAGGGCCGCTCCGTCGTCCGGTGCGTCACGTCGGCGCAGAACGCGGACTCGCTCGCCTTCCACGAGGCGCTCGGCTTCGAGCAGGAAGGCATCGCCGAGGACTACGACGGCGCGGGGAACAGCCGGGTACTCCTCGCCCGGCGCCTCGGATAAGTCACAGAATCGTCACGGTCCCCGTCAGGTCCCGCCCCTAGACTCGCCTTGTGGCGAAGCAAGCGGCCGTCCTCTACGCGTGCACCGAGTGCGGCTACGCGTCCGGCCGCTGGTTCGGCAAGTGCCCGTCGTGCGGCACCTTCGGGACGCTGGTCGAGGAGCGATCGGCCGAGGCGACCGTCGCAGCCGCCGCGGCCCGCCCGCTGCTCCGCCTCGTCGACGTCGAGGCCGAGGAGTCGAGTCGCATTCCGACCGGCGTCGCTGAGCTCGACCGCGTTCTCGGCGGCGGCCTCGTCCCCGCCTCGCTCGTGCTCGTCGGCGGCGAGCCCGGCGTCGGCAAGTCGACGCTGCTCCTGACGGCGCTCCGGCACATGTCGAGCGAGCGGCGCGTCCTGCTCGTCACCGGCGAGGAGTCCGTGGCCCAGGTGAAGCTCCGCGCCGACCGGCTCGGCGGCTCGGCCGGAGTCGAGGTCCTGGCGGAGACGGAGCTCGACACGGTCTGCGCCACGCTCGAGCGGGAGCGGCCCGACGTGTGTGTGATCGACTCGGTGCAGACGCTCTACTCGGGTGGGCTGGGGTCCGCGCCCGGCTCGGTCGCACAGGTCCGTGAGGCCGCGTCGCGGCTTCTGCGCGTCGCCAAGGAATCGGGCATCGCCGTGTTCCTCGTCGGCCACGTGACGAAGGACGGCGCCGTGGCGGGCCCGCGGGTCCTCGAGCACCTCGTCGACTGCGTGCTCCAGTTCGAGGGCGACCGCTATCGCGAGCATCGCATCCTGCGGGCGGTCAAGAACCGCTTCGGATCGACGAACGAGATCGGCGTCTTCGAGATGACCGGCACCGGGCTCGCCGGCGTGCCCGACCCCTCGCAGCTCTTCGGCTGCACCGTCACCGGCGAGGTGGGCTCGGCGGTCGCCTGCGCGCTCGAGGGAACGCGTCCGATCCTCCTCGAGATCCAGGCGCTCGTCGCGCCGACCGACCTGGCGATGCCGAGACGGGTCGCCACCGGTGTCGACCCGAAACGTCTGGCGATGCTGGTCGCGGTGCTGACGCGCCATGCCCGTGTCCCGCTTGGCCAGGCCGACGTGTTCGTGAACGTCGCCGGCGGCGTCCGGATCGACGAGCCCGGGGCGGACCTCGCTGTCTGCCTGGCCATTGCCTCCGCGGCGAGGGGTGCGTCCGTCCGCGACGGACTGGGCTCGTTCGGCGAGGTCGGCCTCACCGGGCGGCTGCGCGCGGCGACCCAGGCCGAGCGCCGGCTCGAGGAGTGCGCCAAGCTCGGATTGACCGCGGTGCTCGCCCCCACGGGCACGCCTGCACGGGCCGGCACGAAGATCGTCGAGGCGGAGACGATCCGCAACGCCCTGGCCGCGGGGCTCGATTGCGCTCCCGAAGGCTCGGACTAGCAGGCATTTTCCTCTCCGGGGACAAAAAATCCCTGGAAAGTTGGCGTATTTACGCCATTTTTGCTAAACTTGTAAAGATCGCCGGCGGCTCACCTTGACCGCCGGCGGCTTGGCGACTACGAAGGTAGTTGGGGAAGGGGGAGCGGTTGTACAAGGTCGGCGACAAGGTGGTGTATCCGCACCACGGAGCAGGCACGGTCGTCAAGAAGGAAGTGCGGGAGGTACTCGGCGAGAAGCGCGAGTACATGACGATTCAGATCCAGCACAACGACATGGTGGTGAACGTCCCCACCGAGAACGCTGAGCGCGTCGGGTTGCGCCGGGTGATCAGCGAGGACATGGTCATCAAGGTCGTGAAGGTGCTCTCCGGCTCCGGCACGCAGATGCCGAAGAACTGGAACCGGCGCTTCAAGCACAACCGCGACAAGATGAAGACCGGCGACATCTTCGAGCTCGCCGAGGTCGTCATGAACCTCTCGTTGCGCGATCACGAGAAGGGTCTTTCGACCGGCGAGAAGCAGATGTTCGTGAAGGCGAAGAAGATCCTCGCCAGCGAGCTCATGTACGCGAAGCAGATGGACGAGGACCAGGCCGCGGCCTGGCTGGACGACGTCCTCGCCGGCATGGGCTCGAACGGGAAGAAGCGCGCGGTGAAGGCGAAGGTCGGCGCAGCGGTCTAGCGCTTCAATGCCTTGAGTACCTGGGCGGTCCTCGTCGCGGCCGGCCGTGGCGAGCGGCTCGGCGGGGACCGCCCGAAAGCCTTTGCGCCGCTGCGCGGGCGGCCGCTCCTGGCCGAGAGCCTCGAACGTCTGGAGGCCTCGGACTGGATCGACGCGATCGTCGTCGTGGCACCGGAGGGCTGGGAGGAGCCGTCGATCCTCGTCGCCGAGGAGCTCGGCTGCGGCAAGGTGAGCGCGACTGTGACCGGCGGGCCGAGCCGGGCGGAGTCGGTTCGTCTCGGTGTCGCCGAGACCGACCCCGACGCCGTCGCGCTCGTCGTGCACGACGCCGCGCGGCCGCTGGTTCCGGAGGACGTGCTCGAGCGCGTGCTGACCGCGCTCGGCGCGGGCTGGGACGGGGCCGTGCCGGGCCTGCCGGTCTCGGACACCATCAAGCGCGTGGGTGGAGAGCAGGTCGTCGAGACGCTTGTGCGTGGCGAGCTCGTGGCGGTGCAGACGCCGCAGGCGTTCGCGGCGGCGGCGCTTCGTGCGGCGCTCGACGGGGACATCTCCGGCGCGAGCGACTGCGCCTCGCTCGTCGAGGCTCGCGGCGGTCGCGTCACCGTCGTCGCTGGCGACGAGCGGCTCTTGAAGGTCACGACCCCCGCGGACCTGGCGCTCGTCGAAACCTGGCTCGCTGCCGAAGCGTCGTGACGGTCTCGGCGTCGTTCCGAGCCGCCTCCGATGCCAGGCACTTCCTTGGCACGTGCCAGGCACTCGCGGGGCAGGTGCCGGGCACGTGCCTGGCACCACGCCTGTCCCCTCGTCCGGCCGCGACAGGGCTGTGATCGTCGACTACCACATGCACCTCCGGCGCCCGGCGGAAGCGACGGAAGAGGTCGACCACACGCCGGAGGCGATCGAGCGCTACCTGGAGACCGCCGCCGCGCGCGGCATCGACGAGATCGGGTTCACGGAGCACGTCTACTACTTCCGCCAGACCTACGAGGTCTGGACGCTCGAGTACCAGATCGAGCGCTGCGTCCACGACCTCGACGCGTACTGCGACACGATCCTCGAGGCCAAGCGTCAGGGCCTCCCGGTCAAGCTCGGCCTCGAGGTCGACTACGTCGGCGCCCGCCAGGAGCGGCTCACCGAGCTGATCGCCGACTACCCGTGGGACTTCCTGCTCGGCTCGGCGCACTGGATCGACGGCCTCGCGGTCGACATGGAGCCCGGCCTGTGGGCGGTGTACTCGGTCGAGGAGGTCTGGCGCCTCTATGTCGCCGCGGTCTCGGAGCTGGCCGGCACCGGCTCCGTGGACGTGCTCGCTCACCCGGATCTGGCGAAGATCTTCCGGCGCCTGCCCGAGCCGGACGTGCTGGCGGAGCTGCACGGCGAGCTGGCCGACGCGGCGGCGCGTTCCGGCGTGGCCGTCGAGATCTCGACGGCCGGCTTGCACAAGCCCGTCGGCGAGCTGTACCCCGACCCGACGCTGCTCCGGGCATGCCTGGAGCGCGGCGTTCCGGTCACGACGGCCTCCGATGCCCACGTTCCGGCGAACGTCGGCCGCGACTTCGACCGCGCGCTGGCGCTCGCGCGCGAGGTGGGCTGCGAGACTGTCACCGTGTTCGACGGGCGCAAGCGACGGCAGGAGCCGCTCGGGTGACCGACCTCCGGATCGGTACCGGCGTCGATGCCCATGCCTTCGCCGACGGCGTCCCGCTCGTGCTCGGCGGCGCCCGCTTCGACCACCCGCGGGGGCTCGCCGGCCACTCGGACGGCGACGTGATCGCCCATGCGCTCACCGACGCCGTGCTGGGCGCGGCCGGACTGGGCGACATCGGCTCGCTGTTTCCGTCCGGGGACGAGACGCCCGAGGGCGTCGACTCGCTCGAGCTGCTGGCCGAGGCGTACCGCCGGGTCCGTGCCGCCGGCTACCGCCTCGTCAACGCCGACGCGATCCTGATCGGCGAGGAGCCGCGCATCGCCGCGCGTCGCGAGGAGATGCGGGAGCGGCTCGCGGGCGCGCTCGGCGTCGAGCCGGAGTGCGTCAACGTCCGCGCGACGACGACCGACCGGCTCGGATTCACCGGCCGCGGCGAGGGTCTCGCCGCCCAGGCGGTTGCGCTACTCGAGCGCGGCGCCTGACGGTCAGCCCAGCGCCGGCCTCACGCGGGCAGCTCCACGCGGCCATCCTGCACGACGACGAGACCGTCGGCGTGCAGCGACTCGACCGCTCGGCCGTCCAGCTCGTCCAGGTCGCGCGGAGCCTCGGCGACGAGACGGAGCGTTCGGGAGCGGCGCTGGCGGAACGAGCCCTCGAACGGCCCCTGCCGGCGGGCGGGCTCGAAGCGCAGGCCGCGCGAGGGGCAGGCCGCGGCGAGCGGGCAGATGCCGCAGCGCGGCACGCGTGCCAGGCACACGGTGGCGCCCAGGTCCATCAGCGCCTGCGCGCACTCGCCGTCGAAGGTGGCGCCCGTCCGCTCGCGCACGCGGCGCACGTTCGTGTCCTCGGGGACGACGTCGTGTCCGAGAGCAAAGCAGGCGATCGCGGCGGCCGTGTACGGCCCCACACCGGGCAGCACGGTGAGGTCGTCGGGCCAGCCGTGCTCGGCGACGGCCTGGGCGGCGCGGTGGAGGCTGACGGCGCGCCGGTTGTAGCCGAGCCCCTGCCAGGCGAGGATCACGTCGGAGCGCGGCGCCCCCGCGAGCGCCGCGGCGGTCGGCCAGCGCTCGAGCCACTCGAGGTAGCGCGGCACGACGCGCGGCACCTGCGTCTGCTGCAGCATCACCTCGGACACGAGGATCGCGTACGGGTCGCGNNGCAAAAGAAACGCCCGACCTCGACTGCGACACGCCTGGTCTTGCGACCCTGCGAACCGCTGTCTCGGTCGGGCAAGGCGACTCTTTCACGTTGCGCGGCGAATGTCAAGGACCGTCTGTGGCAGGCATCCCCGCGACCTGTTAGAAGACCCCGTGCCGGTGTGCCCTGGCTGCGGTCTCGACGTCTCGACCGGTCCCTACTGCGTCCGCTGCGGCACCCGCCTCGAGGGCGAGCATCCGGTCGACCTGGCGCACCATCCGTCCGGTCGGCGAGGGTTCCTGGCGGCACCGCACGAGCACCTGTTCGAGCCCCGGATCGTCTCGACGATCTTCCCGCACCTGCCGCGCTCGGGCATGGCCACGTTCAGGCTCGCGCTCGCGCTCGGCGCGGCGCTGATCGCGTCCCTCGCGCTCGCCGGGCTCTTCCCGGTTGCGCTGATCGCGTGCGGCATCGTCGTTCCGCTGCTCACCCTCTTCTACTTCCGAGAGGTCGATCTGTACGAGGACGAGCCGTTCCGCGTGCTGGCGCTCACGATCGTGTGGGGTGCCGGCAGCGGCGTCGGGGTCGGGCTCCTGGCCGACGCGGTCAGGAGCGCCGACGCGGCGCTCGTCTCCCAGACGACCGGGCACGCGGTGCTGTGGCGTGGTGTCCTGATCCCGCTGATCGGCTTTGCGCTCGCCCTCGCCGGGCCGCTCGTGCTCCTGCCTTACCGGAAGTTCGACGACGTCCTCGACGGGGTCACGTTCGGCGGCGCCTCCGCGGTTGCGTTTGCCGGGGCGGAGCTGCTCACGCACTCCTCGACGTTCCTGTCGTCCGGGCTCGAGCCGCCCGGGCTCGTGACGCCGTGGGTGCTGCGGCTGCTCACCCTCGGCATCCTCGTGCCCGTGCTGGCGGCCGCCTCGGTCGGCTCGGCCGCCGGAGCGCTCTGGCTTCGCTTCCGTGCTCCCGCGCGCGACCGCGGCCGGCTCGGGCTGCTCGGCCATCCGGCGGTCGCGGTTCCGCTCGCGACCGCGCTGCTCTTGGGAGGAGCGCTGCTTCAGCTCTACCTCGGCCGCTGGGCGGCACTCGCCGCGCTGCTGGCGCTCGACGGAGTCGCCCTCGTCTGGCTGCGCGGGTTGATCCACCTCGGCCTGATGGAGGAGGCAATCGCGAGGAAGGTCGCACCGGAGCTGGCCTGCCCCAACTGCGGCCGGCAGACGCCGGGGCACGCGTTCTGCGCGCATTGCGGTGTCGCGCTCGGCGCGCTGCCGAAGGCGCTGCGGCCCCACCTGCCTCGGGCCCGCATGCGGCTGCTGGTCGGATTCTCCGTCGCGCTGGCCGCGCTCGTCGGTCTCGCCGCCGGCGTGATGGCCGCCGTCGAGCCCGGCTCCGCCGGGTCGCCCTGTCCCGGCTCCGGCGCGTGCGCGAGCCCGCCGAGCAGCACCGCCGGCGGCGGGCCGGGTGCCCAGTCGTCTCCCGAGCTTCGCACCTGGGCGAGCTCGCTCGGCACGCGGCTCTCCTACGACGCGAGACGGTGGCACCTGGACGCGACGACCGGCCGGCGCCTGCAGCTCACCTACGGCAACCAGCTGACGCTGCTGGTCGAGGCGGTGCCGGCCGGCGGCACGACCCCCGAGCAGCTCCTCGGCGGACAGCTGGACTTCCTCCGTGGGCGCTACCCCGATCTCGAGCAGGACCCCGACCCGGCCCACCAGCCGGCGTCCGCGCAGATCGGCTCGGTGCCGGGCACCGCCGCGGCCTTCGCCGGTCACGACGTCGACGGGAACCCGGTGGAGGCGGTCGTCGAGATCGCCTCCGCGGGAAACGTGGCCGTGGTCGTCACCGTCTGGACGAGCCAGCAGGCGCACACGTCGTCGACCGGGCTCGCGTCGCCGTTCGACGTCCTGGCGAACGCCGACGCGGTGCTGGAGAGCTTCCGCTGGCCGTTCGATCGCTCGTCGACGGCTGTGAGGCACCGCCCGTGAGGGCCGTGCGAGGCCTCGCCGCTCTTGCTGCCGCCGCCGGCGTCGCGGCGGGTCTCGCGCTCACCGGCGCCCATGCACGCCCGGCGCTGCCGCCCGCGGTCGCCGACAGGGTGGTCGGTGCCATGCCTCCGGCCGCGACGGTGGAGTTCGACCTCGTGCTCCGACTGCAGAGGCAGAAGCTCGACCGCTATCTGAGTGGGCTCTACGACCCCGACTCGCCGGTCTACGGCCACTACGTCAGCCCGTCGACCTTCGGCCGGCGCTTCGGGCTCCCGGCTGCGGCTCTCGCCGTGCTCGGCGACCGGGTCCGCGCGGCCGGCTTCCGGGTCGTGGCCCGCTACCCGGAGCACACGTCGCTGCGCGTCCGGGGCACCGCAGCCGCGGTGCGGCGCGCCTTCGGCGTCACGCTCGAGGATGCCGTCACCGCCGCCGGGCACGGCTACCACGCGCCCGATCGGGCTCCCGTGGTGCCGCGCTCGCTCGCGCTCTGGATCGACGCCGTCGGCGGCCTCGACACGCGCCCGGCCGAGTCGCCCGACTACCTCCCGGACGGCGCGCTCAGGCCCTTCGACGCGACGAGCGCGTACGACGTCTCACCGCTCTACCAGCGCTCGGCAGGGTCGAACGACGGCCACGGGCAGTCGATCGCGGTGCTCTCGATCGACCGGTACTCGCAGGCCCACCTCGACGCGTTCTCCCACACGTTCCAGTTCGCGTCAGCGCCGAAGGTGCGGCCCGTCGTCGTCGGCCCGGCCGACTTCTCCGACTCGAAGGAGGCAGATCTCGACCTCGAGGTGATCCGGAGCATCGCGCCGAAGGCTCAGATCCTCGACTACCAGCTCGGATTCGCCGAGCTGCCGGACGCGATCAACCGCGTCGTCCAGCAGGGCAAGGTGTCGATCGTCTCCGCCAGCTTCGGGGCCTGCGACGCGACGACCCTCGACCAGCGCTTCGGTGCGCACGCGCTCGATTCCGGCTTCCGCGAGGACGTCGAGAACGCGCTGCTCGCTGCCGCGGCCAAGGGCGTCTCGTTCTTCGTCTCCAGCGGAGACGCCGGCGCGTACGAATGCCAGCGGTCGCACGCAGCCGACTCGAACCTCACCGTCTCCTTCCCCGCCGACGCGCCGTACGCGGTCGCGGTCGGAGGCACGGTGCTCTCCGTCGGCAGCGACGGCAGCTACCAGGGCGAGACCGCCTGGGGCGACCTGCTCTCGAACGAGGGCGGCGGCGGCGGTGTCGACCCCTACGACCCGCAGCCCTCGTGGCAGCGCGGCCGGACCGTCGTCGGCGTGTCGAGCGGCCTGCGTCAGGTTCCGGACGTCTCGGCGGCGGCGGGGGGCGGAAGCCCGTGGTGGGTCTTCGACGGCGCCGGTACCAAGGGCTGGGACAAGGTCTGGGGGACGAGCGCGTCCGCTCCGTTCTGGGCGGCCTCGATGCTGCTCGTCCAGCAGTACATGGAGCAGCACCACGCCGGGCCGGTCTGCTTCGCGTCGCCGCTCCTGTACGCGATCGGCAGCCTCGGCTGGAAGTACCCGCCCTTCCACGACGTCGTCAGCGGCACGAACCGCCACTACCTCGCCGGCCCGGGCTGGGACCTCGCGACCGGTCTCGGCTCACCCGACGTCTACAACCTCGCCACCGCGGCGGTCGCCTACCGGGCCAAGCACCCGCTCCCGAGTGGTAACAACGCCTGCAAGTCGCAGACGGGCTGAGCCGCGAACACGGGCCTCAGAGCACCATCTGTAGGTCCTGGAACTCGAGGACGCCGAACCAGTCGAGGTTCTCCTCGCGTAGCGTACGCCGCTGCCGATGACGAGCACGGTCTGCCTCACCTTCGACTTCGACGCCCTCTCGGTCTGGCTCGCTTACGACGAGCCGACCCCGGCGATGCTCTGGCGCGGCGAGTACGGCGCCCGGGTCGGCGTGCCGCGCATCCTCGCGTTCCTCGAGCGCGAGCGCCTGCCCGCGACCTTCTTCGTCCCCGGCCACACGATCGAGTCGTTCCCGGCCGAGACGGACGCGATCCTCGCCGCCGGCCACGAGATCGCGCACCACTCCTGGGCGCACGTCGACCCGAGCGGCCAGACGGAGGCGGAGGAGCGCGCCGACCTCGAGCGCGCGCTCGCGACGCTGGAGCGCATCGGCGTCCGGCCGGACGGCTTCCGCTCGCCCTCCGCCGATCTCTCCCCGCACACGCTGGAGCTGCTCGAGGAGCACGGCTTCCTCTACGACTCGAGCCTGATGGCCGACGACTACCGCCCGTTCCGGCCGCGGATCGGCGACCGGGTCTCGCGCCAGGAGCCGCTCGAGCAGGGGCGGGAGGCGCGGCTCTGGGAGTTGCCGATGTGCTTCGAGCTCGACGACTGGCCGCACTTCCAGTTCGCGTTCAGCCCGTACCGTCACGGACTCGCTGCGCCGAGCACCGTGCTCGAGATCTGGCAGGGCGAGTTCGACTGGATGCACGAGCGCGAGGGCGGCGGCGTGCTCACGGTCTGCACGCACCCGCAGGTGATCGGGCGCGGGCACAGGATGGCGATGCTGGAGCGGTTCGTCGGCCACTGCCGCGACGCGGGCGCCGGCTTCGAGCGGTTGGTCGACGTGGCCCGGCGGCTGCCCGAGCCGCGCTGAGATGGCACGGATCGCCGTCCTGGACGACTACCAGCGCGTCGCGAGCCGGTTCGCGGACTGGTCGCGTCTCGCCGCGCACGAGGTCACGTTCTTCCACGAGCCGCTCGCGGACCCGGCCGCGGCGCTCGGATCGTTCGACATCGTCTGCGCGATGCGGGAGCGCACGCCGTTCCCGGCCGAGCTCCTCGCCCGGCTCCCCGGCCTGCGCCTGCTCGTCACGACGGGGATGCGCAACGCGTCGATCGACCTGGACGCGGCCGCCCGGCAAGGCGTGACGGTCTGCGGGACGGAGGGGGTCGGCTCGCCGACCGCCGAGCTGGCGTGGGGGCTGATCCTGGCGGTCGCGCGGCGGATCCCGCAGGAGGACGGCGCCATGCGGGCAGGCGGCTGGCAGTCCACGGTTGGAGTCGGCCTCGAGGACAAGACGCTCGGGATCGTCGGGCTCGGGCGGCTCGGCTCGGCGGTGGCGCGGATCGGCGCCGCGTTCGGGATGCGCCTCGTCGCGTGGAGCGAGAACCTGACCGCCGAGCGGGCGGCCGAGTGCGGCGCCGAGCTCGTCACGAAGGACGAGCTGCTGCGGGCAGCCGACGTGGTCACGATCCATCTCGTCCTCGGCGACCGGACGTGCGGGCTGATCGGCGCCCGCGAGCTGGCGCTGATGAAGCCGACCGCCTTCCTCGTCAACACCTCGCGCGGGCCGATCGTCGACGAGGCGGCGCTGCTCGCGGCGCTCGAGGCGGGCACGATCGCCGGCGCGGGGCTCGACGTCTACGACCGCGAGCCGCTTCCGGTCGACGATCCGCTCCGGCAGGCGCCGAACACGGTGCTGACGCCGCACCTCGGCTACGTCACCGAGGAGACCTACCGGGTCTTCTACGAGCAGACGGTCGAGGATGTCGAGTCGTTTCTCGCCGACGCGCCGGTGCGCGTGCTCACGCCGTAGACTCGGTGTCCACCCCGACAGAGAGGAAGACTCTGATGGCACTCGGCTACTACTTCGCATCGTCGTCGTTCAGCAGCGAGCAGTACGACGAGGCGATCCGCCGGCTCGACGCAGCCGGTGCGGGCGCTCCGGCCGGGCGCAGCTACCACTGCGCGTTCGAGGGACAGGGCGGGATCCACGTGTTCGACGTCTGGGACTCCGAGGAGGCATTCGCAGCGTTCGGCGAGACGTTGATGCCGATCCTCACCGAGCTCGGCGTCGACCCGGGAGCACCGAGCGTGGCGAAGATCCACAACATCATCGTCGGCTGAGCCTTGCGGGTCGGGCGGCGCCGGCGCGTTCAGCCGGTCTGCGTGACGAGCCCGACCGGGCAGGAGACGCCGGTGCCGCCCAGCCCGCAGTAGCCGCCCGGGTTCTTCGCCAGGTACTGCTGGTGGTACGGCTCGGCGTAGAAGAAAGTTCCGGCGGGCCAGTGATTTTCCCCCGCCGACAACGTCTCCGATGCCGCGGGCGGCGAGGAGAAGACGTCGCCGTCGGCGATCTCGGTCGTGATCTTCCCGTGGCCGGATGACGCGAGCGCCTGCTGGAACAAGGCCCGCGAGCGCTCGGCCGCCTCGCGTTGCGCCGGGGTGGTGCACAGGATCAGCGACCGGTACTGCGTGCCGACGTCGTTCCCCTGCCGCATGCCCTCGGTCGGGTCGTGGTTCTCCCAGAACAGGCGCAGGATCTCGTCGTAGCTCGTCTTGGCCGGGTCGAAGACGACGAGGACGACCTCCGCGTGGCCGGTGCGGCCGGAGCAGGTCTCCTCGTAGGTCGGGTTCGGCGTGAAGCCGCCCGCGTAGCCGACGGCGGTCGTGTAGACGCCGGGGGCCTGCCAGAAGACGCGCTCGGCACCCCAGAAGCAGCCCATGCCGAAGATCCCTCGCTCGAGCCCGTCCGGGAACGGCGGCGCGATCGGCGTGCCGAGCACCTCGTGGCGCTCGAGGACGGGCATCGTCTCGTCGCGCCCGGCGAGCGCCTCGGCCGGCTCGACCATCTCGGTCTTGTCACCGAAGAGGAATCGCATGCTGAAAGAGTAGTCGTCGCTGCGCGCCCGGCGTTACGGACCGGCGGGCCGGAGCCTGCGCTTCACGGCGTGGGCGTCACGGAGGAAGCCGACTGCCACGTGATCGAGAACGAGCCGCTGCCTCCGAGTGCCGTTGGCACGGCGCTCGCCGCCTGGGCTCCCGGCGAGAGTTGTCCGGGTCCCGCGCCGTTCTCCTGTTGGAGGTCGATCTGCGTCGCCGACCACGACGGGTCGTCGAACGTTGCTGACCGGCGCGTGGCCGTCGCCGCCCCGCTCGTGAAGTTCACCGTGCCGAAGTTCGCCAGCGGAAGCAAGTGGCAACGGTTCGACGCGTTGCATGCCGATGGGGCCTCGGCGATGAGCTCTGCGGAGGAGAGGTCGGGCGAGGCCATGCGCAGTTTCCTGTTGACGACCGTGTGTCTGGTCAGATCCCTGATCCGGAGCGAGACGACGTGGCCCGACACCGTCACGGCGCCCGACATCGCATCGCCCGGAGCGACCTCGAGCTTGACCTTCACGGAGGCTGCCGGAACGAGCTCGTACCAGGCGTAGTAGCTGGGGGTCTGCCCGGCGCAGTCGGCCGCCGTCCCGATCTGCTCGAGTGCCTGGGCTGACGTGTCGAAGCCCCCCAGCCCGACCCAGAAGGCCGAGTAGCTCGGCTGCCCGCTCGTACACGTCACGGCGGGCTGGATCCAGGTTCCGTAGACGTTCGAGAAGGTCGTGCCCGCCGGGAACGCAGCTCCCGTGGCCGCAACGGCGTACCCGGCCCAGTTCATGCTCGTCGCCGCGATCCCGCCGTTCACCGCCGCCACCGGCGATCCGAAGCGAACCTGAGTCCACCCCTGCTGGTCGGTGCGTGCAGAAGCGGCCGTGGCGGAGGCCACAGCCGCGAGACCGGCGAGCATGACGAGCCCGACCCGCAGCGCACGTGTTCGCACGTGGCCCGCGGCTCTACTCATGCCCCGGTCCTCGGTACGAGATGGAAGCGGGGCAGCCGCGCGGCCGGCTCGACATCGGCCTCGAACCGGACGCGCCAGATGCGGCCACGGAACGCAACCGTCGCCCCCTCGCGCAGAGGCTGGCCTCGAAGCTCGGGCGACCCCCTACGCGAGTCCTCGAAGAGCAGGTACCGATCGCCCGTCTCTTGCTCGAGGATGACTTGGAAACGACGCATCTCGAGAGTAAGGAGACACTCCGAACCTATGAATGGGGTGAGGCGCGTCTAAGAAATGCGTGAAGAACGCGTTTAGCGGTCTACCGGCGGGCGACAGGTGCCAGGCACGTGCCTGGCACCTGTGCGGCACTATGAGGACATGTCCGACGATTCGAAGCAGCCTCGCGTGCTCGCCGTCGACGTGGGCGGCTCGCACGTCAAGGTGTTGCTGAGCACGGGCGGCGAGCGGCGGCGCTTCGACTCCGGCCCCGGGCTCACCGCGCAGCAGACGGCCGACGGCGTCCTCGAGCTCACGCGCGACTGGGAGTACGACGCCGTCTCGGTCGGCGTGCCGGCGCAGGTGCTGGCCGGGCGCGTCGTCCACGACCCGGCCAATCTCGGCTCCGGCTGGGTCGGCTTCGACTTCGAGCGCGCGTTCGGCAAGCCGACGAAGGTGCTGAACGACGCGGCGATGCAGGCGCTCGGGAGCTACGAGGGTCGCCGCATGCTCTTCCTCGGGCTCGGCACCGGGCTCGGCGCCGCGATGATCGTCGACGGGACTTTGGAGCCGATGGAGCTCGGCCATCTTCCGTACAGGAAGGCGACCTACGAGGACTACGTGGGCGAGCGGGGCCTCGAGCGCCTCGGCAAGAAGCGCTGGCGGAAGGAGGTCGCCGAGGTCGTCGCCGCCTTCACCGCCGCCCTCGAGCCGGACTACGTCGTCCTCGGCGGCGGGAACTCGACGCTCCTGAAGGAGCTGCCGCCGAACGCTCGCCTCGGCGCCAACGAGAACGCGTTCGTCGGCGGGTTCAGGCTCTGGCACGTCGAGCCCGCGACGACCTGAGCCGCGTAGGTGCCAGGCACGTGCCTGGCACCTACCCTGTTGGTTGGCTTCTAGCCGGTGATGTCGCCGGTGTTACCGCTGTCGGCGTTCAGCCAGTCGCCGTTCTTGGCGGTGTGGTACGCCCAGCTCCAATCGGCGTAGTCCCAGCTCGGGCTCCCGGTGAAGTAGCTCAGGAAGCTCGGGTGAGCACCGTTGCAGGCGTACCCCGGAGCGGGGGTCGGGCCGCACTGGAGGTCGAACGGGCCTAGGTTGCCGTGCGTGGCGTACGCCGGGCTCGGATTGAGCGTTCCGGTGAAGAGCGTGGTGGTGTAGCCACCGTTGATCCGACCGTTGATCCCCGCAGTGACCGTCCCCGTGCCCGCCGGGCTGGTGCCCGCGAAGGTCACGAAGGCTCCCGTGTCGTCGATCATCGCGCAGTACTGCGTCGAGAGTGTGGGTAGCGCGTTACCGACCTGGCGGATCTGCAGGTGACGGTTGATCGTGTCGTTGGCCCACGCGTTGCCGGCGACGCCGGAGTCGAAGTCGTTCTTGAGCGTGTAGTTGACGTTGACGATCAGCGCGCCCTGCGTGCACTGCGTCGGGTTCGCCGACGGCGGGCTGTGAACGGCGAGCGCCGTGGACGCCGTCACGGCCGCTGCGAGCAGCGCAGCTCCGAGAAATGCGAGCTTCTTCATGAGTTCCTCCTGCGATTTCAGCGAAACAGGCAGCGCGGTCCAGCGGCGCCGGCTCAGCTACGGCTGAGACATTGGTCGCAACGAGGAAGAAGAAGAATCCGGCCGACGGGCAGACGGCAATCTGAAACCCCGTCGGAACGACTGGCTCGAAGTAACCCATGTGCAAGCTAGCACGAGCCGGCGGAAGCGACGGCGGTAGAAACTACGCGCCCGGCCGGGTGCGATTCAGCCTAGTTCGAGCTCGCGAACGACGCGCCGAGCACGGGAGCGGGCGGCGGGATCGCGAGGAAGTGGCCGACGATGCCGCCGGTCGTCACGCCCTGCCTGATGGTGTACGTGCTGTTGCAGGCGACGTAGGGGCCGGTGGTCGCGGGCGCGCTCGCGGTGAAGCTCAACGAGCCCGTGAAGGCCTTAGCCCCGGTGGTGGCGACCGTCGCGGTCGAGAGATCGGGTGCGACGGTCAGGTCGCCTGCCGGCAGGTTGCCCTCGATGAGGACATGGGCGATCGTGGCCGGGCCGACCTTTACAGAGAGGAACTCGAACAGCGAGAAGCTGCCGCTCTGGGCGAGCTGGCCGCCACTGGCGTAGATGACCGGGCTGCCCTGGCCGGGCGAGGCCGAGACGGACGAGCCGTGCACGCACGTCAGCGGCCCCGATCCGCAGACGGCCGGCGTGCCCGAGGTGTTCGCGGTCAGGTCGGCCGCGAGCGACTTCTCGACGATCGTCTTGAAGTAGGTCCCGTCGGCGACGAAGCTGACCGACCCGGCCAGCGTCCCCGACCGTGTCTGCCAGGTGCCGGTCGTGCACCCGACCGGGGCCGTCGCTTGCGCGAGCGCGCCCGGGTTCGCGAACGTCAGCTTGATCGCGCCGAACTGTCCCATCTGGGTGCCGGTGTCGAGCGTCAGCGTGGACAGGTCGGGAGCCACCGTCACCGAGCTCGCGGTGAGCTGGAAGAAGTACGAATGCTCCTCGTTCGCGTTTCCGGCGGTATGCGCGAGATTCAGCCTCAGGGCCCAGGTTCCGTCCGCGTTCTGGCTCAGCCCGAGCCCGAACTTCCAGCCGGCGACCGGCGGGTTGGCGCGCGCGTCGGCGACCAGCAGCCGCCGCTTCGTGCACGGCTTCTTCTTCGTGCTCTTCTGGCCCTTCTTGCAGACCGGAACCTTCTTCTTCGGCTTCGGCTTCGCGGTTGCAGGCACGGCCACGTCGTGCGTCTGCAACGAGACCTGGTCGGCTGCCAGCGCCGCGCGTCTCGCCCCGGGGGCGCTCGTCGCAACCGTCAGCGCCAGCCCGGCCACCCCCACGACCAGCAATGGGCGAAACACCACCGGACCCTTATACGCGCCCTGTACCTCGCTGTCTAGCCGCGGGCGGTCCGCTTCGCGCGCCGGGAGCTGCGGTCGTCGACGTCGAAGACGATCTGCAGCACCCAGTTGACGCCCCAGATCACGATCGTCGCCCACACCGCGGCGCCGAAGTGCGCGATCGAGAAGCCGGGCACGATCCAGGCCGTGACGTAGAGCATCAGGATGTTGATGAAGAAGAGCGCGATCCCGAGCGTGACCAGGATGACCGGGAGCGCGAGCAGCTTCGCCGCCGGCTTCAGAAACAGGTTGACCGCCGCGAAGACGAGCGCGGTCAGGGCGAGCGTCCCGAAGTCGTTCGAGTAGCCGATCCCGGAGACGAGCTGCGACGCCGCATAGATCGCGAGCAGGTTGAAGAGCCACATGTACGCGAGTCGGCGGGCGATCCGCATCAGCCCGAGCGTATCCTCCCGCGGTGGCCCTGCACGAGCTCGAGGTGCTCCCGGACGCTGCCGCCGCCGCGCGACGCTGCGCGGGGCTGATCGCGGAACGCGCCCGCGCCGGCGTGGCCGAGCGCGGGACGTTCACCGTGGCGCTGTCGGGCGGCACCGCGCCGTGGCAGGCCTTCCGCCTGCTGGCCGGCGAGGACGTGCCCTGGGACGCGGTCGAGATCTTCCAGGTCGACGAGCGGGTCGCGCCGGCGGGCGACGACAGCCGCAACCTGACGCACCTGCAGGAGTCGCTTCCGCCGGCGGCATGGGCCCGCGTGCATCCGATGGGCGTCGAGGCGGACGACCTCGAGGCGGCCGCGGTCGAGTACGCCGCGCTGCTTCCCGAGCGGCTCGACCTCATCCATCTCGGCCTCGGCCCGGACGGCCACACGGCCTCGCTCGTGCCCGGCGATCCGGTGCTCGACGTGCGCGACCTGGACGTGGCGCTGACCGGCACCGAGTACCAGGGTCAGCGGAGAATGACGCTCACTTATCCGGTGCTCGACCGCGCGCGCGAGCTGCTCTGGCTCGTCACCGGCGAGTCGAAGGTCGAGCCGCTGCAGCTGCTGCTCGACGGCGACCCGAGGATCCCGGCCGGCCGCGTCCGCGCCGAGCGCTCGCTGATCCTGGCGGATCGGGCTGTCGCGGGCTCCTAGGCCAGCCCTAACCCGATCACGACACCACCGCACAGACGGCGGTCACCTTGAGTGAAGCGATTTGATACGGCTTGTGCCGAACTGTCACACGCGCCGTCGCCGTCCAGCCCTGACCGTTCGGTGTCGGCTTGGACGCCGTGATGGCCGCACTCGGAAAGCTCTTGCCGCCGTCGCTGTACTCGGCGCCGCCGCCGATCGCCTTCTTCCCGGGCGCACACATCGCCGTGGCAACCGCCGGGCCGCCCTTGGGGTCGATCTCTATCTTGGCCGAGCGCAGCGAATAGCCCGACACGCCGTTCGTCCCCGGAGCGCCCGCCGCTCCCGGCGCGCCCATGGCGCCCGTGGCGCCTGTCGCCCCTGCGGGGATGCCGAAATCGAGTACGCACCTGTCCGACAGGGTGGCGGTCGGTGCCGACCCGGCAGGAAGCCCGTGGGCCGTGGCATCGGTGATGTTCGGGCACTTCACGGCCGCGTTGGCCAGGGCCACCGCGAACGGGCTCGACGCATGACCGGCGCCGTGCAGCAGCAGCGCAGCTGCCACCACGGCCGCGACCGACGCGAAGCCGAGGAAAGTCTTCATTGTCCCTCCTTCAGGGCCAGGGGCTGTCGCCGGAATAGAGGACGCTCGTCGCGACAGCCACGATCAAGTGTAGGTCAGTTCGCCGAACGTCCCCCGGAACCAGGCCCGAGCTCGGCCGGCGGCTGGAAAAAAACGCTGCTGGCGACAATAATCCGGTTGGGGTACGATCACGCGGCTCTTCACGTCAGGGATCTGTGGTCACAGGGAGGGGAAGAGCTTGAGGGCGATGAGTCGAGGATTTGCCGTTCGGGCCGTGCTCGTCGCGGTGCTCCTGCTCGGCGCCGCTTCCACCGGTCTGGCGCTCAGCGGCCACGCGGGCAACACGCCGCCGAAGCCGCCGCCCACGAGCGGCCCACCCAAGCCGCCGGCTCCGAAGCCGCCGCCTGCGCCCCAGCCGCAGCCTGGGCCGACGAGCGGCGGGAAGCCCCCTGGGCATCCCAACGCCCCTGGTGCGCGGCGTGGAACGCCGGGTTTGGGCGCCAACGTGGTGGACATGTCCTCCGGTTGCACAACGACGCCCGCACTACCCGCTGAGGACGACGGGCCGTCCATCCAATACAACATCGGTTTCCCGATCAACTTCTTCGGCACGACCTACAGTGCCGTCTGGGTCAACAACAACGGCAACCTCACGTTCGATGGGGCGCTGACCACGTACACGCCGTTCGACCTCTCGACAACCGGCACGAAGATCATCGCGCCGTTCTTCGCGGACGTGGACACGGGCGGTGCGGGAAATGGACATGTCTACTACGGCACGACGACGTTCCAGGGCCACGCGGCCTTCTGCGCCACCTGGGTCGGCGTCGGCTACTACAGCCAGCACGCGGACAAGCTGAACACGTTCCAGGTGCTGATCGTCCAGCGTCTCGACCAGGACACGGTAGGCAACACAGGCCACTTCAACATCGTCTTCAACTACGACCAGGTCCAGTGGGAGACCGGTGACGCGAGCAACGGCCATGGCGGTCTCGGCGGCTCGTCCGCGGTGGCCGGCTACTCGAGCGGGAACAGCGGCGATTACTCCCAGCTCCCCGGCTCGGGTGTCCCCGGATCGTTCCTCGACTCCAATCCGAACGGCCTCGCTTCCAGGAGCAACGACGGCGTTCCCGGCCAGGACGTGATCAGCGGCCCGACCATCGTCGGTGCACCGCTGGTCACCATCGACTCGACGGTGCCCACGACGATCGGCTCGGGAGACAGCTCGACGGTCACGTTCAAGGCAACGACGGACGGCACCTACAGCACGCGCGTCGGCGGCACCGACTGCTCGACCGGACAACAGATCGACAGCGGCAGCTACCCGACGGCCAACACGGACGCGACGACGATCGTCAACGCTGCCGATCTCGCGGCCGGCGCGAACACGATCCGCGTCTGCGTGACGAACGACGTCGGCACGGGCGACGCCACGACCACGATCACGGAGACGGCGCCGCCGGTCGTGACGATCGACTCCACCGATCCGACCACGATCGGGCCGAACGACAGCTCGACGATCACCTGGCACGCAGACCAGAACGGCTCCTTCCAGGTGCTGTTGGGGTCGAGCTGCACCGACGAAGGCGCGACCATCCTCGACAGCGGCAGCTACACGAGCTCGCCGGACACGACGACGTCGAACGTCGACGGCTCGGCTCTCTCCGACGGCGACAACTCGGTCTACGTCTGTGTCACCAACGACTCGAACCTCACCAGCTCCGACTCGACGAGCGTCAAGCTCCTCGGCATCCCGACGCCGCTCGCGCCGGACAACGCGAGCACGATCACCGGCAACCAGGCGACGATCGGGTGGACGAGCATCCACAACGGAACGGGCTACCAGCTCGAGCTCGTGCAGTACGGCGAGGGATGCGACTTCAACGGCGCGACGCCGATCGACATCTCCGGCAAGGACACCACCTCCTACGACACCGGCCCGCTCGATCCGGGTCACTACTGCTGGCAGGTCCAGGCGGTCGACGGCGACGGCGTCAGCGGCTACGGCACGGTGTTCGAGTTCTACGTCGCTCCGAGCGCGCCGAGCCTGACCTACCCGCCCGACGGCTCGTCGACCAACAACAACGACCCGACGTTCACGTGGTCCGGTGTGAGCGGCGCGACTGGCTACGAGATCCAGGTCTTCTCCGGCAATAGCTGCAGTGGCGAGCCGCAGATCGACGAGACTCCGTCGACCAACTCGTTCACGCCACCCGGCACGCTCTCGGACGGCACCTACTGCTGGCAGGTCGCATCGACGGCCGGCGGCGCCGAGAGCGCCTTCTCGGCCCCGTCCGAGTTCACGGTCGACACGGACCAGCCGAACGTCGTCGTCGACTCGACCAACCCGGGCACGATCGGGCCGAGCGACACCTCGACGGTCACCTGGCACGCGGGCGAGGCCGGCACGTACACCGTCCTGGTCGGCGGCGCGGGCCTGTGCGAGGACGGCACGGTCGTCGACAGCGGCACCTACTCGAGCCCGCCGGACACGGTCCAGACGATCGTCCACGGCTCCGACCTCTTGCCCGGCGACAACACCGTGCACGTGTGTGTCACCGACCCCGCCGGCAACGTCGGCCAGGCAAACACAACCGTGACGCTCATCGTCGACAACACGCAACCGACCGTCAACGTGCCCGACCCGATCACGGCGGAGGCGACCAGCTCTGCCGGCGCCGCGGTCGACTTCACCGTGACGGCGACCGACACCGACCCCGGCGACACGGCCGGCGCGCCCACGTGCGACCACAACTCGGGCGACACGTTCCCGCTCGGGACGACGACCGTCCACTGCCAGTCGACCGACCTGCACGAGAAGACCGGGTACGGACAGTTCGACATCACCGTGCAGGACACGACGCCGCCGGCGATCACCACCCCCGGTGACCAGGTCGCCGAGGCGACCGGCCCGAGCGGCGCCGTGGTCACCTACTCCGCTCCGACCGCCACCGACTTGGTCGACGGCACCGACCCGGTCAACTGCACCCCGGCAGCGGGCTCGACCTTCGCGCTCGGCCACACGACGGTCAACTGCAGCTCGACCGACGCGCACAGCAACACGGGTCACGCCAGCTTCGACGTGCTCGTCCACGACACGACGCCGCCCGACCTGACCGTCCCGGCCGACTTCTCGGTCGAGGCGACCGGCCCCGGCGGCGCGACCGTCGACTACACAGCGAGCGCCACGGATCTCGTCGATCCGAGCCCGTCGGTGACGTGTAACCCTCCGTCCGGCTCGAACTTCTTCATCCGCGTCACGCCGGTCACTTGCACGGCCACCGATGCCTCGGGCAACTCGGTCTCGAAGACCTTCCACGTCACCGTCCAGGACACGACGCCGCCGACGCTGAAAGTGCCGAGCGACATCTCGGTCGAGACGAGCGGCTCGTCCGCCGTCGTCACGTACTCGGCGTCGGCGAAGGACGTCGCCGATCCCAGCCCGTCCCTTACGTGCAGCCCCGCTTCGGGCTCGACCTTCCCGCTCGGCACCACGAAGGTGACCTGCACGGCGAAGGACGCGAGCGGCAACTCGGCCTCGAAGAGCTTCAACGTGACGGTGACGCAGGCGCAGGCACCGGCATCGCCGCCTCCGGCCGCGCCGCCACCTCCGCCGCCCCCGCCCACGCCCCCGCCCACGCCACCGACGCTGCCGCCCACGGACGCGAAGCAGGTGAACGCGCAGCCGGTGCCGGGCAAGCCCGAGCCCAAGGTCAAGCTCCCGGGCTCGCACGGATTCGTCCCGCTCAGCGAGGCCAAGAACCTGCCCGCAGGGACGACCATCACCGTGAACGGAGGGGCGCAGATCGACCTCTCCGACCCGAAGGGCAACGAGATGGTCTTCTACGGCGACAACGACGGCGTGCCGAGCACCTTCATCTTCCAGGGCACCAAGGGCGGCGTCGTCCAGCTCTCGTTGACCGGCGGGAACCTCCCCAAGTTCCGCACGACCTCAGGGCTGGCAGCGAAGTCGAAGAAGCCGGTCCGCCGGCTCTGGGGCAGTGGCCACGGCAAGTTCACGACGAAGGGCAAGTACGCCTCGGCGACCGTGCGAGGCACGATCTGGCTCGTCGCCGACTACAGCGACCACACGCTGGTCACCGTGAAGCGCGGCCTCGTCGCCGTCCAGGACTTCGTCACGAACAAGACGGTGCTGGTCAAGGCCGGCCACAGCGTCATCGTCCGCTCGAAGACGAAGACGAAGTAGCGCCGCCCTCGACCGCGTAGGCGTCGTCAGCGGCGAGCGGCGCCGAGCAGGGTGCCGCCTGCCGCTGCTGCGCCCTCGCCTACATCATCTTGCTGGCCTTGACCTTGAACGCGGCTGTCTGGCCGCCGAGCTTGACGGTCGCCTCGTAGGTGTGGCCCGGCGTGACCGAGACGTTGTTTCCATAGTGGTAGTCGCTCGGGCCTTCCTTGATGCCGTACATGGCGG
Source organism: Actinomycetota bacterium (assembly GCA_003134505.1). Classification (GTDB taxonomy): domain Bacteria; phylum Actinomycetota; class Thermoleophilia; order Gaiellales; family Gaiellaceae; genus PALSA-612. The sequence goes on along the minus strand of PLBK01000003.1, from coordinate 145,828 downwards.
CGACCGACACCATCTCCATCTTCCCCTTCGCGGTCAGATCCGCGAACGTGATCGACGGGTGCGCGCCGGTCACAACCTTCCCGCTGCTGCGCGAGCAGATGTGCACCTCCAGGTGGCGCTGGCTCGACATCGACCCGTGCATGCCCATCATCTGGCCGCTGACCATCACCTCGCCGGTCTTGAAGTGCTTCGCCTTCACCTGCGCGGGGGTGTACATCTGCTGGAACGGGCCGAGTGTGAGCGCGAACACGTAGCTCTTCGTCTTCACCGCCATCCCCGTGCAACCGTTGTTCATCGTGACGGCTGCCGGGGCCGCAATTGCGGTCATCGCCGGCACCAGTCCGACAGCCAGCACGAGCGGGATCAGAAGCGCACGCCGCACGATGAAACCCCTTTCACGCGAACTCCTGCCGGATACGAAGTATGGCGCAGCGCTGCACGAGCCGGTTTCCTTCGCGCCCGGGTCAGCCGCCTGTCGGCGCGGGTGGCCCCGACCCGGTCGATCCGGGCCCGCTCAGGAACGGGCGCAGCAGCTCGATCGGCGCCGGGAAGACGATCACCGTCGAGTTGTCGGTGCCGATCTCGAGCAGCGTCTGCAGGTATCTGAGCTGCAGCGCGATCGGGTGGTCCTGGATGACCACCGCCGCGTCCTTCAGCCGCTCAGCTGCCTGGAACTCGCCCTCGGCGTTGATCACCTTGGCGCGCCGCTCGCGCTCGGCCTCGGCCTGACGGGCCATGGCCTGCTGCATGTTGGCGGGGATCTCGACGTCCTTGACCTCGACGATCGAGACCTTGATCCCCCAGGGCGCGGTCGCCTCGTCGATGATCGCCTGCAGGATCGTGTTGATCTTCTCGCGCTCCGACAGGAGCTCGTCGAGGACGTGCTGGCCGAGGACGGCCCGGAGCGTCGTCTGCGCGATCTGGGAGGTGGCGACCATGAAGTTCTCGACCTGCGTGATCGCGGCGTTCGGGTCGACGATCCGGAAGTAGGCGACCGCGTTGACCTTCGCGGGCACGTTGTCCTTCGTGATCACCTCCTGCGGCGGCACCGTCAGCGTCACGGTGCGCAGGTCGACCTTGACCAGCCGGTCGACGATGGGGATCAGGAAGATGATNNTCCCGCAGCACCCAGACGAACCCGAGCATCCCGTCACTTCCTCTCGCTAGAAGATGCGCCTGATACTAGTCCACCGCCGTTCGGTGCCAGACAGGTGCCAGACACGTGCCTGGCACCACGCCTGTCCCCTTGTCCCGCACGGACGCGGCTGCTTTGGCTAGCCCGGCGGGACGAGGCGCTGCACGCGGTCGCCGCGCGCGACCAGGATCTCGTACACGAGCGAGGGCGGGAAGAGGCCGTGCGCGACCACACCCGGCGTGGCCGCGAGGCGGGCCGCCGTCGCCTCCGGGTCTTCGACCGACCCGCGGTAGTCGGCGATGACGCCGCCGTCCGGGCTGCGCGGGACGTCCCGCAGCGTCGTCGGCTCGAGCGCGCGCAGTGTCGCCGGGAGGCCGAACTCCATCAGCTCGAGCGGAATCGGCGGCTCGATCCGGTCGACCGGCTTGTCGGACGAGGCGATCACGACGAATCGGTCGGCCGCGGCGGCGACGATCTTCTCGCGCGTGTGCGCGGCGCCGCCGCCCTTGACGAGCCAGCCGTCGGGTGCGATCTGGTCGGCGCCGTCGATCGCGAGGTCGAGGCGGTCGAAGCTCTCGAACGGCTCGACGGCGAGGCCGAGGGCGCGAGCGGCTTCCTCGGTGCGCGGCGAGGTGGCGACGCAGCGCAGGTCGAGCGAGCGCGCAGCGAGCGCCTCGAGCAGGAACGCGACCGTCGAGCCCGTGCCCAGGCCGACGCGCATCCCGTCCTCGACCAGCGCAGCCGCGGCCTCCGCCGCCAGCCTCTTCTCGGCTTCGATTCCCATCTCCGCCCCGGTACTGTACGGCCGTGACGTGGGCCGACTGGGTACGCGGCGTCGAGGTCGAGCCCTCGATCTACGCGGCCGACTTCGCACGCCTCGGCTCGCAGCTCGAGGCGCTGCTCGACGCGGGGGCGCGGATCTTCCACTTCGACGTCGGTGACGGCCATTTCATCGGCGAGATCACGATCGGCCCGGTCGTGCTCAGGTCGATCGCGGGCCTCGTCCACGAGCGCGGCGGCTCGCTCGACTGCCACCTGATGGTGTCCGAGCCCGAGCGGCAGTTCGAGAGCGTGAAGGAGGCGGGCGGCGACAGCGTGACGTTCCACGTCGAGGTCGCCGCGGATCCCGCCCGCACGATCGCGCGTGCCCGCGAGCTCGGACTCGGCGCCGGCGTCGCGTTCAACCCCGAGACGCCGGTGGCGCAGGCCGCGGCGGCCGCTGCGGGAGCCGACCTCGCGCTCTGCATGAGCATCCATCCGGGGCTCTCGGGCCAGAAGTTCATGCCCGAGGCGCTCGGCCGGATCGCCGAGCTGCGGCGATCGCTGCCCGACACAGTGCTGGTGCAGGTCGACGGCGGCGTGCACGCCGACAACATCCGGACGATCCACGACGCGGGCGCCGACCTGCTCGTCGCCGGCAGCGCCGTCTTCTGGCAGGACGATCCCGGCGCGGCCTACCGCGGGCTCACCGCCGACCTCGCGGCCGCACGGAGCGTCTCCTGATGGCGCGTCACGGATACGAGCGGCCGCCGAACCACGTCATCGTCCTGTACGGCGCGACGGGCGACCTGGCGAAGCGGAAGATCCTGCCGGGCCTCTTCCACCTCGCCGCGGTCGGCCTGATGCCGGAGCACTACCGGATCGTGGCCGTCTCGCGCGGCAAGCTCTGCGACGACGAGGCGCGGTCGGCGGCGCTCCTGTCGCTCGAGGAGTTCGGGTCGAGGCCGATGCGGCGCACCGATCGCATGAACTTCGTCCACCGCATCGTCGGCGCGAACCACGAGGGTGTGCCGGAGGTCGTCGCGCGCGCCGAGAAGGAGATCGGCGGACGGCCGCGCCGGCTCTTCCACCTCGCCATCCCGCCCTCGGCCTTCGAGAGCGTGCTCGAGCAGATCGCCGCCAACGGGCTCTCGCGCCGCGCCCGGGTGATCATCGAGAAGCCGTTCGGCACCGACCTCGCCTCGGCGCGCGAGCTGAACCGCGTCGTCCACTCCGCGTTCGACGAGTCGGACGTGTTCCGGATCGACCACTTCCTCGGCAAGGAGTCGGTCGAGAACATCCTCGCCTTCCGCTTCGCGAACGGCATGTTCGAGCCGGTCTGGAACCGCGACCACATCGACCACGTCCAGATCGACGTCCCGGAGACGCTGTCGATCGAGGGCCGCGCCGCCTTCTACGAGGGCACGGGCGCCTTCCGGGACATGGTCGTCACGCACCTGTTCCAGGTGCTCGGCTTCGTCGCCATGGAGCCGCCGACCTCGCTCGACCCGAAGGGGCTGCGCGTCGAGAAGAACAAGGTCTTCGAGGCGATGAAGCCGCTGGATCCGGCGCAGGTCGTGCGCGGCCAGTACGAGGGCTACCGGTCCGAGCCGGGCGTGGCCCGGCGGTCGCAGACGGAGACGTTCGTGGCGCTCGAGGTGGAGATCGACAACTGGCGCTGGGCCGGCGTGCCGTTCTTCCTGCGCACCGGCAAGAGCATGGCGGAGAGCCGGCAGACGATCTCGCTCGCGTTCCGAGAGCCGCCGCTGCGCATGTTCAGGCTGGCGCGCGGCCAGCGCGCGGCGCAGCGGCCGAACGAGCTGATGATCGAGTTCCG
>PLBK01000003.1:0-142081 GCA_003134505.1 Actinomycetota bacterium | reverse complement strand
GCCATGCTCGGCGACCAGACGCTGTTCACGGACGCGGCCGGGATCGAAAGGCTGTGGGAGCTGTCGACGCCGCTCCTCGACCGCCCGCCGCGGCTGCACCCGTACGCGCCGGGCTCGTGGGGCCCGGGGGCGGCGCAGCGGCTGATCGCTCCGCGGCACTGGTGCCTGCCCGAGGACGCCTGAGCCCGTGAGCGAGCGCGTTCGCAGCGCGATCATCACGGGCGCGGTCGGGCTCGCCGTCGTCCTCGCCGTGCGGCTCGCCATGCGGGCCGCGTTCCTGGGCTACCGGTCGCGCTTCGGGACCCGGCGGCCGCCCGCCGAGATCGCGGGCCAGCGGACGCGCTTCGTGATCGTCCAGCGCCTCGTGACCGTCGTGCTGCTCGTGATCGTCGCGTGGAGCGTCCTCCAGGTGTTCCCCTCGACGAACGCGCTCGCCCGCAGCCTGCTCGCCTCCGGCGCCGTGCTCACCATCTTCCTCGGCATCGCGCTGTCGGGACCGCTCACGAACATCGGCGCCGGCTTCCTGCTCGGGCTGTCGCAGTCCGTCCGCCTCGGCGACCGGGTCACGATCGCGGACGTGACCGGGACGACCGCGGAGATCACGCTCATGCACACGGTCCTGGTCACGGACGAGGGCCGGCGCGTGTTCGTCCCGAACGGGCAGATGGCGAGCTCGATCATCACGAACCGCTCGATCGACGATCCGCGCAGGGTCGTCTCCGTGCGGCTGCCGATCGCGCTCGGCGCATCGGTCGAGCAGGCCCGCCGGGCCGTGCTGGCCGCGGTCGAGGGCTTCGAGGGCTGCTCGCCGGCCGACCTGAGCGTCCTCGTCGCGGATCTGACCGAGACGACGGCGTGGCTGACGCTGAGCGCCCACCTGCCGCCGCAGAGCGACGTCTCGTCGGTCGCGGCCGAGCTCCGCGAGCGCGGCCTCGCGGCGCTGTCGCGCGAGCAGCTCCTGCCTGCTTGAGCGGTGCCAGGCACGTGCCTGGCACCGTGTCTGGCACTGCTCGTCGGCGATACTGGGACGCGATGCGCCCTGCTGCCTCAACCCGTGTCCGCTTCGCTCCGAGCCCGACGGGCTCGCTCCACCTCGGCAACGCCCTGACCGCGGTCGCCAACCGCGACTTCGGCGACTGGCTGCTGCTCCGGATCGACGACACCGACCCGGCGCGCAACGTCCCCGGCGGCGAGGAGACGATCCTCCGCGACCTCGAGTGGCTCGGCATCGCCTGGGACGAGGGCCCCGTCCGGCAGAGCGAGCGACAGGAGCGCTACCGCGAGGCGGCGGCTCCGCTCGGCGACCGCTTCGGCCGGACGACCTTGCTGCGCGAGGACGGCTCGGCCACGTACCAGCTGGCCAGCGTCGTCGACGACGTCGACTTCGCGATCACCCACGTCATCCGCGGGTCGGACCATCGGCCGAACGAGGCGCTGCACCGCGCGCTCCACGAGGCGCTCGGAACGACGCCGCCGGAGTACATCCACCACGGGCTGATCCTCGGCCCGGACGGCCGAAAGCTGTCAAAGCGGGACGGGATGTCGTCGATCGCCGAGCTGCGCGACGCCGGGATCCCCGCCGAGGCCGTCCGCGCGTATCTCGACGAGCTCGGCCTGCCGCGCCATGACGTCCATCTCGACCCTTCGCGCATTCGCCGGCTCGCGGTCGAGGCGCTCGCGGCCATGCCGGACGAGGAGCTGGCCGGGCGAACCGGCGCGCCGGTCGAGCTCGTGCCCGCGCTGCGCGGCGCGCGCGACCTGAACGAGGCGCGCGACTACGCGCAGCTGATCCTCGTCCCGGAGCCGGTCAGCCTGCCCGACGCCGCCCGCCCGACGCTGGAGCGGTTCCGCGAGCTGGCGAACGGCGACGGGCACGTGGTCGTGCGCGAGCTGAAGGCGGTCGGCGGAGACCTGAAGGCGCTCCGCCTCGCGCTGACGGGCCGTGACCGGGGCCCGGAGCTGGCGACGATCATCGACGCGCTGCCGCGCGAGGAGGCGCTGCGGAGGATCGATGCGGCTCTCTAGCACCCTTCAGCGCACGAAGGTCGAGCTGCCCGACCCGCCCGGCCCGATCCGCATGTACTTCTGCGGCCCGACCGTCTACGCACGGGCGCACATCGGAAACGCGCGGCCGTTCATCCTCGGGATGTGGCTCCGCAGCTGGTTGCGCGAGCGCGGCTACGACGTGACGCTCGTCCACAACATCACCGACGTGAACGACAAGATCTACGAGGCGGCGCCCGGGGCCAGCGCCGAGCTGGCCGAGCGCGCGACGCGCTGGTATCTCGAGGACACCGGCGACCTCGGGCTCGGGCAGCCGGACGAGCTGCCGAAGGCGACCGAGCACATTCCGGGGATCGTCCGCTTCATCCAGGAGCTGATCGACCGCGACTTCGCATATGCCGTCGACGGCGACGTCTACTTCCGGGTCGCCCGCGATCCGGAGTACGGCCGCCTGTCCGGGCAGCGGCCCGACCAGGTCGAGGACCAGGAGCCGAACCCGCGCAAGGAGGATCCGCGTGACTTCGCGCTGTGGAAGGCGAACAAGCCGGACGAAGACACCGCCTGGGACGCGCCCTGGGGGCGGGGCCGGCCGGGCTGGCACATCGAGTGCTCGGCGATGGCGGAGGAGCTGCTCGGGCCGTGCTTCGAGATCCACGGCGGCGGGCTCGACCTCGTCTTCCCGCACCACGAGAACGAGCTCGCCCAGTCGCGCGCCCTCGGTCACGAGTTCGCGCAGATCTGGACGCACAACGGGATGCTGCGGTTCACGGGCGAGAAGATGGCGAAGTCCGCCGGCAACATCGTCTCCCTGCGCGACGCGATCGACCGGTGGGGCCGCGAGACCGTGCTGCTCTTCTTCATGACCGCCCACTGGTCGAAGCCGGTCGACTTCTCCGACGAGACGATGGCGCAGGCACAGGCGCAATGGGTCAGCTTTCAGGGAGCCTTCCGAGTTTCGCGTTCTGAGCCGCCAAGCGACGAGTGGAAGCGTTTCGTCGACGCTCTCGACGATGATTTCAACACTCCGAACGCTCTTGCGGTGCTTCATGACTGGAGATCGCGTGGCTATTGGTATCTCCTCGACCAGGGACTCGAGTTGTTTGGGCTTTCTCTTCCTCCCATGGCTGGGACTGGTCTCGACGTTGAGCGCATTCGACGAGAGCGGGACGAAGCTCGTAAGCGGCGAGACTGGGCAAGGGCAGACGAGTTGCGCGAAGTTATTCGTCGCCACGGCCTTGACGTCGTCGATGAGTCGGACGGTTCTCGGCTCGTTCCTCTGTGACGACGGACCTCGTCTACGGCCGCCGCGCGGTGCACGAGGCGCTGCGCGGGCGGCGGCGGGTGGTCGCGCTCCACGCGAGCGAGCGTGCGATCGCGGCCGAGAGCTGGCTCCGCGAGGAGTCGGGGATCCGCCTGCGCGTCGAGGCCGAGCGGGCGCTGACGGCCCTCGCGGGCACGTCCGACCACCAGGGCGTCGTCGCGCGCGTCGAGCCGTACCCGTACGCCGATGCGCACGAGCTGGCGCGGGCGCCGCAGCCGCTGCTCGTCTGCCTCGACCAGGTCACCGATCCGCGCAACCTCGGTGCCGTCTGCCGGAGCGCCGAGGGGGCGGGGGCGACCGGCGTCGTCCTTCCGGCGCACCATTCGGCGCGGATCACGCCGGCCGTCTGCCGGGCGTCCGCCGGAGCGGTCGAGCACCTGCCGGTCGCGGTCGTCCCGAACCTGGCCCGGTTCCTCGGCGAGGTGAAGGGCCCCGGCTTCTGGGTGTACGCGGCCGACGCGACCGCGGCGGCGCCGATGTGGGAGGCCGATCTGACCGGAGGCCTCGCGCTCGTCTTCGGGGCCGAGGGCAAAGGGCTGCGACCGCTCGTCCGGCGGACGTGCGACGCGGCGGTCTCGATCCCGCTGGCCGGCCAGGTCGAGTCGCTGAACGTCAGTGTCGCCGCGGCCGTGCTCCTCTACGAAGCGCGCCGCCAGCGAGGCAGCAGTGGCTGAAGATTTCCTCTTTCGGCACAGTCGTGCGCAGGTTTGTCGGGTATTCAGTTCGGTGCTTGCCGCTGCTCCGTCCCTAGCCCCCACCCACCCGGGGCGTCGCGAGGGGTGCGTGGCCGGACTGGACGTGGCGGCGCGCGGCATGGCCCGGGGGGAGAGCCGTGCCTGATCCGACGCTGTACCTGTTCGACGGGTACAACCTCCTTCACGCGGGTGGGTTCGGGGACACGCGGGAGCTCGTCGACCGGCTCGCCGACTTCGTCGCCGTCCGAGGTGCCCGAGGTGTCGTCGTCTTCGACGGCCTCGGCACCGACGCCGAGCTCGGGCCGCTCGTCGTGCGCTACGCGGCCGACGCGGACACGCTGCTCGAGCGGCTCGCGGCCGAGCACCGCAAGCGCGAGGCGGTCTGCCTCGTCTCCTCCGACGCGGCGGTTCGCGGAACGTCCGGCCAGGAGGTGCGGAAACTGACCTCGCGCACGTTCCTCAGGGACCTCGAGCACGTCCAGCACCAGGAGCCCGGGGCGTATCGGCTCGGCGAGCGCGTGGACGAGGAGACGAGAGCCCGCCTGGAGCGCCTCCGGCGCGGCCAGGACTAGAGCGTGCTGCCTATTTGCAAGTAAACTTGTAACTCACGCGGGTCCTTGCTATCTTTCTGCCTCAACTTGAGGGTGAGGCTTCTACCGGGTGAGTGAGGCCCGGCCGGCGATCACCAACGGGAACAGGGGGAAAACCGCATGGCAGCCCGCACCGCGACCGCAACCCGCATGACCGCAGTACGGACGCCGCAAAAGGCTCAACGTGAGCTTGAGGATTTGCAGCTCGTGCTCCGCGCCCGCAATGGTGACACCGGCGCCCGCGACGAGATGATCCGCCGCTACACCGGGTTCGTTCGCATGAAGGCGAGCTCGTACTTCCTCGCGGGTGGCGACGCCGAGGACCTGTTGCAGGAGGGGCTGATCGGGCTTTGCAAGGCGATCCGGGATTTCCGGCACGACAAGGAGACGTCGTTCCGGAGCTTCGCCGAGCTCTGCGTGACCCGGCAGATCATCACCGCGATCAAGACCGCCACGCGCTTCAAGCACCGGGCGCTGAACAACTACGTCTCGTTCAGCAACACGCCGGCCGGCCAGGACCCCGACTCCGACTGCACGCTCGGCGACGCCCTGCCGGGCTCCCACGTGGACGAGCCGTCGGTGCAGGTGATCTCGACCGAGGAGCTGAAGAGCCTCGTCTTCTGTCTCGGCACGGGTCTTTCGAGGCTCGAGTCGGAAGCGCTCCGCATGTACCTCGAGGGCAGCTCCTACGAGGACATGGCGGACGATCTCGGCTGCGACACGAAGACGATCGACAACGCGCTGCAGCGCGTGAAGCGCAAGATCGTCGTGCACCGCCAGTCCCGGCAAGTCCTGGCCTGAGCGCTCCTGGCCTGAGCGCCTAGCCACGACTCGCGGTACCCTGCGTCGCCTGTGAGACGGCGCGCGATTCTGGGGGCGCTCGTCGGAGCTATGGCTTTGCTCGGCGCGCTCGCGGTCTTCCTCGGGCGGCCCGGCACCGGGTCGGCCTTCTTCGCCAACTCGGGCGGCGGGGCGGACGACTCGAGCGCCGCCGTCCGCCTCGATCAGCGGCCCGCGGGCGCCATCGTCCTGCAGACGCCCGCCTACCGGCTGACGATCTCCAAGCAGAACGGCGCCTTCCTCGAGCTGCTCGACGTCGGCACCGGTCGTCAGCTGATCACCGGGACGAACGGGTGCGAATGGGGGCTCTCCGCCGTGGGCGACCTCGCCTACACCGGCGGGTGCGCCTACGGGCCGGCCGCCCCGTCCCAGTTCTCCTACGCGTGGGACCAGGCCACGACGACGCTGACGATGACGTACACGGCCGCAGCGGACTCGGAGCGGCACGTCGACGCGGTCGTGACCTTGCACGCGCTGCCCACCTTCTTCGACCTGCGCCTGACGCTCACGAACCACGCGTCGCGCGTGATCCAGCAGGTCAACTTCCCGGTCGACCTGTACGAGGACGTCAGCCTCGTCCAGGCGGGCTACGCGCCCAACTTCCTGCCGGGAGTCCGGTTCGGGCCCGCCTTCTTCAGCCGTGTCGGCAACAACGTATTCACCTATCCGGGGCGCTGGGCGTTCGCGGACTACCTCGCGCTCGATCTCGGCGGCGCTCACCTGGCGCTCTACACGGTCAACCCGGCGCCAGCGCCGCTCGCTCCGGTCGACCTCGGCTTCGTCCGCAACGCGGCGCCGGTGCCCTGCTCGGGCGCGTCGTTCTGCGTCACGCACGCGTTCCACACGTGGATCGGCGCCGCCGGAACCTGGACGAGCCCGATCGTGCGCGTTCGGGTGGGCGAGCCGGTCGAGCAGTCGATCATGGACTACCGCACCGACAACGGCATCGACGCCTACCCGTCGGCGGCGGCCAAGCTCGGGCCGCGCCTCGACACGCTCTCGCGGGCGCCGCTGATCAAGGCCGACCTGCAGAAGGGCGCGGTGCCGAGTTTCAGGGACTGGGCGCACGCGCTCGACCAGCTTCCCTCGCCGGTGCTGATCCATCCGGTCGCGTTCGGGCCGGGCGGCTTCGACGCGACCGACCCCGACGAGCTCCCGCCGGATCCGCATGCGGGCACGCTCGACGACCTGAGCAGCGCGGTCGACGCGGTGCACGCGCACGGCGACCTGGTGATGCCGTACCTGAACGTCAGCTGGTGGAGCCCGCAGTCGCCGACGATCCAGGCGCTGCCCGCACCCCTCACGCCCACGTCCATCTCGGTGCAGGACTCGGGCGGCAACGCGGCCACGGAGCAGTTCAGCGGCTTCGACGGCTTCATCGTCTCGCCGGCGGTGCCGTTCGTCCGCGCCCGCGTGCAGGCCGAGATCGAGCGCTGGCACACCGATGTCCCGGCGGACTGCCTGTTCTTCGACCAGATCGGCGCGCGTCCCTGGCGGTACGACTTCAACCCGGCGGCCCCCGGCCCGCTCGCCTATTACGACGGCTGGCTGAGCCTGTTCGCCCCCTACGCCGATCGCTGCCTGATGGTGGAGGACGGCTGGGATCGGCTGGCCGCGTCGTTCTCGGGGTTCGACAGCAGCCTCATGCTCATGCAGCGGGAGTTCGACTGGCTCGACCAGCGTTTCGGGCCGGACTGGCAGACCTTCCCGCTCGCCCTCTGGCTCGTGCACGACAAGGTGCTCATGTACCAGCACGACCTCTTCGACGGGACGTTCACGGCCGACCCCGAGATCCTGACCTGGAACCTGGCCTACGGCTACATGCTCTCGTACAACTGGAGCGCAGGGCTCGGCGGCCCCTGGCTCGGGATCGCGACGGCGTTCCAGCGCGCGCTCGGGCCGCACTACGCGGGCGTCGCGCTGACCTCCTACACGCAGCTCGCCGACGGCGTCACCGAGACGCGCTTCGGCACGTACTCGGTGGTCGCCAACCGGACCGGGTCGGTCTACGAGACAGGCGGCTACGCGATCGCGCCGGGCGGCTTCCTGGCGCGGACGGACGACGGCAGCCTCGTCGCCGGAGAGCTCGCCGACCCTTCCGGGCCGCAGTACCGGATCGTCCAGGGCGGCGAGACGACGTTCTCGGCCGCAGTCCCGGCCGCGGGCTAGGGCGGTAACGCCAGGGTGACGGGGATTCTGGCGATTTCGTACCGCTGAGCACTTCTGACCCGCTTCTTCTGTCCGTTCCGGGAGGGCTCGACCCTCAACGCCGCTGAGACGCGGTTCGGCAGGTCGGAGATGGGCACCAGGTAAAAGCCGCCTGTCTCCGGGCAATAGACGCCGAACGAATCGATCTGTCCCGCGTAGCTGCGACGCGCCGTGGCCGGATTGCGATGGTGGCCGTAGCTGCTGGTGGTCGCGAAGGCCGAAGGGCACGAGCAAGGCGTGTCCGGAGCTCTGGAGCGCGAGCATGACCGCAAGCGTCGTCCGGCGCCGATCGGGACCTTCACGGCGCTTGCGGGTAAGCTCCGCGCGACGGGCCGGAGTAGCTCAGCTGGTAGAGCAACGCATTTGTAATGCGTGGGCCGTGGGTTCGAGTCCCTCCTCCGGCTCCTCGGTTTCTAGGCCTTCGCCAGCGCCTGCTCGAGGTCGGCCCACAGGGCTTCGACGTCCTCGATCCCGACGCTGAGGCGGAGCAGGCCCGGCGGGATGCGGTCGCCCTCCCAGCGGAAGCGGCCCTCGATCGTCGTGTCGACGCCGCCGAGGCTGGTGGCGTTCGCGATCAGGCGTGTCGAGGTCTCGACCCGCCGGGCCGCGTCCGCGTCGGCCACGTCGAAGGAGAGCAGCCCGCCGAAGCCGCCGTGCATGTACCGCGCGGCCAGCGGATCGGGGCCGAGGCCGGGGTAGCGGACGCGCACGACCCGCGGGTGCGCGGCGAGCCGCCGCGCCAGCTCGAGCGCGCTCTCCGACTGCCGCAGGACGCGTAGCTCGAGGGTCTTCAGGCTCCGCAGCAGGAGCCAGGCAGCGTCGGGCGAGGCGATCGCGCCCGTCTGCATCCGCACAGCCCTGAGCGCGGCGTACCGCTCGGCGTCACGGCAGACGAGCGCGCCGAGGAGCGTGTCGTGGTGGCCGCCCAGGTATTTGGTGACGCTGTGGAGGACGACGTCCACGCCGTGCTCGAGCGGGCGGCAGAGGACGGGCGTCGCGGCGGTCGTGTCGCAGACGACCGGCGCCGGATGGGCGGCCGCGGCCTCGAGGTCGGGCACGGTCAGCAGCGGGTTCCCGGGGATCTCGATCCAGACGAGGTCGGCGCCGTCCGGCGGCGGCCCGGCCTGGTCGAACTGGACGAAGCGGACGCCCCAGGGCGCGAGCAGCTCGAACAGCTTCGTGGTGCCGTAGTAACAGCCCTCGCCGAGCGCGATCGTTCGCCCGGGCTTGGCCAGGCCGAGCACCGCGGCCGTCGCGGCGGCCATGCCCGAGGCGAACAGGAGCGCCTGGCCGCCGTCGAGTGAGCCGAGCGCCCTCTCGGCCGCGACGCCCGTGGGGTGGTCGAACCGCGAGTAGGAGAACTCGCCGAGCTCCCCGTCGGCATAGGGCCATCGGGTGGAGCGGTCGATCACTGGCTCGTGCGTCATGTCGGTATTAGCCTGTGGCCATGCGTGCGCTCTCGCGGCCCGTCCCGCTTGCGGCTCTCGTGCTGGTGGGCGCGCTCGTCGCCTGGATTATCACGGTGCAGCGGATGCGCGGGATGGACGCCGGGCCGGGCACCGATCTCGGCGGGCTCGGCTGGTACGTCGGCATCTGGGTGACGATGATGGCCGCGATGATGCTCCCCTCGGCGGCGCCGATGGTGCTGCTCTACGCGCGCGTGTCGGGCGAGCGGGCGCGGCGCGGGCACGCGGAGCTCGTCCCGACCTGGATCTTCGTCGCGGGCTACCTCGCCGCCTGGACGGCCTACGGGCTCGTCGCCTACGGGATCTACCGCGCGATCGTCTCGGCCGGGACGGACTACCTCGCCTGGGACCGGTCGGGGCCGTACGTCGCCGGAGCGGCGCTGGCCGCTGCGGGCATCTACCAGCTGACGCCGCTCAAGGACGTCTGCCTGCGCCACTGCCGCTCGCCGCTCCACTTCCTGCTCCACGGCTGGCACGAGGGCCGCGTCGGCGCCTTCCGGATGGGCGTCGAGCACGGCGCCTTCTGCGTCGGCTGCTGCTGGGGGCTGATGCTGGCGCTGTTCGCGCTCGGGGTGATGAGCCTGGTCTGGATGGCGGTCGTCGCGGCCGTGATCCTGGTCGAGAAGCTGGCGCCGCAGGGCGAGCGGCTGAGCCGGGTGTTCGCGGTCGCGCTCGTCGCGCTCGGCGTCTGGGTCGCGTCGGCGCCCGCGAGCGTGCCCGGGCTGACCCAGCCGGACCGGCCCGGCCCGGCGATGAAGTCAATGCCGTAGCGGCCCCGCGGTAGGCTCCGCACGTGGCGACGACCGGGGATTCCACCGAGGCCAAGCTCGAGCGGATGCTCGCGCACCGCGAGGACGTGTTGCACCAGGGAAGCGACCGTGCGGTCGAGCGTCAGCGAGCACAGGGCAAGCTGCTCGCGCGCGAGCGGGCCGAGAAGCTGCTCGACCCCGGCTCGTTCGTCGAGCTCGACCGGTACGTGCGTCATCGCGAGGTCGAGTTCGGGATGCGCGAGAACCGGCCCTGGGGCGACGCTGTCGTCACCGGCCACGGCACCATCTTCGGCCGCAAGGTCTGCGTCTTCTCGCAGGACTTCACGATCTTCGGCGGCTCGCTGTCCGAGGTCTTCGCCGAGAAGATCTGCAAGGTGATGGACATGGCCGTCAAGTACGGCTGTCCGCTGATCGGCATCAACGACTCGGGGGGCGCGCGCATTCAGGAGGGCGTCGTGTCGCTCGCCGGCTACGCCGAGATCTTCTGGCGGAACGTGCAGGCCTCGGGAGTGATCCCGCAGATCTCCCTCGTGATGGGGCCGTGCGCCGGCGGCGCGGTGTACTCGCCGGCCATGACCGACTTCGTCTTCATGGTCGAGGGCTCGTCCTACATGTTCATCACCGGCCCCGACGTGGTCAGGACGGTCACGGGCGAGGAGGTGACGTTCGAGGAGCTCGGCGGCGCCGTCACGCACGCGTCGAAGTCGGGTGTCGCGCAGTTCATCGCCCAGGGCGAGGAGGCCTGCCTCGAGGACGCGCGCTACCTGCTCTCGTTCCTGCCGCAGAACAACCTCGAGCCGCCGCCGTTCACGCCCGCCTCCGACCCGTCCGATCGGGAGGAGACTGCGCTGGACACGCTGATCCCGGACGATCCCGCCAAGCCGTACGACATCAAGCGCGTGATCGAGCTCGTCGTCGACGACGGCGACTACCTCGAGGTGCACGAGCGGTTCGCCGAGAACATCGTCTGCTGCTTCGCGCGGCTCGCCGGGCACCCGGTCGGCGTGGTCGGGAACCAGCCGCGGTCGCTCGCCGGCGTGCTCGACATCGACTCGTCGGTGAAGGCGGCGCGGTTCGTCCGCACCTGCGACGCGTTCAACATCCCGCTCGTGACCTTCGTGGACGTGCCCGGTTTCCTGCCGGGCACGGCGCAGGAGTGGGGCGGGATCATCCGCCACGGCGCGAAGCTCCTGTACGCGTACTGCGAGGCGACGGTGCCCAAGGTCGCGGTGATCACACGCAAGGCGTACGGCGGGGCATACGACGTCATGAGCTCGAAGCACATCCGCGCCGACTTCAACTTCGCCTGGCCGACCGCAGAGGTCGCCGTGATGGGGCCGGAGGGCGCGGTCAACATCGTCTTCCGGCGCGAGCTCGAGGCCGCGGAGGATCCCGAGGCGCGGCGTGTCGAGCTGATCCGCGAGTACCGGGAGCGCTTCGCAAACCCGCTCAGCGCCGCCGAGCGCGGCTACGTGGACGACGTGATCGAGCCGCGGCGCACCCGGCCGGTGCTGATCGAGGCGCTCGAGACGGCGCGCTCGAAGCGCGAGAAGCGGCCGTCGCGGAAGCACGGCAACATCCCGCTCTGAGCCCGTCTAGTCCTCGCCGTCCCAGTAGTCGAGGGTCGGCCCCGGCTGGCCGAGCATGATCCGGTCTCCGGCGACGCTCCTGGCCCCGATCTTCCCGCTGTCCGGGTATTCGACGATCTCCGGCACGATCAGCGTAGAGATCATCAGGACACGGACCGGCGAGTCCGTCCGGTTGCTGACCTGGTGGAACCCGTCCTTCCCACGGCGGAAGCAGACCACGTCGCCCTCGGCGAGCTCCCGTTCGCCCTCGGCGGAGCGCAGCGTCGGCCGCCCGCGCACGACGAAGAGCCACTCCTCGTTGGCGTGATGCGTGTGGTAGGGCCAGAGCGTGTTCCCCGGCTCGAGCTCGTACATGCCCCCGCCGATCAGCTCCGCGTTCAGCCTTGCGCCGACCAAGGCGGCCTTTGAGCGCCAGCCCTCGCGCTCCTCAGTGTTGTCCCACTCGTCGCCGTCCAGGTTGAAGACCTCCACGGGGTGGAGCGTACTGCGTCACCAGGACCCGTGTCGGCGCCGCAGCGCCGAGTCGAGCGTCATCGCGCCATAGAGGACGCCGGCGACCGGGAGCGTGAGCGCCCAGGCGGGGTTGAGGCCGAAATACCTGATCGTCGGCAGGTAGAGAGTCGTCATCAGGGCCCACGCGGCAGCAGCGGCGCCGAGCGTCACGGCCGAGCCGTCGTCGGCGGCCGCGGCAGTGAGGATCGGCGGAGCCGGAAAAAGCAGCACGAGCAGCGCGATCGTCACCGTGAGCAGCGCCCACGAATGGCGGAGCTCGGTGAACGCCGTCCGTCGCACCATCCGCCAGATGGCGCGGAGGTCGTGCTCGCGGAGGCTCTCGACGTCACCGCGGCTGACGGCGAGGCGGATCGGCTCGCCCGGACGCTTCACCGCACGCGCCAGGCTGACGTCGTCGATCACGCGGTCGCGGATCGCCGCGAAGCCGCCCGCCCGCTCGAGCGCGTCGCGTCGGAGCAGCACGCACCCCCCGGCCGCTGCGGCGACCCGGCTCTCCGGATCGTTCACGCGGCGCATCGGGTAGAGCAGGTTGAAGAAGAGCAGGAAGGGCGGGATCAGCAGTCGCTCGGCACGCGACCGGCAGCGGAGCCTCGCCATGCGGCTGTTCAGCGCCAGCCGCCCCGCCTCGCTCTCGGCGACCAGGCGGCGGAGCGAATGCGGCGCGTGCCGGATGTCCGCGTCGGTCAGCAGGTAGTAGTCGGGCTCGCCGGCCCGTGCCGCGGCCTGCTCGAGCGCCCAGACCTTGCCGACCCAGCCCCCGGGCAGCTCGGCGCCCCGGATCGGCTCGATCCCGCAGGCGCGGGCAGCGTCGGCGGTCCCGTCTTCCGAGCGGTCGTCGACGAGCACGACCTGCCACTGGCCCGGGTAGTCCTGCGCGAGCAGGGCCGGAAGCGTCGCCGGGAGCACGGCGGCTTCATTGCGGGCCGGCACGAGCACACAGACGGTCGGCCAGGCGGTCGGGTCGGGCGGCGCCGGCTCGTCCTCGGCGATCGGGCGCAGATCCCACGCGCGGGCGGTCCCGAGCAGGACACAGATCCAGCCCGCCAGCGAGGCGAGTGCGAGTCCGGCGAGGAAGAGCACCGCCGGACTCTGTCAGCCCGCTCGTTTCGACAGCGACGACCGTGGTCACGCGCGGCGAATCGCCGCGAAGCCCGGGCTTCGCCCGGGCGTAGCTCGAGCCGCTGGAGACGCGCCGCGAAAGGGAAGGGGGCACACTGGGGAAACCGGCCGTTTCCCCCGTGCTAGAGGCCGGCTTCCGCGAGCGGCCGTCGTGCCCAGGCGAAGCGCGTGACGTAGTAACCGGTGGCGATCGGCGCCAGGCTCACACCGGTTCCGCTCGAATCGATCATCCAGCCGCCGCCGAGGTAGATGCCGGTGTGGTTGATCTGCGACGGCTTCGAGCGCGGCCCGTTCGCCCCGAAGAAGAGAACGTCTCCGGGTTGCAGGCTCGCGTACGGGATCCGCTCGGACGCCGGCACCTCGCCGCTCATCGCGTAGGTCGTGCGGCCCTGCAACGCGTCGGCGAGCGGCGTCCCGGCCGAGTAGCTCGCGAGCTTGTAGACGCGCCAGACGAAGCCCGAGCAGTCGAAGCCGCCCGGCACCGACTGGCCGAGCACCGTCTGCTGCCGCTCGCTCGTTCCCGCCCACACGTACGGGTAGCCGATCAGCGAGACGGCCTGGCGGAGGATCGTCTGCTGCCAGCCGGAGACGACCGGCGGCGAGAAGGTGGCGGACATGCTCGTCACGTACTGCTTCTCCCAGCCCTGCCAGCCGAGGATCTTGGCCGCCGAGTACGCGGCCTCCGCGCGCGAGGCCACGGAGGACGGTGCGGGCTCGAGGAACTCCTGCGAGCGCGGATGGTCCATCCGGAAGCCGAGCAGTCTCGCGACCACCTCGGTGCCGAAGCGCGCGGGTGAGTTCAAACCGGCGGCCCGGGCGGCCGACGAGAAGCGGGCCGCCGCCGAGCCGAGACCTTCCCCGCGGACGAGCGCGGCGTCGAGCTGCGTGATCGTCACCGTGGCGGACGGGTCCGCCGGCGCCACGCTGGGCCTGGCGGTGAGCCCGGCGACGAGGTCGGCGAGGTCGCCCGCGGTCAGCGGGTCGTCGGGCCGGAAGTCGGTCGCGTCGCCTCCGAGCAGTCCGTGCGCGGTGACGAGCTGGATCTGCGGCTGATCCCAGGCGGTCGTCCGCGGTGAGGCGAGGCCCGAGACCGGCACGGCGAGCGTGCACGCGGCGGCCACGGCAACGACGACGAAACGACCCACAGCTCACCCATCGTCCGGCTGCTGCGAGTCCTCTACGCTCTCCCGAGTGTCCCTCGATCGGGGTAGTCAAATCGAGATCACCCCGGAGCCGACGCCGGAGGAGCGAGCTGCGATCCTCGCCGCGCTCGAGCGGCTCCGGGCCGAGGCAGAGCACGGGCCCGGCCGCTGGTGGGAGGCAGGCCTACGCGAGAGCCTCGAAGACGAGGAAGTGGAGGACTAGGCCGCCGGCTGGATGTTCTGGTTGACGCGGAACACGTTCTCCGGGTCGTAGGTCGCTTTCGCCCTGGCGAGGCGGTCGTAGTTGGCGCCGTAGGTGGCCTTCACCCGCTCCTGGCCCTCGTCCATCATGAAGTTGACGTACGCGCCGCCGGCGGAGTACGGGTGTATCGCCTCCCAGTAGCCGACCGCCCAGTCGCGCAGGGCAGGTGCGCCCGCGGGGTCGGGATCGACGGCGATGATCACCTGCGACCAGCGCGTGTCCCGGTAGGCCCACGGTGTCTCGTCCGGGCCGACGTCGTGCGCGGCGCCGTCGATCGGGTAGATGTGCGAGCCCGACTTCCAGCACGGCATCTTCTCGTTCCACTCCTGGTTGCGGGCTACCGCAGCGTCGGGGATCTCGTCGACGAAGTCGGCACGCCAG
The DNA here is from genome assembly GCA_003134505.1 of Actinomycetota bacterium. GTDB lineage: Bacteria > Actinomycetota > Thermoleophilia > Gaiellales > Gaiellaceae > PALSA-612. The sequence goes on along the minus strand of PLBK01000003.1, from coordinate 127,181 downwards.
TACCACTGGTCGCCCGGGCCGTACAGGCCGTCGAACGCGCTGTTCAGTCCCGGCAGCGGCACCCGCCCCGCGCCGTGCATGAGCGGCGTGCCCACGGCCAGCATCGGTGCCATCGCCTGCTCCGCCTCCTCGTCCGAGCCCACGATGCACCAGACGATCCCGCACACTTTGCGCAGGTGGATCTCCTCCGGGAACGGCGGCCCGGGAGGGACCGTGTGGAAGCAGAAGAACCCGGTCGCGTTCCGCGGCAGCGTGGGCAGGAACTCGCGGTAGGCGGCGAGCACCTCGTCGGTCTCCTCGATCGGCCAGAAGGTCGGGCCGCCGACGACGTCGGACACCGGGTGTGCCTGGAACGTGAACTCGGTCACGACCCCGAAGTTGCCGCCGCCTCCGCGCAATGCCCAGAACAGCTCCGCGTTCTCGTCGGCGCTCGCCGTGACCTGCTCGCCGTCGGCCAGGACGACGCTCGCGGCGAGCAGGTTGTCGACCGTCAGGCCGTACCCGCGCGTGAGGTGCCCGATGCCGCCGCCGAGGGTGAGGCCGCCGACACCGGTCGTGGAGATCACCCCGCACGGCACGGCAAGCCCGTGCTCGTGGGTTGCGGTGTCGACGTCGGCCCAGGTGCATCCCCCACCGACGCGAGCCGTGCGCGCTCCCGCGTCGACCGACACCGAGCGGAGCAGCGACAGATCGGCGACGACACCGTCGTCCACGCTGCCGAGACCACCGCCGTTGTGACCGCCGCCCCGCACCGCCAGCGGCAAGTCGTGGGCGCGGGAGAAGGCGATCACCTTCGACACGTCGCCCGGGGACGCGCAGCGCGCGATCAGCGCCGGCCGCTTGTCGATCATCGCGTTGAACAGGGCCCGCGCCTCGTCGTAGCTCGAGTCTCCCGGCCCGATCAGCTGGCCCTCGAACTCGGCGCCCAGCTCCCGCCGGGCGGCATCCGCAGCCTCCGTCGCGCTCATTGCCTACCTCCTGGATTCGCGAATATCTCGGGCCGCGAGTCTAGCCGCATCACTGCTCGAGCGGGGCCATGGTCAGGCCCGAATCCTTGAGCCCCGTCCAGTAGTGCTCGGACTGCTCGCGGTGGCCCGACCAGACGATCGCGCGCCCGGTCGTGTGGATGCGGTCGGCCAGCTGCAGGCCGCGGTCGTACGAGACGCCGGGCAGGACGCGTGACAGCGCGGCGGCGACGCCCTCGAACGTGTTGTGATTGTCGTTCAGGACGATCACCTTCCACGGCTCGCCGAGCGACGAGCCCGAGCCGCGCGAGATCCGCTCGATCGTGTGCGTCACGAGCCGTGCGTCAAGGAGCGAGCCAGGAGCCGAGCTCGGTGTGCCGCTCGAGGCGGGTTCCGTGCTCGAGCTCGCCGCGCAGCTCGCCGACGGTGCCGTAGCGCTCGGCGAGCACGTCGTGGCTGTGGATCGTCTCGAAGTTGATCTGGCGTGAGTAGAGGAAGTCCTCGTCGTCGAGCTCGGGGTAGGCGTCGAGGGCGCCCTTGAGCGCGATCCGCACCGAGTCCTCGACGAACCGCGGCTGCCGGTGCGCCTGCTCGACGACATGCAGCTCGTCCGGGCGCTTGAGCAGCTCGTAGATCGGGGCGCTCATCGAGCTCTCGACGATCTCGACTAGGTCCTCGGCCCGCAGCTGATCGCTNNAGCTCGTAGATCTCCGACGACATTCCCTGTTCGACGATATCGATGAGCACGTCGGCCGGGACGAGGGTGCTCTGGTCGGTCGTCCCGACGTACAGCGTCCCCCGAGCACGTTGGTTGTGCGTCGCGATCGGCACGTGGGTCACGATGCGGTCGATCTGGTCCCGGGTGAAGCCGTCGTTGGCCAACGCGACCTCCGCCTGCGCGCGGATCAGGCCCTGCGCGCACGGGCAGGCGTTGATCCCGGTCGCCTCGACGCCGACGACCCGACGCGTGCCCCGGGTGGACGCGGCCGCGATGCCGATCAGGGACACCATCTCCTGCGTCGGCAGCGCCGAGACCGGCGTCTGCCGCGCCATCGGGTAGGAAGCGACGATCTTCACCTCGGCGCGGAGCGCGCGCTGCCGCGCCAGAACGTGGCCGGCGATGTGCTCGGCAAGCTCCTCGACGAGGAAGGCCTCGCCGATCACGACGTCGTCGATCGCCTCGCCGAACAGCTCCGGGAAGCGCGACATGTGCACGCCCTTCTGCGCCGGCTCCAGGTCGACGAAGCAGTCGATCTGCGCCGAGACGAGCTTCTCGTACGGGCCGCGGCGCAGCCGGATCGCCTTGTGCACGCCGGTGACGCCGGCCCGCGAGAGGCCGATCCGGACCTCCGGCGCCGAGGCCTGCAGGTCGTTGGCGTAGAGCCGGGATGAGTCCTTCGTCGCCACCCCGGCAGACGCTAGCGCAAGAGTCGCGAGAGCCGGCGGTCTTTGAGGACGCGGCCGCCCGTCTGACAGTCGGGGCAGTAGTAGATCGTGTGCTCCTCGTAGTCGACGCGGGCGATGGGCGTGCCGCACGAAGGGCACGGCTGCGCGAGACGGTTGTGGATGCGGTACGTCCTGGCGTCACCGGCCCCGCGCACGCGAAGGTCGATGCCGCGCGCGAGCTCCTCGTTGACGGCGGCGGCGAGCCGCTCGATCTCCTCGGCCGAGAGCTGTGTCGTGAGCGCGAACGGCGAGAGCCGGGCCGTGTGCAGGATCTCGTTCGACCAGGCTCGGCCGATGCCGGCGAGCGCGCGCTGGTCGCGCAGCAGCGGGTGGAGCCGGCGGGAGTCGGCGGCGAGGATCTCGGCCAGTCGCCCGGCGCCGATCCCGAGCGCCTCCGGGCCGAGGTGCGCGAGCTCCTCGTCGGCCTGCTCGGGCGTGAGCAGCCAGACGCCAGCGCGCTTCTTCGAGCCGGCCTCGGTGAGGACGAGCTCGCCGCCGCCCTGGAAGCGGAGCCGGAAGGCGGGCTGCTTCGGCCCCTTCTCGCCGGCGCGCAGGTAGCGCAGGCGCCCGGCGGACATGAGGTGCACCATCAGGATGAGCTCGCCGTCCTCGGTCTCGAACAGGAGGCGCTTGCCGCGGCGGGCTGCCCCCGCCAGTCGGCGGCCCTCGAGCGCCCGGAGCGGCGGGTCGATCGTCTTCAGCGTCGCGACGTGGGCAGGCCCGGCGCGCTCGATCGGGAAGGCGCGGACGGGCTCGTCGAGCGCGCAGCGGACGGCCTCGACCTCGGGCAGCTCGGGCATGGCCGAAGCGTACGCTGTGGAGGCCCGGCTGCCGCCGTTTCGGACTTGTCTCCGCGGCGGTCCCGTCCCTAACCCCCACCCACCCACGGGGCGGGATACGGTAGTCGAAAAGCTGTGTCGCCACTGTGCCGATTCCGTGACAAATTGCCGGCAAAACCCCGTGTTCTCAGACCGCTCTTACCCTGTTCTGCGATGGTGATCGCGAGATGAGAGTGGCACCCGGCACACGAGTCCTCGTCGTCGACGACGAGCCCGCCGTGCGCGAGGCGCTTCGCCGCGCGCTCACGCTCGAGGGCTACTCGGTCGACCTCGCCGAGAACGGCGCCCAGGCGCTGCGGGCGATCAGCCAGGCCGAGCCGGACGTGGTCGTCCTGGACGTGCTGATGCCGGAGGTGGACGGCCTGGCCGCCTGCCGCCGGCTCCGCGAGGAGGGAAGCCGCGTGCCGGTGCTGATGCTCACGGCGCGGGCCGGGGTCGGCGACCGGGTGGACGGGCTGGACGCCGGCGCCGACGACTACCTCGTCAAGCCGTTCGCGCTCGAGGAGCTGCTGGCGAGGATCCGCGCGCTCCTGCGCCGCGGCGGAGGCGAGCGCGGTGAGGAGCAGCTCCGCTTCGCCGACGTCTCGCTCGACCTCGCCACACGCGAGGTGCGGCGCGGCGACCGCCTGGTCGAGCTGACGCGCACCGAGTTCAACCTGCTCGAGCTGTTCCTCCGCAATCCGCGCCAGGTGCTGACCCGCTCGCTGATCTTCGAACGGGTCTGGGGTTACGACTTCGGGCCGACGTCGAACGCGCTCGACGTCTACATCGGCTACCTGCGACGCAAGACCGAGGCGGGCGGCGAGACGCGGCTGATCCAGACCGTGCGCGGCGTCGGGTACGCCCTTCGCGAGGTTTGAGGGTGCGCGAGCGGCTCACTCTCCTCGCGAGCAGGCTCCGTGGCATGAGCTTCCGCGCCCGGCTGACGCTGGCGTCCGCCGGAGCTGTTGTCGTGGTCGTCATCGTCGCTTCGGCAGTTGCCTACGTGCTGGTCAAGGATCAGCTTCGAAGCGAGGTCGACGCATCGCTTCGAGAGCGCGTCCAGGAAATCCTCGCTCGTCCTGGACCGATCGAGGTCCACCACTTCTTCGACCAGCTGCCGCAGGCGAAGCCCGGTGCGACGCCCGGCTACGCACAGCTCGTGGTCCACGGCACGCCGGTTCGTCCTGTGCTCGAGCAGCTTCCGCTCCCGGTAAACAAGCGAGTACGCGCAGTCGCCGCGGGATCCAGTCCTGCGTTCTACAGCGACGAGACGGTCAACGGAGCGCACTTCCGCATGCTGACCGTGCAGGTCGAGTCGGGGGTCGCGTTCGAGATCGCTCGAAGCCTCTCCGAGACCGATGACGTCCTCGACAGCATTCGGTGGATCCTCATCGGGATCGGCGGCTCCGGTGTCATCGTCGCGGTCCTCCTCGGCTTGCTCGTGTCGAGAGCGGCGCTCGCCCCGGTGCGGCGCCTCACGGACGCAACCGAGGAGATCACGGCCACGCGCGACCTCAGCCGCCGTGTCGAGGCCGGCTCGACGGACGAGCTCGGCCGGCTCGGGACCAGCTTCAACACGATGCTCGCGGCGCTCGAGGACTCCCGGCAGGCGCAGCGGCAGCTCGTCGCCGACGCGTCCCACGAGCTACGCACACCGCTTACGAGCCTGCGCACGAACGTCGAGGTGCTGGCCCGTGGCGGCCTGCCGGACGACGAGCGCAGCAAGGCGCTGTCCGACGTCTCGACCCAGCTCGAGGAGATGACCGTCCTGGTCACCGACGTCGTCGACCTCGCGCGCGACGGGGAGCGTGAGCACGCGGTCGAGGATGTCCGGCTCGACCTCCTGGTGGCCGACGCGGTCGAGCGGGCCCGTCTGCACGCACCCGGGATCCGTTTCGAGACCGACCTCGGCGAGTCGCTCGTCCGGGGCGTCCCCGACCGGCTCTTCCGCGCGGTCGCGAACGTGCTCGACAACGCGGCCAAGTGGAGCCCCGCCGGCGGGACGGTCGACGTGCAGGTGGCGAACGCGCAGCTGACGGTCCGCGACCGCGGCCCGGGCATCGCGCCGGAGGACCTGCCCCACGTCTTCGACCGCTTCTACCGCTCGCCTGCAGCCCGCGGCACGCCCGGCTCGGGGCTCGGGCTCGCCATCGTCCGCCAGGTCGTGGAGTCCCACGGCGGCTCCGTGGCAGCGGGGCCTGCGGACGGCGGTGGCACGGTCTTCCGCCTGACGTTCTTGTCGACTTCTTAGCCACGTCTCAGACTCGTCTTAGGTTGGCCTGGTCGAATGAGGCCATGCACGACGAAGAGACCCCCAGCGGAAGGAGCCGGATGAAGAAGCCCTCCAAGCGTGCCGCCGTCATCGGGGCCGCAATGGCAGTCGTGGCGGGAGGTGCCGTCGGCGGAGCGCTCGCAGCCTCGGGCACGTTCGATCCTGCCGCCGAGCGCCAGGCGTTTCTGAACGACGCCGCCGGCCGGCTCGGCGTCCCGAGCACCAAGCTGGACGCCGCCCTCGAGGCGGCCGCGATCGACCGGGTCGACGCGGCGCTCGCCGCCGGGCAGATCACGAAGTCCCAGGCCGACGCGATGAAGGCGGCGATCAACGCCGGCAAGCTTCCGCTCGGCCTGGGCTACGGCCGCGGCTTCGGCGGCGGCATGCACGGTGGCATGCACGGCGGCCAGTACCTCGGCTCCGCAGCCACGTACCTCGGCCTGACCGAGGATCAGCTGCGCACGCAGCTCGATTCCGGCACGACCCTCGCCGACGTCGCGAAGGCGCAGGGCAAATCCCTCGACGGACTGAAGCAGGCGATCATCAGCGGCGTCCAGACGGAGCTCGACCAGGCCGTGACCGACGGCCGCCTGACGAGCGCCCAACGCGACCAGATTCTTTCCGATCTGAAGGCTCGGATCGACGACATTGTCAACGGCACGATGGCGCCACCGAAAAGCGCCTTTCGAGACGGGTTCCGATTCGCGCCGGGCGGGTCAGCTCCACCGCTCCCGGCCGAAGCTCCCGGGCCTGCACTGCCCACCGCCTGAGCAAGGCCCGTCCAGTTCGTGCCCCAAGCGGGAGGCCCGTCACCGGGTCGGGCCTCCCGCCCTCCCCCTCCAGACAGAGAGGCCGCCCGAGCGGACGGCCCCTCCGAGCACGGAGCGACCTCGAGGAGGAGTCCCGCGAGGTCTATGTCGACGGGCAAGCGAGGGGATGATCGACGTGTGCGCGGTTTCCGTGTGGGTCCAAAGTCGTGTCGAAGTGGCAACGGCCCCGGGGCGCTAGGCTCGCGCGCGTGGAACCGATCCGCGTTGCCGTCCGCCGCGGCGGGACGGTCGAGTCCGTCCATCGCGTGCACGCCGTGGGCGTGCGCGACGGCGAGGTGGTGGCCGAGGCGGGCGAGCGGAGCCTCGTCACCTTCTTCCGCTCCGCGGCGAAGCCGATCCAGGCGCTGCTCCTCGTCCGGGCCCGGCCCGGGCTCGACGAGCGCCTCGTCGCGATCGCGTCCGCCTCGCACCATGCCGAGCCGGAGCAGATCGAGGCCGTACGCGCGCTGCTCGACGCTGCGCCGGCCGCCGAGGACGACCTCGAGTGCGGGCCGCAGGAGGGCCGGCCGCCGGGCCGGGTCTACCACAACTGCTCGGGCAAGCACGCCGGGTTCCTCGCCGTCTGCCGCTCGCGCGGCTGGGAGACCGCCGGGTACCGGCTGCCGGGCCATCCGCTGCAGCAGGAGCTGCTGCGCGAGATCACGGCGGCCGCCGGGGCCGAGCCCGCAACGGCCACCGACGGTTGCGGCGTCGTCACGTTCGGGCTCCCGCTCGAGCGGATGGCGACGGCATTCTCGCGGCTCGCCGGGCTGAACGGCGGCGCGCGCGTGCTCCAGGCGATGCGCGCACACCCGCAGCTGGTCGGCGGCGCCGAGTCGCTCGACACGAGGCTGATGCGAGCGCTCCCCGGCTGGGTCGCAAAGAGAGGGGCGGAGGGACTGCTCTGCATCGGGTCGCCCGACGGCACCGGCGTCGTGCTCAAGTGCGAGGACGGCTCGGAGCGCGCGCTCTCGCCCGCGCTCGCCGCTTTCCTCCCGCGACTCGGGCACGAGGCCGCCGAGTTCGCGAGAGTTCCGGTCGAGAACAGCCGCGGCGACATAGTCGGGGAGGTGGCATTTCCGTGAAGGTCTTCGTGATCAGCGACATGGAGGGCGTGGCCGGGATCGTCAAGTGGGAACAGACGACCGGCGGCGACCCGATGTACGAGGAAGGCCGGCGCCTGTACACCGAGGAGATCAACGCGGCGGTTCGCGGAGCGCGCGCGGGCGGGGCGACCGAGATCGTCGTCATGGACTGCCACGGCGCCGGCAAGGCGTGGAGCTTCAACTCGCTCGTCCCCGACCTGCTCGACCCGGGTTGCGACTACGTCGTCCAGGAGAAGTGGACCGAGTACACGGAGTTTCTCGAGCAGGGGTGCGACGCGGCGCTCTTCGTCGGCATGCACGCCATGGCCGGCGCGGCACGCGGTGTCATGAACCACACCGTCTCCGGGCAGCAGTGGCGCAACCTCTGGTTCAATGGCCGGCTCGTCGGCGAGACGGGCATCAACGCGGCGCTGTGCGGCACCTGGGGATGTCCGGTGCTGCTCGTCACCGGCGACGAGGCGGTCTGCGCCGAGGGCCACGAGCTGCTCGGGCAGGGCCTGACCACCGTCGCGGTCAAGCGCGGCCTCGGCCGGTTCAGCGCCCGCCAGGTGCCGCCGCTCCGCGCCCGCGGGCTGATCGAGGACGGGGCGAGACGGGCGCTCGGCGACCCGAAGGCCGTCTCCCCGTACGATCCGGGCCGTCCGTGCGAGATCCGAGTCGAGCTGACCACCACGAGCGCCGCCGACGAGTACCGCCACAAGGCGGGCGTCGAGATCGTCGACTCGCGAGAGATCGTCTCGCGGGCGGACGACTGGTGGCGCGCCTGGCAGCAGTTCTTCTTTTAGCACGGGGGAAACAGCCGGTTTCCCCCGTGAGCCCCCTTCCCCGGCGCCGAGGACGGCGGCTGTGGCCGACGCCGGCGAGGCCGGCATCGGCGGCCGGCGTTTCGTCGTCACAGTCCGAACCGGACACTCGGCTCGGGGAATCGCCGAGGAAGTTGGTTGGCGTCCTGCTGTTCACGGTCGTCGTCATGACCGGCTGCGGAAATGGAACGAGGTCAGTGGCCCCGCCGCCCGTCTCCACGATCTTCGTCGCCGCGCTCGGCGACTCGATCACGTCAGGGTCGCCCGGCTACGACCCGTCGCACGGCAACGCGAAGCTGCTCGGCTTCGCGGAGAACCCGCAGAGCCAGTGGGAGTACTGGGCACAGCAGGCCAATCCGCGGCTCCGATTCCGCAACTGCGGCGTCTACGGCGAGCGGACCGACGAGATCGCCCGGCGGCTGCTCGCCTGCCAGAAGGGCGCCGACGTCCTCGTCGTCCAGGGCGGCATCAACGACATCGCCCAGGGCCGCCCCGTGGCCGAGGCGGCACGGAACCTGCGGGCGATGGTCGAGCGCGGCAAGTCGCTCGGCCTACGGGTCGAGGTGGCCGAGCTGATCCCCTGGAACAACGGCTATCCCGACGCCGATCCGAAGATCCGCGCGCTGAACCGGCTCATCCACCGCTTCGCCCGCGCGGAGCACGTGCGGGTGCTGCCCTTCTACCGGACGCTCGAGGACCCGAAGCGCCGCGGCCGGATGAAGGAGGCCTGGACCGCTGACGGCGACCACCCGTCGATCGCGGGCTACCGCCGCCTCGGCGAGCTCGCCTTCAGGTTGCCCTAGGAGCCCGAGGCCGGGGTCGGTGCGGGCTCGCCGGGCTTGGCCTCCTTCGCCTTCGCGGCGAGCAGGTCGGGCGCGTCGTCCGGCTTCCTGATGTCGAGTGCGTGCAGCTTCAGCGTCTCCTTCCGGCCGCGGACCGCCTGCTCCTCGTAGAAGACCAGATCGTCCGGCCGGACGCGCAGCGCCTGGATCGTCGACTCGGCGATCAGCACCGAGTACGGCGTTCCCTTCGTCATGCCCTCGATCCGCGAAGCCGTATTGACCACGTCCCCGACCGCCGTGTAGTCCATGCGCCGCTCGTGACCGACGTTGCCCGTCATCACCGGCCCGGTGTTCAGGCCGACGCCCATGAGGTAGCCCTCGCCGAGGTCCTGCTCGCGCATGAAGTCGTTGAACGCCGGCAGCCGCTCGGTCAGCATCTCCCGCGCTGCGGTCAGGGCACGGTCGGCATGGTCGTCCTGGTCGATCGGGGCGCCGAACAGCGCGTAGATGCCGTCGCCCATGTAGCAGAGCAACGTGCCGCCGTGCTCGAGGATCGCCTCGCTCATCTCGTGCAGGTAGTGGTTGAGCACGTGGATCACCTTGTCGGCGGGCATGAACTCGGCGCTCGACGTGAACCCGCGCAGGTCGCTGAACATCACCGTTCCCACCACCTCGCGCCCGGCGAGCCGGAGGTCGTCGCCGGACTGCGCGAGCACCTGGTCGACCACGGTCTCCGGCACGAAGCGCGAGAACACGTCGCGGACGCGTTCCTTCTCGAAGGCCGTGACCACGTAGTGGACGGCCAACGAGCCAACCGTGGCGAGGCCGAGCGCCCACAGCGGATAGACGTACGAGATCACGCGGCCATGCTGGAACGCGAGGATCGCCCCTATGGTCAGAAACGCCGCGAAGAAGATCGCCGTCGACAGGGCGAACAGCGGCCGCACGCGGAGGCTCGCGAGGGGAACGACCATTCCGAGACAGACGACCAGGACGCCGTTCCAGAACGTGTCCAGGGTCCTGAGGGGGAAGCCGTGCAGGGCAGTCTCGATCGCGTCGGCCTGGATCTCGGGGCCGGACATGGCGGGGGTCGTCGAGGTTGGATGGATGTCCTGCAGCGACGGTGCCGTCGCGCCGATGACGACGACCTTGTGCCGGAAGGCGCTCAGCGGCACTGTGAACCTCCTCGCGAAGGCCTCTGCGTCGGCCCGCGAGGCGGCCGAGTAGACCGAGTCGCCCAGTCCTGCGACCGAGAGCACCTTCCACCTGTTCCCTGACTGAACGATCTTGACCGGCGCGACGCGCGAGAGCGAGTACTGCTTGACGGTTCCGTCGGGGCCCGGGAAGTCGATCAGCTGGCTCGATCCTCCCATCTGCGACTCGGTGATCGGGCGGCCGCGCACCAGTCCGGCGGTGACGATGGCGAGTGTCTTCAGGCCGAGCGCGCGGTAGCTCATGTGCCGGATCGTCCCGTCGTCGTCGAGCGGAAAGTCGCCGAAGGCAGCGACGGCACCGATCTGCGCGAGGAAAGCGTCGCCGCCGAAGACGTTCGTGTGACCGACGCCGTGCTTGTCGATGGAAGTCTCGGTGGTCGAGAGGGCGATCCGGTGCGGAAAACGCGCGACCGCGTCGACCAGGGCATTGTCGTCGGCTGCGCCGTGAGGAAGCCTCGACGCCTCCGTGAACTGGACGTCGACCGCGACCGCCGTCGGATCCGCCGCATGTATGCGGTTGAGCACCTGCGCGTAGAGCACTCGCCGAAACTCCTGCCAGCGAATGCCCGTGTCGTTGAAGAACGTGGAGTCGATGCCGATCACGACCACGTCCCTGGGGGAGGCCTGCTTCCCGCGGATCGAGAAGTTCGTATCGACCCACTGACGCTGGAGACCCTCGAAGAAGCCGAACTGGAAGACGAGTGCGACCAGCATCAAACCGGTGACGCCGCCACCTACCGCCAGGAACAGCCTGGTGCGGAGCCACTTCCGCCGCTTGTCCATCCCCGCAAGTCTGGCGATTTCACTTGCCTTCGTCCACCTCGTCGCCTACCCTGGACGTGCCAACCCGCGACGGAGGAGGTGCGTCGATGACAATTGAGCTCTACGCATCCGCGCGCGGGTTTCTGTTCCAGCCCGCGCTCTGAGCCTTCGGCGCGCCTCGGGCGCGCCTCATCGAGCGTGAAAGGAGTCTGGCTTGTCCCGGACCGCTGAGGTCTTCGGGCTCGCCCAGCTCGGCTGGGGAGCCGATTTCGAGCAGGAGTTCGAGCAGTACGCGGCCGCCGGGCTCGTCCCCGGCCGCATCGCCGTGCAGCACCGCGGCGCGTACGACATCTACACCGTCCGAGGCGAGGTGCGCGCCGGCCTGCCCGGGCGCCTGCTGCAGGACGCCGCCGACCGGGCGGCGCTGCCCGCGGTCGGCGACTGGGTGGCGCTGGACGCGCCGGTCGGCGGCCAGACGACGGTCCGCGGCGTGCTGACCCGCCGAACGGCGTTCGTCCGCACGGCGGCGAGCGACCAGCACCGCGTCAGCGAGCAGCAGGTGGTGGCCGCGAACGTCGACGTCGTCTTCCTCGTCAGCGCGCTGGTCGAGGACTTCAACCTGCGCCGGATCGAGCGCTACCTCGTGCTGGCGTGGGAGAGCGGCGCGCAGCCGGTCGTCGTCCTCACCAAGGCCGATCTGTGCGACGATGTCGACGGCGCCGTCACGGAGGCCGAGTCGGTCGCGATCGGCGTCGCGGTGCACGCGCTCTCGAACGTCACGGGCGAGGGTGTCGACGAGCTCCGCCCGTACTTCGCCGGCAACCGTACCGTCGCCGCGCTCGGGTCGTCTGGCGTCGGCAAGTCCACGCTGATCAACCGGCTCTCGGGGCGGGAGGTCGCTGCCACGGGCGAGGTGCGGCAGGACGGCCGCGGCCGGCACACGACGACGAGGCGCGAGCTGCTGGCCGTGCCCGGCGGCGGCTTCTTCCTCGACACGCCCGGCATGAGGGAGCTGCAGCTCTCCGACGCGACGGTCGGCGTGGAGGAAGCCTTCGACGACGTGACCGAGCTGGCCACGCAGTGCCGCTTCTCCGACTGCGCGCACGAGGCCGAGCCGGGCTGCGCCGTCCAGGAGGCGATCCGCGACGGGCGCCTCGCCTCCGAGCGGCTGGCGAGCTTCCGCAAGCTCCACCGCGAGCTGGCCGCGCTCGAGCGCAAGCTGGACGCGAGGGCGAAGTCCGAGGAGCGGAAGAAGTGGCGCCGCTTCTCGCGCTCGCAGCGCAAGGACGCCTGGTGAGGACACGGGGGAAACAGCCGGTTTCCCCCGTGAGCCCCCTTCCCTGCGGACGCGACGCGACATTGGCCCCGGGCTCCACCAGGCGGAGCCTGGCTCCGCGGACGTTGTTGCCGACCGCCAGACAGCGCGGATAGGCCGTTAACTACTAGCGGGTTGCTCGCCAAACAGAGGTTGTCAGCAGGGCGACGACGGCGATCGGCATCAGCCACCAGGCCGCCACGTCGTGATGGGCGACCAGCGCGACCAGCCCGAGTGCGACGACGATGCCGGCCGCGACCGTCCAGTCGTCGCCGACGACGAACTCGTACCAGAAGCGTCCGAACGCGGCGAGATGCTTCACGTCGCCGTCCTCGGCACTCGCCCGCGGCGGAGCACGGCGACGAGCGTGGCCGACACGCCGAGGAGAACGGCGAAGAGCACGGGCAGCGCCGCGTCGCTCCCCGGCCACGAGACGCCGGCGCCCTCCGCCCCCCAGAACGTCCCGAACGTCGTCAGCATCAGGCCGACCGCGAACTTGAGCGTGTTCTCGGGCACGCGCGCGAGCGGCGCCCGCACCACGACCCCGGCGACCACGACGATCACGAGCGCCGCGCCTGCGGCACCTGCGGCGATGGCCACGCTGCCGCCGCGGTCGGCGCCGAACGAGATCACGATGAACGCGACCTCGAGACCCTCGAGCAGGACGCCCTTGAACGAGAGCGTGAACGAGTACCAGTCGAGGCCTGCGCGCTCGTCGCGGCCCGCACGCGCGGCTTCCTCGCGCTCGCGTGCGTAGATCTCGGCCTCGTCGTGGAGCGCCTTGAACCCGCTCGCGCGCAGGATCGCCTTCCGCAGCCACTGCAGGCCGAAGGCGAGGAGCAGCCCGCCGACGACCAGGCGGAGGGCGTCGAGCGGGACGAGCGTCAGGGCCGGGCCGAGCGAGCCGACGATCGCCGCCAGTACGAGGGCCGCCGCGCCGACGCCGATGAGCGTCGACCGCCAGCCGCGGGTGACGCCGACCGCGAGCACGATCGTCAGCGCCTCGACCATCTCGACCCCGCTGGCGAGGAACGCGGCCAGGAAAAGAAAGGCGACTCTCATCGTCAGGAAAGTAGCGCTGCGACGTGTCGTCCCACCGCAGGGGCGAACTTGAAGCCGTGGCCGCTGCAGGCCGAGCAGACGACGACGGGCCCGTGCCGCTCGAGCACGAAACGCGTGTCGGCCGTGCTCGTGTAGAGGCACGTCTCGACCGAGACGGGCTCCGGGGAAGCGAGCGAGAACGCGCCGGCGGCCCAGGCGGCTGCGAAGCGGACGATAGCCTCGTCGGGAACGCCCGGCTCGTCCGGATCCGTCGGCGGGCCGGAGTGGTGGACGCCGACCTTGACCAGTCCCGGCCCGGCCGTGAGGGCGTAGGTCTCACGGTTCCCGTAGTCGATCACCGACGGCACCGCGCGGTCGCGGGCGAGCCGGAAGTAGGCGACGGTCTCCCGCGTCGGAACGACGGGAAGGTCGATGCCCGTCCGGGCGAGCAAGGGTTTCGCCCAGGCTCCGGCCGCGACGACGGCGACCTCGGCCTCGATCGAGCCGTCATCTGTCTCCAGCCGGACACCGTCGCCGTGCGGCACGAGCGCCCGCACGCGCGCGGCCTCGCGGACGTGCACGCCCGCGCCGAAGGCCTGCAGCGCCCGGTCGGCGCGAACGACCCCGGCCTCGGGCTGGAAAACGGCCTTGCAACAGTCTGTTACAAGGCCGAACCGGCGCTCGACCTCAGCGGGGCCGAGGAGCTCGTACGCCGTGTCGCACGCGTCCAGGGTCGCCGTCAGTGCCGCAGCGTCCACCGGGAGATCGACGAGGCCGTTCAGGTCGAGCAAAGCCGTGCCGGACTCGCGCTCGAGCTCCCGCCAGAGGCCGAGTGCTTCCTGCGCGAGGAGCACCCACTCGGGCTCCTCGTAGGCGAGCCGGAAGATGCGCGTGGCGCCGTGGCTCGATCCGTGGGTGTTGCCGACCCGGAACTGCTCCAGGACGAGCGGCTCGCGACCGGCGCGCGCGAGCGCCCACGCCGCGGCCAATCCCGTCACTCCGCCGCCCACGACGGCGACGTCGACCCGCTCCGCCATGAGCGGAGGCTAGTACCCCTGCGGGAAGGGGTACGTGGCCGGTACGGGCCCGAGCGCCTGGACCGACGCCAGCTTGCCGTAGGCGACGACGATCTCCTCGTGGCTCCGCAGCAGGATCTTGCGCGGGTCGGTGCGCACCCGCTTCGCGTTCACCCACACCCAGAGCTGCTTCTTCCCGCTTGCGCAGTAGCCGCCGAGGCAGCGGGACGAGAAGCGCAGCCCCCAGACGTCGAAGAACTCGCCGAGCGTGAACGTGCGGACGGTCGGCGACTCGACGTGGATGATCCCCGACTGGTCGTGCGTGTGCAGCTCGGTGATGAACCGCTGGCCGACGTTGATCCCGATCAGCGCCGGCACGGGGTAGAGGCGGCCGTTGACGGCGAGATCGAGGTGCGCGTGGATGTGGAGCGCGACCCCCTCGGCGGGCAGCGCATGCAGCCCGATCACCTTCAGCCGCTGCCTCAGGTAGAGACCGTCGTTCGGGCCCCACGGGGCTTTGCCGATCATCAGTCCGGGGAGCGGGCCGGACGAGACCGCCCCGCGGGCAGCCACACCGGCGACCGCCAGGGCGAGGACGAAGGCGAGCAGGGCGATGCGCAGGCGGTTCACGGGCTCCCATAGTGCCTGCTTGCCGCCGGCCGGGCTCGCTCAGCCGGTTTTACGATTCGGCCCGTTGCCCGGCCGCTACGCTGGAATCGTGCGCTTCCTTCGCGCGTCGGTCGTCCTCGCCGCTCTCACCGTGGCGCTGGCTGTCCCGCTGGCGGTGCTCGCGGGCGGCACGGCCAGCCGACAGTCGCCGCCGACCTTCGCCTTCGGACGCTCGGGCGGGAACATCATCCCGTTCAGGGTCTCGATCGGCACGAACGGGCGCGTCGCGGTCAGCGGCCCCGTGACCGTGACCGCGACGAACGGACCGCTCTCGCTGCCGCTCCGGAACGGCCTCGCCAAGCTGGCCCAGGCCGAAGGGTTCTTCTCGATGCCGACGCTCGTCTCGTGCGCCGGCATCAACCCGGACGTGGCCGGGCGCTTCGTCACCGTGACGGCCGGCGGCAAGAGCCGCACCGTCACCGCGCGCGGCACCTGCAAGCCGGCGTTCGAGGAGCTCTACGCCGTGCTCTCGGCTGCCGTCGGCGCCGGCCAGTAACGGCGAAGAGCCGGCGGGGGGAGCCGGCTCTTGCCTGGGGTGGGGGAGAGGAGAGGAGCGACGGGCGTGGGTGGTGGCTAGCCCATGACGGTGCCTCGCTCTGCGTGGGCCGCGGCGGTGAACCCGATCGACGTGCGCATGACGTGCTCCTTTCGGTCGTTGCGTGTGCCGTCAGTTCTACGACCGCGCGGGCAAAGGCCGGGCCAGGCCCGGGTTAGGGCTCGACCGGCGAGCGCAAAGAGATCGCCGGCGGCGGATCTGCGCGGCTGTCAGCCGACGCGCTTGTAGACCGCGTTCTTCGTGGTCGCGCCGTTGCTCTGCCGGTAGGTGAGGAGGAACTCGTTCGCGGAGACGATGCCGAAGACCATCGGTCCCGTCGCGGTCACGCCTCCCTCGGTCACGCGGTACGAGCCCGTGTACGCGCGGACGCCGTTCTGCGTGACGAGCGTGCCCTGGAAGCTGCCGACCAGCCCGGAATGGGCGCCGGAGCCCCGCCAGGAGGCGTGCAGCGTGCTCAGTCCCGGCCCACCGGCGGTGAGCTGCCAGGGAGCGCTCGCGGGATCCGCGGTCGGCTGCCACGAGCCGGTGAGATCGGGCGCGCCTGACGCGGCGGCCGGCGCGGAGGTCGTGAGGGCGTGCCCGAACACGCCCAGCTCTCCGAAGCCGCCGCAGGCCGGGTTCGTGTGGTGGATGAGCAGGAGCTGCACCGTGTCGCCGACGTGCCCGAGGTGGACAGTGACGGTGGTGGCCGGGTAGGGAACGGTGGTCTTGTCCGTCACGGTGCCGTTGTGCAGCACCTCCACCTGGACGCTCGTGAACGTGAAGCCGCTCCGGATCGACGCGACGCTGTTCTCGTAGTTCGACGTGAGCTGGATGTGGTCGATGAAGATCGCTCCCTGGCTCGACGTCCACGTATAGGTCGAGGTGTTGCCCTCCTTGTCGCCGACCGAGAACCAGGAGGTGGCGGGGTTGCCGTCGACGCCGGCCGAGGCCGGGTACTGGCTGGAGAAGATCGACGACGCGCTCGCCGAGCCGTGGGAGGTGATGTTCTCGACCGGCGGCGGTGGCGGTGGGGGCGCCGGGGGTGGTGGAGGGGGCGGCGCGGTGACGGTCGGCGTCGTCACGGTGGGGGTCGTCTCCGTAGGCGTCGTCTCCGTGGGCGTCGTCTCCGTCGGAGCGGTCTCGGTGGGCGTCGTCACGGTCGGAGTCGGCAGGGTCGGGATCGGCGCGATCAGCGTCGGGGTGAGCGTCGAGGCCTGCGGGAGCTTGCCGGGGAGCTTGTAGACGGCGGTCGTGCCCGTCACGATGTCGATGGTGCCGAACTCCGGTGCCTTCTTCGCCTTCTTGACCACGACCGTCTTCTTGACGGTGAAGCCCTTCCACGGCTTCTCGAGGCCGGGAGCCAGAAGGATCGTCACGTTCTTCGCCAGCGCTCGCGGCGGCGTCAGCGGGTTGCCGCAGTAGCAGCGCGCCCGGGGAATGCCGTATTCGTCGATGAGCACGGCCGTGCCGGCCTGGAGCACCTCGTCGATCGAGAACGCCGAGTTGTTCGATGGGTTGAAGCCGTGATTCGTCACGCGGGTGTCGACCTGCAACACGACGTCGGTGAGGTGGTTGATGTAGTCCGCGACGTTGGCGGGCGCGAGGCCCTGCACCTTCGCCCACGCGTCGAGCTTGTCGCGGTGGGCGATCAGGAACGCGACCATCGCCTTCTTGTCGCAGACGCTTAGCAGCTGCGTCCCGCCGTACAGGCCGGGCGCGTTGCCCCCTTCCTGGATGTTGCCGGTGCCGAGCGATTTCGCCCCGAGCGGGAGCTTGAGCTTCGAGGTCAGTCCGATCGGCGGGTTGAGGTTCTCGAGCAGGCCGGCGATCACGCCCGAGACCTTCGCCGGCGTGACGCCGTTGAGCCGGGACACGAGCTGCGCCGGGAGCTTGTCGGTCACGTTGGGCGGGATGTTCAGGCTGGCGAGCGAGCTCTTCGTGGTCGGCACGACCGAGGGCGTGAACGGGTGCTGCCCGAGCGCCGCGATCGGGTCGAGCGTCAGCGTCTTCGCGTCCGCGTTCTTCGCGCCGGTCACGACGATCGCGAGCACCGCGGCAACGACGCCGACGAGGACGAGCGCGATCGGGCCGCCGATCGCGAGCGCGCGCTTGCGCTTCCGCTTCCGCTCGGCATCACCCGCGGGAGGTGCCGGCGGGGGAACGACGGGCGGTGTCGGCGGCGGCGGGGCAGCACCGGGCTGGGCCGGTGGAGACGGCGGTGGAGGCGCAGCCGCTTCGGCCTTCGCGGCGGCGATCTCCGCCGGTGCCATCGTCCGTAGCGCGTCGGCGTCGACGCCGGGCAGCGGTGCGGGAAGGGGCGGCGGAGCCTCGCCTTTGGCCGCGGCAGTCAGCGCGCCGGCCCATGCCTCGGCAGTTGGCCAGCGCTGCTCCGGGTCGGAGGCGAGCGCGCGATGCAGCGTCTCCTCGAGCGGCGCCGGCACGTCGCTGCGGAGGGTCGTGATCCGTGCGGGCGGCTCGGAGACCTGCGCGGCGAACAGCCGCCCCGGCGAGTCGTACGGGTAGGGAACGCGGCCGGAGAGCAGCTCGTAGAGCACGACTCCAGCCGAGTAGATGTCGCTCCGCTCGTCCGCGCGGCCTTCGGTCTGCTCGGGCGCCATGTAGTACGGCGTTCCGGTCGCGATCGTCGTGCCGCGCGCGCGGGCGACCGACTTGGCCATGCCGAAATCGGTCAGGATCAGCTTCTCGTCGCGCGCGTCCGCGTGGTGCGAGGGGATCGACTGGAACATGATGTTGGCCGGCTTGAGGTCGCGATGGACGATTCCGAGCGCGTGCGCGACCTTGAGCCCGTCCGCGATCGCGAGACTGAACGCGACCGCCTCGTCGATCGAGTAGCGGCCGCCTTCCTGGATCCGCTCGCGCATCCGCTCGTGGAGCGTCCCGCGGTCGGCGAAGTCCATGACGAAGTACGGGCGGCCGTCGGGGAGCTCGTCGACGTTGTGGATCCGGACGATGTGGTCGGAGTCGGCCCGCCAGAGGATCCGCGCCTCCTCGAGGAAGCGCTGCCTGACCTCCTCGTCGTGGGCCCAGTTGTCGGCGAGAACCTTGATCGCGACCGGCGCAGCGAGGGTCTCGTCCTCGGCCAGCCAGACCGTCGCGAACGCACCCGAACCGACGACGCGGTCCGCGCGGTAGCGGCCGATGTACTGGGGCCCGGATCCTGCCAAGGGTCGGATTCTCCTTCATCGTTGCGGACGATGCAACCGCGGGCGTAGGATCGGCGCTTGCGGGCGCTCGAAGTCGTCACAGCAGCGGGAACGATCACCGCCGAGCCGGGCGAGACGCTCACGGTCGGGCGCCACTCGGGCTCGTGGCTGCGCATCGACGACCCGCTCGTCTCGCGTGAGCACCTGCGGCTCCGCGCGGCCGACGACGGCTGGGTGGTCGAGGACGCGGGCTCGAGCAACGGCACCTACGTCGACGGCGAGCGGCTCGAGCGCTTCCGGGTCGAGGTCGAGACGACCGTCCGGCTCGGCCACCCCGAGAACGGGCCCTGGCTGCGGCTCACGCCGGTTCCGGAGCCCGTCGCGCCTGCGCCCGCGCCCGAGCCGGTGCCCGCAGAGCCGCTCGCCACCCGGCTTGCGGCCTCGGGGTCGTTGCGCGACGAGGCCCCGCCGCTCCGGAGAGGCGAGCTGACCGTCATCCACGAGCTCCGCGCCGACGTCTTCACGATCGGCCGCAGCCCGTCCTCCGACATCGTCCTCGACGACCCGCTCGTCTCCCGCCGCCACGCGGAGCTCCGGCTCCTCCCCGACGGGCGGCGGCAGCTCGTCGACGTGGGCAGCTTCAACGGCACCTTCGTCAACGGCCGCCGGATCGACGAGCTCGTGCTCTCCCGGCTGGACATGGTCGGCATCGGCGGCTCGGAGTTCCGCTTCACGGGAGAGACGCTCGAGGAGATCAAGACCAGGGAGGAGGTCGGGCTCGCGGCGGTCGGCATCACCGTCACCTCGCGCACCGGGGCCGTGCTCGCGGACGACATCGGCTTCACGCTCGAGGAGGGCTCGCTGCTCGCCGTCGTCGGGCCCTCCGGGGCGGGCAAGTCCACGCTGCTGGGTGCGCTCACGGGGCTCAGGCCGGCTCCGCGCGGCAGCGTCTACTTCGGCGGCCGCGACCTCTACGCGGATTACCACGAGCTGCGCCAGCGGATCGGCTTCGTCCCGCAGGACGACGTCGTCCATCCCGAGCTGACGGTCGAGCAGTCGCTGATGTACGCAGCCGAGCTCCGCTTCGCGCCCGACGTGACGGCCGAGGAGCGTCGTGCCCGCGTGGAGGAGGTGCTGGTCGAGCTCGGCCTCGAGGAGCGGCGCAGCCTGCCGGTGGCGAAGCTGTCGGGAGGCCAGCGGAAGCGGGTCAGCGTCGCGATCGAGCTGCTGACCAAGCCGTCGCTCCTCTTCCTCGACGAGCCGACCTCGGGCCTCGACCCCGGGCTCGAGCGCAGCCTGATGGAGCTCCTGCGCACCCTCGCCGACGGTGGTCGCACGGTCGTCGTCGTCACGCACTCGACCGAGAGCCTCAACCTCTGCGACCGCGTGCTCTTCCTCGCGCCGGGCGGCCGGGCCGCCTACTTCGGGCCGCCGCAGCTCGCGCTCGCCTACTTCCGCCTGGACTCCTACCAGGAGGTGTTCCGGGAGCTGAGCGTGGACACGCCGGAGGAGTGGAAGGCGCGGTTCCTGGCCGACGAGCTCGGCACCAGGTACCTCGAGGAGCCGCTCGCCGGCTACACGGCCGGAACCCGTCCCTCGACGACGGTGGAGCCTCTGCGCGAGCAGCGCTGGACCCGGCAGTTCTGGATGCTGACGCGCCGTTACGCCCGGGTGCTCGCCGGCGACCGTGCCAACCTGGTCGCCCTGCTCGGCGCCGCGCCGTTGCTCGGCCTGCTGCAGCTCTGGCGGCTGCCCGCCGACCAGTTCAAGGCGCTGCCGGCGACGCAGATCCGGCTCGTGCCGCAGGCTTCGCTCGTTCTGCTCGTGCTCGCGATCGGCATGACGATGATGGGGCTGACGGCTGCGCTGCGCGAGATCGTCAAGGAGCTGCCGGTGTTCAAGCGGGAGCGGGCGGTCGGCCTGTCCATCTCGGCCTACGTGCTCTCGAAGATGGCCGTGCTCGGCCTGATCGTGATCTACCAGGCGGTCGTGTACATGGCGATCTCGACCGCGAACCAGCACGGGCCGAACAGCGCCGTCGTGCTCGGCTGGCCGCTCGGCGAGCTGATCGTCGCAGCCGCTCTGATGGGGATGGCGGCGGTCGCGCTGGGCCTGCTCTGCTCGTCCCTCGTCAACTCGGTCGCCGCCGCGATCGCGCTCCTGCCGGTGCTGCTGATCTTCCAGCTGCTGATCATGCAGGGCGGCGTCTTCGACAACGGGAAGAAGCCCGTGCTCTACCAGCTCAGCTTCGTGTCGAGCGCCGGCTGGGGGTTCGCGGACATGGCCTCGACGGTCAAGCTGAACGACCAGCAGGCGGTCTGGAGCGTCGCGCGCCAGCTCTCGACCGTCGACACGCAGCAGCCGCAGAAGCTCTTCGACGTGCTCTCGCACCCGAGCCGGGGCAACCCTCGCTGGAACCACCAGACCGGCGCCTGGCTCCGTGCTCTCGCGGCGCTCGCGGTGCTGACGATCGCCGCGCTCGCCATCGCGATCGCCGTGCTCCGCCGCTTCGACCCGATCTGACGTGTCGAGGCTGCTCGCCGTCTGCGCGCAGCTGCCGTGACCGCCGCAGCCGTTGTCGGCACGGGCAGGGCCGGCTCTCACGCGCGACCTCGCGTTCGCCGTGTCCGACGGGTTCACCGGCTCGGGTCGTGCGATGGACCGGCGACGATCATCGCGGCCACCGCGTACCTGCCGGTCGTCCAGTCCTCGCGCTCCAGAGACCCCTACTGCGCAGCTCACGGCTGACGCCCGGCCCGACCGTCGATCTCGTCCGGGTCGGGAGCTAGATGACTCGGCGCAGGACGACGAGCGAGCGCGCTTCGACGTCGATGTCCTCGCGGGCCGCGACGACGGTGCCGCCGTCGCCGAAGCCCTCCGCGGTCGAGAGCTCGAGTGCCCAGCGCAGCCCGAAGCGGCGCGTCGGCAGGTGGAACTCGAGCGGCTCGTAGTGGCCGTTGAAGAGGATCAGGAAGGAGTCGTCGCGTACGTCCTCGCCGCGTGGTGAGTGGGTCGGGATCTCGTCGCCGTTCAGGAAGACGCCGATCGCACGCGCGTCGCCGCGCCCCCAGTCTCGCTGGGTCATCTTGCGGCCGTCCGGCCGGAACCACCAGATGTCCGGCAGGCCCGAGCCCCGGGGCGAGATGCCGGTGAAGAACGCGCGGCGGCGGAAGGTCGGATGCGTGGTGCGGAAGTCGATCAGCGCCCGCGTGAACTCGAGCAGGCGCTGCCGCGACTCGGCGGGCTCCCAGTCGAACCACGACAGCTCGCTGTCCTGGCACCAGGCGTTGTTGTTGCCGTCCTGCGTCCGGGCGAGCTCGTCGCCGCCCAGCAGCATCGGCACGCCCTGGGAGAGGAAGAGCGTGGTCAGGAAGTTGCGCCGTTGCCGCTCGCGCAGGGCGGTGACCGCCGGATCGTCGGTCGGGCCCTCGACGCCGCAGTTCCAGGAGCGGTTGTCGTCGGTGCCGTCGCGGTTCCCCTCGCCGTTCGCGTCGTTGTGCTTGTCGTTGAAGGAGACCAGGTCGTCGAGCGTGAAGCCGTCGTGCGCGGTGACGAAGTTGATCGACGCGAACGGTCGCCGCCCGTCGGACGCGTAGAGGTCGCTCGAGCCGGTGAAGCGTTGCGCGAAGTCGGCGATCCCGCCCTGGCCGCGCCAGAAGTCGCGCATCGTGTCGCGGTAGATCCCGTTCCACTCGCTCCACAGGATCGGGAAGTTGCCCACCTGGTAGCCGCCCGGGCCGACGTCCCACGGCTCGGCGATCAACTTCACCTGGGACAGGATCGGGTCCTGGTGGATGATGTCGAAGAAGGCCGAGAGGCGGTCGACGTCGTAGAACTCGCGGGCCAGAGCCGAGGCCAGGTCGAAGCGGAAGCCGTCGACGTGGCAGTCGATCACGAAGTAGCGCAGGGAGTCCATGATCAGGCGCAGCACGCTCGGATTGGCCGGGTTGAGCGAGTTGCCCGTGCCGGTGAAGTCCATGTAGTGGCGCCGGTCGTCGGGCATCAGCCGGTAGTAGGAGGCGTTGTCGATGCCCTTGAAGGCCAGCATCGGCCCCAGGTGGTTGCCCTCGGCGGTGTGGTTGTAGACCACGTCGAGGATCACCTCGATCCCGGCCCGGTGGAGTGCCTTGACCATGCCCTTGAACTCCCGCAGCTGCTCGCCACGGTCTCCGGTGGCGGCATACGGGCCGTGCGGCGCCAGGTAGCCGATCGACGAGTAGCCCCAGTAGTTCGTGAGGCCGCGGTCGACGAGGAAGCTCTCGGGGACGATCTGGTGGATCGGGAGCAACTCGACCGCGGTCACGCCGAGCGACCTCAGGTGGGCGAGAGCGCCCTCGGAGGCGAGGCCGGCGTAGGTGCCGCGCAGATCGTCGCGCACGTCCGGATGGCGCATCGTGAAGCCCTTGACGTGCACCTCGTAGATGACCGTGTCGGGCCACGGCGTCTCCGGGCGGGCGTCGCCTTCCCAGTCGAAGCCGGGATCGATCACGACCGCCTTCGGCATCGCCTTCGCGTCGTCCTCGGTGTCGGGCTCGAGGTCGGCCTCCTCCGCGGGCTCGGTCCCGGGCACGTAGGGAAGGACGTTCGCCGCCCGCCAGTCGACGGCTCCCATGACCGCCTTCGCGTACGGGTCGAGCACGAGCTTGTGCGGGTTGAAGCGGTGGCCCTCCCGGGGCGCGTACGGCCCGTGGACGCGGTAGCCGTAGCACTGGCCCGGTCCGGCGCCGGGCACGTAGCAGTGCCAGTTGAACGCCGTGCGCTCCTCGACCGCGATGCGCGTCTCCCGGCCCCCCTCGTCGAACAGGCAGAGCTCGACGCGTTCCGCGTTCTCCGAGAAGAGCGAGAAGTTCGTGCCTTCGCCGTCCCAGGTCGCGCCGAGCGGGAAGGGCCTGCCTGGCCAGCTCTCCATCGCGGCACCGTACCCACTCGGCCGAACGTCGCACCCCCGCATCCGTCCTCCGGCCGAGGCGCACGCGCGCCCGCAGTCGTAAGCTCAGAGCCGATGGACACTGCCTTGCGGGCGATGAGCGACGCCGTGCTGGCGATGGCGGCCGAGCGGCGGGTGGACCCCGTCCTGCAGCGCCTCGCGGACACGGCGCGCGACCTCGCCGGCGCGCGCTACGAGCTGGAGTAGCGTGCGGGTCGAGCGTCACCCGGACGTTGCCACCTTTCTCGCAGGTGCCGGGGGCTTCCTCGTCGACCGCGAGGCGGAGCACAACCTCATCCTCGGGCTGTCCTCCACGCTGGCGCGCGATCCGCTGGCCTACGGATCGGAGCCGTACCTGGCCACGGTGGAGGAGGACGGCCGGGTCGTCGCCGCCGCCCTGCGGACGCCGCCGCACAACCTCGTGCTCTCGGAGTCGGACGAGGACGGCGTCTGGGCAGCGTTCGCGGCCGACGCCGCCGACGCGGACGCGTCCCTCGGCGGCGTGCTCGGGCCGCTCGGCGGCGTCGGGAGCTTCGTCGAGGCCTGGCGGCGGCTCACCGGCGTGTCAGCGAGGCGGTCGCGGAGCCAGCGGGTGTATCGGATCTCGGACGTTGCTGCCGTAGACGACGCGCCGGGCACGATGCGGGCGTACGACGAGCCGGACCGCCCGCTCGCACTCGCGTGGCTTGACGCGTTCTTCGAAGAGGAGTTCGGCAGCGAGAGCGTCGAAGGTGCCGAGCGCACGCTCGAGCACCGCCTCTCCGATCCGCACGGAGGCGTCGTGCTCTGGGACGACGGGGGCCCGGTCTCGCTCGCCGGCTTCGGCGGGCCGACGCCGAACGGGATCCGGGTCGGGCCGGTCTACACCCCGCCCGGGGTGCGCCGACGCGGGTACGCGACGGCGCTGGTCGCCGAGCTCACGCGCTCCCTGCTCGCGGGCGGCCGCCGCTTCTGCTTCCTGTTCACCGACCTCGCCAACCCGACGTCGAACAGCATCTACCTGCGTATTGGCTACGAGCCGGTGGCGGACGTCGAGGAGTGGCGGTTCGCGCCCGGTGGCTCGGCCGCCTAAGCTCGGCTCATGCTTCGCGCCGCTTCGCTCGAGGACGTTCGCCGGCTCGGCTCGCTCGTCGCCCACGTGAACGGGCACACGCTGGCGCTGTTCTCCGACGGCGACCAGGTGCGCGCTGTCGACAACCGCTGTCCGCACATGGGCTTCCCCCTCCACCGCGGGACGCTCGCGGACGGGATCCTGACCTGCCACTGGCACCACGCCCGCTTCGACGTGACGACGGGCGGGACGTTCGACCAGTGGGCCGACGACCTGCGGGTGTTCCCCGTCGAGCTCCGCGACGGCGAGGTCTGGGTCGACCTGGCGCAGCTCGGCGATCCGCTCGAGCACCGGCGCGAGCGTTTGCGCAACGGGCTGGAGCGGAACCTGCCGCTCGTGATCGCGAAGTCGGTGATCGGGCTCGTCGACGGCGGCGCCGATCCGGTGGAGCCGTTCCGGATCGGGCTCGAGTTCGGCGCGCGGTACCGGTCGGCAGGGTTCGGCCAGGGGCTGACGATGCACGGCTGCTTCGCGAACCTGCTCCCGACGCTCGATCCGGGGGACCGGGCTCACGCGCTCCACCACGGGCTGTCGGCCGTCGCGCTCGACTGTGCCGGGATGGCGCCCCGCTTCGCCGTGCGGCCGCTGCCCGGGGGCGAGACCGACGTCGGCGTGCTCGAGCGCTGGTTCCGGCAGTTCGTCGAGGTGCGCGACGCGGAAGGTGCGGAGCGCTGCATCGTCTCGGCGGTGCGCGCCGGGTCGAACGACCGGCAGCTCGCCGACCTGCTCTTCGCCGCAGCGACGGATCACCGCTACATCAGGACGGGCCATGTCCTCGACTTCACCAACAAGGCGCTCGAGTCGCTCGACGCGGTGGGCTGGGACCGCGGGCTCGCGGAGCCCGTGCTCGCGAGCCTGGCGACCCAGTACGCCGAGGCCGACCGCATGGAGGAGTCGAACGCGTGGCGCCATCCGGTCGACGTCGTCGCGATCGTCGAGCGCGCCTTCGAGGAGCTGCCGCCTGTCCTCCTGGGCAATGTCCCGGTGTCAGACACCAGGACCTGGCTCGACGAGACAGTGTTGCTGGGGGACGATCCGCAGGCGATCGCGGACGCCCTGGTTGACGCGATCGGGAACGAATTGCCGGCCGAAGCAGTCGCGGCCGCGGTGGTCAGAGCGGCTGCTGTCCGGATCGCGCGCTTCCACACGTCGAACGAGTTCGGCGACTGGGACACGGCGCTGCACACGTTCACGTTCGCGAACGCCGTCCACCAGGGTCTTCGGCGCGCGCCCTCGCCCGAGCTGCTGCGCGGCGTCTTCGACGCCGCCATGAGCGTCTATCTCGACCGCTTCCTCAATGTTCCCGCCGCGCGACTTCCCGAGCCTGCCGGCGACGCCGATCACCGGGAGCTGCTCGCCGCTCTGCCGACGCTGCTCGACCAGCAGCAGCAGGTGAACGAGGCAGGCGCGCTCGTCGCGGCGTACCTCACGGCCGACGGCGAGGCCGGGCACCTTCAGGCCGCGCTCGGAAGCGCGCTGCTCCGCGAGGACCGCGACTTCCACACGATCCAGGCGGTCGAGGCGGCGTACCGGCAGTTCGCGCTGACGGGCGACGGCGTCTTCCTCGTCGCGGCGGCGCGATATCTCGCCGCCCATGCACCGACTGTCCGCGCCCAGGGGCAGACCTATCACATCGCCCGCCGCCTCCACCGCGGCGAGAAGCTGTACGAGGAGGACTAGGCCGCCAGCAGGCGCACGATGCCGGCGACCGGGATCGACACCCAGTCGGGCCGGTTGTCGAGCTCGTACCGGAGCTCGTAGACGGCCTTCTCGAGCTCGAAGATCGCGAGCAGCTTCGCGAGCGCCTCTTCGCCGGACGGGAGCAGCGCGTGGTCGACCGTCCCCATGTATCCGTCCAGGAACTCGGCCCGCGCCCGCTGCTCCCAGCCCGGCGGCGCGTCCAGGCCCCGCAGGATCTCGGCCGCCGACGCCGCGTAGGCGAACGAGCGGAGCATGCCGGCCACGTCGCGCAGCGGAGAGCGTTTGCGCCGCCGCTCCGGCAACGCGCGCGCGGGCTCTCCCTCGAAGTCGATGATCGTCCAGTCGCCCGACGCCCAGAGCACCTGGCCGAGGTGGTAGTCGCCATGGTGGCGGATGATCTTGCCGATCGTCCCGAGCTGCGCGAGCCCGCGCAGCCGTTCGCGCACCTCCTCGCCCCGCCCGGCGATCGGCTCGAGCGCCGCGACCGCCGGCAGCTCCGCGAAGACGTTCTCGATCTCGTCGTCGATCGTCGCGGTCAGCAGCGCCAGCGACTCGGCGCTCGGCTCTTCGGCGCAGAACGCCGGGTCAGCCTCCTCTCCGCCCAGCGTCGTGTGGAGCGCGCCCGTCACCTCGCCGAGCCTCCGCAGCCGGGAGAGGAACCCTTCGGGTGACCGCTCGAGCTCGCGGAGAGCCAGCTCCCAGCCGTCGATCGCACCGGGCACGAACGATTGCAGGATGCCGAGCGTCGCCTCGAACGGCCGGCCGATGTACGCGTACCAGCCGCCGAGCGGCGGGATGTGCGGGAACGCCCGCTCGGTCAGGAAGCGGAGCAGCTCGAGCTCCGGGTTCAGGCCCGGCTCGAGCCGGCGGAAGATCTTCAGGATCAGCTCCTCGTCGAAGACGACGGACGTGTTCGACTGCTCGCTCTCGACCCGCCGTCCGGTGTACAGCTCGCGCCCGAGCCCGGCGAAGCCCGGCACCGCCTGGAACTCGACCGCGCCCTCGGTCGCGGCGACCTTCGCCCCGCGCCGGATCAGGTGCACGATCTCTCTCGCCGTCGCGTCGTCCGCGAGCGCGTCGTGGATCCCCGCGTCAGCCCCGATCAGGAGCTGGTAGAGGTCGTGCGTCCCCTCCGGGTAGCGGAGCTCGGCGAGCACCACGAAGAGCTGCGGGTCGATCTCGCGGAGCGCGGCCGCGTCCAGCACCGTCGCTCCCACGACCTCGCGCGACTTGGCGCCGAACCAGCGCTGCGCACACACGTGCTCAACCAGCGCCGCCTCGTCCAGGCTCGGCAGCACGGCGCTCATTCGGGCACCAGCCTGAACCAGTAGAAGCCGCGCGGCGCCAGCGTGAGCAGGTAGGGCAGCGACCCGATCTGCGGGAAGCGCGTCCGGCCGAGCATCTCCTCGGGAACGAGCCCCTCGAACTGACCGAGGTCGAGCTGCACAGGCTGCGCCGAGCGTGCCAGGTTGTGGACGCAGAGGACGACGTCCTCCTCGTAGCGGCGGACGTGCGCGAAGATCCGCGGGTTGTCGGCGGCGAGCGGCTCGTACGTGCCGAGCCCGAACACCGGATGCTCCTTCCGGAGCGCGATGAACCGGCGCAGCCAGCGCAGGAACGAGGTCGGGGTGCGCAGCTGCGCCTCGACGTTGACCGCCTGGTAGCCGTAGACGGGATCCATCGACAGTGGCAGATAGAGCTGCGCGAAGTCGGCGCGCGAGAAGCCGCCGTTACGGTCGCCGGTCCACTGCATCGGCGTGCGGACGCCGTCGCGGTCGCCGAGGTAGACGTTGTCGCCCATGCCGATCTCGTCGCCGTAGTAGAGGACGGGCGATCCGGGCAGGGAGAAGAGGATGGCATGCATCAGCTCGATCTCGTCACGGCCGTTGTCGAGCAGTGGCGCGAGCCGGCGGCGGATGCCGAGGTTGAGTCGCATGCGCGGGTCCCTCGCGTACTCCGCGTACATGTAGTCGCGCTCCTCGTCGGTGACCATCTCGAGCGTCAACTCGTCGTGGTTGCGCAGGAACAGCCCCCACTGGCACGAGTCGGGGATCGGCGGCGTGCCGGCGAGGATCTCGTACAAGGGCGTCGCCTCCTCGCGCCGGATCGCCATGAACATGCGCGGCATGACCGGGAAGTGGAAGGCCATCTGGCACTCGTCGCCGTCGCCGAAGTACTGGACGACGTCCTCGGGCCACTGGTTCGCCTCCGCGAGGAGGACCCGGTCGGGGTAGCCGGCGTCGACCTCCGCTCGCAATCGCTTCAGGTAGTCGTGCGTCTCGGGCAGGTTCTCGCAGCTCGTGCCCTCGCGCTCGAACAGGTACGGGACGGCGTCGAGACGGAAGCCGTCGATGCCGAGGTCGAACCAGAAGCGCAGGACGTTCAGGATCGCCCCCTGCACTTCCGGGTTGTCGAAGTTCAGGTCGGGCTGGTGCGAGAAGAAGCGATGCCAGTAGTAGGCGTCGGCGATCGGGTCCCACGTCCAGTTCGAGACCTCGCTGTCGAGGAAGATGATGCGAGCCTCCCGGTACCGGTCGTCCGTGCCCGACCAGACGTACCAGTCGCGCTTCGGCCCGCCTTCACGGGCCTCCTGGAACCACGGGTGGTCCGAGGAGGTGTGGTTGACGACCAGATCGGCGATGACGCGCATCCCGCGCTGGTGGGCCGCCTCGACGAGCGCCCTGAAGTCCTCGACCGACCCGTAGTCGGGATGGACGCTGTAGTAGTCGGCGATGTCGTAGCCCCCGTCCCGGAGCGGCGACGGGTACATCGGCAGAAGCCAGATGCAGTCGATGCCGAGCCACTCGAGGTAGTCGAGCTTCTCGGCCAGGCCGCGCAGGTCGCCGGACCCGTCGCCCGAGCCGTCGAAGAAGCCGCGAACGTGGACCTCGTAGAAGACGGCCCGCTTGAACCACAGCGGATCGCTCTCGAACCACTGGCCGGCTTCGCTCATTCAGTGTGTGATCTTCGCACCACCGTCCCCGCCCCCGTGGGACGAAGACGGTGGCAGGGAGGAGTTCGAGTCGGCCTCCAGGGCGAGGAAGCCGGCTCGGTCCCTACCCGCGTTGGCGGGGTTTCTAACCCTGCGTCCGTCCGGCCCGGAGCCTAGCGTGCGCAGCGGCCCTGCATCCGAGAGGAGGAGACGTGGAGGAGTCGTTCGACCTGGCGATCAAGGAGCACCTCGAGCTGCAGCGCCGAAACCGCCCGCTCGAGACCGAGATGCCGCTCGACCACTACCGCGACGGGAGCCCGAGCGGAGCCACCCCCGTCCTCGAGGACACCCAGGAGTGGGTGCTGCCGGAGGCGGCCACCGTGATGGGCCACGAGCCGCTGCTCCCGGCCGTGGAAGAGCTCTGGACCGGCACGCCCTCGTTCGACTGGGGCGACTGAGCCGAACGGCCGCGCGCCGTAAGACGCGGCCACGCTGGGCGTGATACTGAGGCCGTGAAGCTCGACGACGGCCGCATCCTGCTCTCGCCGAGCGACGTCACCGCGTACCTCGCCTGCGAGCACCTGACGACGCTCTCGCTCGGCGCGGCACGCGGCGAGGTCGAGGCGCACCCGCCTCCGGAGCACGCGCAGCTCATCTTCCACAAGGGGCTCGAGCACGAGCGGGCCTACCTCGCCCGGCTCGGGGCCGAGGGCAAGGTCGTCCGCGTCATTCCGGAGGAGGGGAGCCTGGAGGAGCGTGCCGTCGAGACGCGCCGGGCGCTCGCGGACGGCGTCGAGGTCGTCTACCAGGGCGTGCTCCTCACGGACGGGTGGCGCGGCGTGGCCGACTTCCTCATGCGGCAGCCGGACGGCTCGTACGAGGCGCTCGACACCAAGCTCGCTCGCAGCGCCAAGCCCGCGTACATCCTCCAGCTCTGCTTCTACTCGGAGCAGCTCGCCCGGCTGCAGGGCAGCGAGCCCGGGCACATCCACGTCCTGCTCGGCAACGGCGAGCTGCAGAGCTTCCGGCCGCGGGAGTTCGACGCCTACGCGCGGCGCGTTCGCAGGCGGCTCGAGGAGTTCGTCCGCGACGAGCCGCCGACGGAGCCGTACCCGGTCGATCACTGCGGGATCTGCGAGTTCAAGCCGCTCTGCGATGCCAGGTGGGACGAGGTCGACCACCTCTGCCGCGTCGCGGGCCTCTACCGCAGCCAGATCGAGCGCCTGCAGGCGGACGGGATCACCACGCTGACGGCGCTTGCCCGGGCCGAGGCCTGCCGGCCCGGGGTCAATCCCGACACGTTCGAGAAGCTCCGCCGCCAGGCCGGGCTGCAGCTGCGGCGCCGCGAGACGGGCGAGCCGGTGTACGAGCTGCTCGAGCCGAGGCCACTCGCCGGTTTCGCGCTGCTGCCGGACTCTTCGCCCGGGGACCTGTTCTTCGACTTCGAGGGCAACCCGTTCTGGGACGAGCAGGGCTCGCTCGAGTACCTGTGGGGCGTGCTCGACACGGCCGGCGCGTACACGGCGCTCTGGGCCGACGATCATCCCTCCGAGCGCCGGGCGTTCGAGGACTTCGTCGACCTCGTGCACGCGCGGCTCGTCGACGACCCGCACCTGCACGTCTACCACTACGCCTCGTACGAGGTCGCCGCCCTGCGCCGGCTGATGGGCCGCTACGGCACGCGCGAGGCCGAGGTGGATGACCTGCTCCGCCGCGGCGTCTTCGTCGACCTCTACAAGGTGGTCAAGGGCGGACTGGCGGCGTCGGTCCCGGGCTACGGGCTGAAGGAGATCGAGGCGTTCCTGGAGTTCCACCGCCGGGGGGAGATCAAGGACGGCGGCGCGTCGATCGTCGAGTACGAGCGCTACGTCCAGACCCGCGACAGCTCGATCCTGTACGCGATCGCCGCCTACAACGAGGAGGACTGCCGCGCCACGCTCGTGCTGCGCGACTGGCTGCTCGAACGCCGCGCCGATGCGCTCGCCCGGTTCGGCCCGTTCCCGCAGCCGGAGCCGAAAGAGGACAGGCCGGCGCCGCCCGAGAAGATCGAGCGCGCCGAGCTCCGGCAGGCCCTGCTCGAGGCCGGCCACGAGCTCGCAGCGCAGCTCCTCGACTACCACGACCGCGAGCGCAAGCCGGTCTGGTGGGCGTTCTTCGACCGGATCGAGCAGACGCCCGAGGAGCTGGTCGAGGATTCCGACTCGATCGGCCTGCTCGAGCCCGTCGGCGAGCCGGAGCCGGTCGCGCGCTCCGTCGTCTACCGGTTCACGTTCCCGCCGCAGGAGCACAAGCTCCGCGTGGGCGCGGCACCGTTCGACGAGGAGGGCCGAGGCGCCGGGGAGATCGTCGAGTTGGATCGCGAGGCGCGCGCGGTGGCGCTCAGGCGCGGCCCGTCGATCTCCGACCAACCCTTGCCGCGAGCGCTCGTCCCCGGCTGGCCGTACACCACCGATGCGCAGGAGGACGCACTCGAGCGGATCGGCCGCTCGCTGCTCGACGGCGACCGGCGCTATCCCGCCGTCGAGTCGGTGCTCGGTCGCGAGCCGTTCGGGCGGAACATCCAGACCGGCGACCTGGACGAGATGGCCGACCTCGTGCTCGGTCTCGAGGGCCGTCACCTGGTCATTCAGGGCCCGCCCGGCTCCGGCAAGACGTGGGTCTCGGGCCGGTTGATCGCGCTGTTGCTCGCGGCGGGCAAGCGCGTCGGCGTGGCCTCGACGAGCCATCGGGCGATCCACAAGCTCCTCGATGAGGTCGAGGCCGCCGGCATCGACGTGCAAGGAGTCAAGCGTGCCACCTCCGGGAACCCCGAGTCGTTCTACGAGAGCGAGCACATCGGGAGCGTCACCGACCGCGCCGACTGCGCCGATGCGCCGCTCGCCGGCGGGACAGCGTGGCTCTTCGCCCACAAAGACCTCGACCGCCGCCTCGACTACCTGTTCGTCGACGAGGCGGGCCAGGTGTCGCTCGCGGACGCGGTCGCGATGGGCACGTGCGCGCGGAACCTCGTGCTGGTCGGCGACCCGCAGCAGCTCGCACAGGTGCTGCAGGGCACCCATCCGGACGGTGCCGGCGGGTCCGTTCTCCAGCACCTGCTCGGCCCCGACCCGACGATCCCGCCCGACCGCGGCCTCTTCCTCGAGCAGACCTACCGCCTGCATCCGGACGTGTGCGGCTACATCTCCGAGGAGTTCTACGAGGGGCGGTTGAGGCCCGACCCCGTCTGCTCGACGCGGACGACCCCGCTCGGCACCGGCCTCCGCTTCCTCCGAGTCGAGCACGACGGCTGCCGGCAGGAGTCCCGGGTGGAGGCGGAGCTCGTCGTGCGCGAGGTCGACCGGCTGCGCGCGGCGGGCGTGCCGGCCGGCGAGATCATGGTCGTCGCGGCGTACAACGCGCAGGTCAACCTGCTGCGCGAGCTGCTCCCGGCCGAGGTGCCCGTGGGCACGGTCGACAAGTTCCAGGGCCAGGAGGCCGACGTCGTGCTCTACTCGATGGCCTCGTCGAGCGGCGAGGACATTCCGCGCGGCCTCGAGTTCCTGCTCTCGAGGAACCGCCTGAACGTCGCGATCTCGCGTGCCCGCTGCCTCGCCTATCTCGTGTGCAGCCCGCGCCTGCTCGAGGTGAACTGCCGCACGATCCCGCAGATGAAGCTGGCGAACGCGCTCTGCCGGCTCGTCGAGATCGCCGAGGAGAGTTCACGTTGACGGCACAGACGCGTGCGTCTTTCCCTGCTCCAATGGGAGCGTGAGACGCGAGCGGTCGGTCCGGCACCCGGACGGCAAGCCCACCATCCGGCAGGTCTACGCGATCGCGCGCCTGCTGCTCGCCGAGGCCGGTGAAGGCTGGCCGGAGAACAGAGAGGAGGCATCAGAGCTGATCGAGCGGCTCCGCGACCGGGAAGACGAGCACGGTGCAAGCATAGTGCTAGCATGACTCGCATGCCGACCCTCTACATCCGGAACGTGCCTCCCGAGGTGTACGAGGCGCTGAAGGCACGGGCGAAGCGCGAGGGGCGCTCCGTGAACGCGGAGGCGCTGAAGATCCTCCAGGACGTGGCCGAACGCGAGCCACGTTCCGGTCCTGAGCTTGTCCAGCGCCTCCGAGAGCTCGCCAAGGACATCAAGCGGGCGCCTGGAGACCCGACTGCCGAAGAGGTGATTCGCATCCTGCGCGACCATGGCGAAGAAGCGCTCGAGCGGCGGCTGCGTGGTGAGTCCGACTAGAGCGGTCTTCGACACGAACGTCCTGGTTCGGTTCTTCGTCGACGAAGCCGCGGATGCGGGGGCCTGGATGGATGGGGTAGCCGCCGGTCGCGTCCACGTGCACGTGCCCGATCTCATCTACGCGGAGTCGGCAAGCGCGCTCTTGCGCTACGTCCGCGCCGGCAAGCTCGCCCTTGATCGCGTCCTTGCCGTGCTGGCGACGATCATCGAGCTTCCGTTCGAGCCCACACCGAGCCAACTGCTGGCCGTACCGGCCTGTGCGCTCGCAGTCCGCCACGGGATCACCGCGTACGACGCGCACTACCTCGCGCTCGCCGAGGCCGAGGACGTTGTGCTCGTCACTGCCGACAGACGCCTCGCCGCGGCGGCCTCGCGGAGCATCCTGCTCGACTAGAGTCGAGGCCGTGTCAGGCGGCTTCGAGGGCGGCCAGTTCCAGACCGGCATCTATCTCTCCGGTGGCTATCCGTGGCCGCTGACGGCCGCAGGCTGGGAGGCGAAAGCCGCGGAGAAGCTCGAGCAGGGCCCGTTCGACTACGTCGCCGGCGGGGCGGGCTCCGAGGCGACCATGCGCGCCAACCGTGAGGCCTTCGAGCGGCGGCGCCTGCGGCCGCGCATGCTGGCCGGCAACGTGAAGCGCGACCTGTCCGTCGAGGTGCTCGGCCTGCGCTCGGCCGCGCCGTTCTTCCTCGCGCCGATCGGCGTCCTCGGCATCGTCCATCCCGAGGCCGAGGTGGCCGTGGCGCGCGCCGCAGCGGCGACCGGCGTGCCGATGGTGCTGTCGAGCGCCGCCTCGAGCTCGATCGAGCAGGTCGCCGAGGCCGGCGGGGACGCGCCGCGGTGGTTCCAGCTCTACTGGGTCTCGGATCGCAAGATCTGCGAGAGCTTCGTCCGGCGCGCCGAGGCTGCCGGCTACGGGGCGATCGTCGTGACGCTCGACACGCTCGTTCTCGGCTGGCGCCCACGCGACCTCGCCAACACGTATCTCCCGTTCCTGCAGGGCGACGGCTGCGCCCAGTTCTTCAGCGACCCGGTCTTCCGCAGCTATCTGGCCGCGCCGCCCGAGGAGGACGTGCTCTCGGCGGCGGCGCTGATGCTCTCGACCTTCCCGAACCTCGCGCTCACGTGGGACGACCTCGACTGGCTGCGCGGGCTGACGTCCCTGCCGCTCCTCGTCAAGGGCGTGCTGACGGCCGAGGACGCGCTCGCCGCGCGGGAGCGGGGCGTCGACGGGATCATCGTCTCGAACCACGGCGGCCGGCAGGTCGACGGCGCCTTGGCGTCGCTGGACGCGCTCGTCGAGGTGCGGGACGCGCTCGGGGCCGAGGCGACGGTGCTCGTCGACGGCGGCGTTCGCAGCGGTGCGGACGTGATCAAGGCCATGGCGCTGGGGGCGGACGCCGTGCTGCTCGGCCGGCCGTACGTGTACGGCCTCGCGGTCGGCGGGCAGGAAGGCGTCGAGGCGGTCATCCGGCAGCTGCTGGCGGAAACGGACCTGACGCTCGCGTTGAGCGGTGGGACTGCCGTGCGGGACCTCGACCGCAGCGCGCTCGCAGCCGTAGAGTAAGAGCCGTGGATCTCCGCGACACACCGGAGGAGGTCGCCTTCCGCACGGAGGTGCGCGGCTGGCTCGAGGCGAACATCCCGACCGAGCTGACCGGCCCGCGGAGCGGCGAGGAAGCCTACGCGCGAGCCTGGCACGACTGGAGCCGCAAGCTGTCAGATGCAGGCTACGCCGGGCTGACCTGGCCGAAGGAGTACGGCGGCAGCGGCGCCCCGTACTCGCATCAAGCGATCTTGCTCGAGGAGCTGGCGCGCGCCGAAGCGCCGCAGCACATGGGCGTGATCGGCCTGGGGATGGCGGGCCCGACGATCATCGCGCACGGCACCGATGCGCAGAAGACGCGGTATCTCCAGAAGATCATGACGGCCGAGGAGATCTGGTGCCAGGGCTTCTCCGAGCCGGACGCGGGCTCGGATCTCGCCGCCGCACGCACGAGCGCGCGGCTCGAGGGCGACCACTTCGTCGTCGACGGCCAGAAGCTCTGGTCGTCGTTCGCGCACATCGCCGACTGGTGCATCCTCGTCACGCGGAGCGACCCGGAGTCCACCAAGCACGCGGGGATGACCTACCTGCTCGTGGACATGCACGCGCCCGGGGTCGAGGTTCGCCCGCTGCGGCAGATCACCGGTGAGGCCGAGTTCAACGAGATCTTCTTCACCGCGGTCCGTGTGCCGGTCGAGAACGTCGTCGGCGAGATCGGCCAGGGCTGGGCCGTCGCGATGACCACGCTGCTGCACGAGCGCGCGACGCTCGGCTTCGCGCTGACGGCGTCGCTCGAGGTCAACCTCCGCAAGCTGATCACGCTCGCCCGCGAGCGCACGGAGGGCGATCCGATCCTGCGCGACCGCATCGCGCGCGAGTGGATCGAGCTGCAGGCGCTGCGGCTGACGAACTACCGCGCGCTGACGCAGCTGATCAAGACGGGCATGCCCGGCCCGGAAGGCTCCGTCTCGAAGCTCCAGTGGTCGGAGGCGAACCAGCGGCTGACGAAGCTGGCGCTCGAGGTGCTCGGCCCGGAGGCGCAGCTCTGGAACGGCGACGGCGCCGGCTACTGGCAGTACCAGCAGCTGCGCAGCCGCGGCAACACGATCGAGGCCGGCACGTCCGAGATCCTCCGCAACATCATCGCCGAGCGCGTCCTCGGCCTCCCCCGGAGCCGGTAGTGGATTTCTCGTTCACCGAGGAGCAGGAGCAGCTTCGGCGCGAGGCGCGGACGTTACTCGCCGACCGCTACCCACCCGAGCGCGTCGCAGAGCTCGCCGACTCGGCCGAGGGCTGGGACCCGGCTTCGTGGGGCGAACTGGCCGGCCTCGGCTGGATCGGCGTCTCGGTGCCGGAGGAGGCGGGCGGTGCCGGGCTCGGCTTCCTCGAGGAAGCGGTGCTGTTCGAGGAGCTCGGCCGTGCGCTCTATCCCGGGCCGTACTTCTCGACGGTCGCGCTCGCGCTGCCGGAGCTGCCGGCCGAGCTGCAGCGCGACGTGGTCGAGGGCAAGACGCGGTGGTCGGCGTCGCTCGACGGCTCGCTCGTCCCCGACCTGGCGATCGTCGACCGCGTGCTCGTGGCCCGGGACGGCAAGCTCGTCGCCGTACCGGCGGAAGGCGAGGCGCTCGAGACGATGGACTCGACGCGGCGGCTCGGGAGGATCGCGCACGGGGCGGAGGGCGAGGAGGTCGGAGACGCCTCGGCGTTCGAGCGGATGCGTGTGCGGGCGTTCGCGGCGCTCGCGCTCGAGGCCGTTGGCATCGCCCAGCGCGCTCTCGAGTTGACCGTCGAGCACGCCAAGACGCGGGAGCAGTTCGGCAAGCCGATCGGGATCTACCAGGCCGTCTCGCACAGACTCTCCGACAGCTATGCCATGACCGAGCTGGCCCGCTCGCTCTCGTACTGGGCCGCCTGGTGCGTGGCCGAGCAGGACGACGAGGCTCGGGTCGCGGCCGCAGCGGCCAAGTCCTACGCGAGCGACGTCGCGGTCACGGTCTGCGAGTACGCGATCCAGGTGCACGGCGGTACCGGCTTCACCTGGGAGCACCCGCTCCATCGGTACTACAAGCGGGCGCAGTGGATCCAGAGCTACGGCGGCTACCCGGCCGTGCAGCGCGCGGAGATCGCCGCCGCGATCCTTGGCTGATCGCTCCGTCCTCGTCACGGGCGCCTCGTCGGGGATCGGCGCGGCCTGCGCGGAGCGGCTGGCGCGGGCGGGCTGGCGCGTGTTCGCTGGCGTTCGGAGCGCCGGTGCCGCGCCGGCGGGGACGACCGAGGTGCTGCTCGACGTCACCGACGGGGACGCCATCGCGCGTGCGGTCGAGGTCGTCGGCGAGCGGCTCGACGGGCTCGTGGACAACGCGGGCATCGCGGTCGCGGCGCCGCTCGAGCACCTGCCGCTCGACGAGCTGCGCCGCCAGCTCGAGGTCAATGTGGTGGGCCAGCTCGCGGTCACGCAGGCTTTCCTCCCGGCCGTGCGGGCGGCACGCGGTCGCGTCGTCCTGATCGGCTCGATCGCGGGAACGAGCGCGCTGCCGTTCCTCGGCCCCTACGCGATCTCGAAGTTCGGGCTCGAGGCGCTCGCCGACTCGCTGCGGGTCGAGCTCGCGCCAGACGGGATCGCCGTCTCGATCGTCCGGCCCGGAACGATCGCGACGCCGATCTGGACGAAGCCGCAGCCGGTCGCCGACACGCTGTCGCCCGAGGGGCTCGAGCGGTACGGGAGCCGGCTCGCCGCGATGCGGTCGTTCGCCGCAGCCCGTGCCGCGAAAGCGGCGCCGGTCGATTCGGTCGCCAGGGCGGTCGAGCACGCGCTCACGGCACAGCGCCCGCGCACCCGCTACCTCGTCGGCCGGGACGCGCGCATCCGCGCCCTGGTGGAGCGACTGCCCGACCGGCTCCGCGACCGGGTCGTCTCGCGCATCCTGCTCGGCGGCTGACGTTGCCCGGCGGCCGCCGCCGCCGTACAGTTGAGGGCATGCGCGGCCAGATGATGGACTACCAGCTGACGCTCCCGACGGTGTTGCGCCGCGCGGAGACGTACTTCGGCGACAAGGAGATCGTCAGCCGGCTCGCCGACGGCGGCTTCCACCGGACGAACTACCGCGAGGTGATGCGCCGCTCGAAGCAGCTCGCCGTTGCGCTCGCCGGCCTCGGCCTCGAGCGCGGCGACCGCGTCGCCACGCTGTGCTGGAACCACTCGCAGCACATGGAGTGCTACTTCGGCGTTCCGTGCGGCGGCTTCGTCCTGCACACGCTCAACCTGCGGCTC
Organism: Actinomycetota bacterium; assembly: GCA_003134505.1. Classification (GTDB taxonomy): domain Bacteria; phylum Actinomycetota; class Thermoleophilia; order Gaiellales; family Gaiellaceae; genus PALSA-612. The sequence goes on along the minus strand of PLBK01000003.1, from coordinate 88,746 downwards.
CACCCGACCGACCTCGCGTACATCGCCTCGCACGGGGGAGACCGGGCTGTCGTCGTCGACCGCATGCTGGTGCCGCTGCTCGACCAGTTCATCGGCGAGACGCAGATCGAGCACGTCTTCGTCGTCGAGGACGGCTACGAGGAGCTGCTCTCGGGCGCGTCGGCCGACGACTGGCGCGACCCCGAGCTGGACGAGGACGAGGCGGCGGCGATGTGCTACACGAGCGGCACCACCGGCCGGCCGAAGGGTGTCGTGTATTCGCACCGCTCGACGGTGCTGCACACGTTCGGGGTGATGTCGGGGGCGCCGCTCAACCGGGCGCTCGGGGAGGCGGACACGTTCCTCCCGGTCGTGCCCATGTTCCACGCGAACGCCTGGGGCTACCCGTACCTCGCCGCCATGCTGGGCGCGAAGATCGTCTACCCGGGGCCGCTGTGCGACCCGAACAGCCTGCTCGAGGACTTCGTGCAAGAGCAGGTGACGTGGACGGCGGGCGTGCCGACGATCTGGATGGGCATCCTGCAGGTGCTCGACGCCGACCCGGCCAGGTACGACCTGTCGCGCATGAAAGGGATGCTGGTCGGGGGCTCGGCGCCGCCGCGATCGATGATCGCTGCGTTCAAGCAGCGCCACGGCCTCGACGTCTGCCACGGCTGGGGCATGACCGAGACGTCGCCGGTCGCCTCGACCACCGACCTCCCCGGCGACCTGCGCTACGCAGACGAGGAGACACGGCTCGACTACACGGCGCTCCAGGGCATTCCGCTGCCGTTCGTCGAGGTGCGCGCGCGGGACATCGACGGGAACGAGATCCTCTGGGACGGCCAGGCGATGGGCGAGCTCGAGTGTCGCGGGCCCTGGGTGGCGGCGTCCTACTACGACACGCCCGAGCAGGCCGACCGGTGGACGGCCGACGGCTGGTTCTGCACCGGCGACATCGTCTCGATCGACGAGCGCGGGTTCATCTCGATCCAGGACCGCTCGAAGGACGTCATCAAGTCGGGAGGCGAGTGGATCTCCTCCGTCGCGCTCGAGAACGCGCTGATGGGGCACCCGGCGGTGGCCGAGGCGGCGGTGATCGCGGTGCCGGACGAGAAGTGGACGGAGCGGCCGCTCGGCGTCGTCGTGTTGCGGCCGGGCGAGACCGCCACGGCGGAGGAGTTGCGGGAGTTCCTCGCCGGCAGCTTCGCGAAGTTCTGGCTCCCGGACAGGTTCGAGTTCGTCGACGAGATCCCGAAGACCGCCGTCGGCAAGTTCCGCAAGACCGCGCTGCGCGAGCAGTTCGTGAAGCAGTCGGTGCCGGCCTCCTGACCGGGTTTCCGAGCACCGCGCTGGTCACCGGCGGCGCGTCGGGCATCGGCGCTGCGATCGTCGCGCTCCTCCGGGCCGAGGGCGCCGACGTGCAGGTGCTCGACGTCGTTCACGGCTTCGACGTGACCGATCCGGGCGCATGGGCCGACGTCGGGCCGGTCGAGCTCGCCTGCCTGAACGCCGGGGTGACGAGCGCGGACGAGTCGGTTGCCGACTACCGGCGCGTGGTCGGCGTCAACGTGGACGGCGTCGTCCTCGGCGTGCGGCGGCTGGCGGAGGTGATGGAGCCGGGGAGCGCGATCGTCGCCACCGCCTCGCTCGCGGGCCTCTGGCCGTGGCCCGGCGATCCCGTCTACACGCTCACGAAGCACGCCGTGGTCGGGTTCGTGCGGGCGGCCGCGCCGGGCCTCGCCGAGCGCGGCATCCGGCTGAACGCCGTTTGCCCGGGCTTCGTGGACACGCCGATGGTCCGGCCGCACGAGCAGGAGCTCCGCGAAGCCGGCTTCGAGATCATGCCGCCGAGCCGCGTGGCCGAGGCCGTGCTCGCCGCTGCCCGCTCGGAGGAGGTGGGCCAGGCCTGGGTCGTCCAGCCCGGCCGCGACCCGCTGCAGTTCCGCTTCCCGAACGTCCCTGGGCCGCGCTAGCTAGGAGAACGTCCACTTGCGGCCGGCGGCGAACTCCTTCAGGATCCGCCGGCTGACGACCATCCGGTGCACCTCGTCCGGGCCGTCGTAGATCCGGCCGCCGCGGGCCATCGCCCACATCGCGGCGAGCGGCGTCCGGTCGGTCAGGCCGAGGCCGCCGTGCACCTGGATCGCGCGGTCGATCACCTCGTTCAGCACCCGCGCGGCGAAGAACTTGACCAGCGAGATCTCGACGCGCGCCTCGTCGCCCTGGTCGATCTTGTGCGCGGCGTCGAGCGTCAGTAGCCGGCAGGCCTGGATGTCGGCTGCCGAGTCCGCGATCCAGTTCTGGACGGTCTGCTTCTCGGCCAGCGGGCCGCCGAAGGCCTCGCGCTCGAGCGCGTACGAGCACATCAGCTCGAACGCGCGTTGCATCTGGCCGAGCCAGCGCATCACGTGGTGGATACGGCCGGGCCCGAGGCGCTTCTGCGCGATGCGGAACCCGTCGCCTTCCTCGCCGAGCAGGTTCCCGACCGGGACGCGCACGCCCGTGTACGTCACCTCGCAGTGCGTCGACCAGCCGCGTCCACGGTGCCCCATCACCGGGACGGACGTGACCTCGATGCCGGGTGAGTCAGCCGGGACGAGGATCTGGCTCATGCGCCGGTGCCGCTCGGCGTCCGGGCTCGTGACCGCCATGACGATCCCGAACGCGGCGCCCTCTGCCCCGGACGAGAACCACTTGTGCCCGTCGATGACCCACTCGTCGCTGTCGCGAACGGCGGTTGTCCGCAGGCCGGTCGGGTCGGCGCCGGAGACCTCGGGCTCGGTCATCGAGAAGAACGAGCGCGTGTCGCCCGCGACCAGCGGCCCGAGCCAGCGCTCCTTCTGCTCCTCCGTGCCGAACAGGTGCAGGATCTCGCCGTTGCCCGCGTCCGGGGCCTGGCAGTTGAAGACGAGCTGACCCCAGACGCAGCGGCCGATCTCCTCGTTCAGGTGCGCGTAGGCGAGGAAGCCACGGCCGGTCCCGCCGGCCTCGGGCGGCAGGTGCGGAGCCCACAGCCCTTCCGCCTTCGCCCGGCCGCGGAGCTCGACCACGAGCCGTGCGGCCTCGTCGTCCTCGCGCGCGAGCGCGGCCTCGTTCGGGTAGACGTGCGCCTCCATGAACGCGCGGTAGGGAGCCTTCAGATCCTCCACGGAGCTAGCATCGCACAGGTCATGGCCCACGACCGTCCGACCGCCGCCGAGCTCCTCGAGGCGACGCGCGAGTTCCTTGAGGCCGAGATCCTCCCGACGCTCACCGACCAGCGGCTCCGCTTCCGGACGCTCGTCGCGATCAACGCCCTCGGCATCGCCCGGCGCGAGCTCGAGTCGGGGGAGGAGATGCTGCCGCGCGAGGAGCTGGAGGAGCTGGCTCGGCAGATCCGTTCGGGCGACGTCCCCGAGGATGCGCTCGAGCGCCTGCAGGAGCACGTCGCGGCCAAGCTCCGCGTCGCGAGCCCCCGCTATCTCGATCGCTACTGAGCCTCGACCCGCTCGAGGAAGCCCTCGACGAGACCGTTGAACTCGTCCGGCGACTCGAGCTGGACGACGTGGCCGCGGCCGGGGAGGAGGGCGAGCTCGGAACCCGCGATCCGCCGTGCGAGCAGGTGCCCGTTCGAGACGGGGACGACCCGGTCGGCGTCGCCGTGCACGACCAGCGTCGGCGCGCCGATCTCCTCGACCGGAACGCCGGCCGCGAGGAAGGGGCCCGTTGCCGCGAACTGGGCCTGCCAGCACTCGGGCGGTGTCGGGTGCTCGAGCCGGGCCGCGAGCAGCTCCTCATAGAGCTCCGGGTGAGCCTCGCTCCAGCCGGGCGAGAACGACAGGTGCATCGTCCGGCGCGCGTATTCCTCGGGAGGAAGGCCGGCGTTCTCGAGCCAGGCCTCGAGCGTCTCCGCCGGGACCGGGGCGTGGTCGTGCCCACCCGGGCTCGTCCCCACGAGCACGAGCGAGCGGAGACGGTCGGGCGCCTGGAGCGCGAGAACCTGCGCGATGAAGCCGCCCATCGACACGCCGACGACGTGGGCCGACTCGATGCCGAGCGCGTCGAGCACGGAGAGTGCGTCGCCCGCGAACTGCTCCATCGAGAACGGGCCGGGCTCCTTTGACGAGCGGCCCGTGCCACGGTTGTCGAAGGCGATCGTGCGGCGCCGGGACGCGAAGGCCCGGAGCTGGAACCGCCAGCCGGCGAGCGAGTAGCCGAGCCCCTGGATCAGGAGCAGCGGCGTCCCGCCCGACCCGTGCTCCTCGACGTAGAGGCGCCCTCCCTCGACCGGCAGCTCCACGCCGCTCAGCTGATTCGCTCGACGATCATGGCCATGCCCTGGCCGCCGCCGACGCACATCGTCTCGAGGCCGATCGTCCCGTCCATCGTCTCGAGGTCGTTGAGGAGCGTGCACATGATCCGGGCGCCGGTCATCCCGTACGGATGGCCGAGGGCGATCGCGCCGCCGTGCGGGTTGAGGCCCTCGCCGAACGGGTCGATCCCGAGCTCGCGGCACACCGGCAGCACCTGGGCCGCGAACGCCTCGTTCAGCTCGACGACGTCCACGTCCTCGATCGTCATGCCCGCCCGTGCGAGCACGAGGCGTACGGCCTCGATCGGGCCGACTCCCATGATCTCCGGATCGACCCCGGAGACGGCCGAGGCGACGATCCGCGCCCGCGGCTCGACGCCCAGCGAGCGCGCCTTCTCCTCGCTGAGCACGACGACCGCCGCGGCGCCGTCATTGAGCGGGCAGGCGTTCCCGGCGGTGACCTTCCCACCCGGCAGGAACGCGGGGTCGAGGGAGGCCAGCCGCTCGAGCGACGACTCGGCGCGGGGCCCGTCGTCGCGCGCCACGACCGAGCCGTCCTCCTTCGGGTACGGCGTCAGCTCGCGATCGAAGAACCCGTCCTGCTGCGCGGCGACGGCGCGCTCCTGCGAGCGCTGGGCGAAGCGGTCCATCTCGTCGCGCTCGACGCCGAACCGCTCGGCTACGTTCTCCGCGGTCATGCCCATCGGGATGTAGACGTTCGTGATCGCCTCCGGGCCGCCGGCCAGGCGCGGGTGGAGCTCCTCGGCCGTCTTCGGATAGCCCGAGACCTGGGTGATCGACTCGACCCCCGCCGCCACGAACGCGTCGCCCTCGCCGGCCTTGATCGCGTGGAACGCCATGCGGATCGTCTGCAGGCTGGAGGCGCAGAAGCGGTTCACCGTCGTGCCGGGAACCGTGTCCGGCAGCCCGGCGAGCAGGGCAACGCGCCGCCCGAGGTTCATTCCCTGACGCTCCTCGGGCATGCCGCAGCCGACCATCACGTCCACGACGTCGCCCGGATCGAGCTCGGGGACGCGTTCGAGCGCGGTCCGAACGGCGAAGGCGGCCATGTCCTCCGGCCGGACGTCGGCGAGCGATCCCTTGTGGGCACGGCCGATCGGGGTGCGGACGGCGGCGGCGATGACGGCTTCGGACACGGCTTCCCCTCTCTCGTTAGACGAACGCATTCTCGCCGGTCAGCGCCCGGCCGATGAGCAGCTTCTGGATCTGGCTCGTCCCCTCGTACAGCGTTGTGACGCGCGCGTCACGGAGGTACTTGCCGACCGGAAACTCGTCCACGTAACCGTAGCCGCCGTGCACCTGGATGGCGGCGTTCGCGGCCCGCACAGCGGCCTCGCTCGCGAAGTACTTGGCCACCGACGCCTCGAGCGTGTACGGATCGCCGTGGTCGGCGAGCGTCGCGGCGCGCCAGACGAGCAGCCGCGCGGCGTCGGTCTCGACGGCCATGTCCGCGATCAGCTCCTGCACGAGCTGGAAGCTCGCGATCGGGCGGCCGAACTGCCGCCGCTCGGCCGCGTACGCGACACTCGCATCCACGCAGCCCTGGCAGATCCCGACGCAGCCTGCGCCGAGGCCGATGCGCCCGTTGTCGAGCGCGGACATCGCCACCTTGAACCCTTCGCCCTCGCCGCCGAGGCGGCTCGAGTCGGGCACGCGCACCTCGTCGAGGAACAGCTCGCCGGTGTCCTGGGCGCGCAGCCCGAGCTTGCCCTTGATCGGACGCGACGTGAACCCGGGCGAATCGGTCGGGACGAGGAAGCAGGTGATCCCGCGCGGCCCCTCGTCGCCCGTGCGGGCGAAGACGAGCGCGACGCCCGCCCAGGTGCCGAGCGTGATGAACGTCTTCGAGCCGCTGAGCAGCCAGTCGTCACCGTCGCGCACGGCCCTGGCCGAGAGGCCGCCCGGGTCCGAGCCCGAGCCCGGCTCGGTCAGCGCGTAGCACCCGAGCGTCTCGCCCGAGGCGAGCCCCGGCAGCCACCGCGCGCGCTGCTCCTCGGTTCCCCACCTCGCGATCGTCTTGCCGACGAGGCCCACCGTGACCGAGACGATCCCGCGGACGGACTGATCGGCCTTGCCGAACTCCTCCATCACCAGGCAGTACGAGACGGTGTCGAGCCCCATGCCGCCGTGCTCGGGCGGCAGTGACGCGCCGAGGTAGCCGGCCGCCGCGAGGCTAGCGACGATCGCCCGGTCCATCTGCTCCGCTCGGTCCCAGTCGCGTGCGTTCGGCACCACCTCGCGCTGGACGAACTCGCGCGCGCCGGCGCGGATCAGATCCTGCTCGGGGGTGAGGGTGAAGTCCATGAGGGCGAGAGGGGCCGGCGAACCGGCCCCTCTCCGAGACGTCGTTCTAGTGGGTGTTGTTGAAGACGCGGCCGAACGGATCGAACGAGCCGATCCCGGCCGGGCCACCCGAGTGGTAGCGCGCGAGGACGAGCTGCTCGACGGGGAAGTGGTCGGTGGCCGACGTCTTCTCCGTGAAGCCCGGATACAGCCACGGGTTGCCCTTGAGGTTCAGGCTGAGCAGCGCCTGCATCAGGCCGGCCCGCGTCGGCGGGTTGCCGGCGTTCTTCAGCGCCTGGACCATCGTCCAGGCCGAGGCCAGCCCGTACATGTCGTTGGTGTCGAAGATCGACTTGCCGCCGTCGTAGAGGTCGAGGATGTGCTTGCCGAGCACCGCGCCCGGCTTCGACGTCTCCGCCGCGGAGTTCGGGTCGAGCACGTAGCCCGCCGTGATCGCGCCCTCGACGTTCCCGCCGGCCTTCGTGGCCAGCGCCATGAAGGTCTCGGTGGCGGACACGTTGTTGACGAATTCGGTCGGGTGCCACCCGATCTTCGTCGCGATCACGAGCGCCTGGATCGTGGCGGCCGGTGTCGAGAACAGGACGAACGTGTTCGCGCCCGCCACCTTCAGTGCCACCACCTGCTGCTGCACCGAGGGGGCGGTCACGTCGTAGGACTGGGCCGAGACGATCTTCGACTGCCCCGACGCACCGAGCCCGCTCTTGAACGCGTTCAGGTAGTTCTGCCCGTAGGCGTCGTTCTGGTAGAGGATGCCGATCTTCGCCTGCGGGATCTTGCTGTTGATGAACTGCGCGTAGATCTTCGCCTCGCCCGGATAGTCGGGCTGCCAGCCGATCGTCCACGGGTACTTCTTGTAGTCCGTGCCCCAGTACGAGTCGCCGGTGGCGACGAGCACCTGCGGCACCTTCTTGGCGTTCAGGTACGCGCGCGTCGCGAGCACGGGCGCGGTGCCGAGGCTGCCGTAGTCGGCGAACACCTTGTCCTGCTCGACCAGCTTCTGGGTCAGCGGGACCGTCTTCGACGGGTCGTAGCCGTCGTCGTAGTACGTGAACTGGATCTTCCGCCCGTTCACGCCTCCGTGCGCGTTCACGTAGAGGAAGTAGGCCCGTTCAGCAAGCGGGATGGCGCTGTACAGCGCCGCAGGCCCGCTGAACGGGAATGTCCCCCCGATGTGGATCGTCTTGGCCGTCACCCCGGGGTCGAGCTTCTGCGCACCGGTCGCGGACGTGACTGTCGCGATCAGTGCAACCCCGGCGGCGAATGCCAGGAAACCGAACTTCCAGCGCATCTTGCCCTCCTCCTCACTGGTCCGATCGAGCGATCGAATCTCGTTCCGTTAGACGATTATCCTCTCTCCGCGGTTGGGATTCCACTCCGCCGCCTCAGCGCCGACGCGGCGAGGGCCATTCTCTGCAGGAGCCCCGCCAGGCCCGTCGGCAGGAGCAGCATGACGAGGACCACGACGAGGCCGGCCGCGATGTCCTGCCCGCCCACGGGGATCGAGCGGATCAGCGGCGCGCTCTGCGAGATGTTCGGGAGCAGGGCGACGAATGCGGCTCCTCCCATGACGCCCCAGAGCGAGCCGAGGCCGGCCACTGCTGCGCCGATCAGGATGTACAGCGACAGGAAGATCGAGAACTCGTCCGGCTGGGCATAGCCGTTGGTCGCCAGCACGAACAGCGATCCGGCCACACCGGCGAAGGCGGCGGAGATGCCGAACGCGAGCGTCTTGTACAGCACCAGGCTGACGCCGGACGACGCGGCCGCGACCTCGCTGTCCCGGACGGCGCGGAAGGCGCGTCCGGTCCGCCCTCGCAGCACGAGCCAGGCGACGACGAACAGGATCGCCGCGCAGGCCCAACTGACGCCGTAGAGCCACAGGTAGCCGACGGTGCCGTCGACGGAGATGCCGTTTCGTGCCCCCGTGAAGTGGGAGAACTTGAGCGTCAGCTGCGGAATGGACACCGCGAGCGCGAGCGTCGCCAGCGCCAGGTAGACGCCTGAGAGCCTGGACGCGGGGAGGCCGACCACGACGCCGCACCCGAAGGCGATCGCGAACGAGAGTGGCAGCGTCGCGATCAGGTTCGTGTGGTGATCGGCCGACATGATCGCGGTCGTGTAGCCGCCGATAGCCATGAAGGCGCCGTGGCCGATCGAGATCTGGCCGGTGTAGCCGGTGACGATGTTGAGGCCGAGGATGGCGATGAAGTAGAGGGCCACCCTCGCCGCGAGCACCTGGTTCAGGCCGCTGAGCGTGAACGGCAGCAGGGCGAGCACGACCGCGGCGGCGGCGCAGATCGCGAGCCGGCCCAGGATCGCCCTCATACCTTCCTCACCGCCGCGCGGCCGAACAGGCCGGACGGCTTCACGAGCAGGACGAGGAGCAGGACGGCGAACGCGACCGGCAGGCGCAGCGCGGAGTCCTTCAGGTAGCCGCCGTACTGCCCGAGGAGGTTGAGGAAGACGCCGAGGGCGATCCCGCTGATCACGGCGCCCACCGGGCTCTCGAGGCCGCCGAGCACCGCCGCTGCGAAGGCGTAGATCAGGATCGGCTGCATCATCGTCGGCGAGAGAACGAACTGGTTGGGCTCGGTGAGCAGGCCGGACACCGCGCCGAGCGCGGCTGCGAAGCCCCAGCCGAGGGCGAGCATCCAGTTGACGCGGACGCCGACCAGCCGGGCCGCCGCGGGCCGTAGGGCCGAGGCACGCATCGCCAGGCCGAGCTTGGTGAACTGGAAGAACAGCCAGAGCACGACCACGGTGGCGATCGAGACCGCGATCGTGCCGAGATCGGTCAGTGACATCGTCACGCCCCCGACGTGGTAGACGCTGTTCCCGAACGGTGCGGGCATGAACTTGGGATCGCCGCCCCAGATCCAGAGCACGACTCCGTCGATGAGCGAGAGGAGGCCGATCGTGACGATCACGACCGCGAGCACCGATTTCCGCTGGACGGGCCGGATCACGAGCTGCTGCACGGCGACACCGGCCACGAAGGCGATCGCGAGCGTCGCGAAGAACGCTGCCCAGTAGGAGAGGCCCCAGACGGTGAACTGGTAGGCGATGTACGTCGTCCCCATCGCCATCTCACCCTGGGCGAAGTTGACCACCTCGGTCGCGCGGTAGATGAGGACGAGCGCGAGCGCGAGGCTCGCGAAGACGCTGCCCTGCGCGACGCCGCTCACCGTCAGCTCGGCGAACGTGCTCGACATCAGCGAGCCCACGGCCAGGAAGACGGCGCCCGCCACGAGCAGCGCGAGCACCGGCACCGAGGCGCCCGTGCTGATCCGGCGCGCACCCAGGTCGCGGATGCCGAGCCTGCCGAAGAGCTCGTAAACAGACATGTCAGTAGCCGAGGTAGCTCCTGCGCACCGACTCGTCGCGCTCCAGCTCCGCGCTCGGGCCGTGGAGGGCCACCGTCCCCACCTCGAGCACGTACGCGCTGGAGGCGACCTGGAGCGCGATGTGCGCGTTCTGCTCCACGACCAGGACCGTCATGCCCTCCCTGTTCAGCTCCTTCACGATGCGGAAGATCTCGGAGACGATGATCGGGGCCAGCCCGAGCGACGGCTCGTCGAGGAGCAGCAGCCTCGGGCGCTGCATGAACGCGCGTGCCAGGGCGAGCATCTGCTGCTCTCCGCCGCTCAGCGACCCTGCCTGCTCGTTACGCCGACGCCCCAGCAAGGGGAAGTAGGCGTACACGCGCTCCAGGTCGCTCTTCAGCGGGCCGCGTCGGGTGTACGCGCCGAGGCGGAGGTTCTCGAGAATCGTCAGCTCGGGGAACAGGCCGCGGCCCTCCGGTACGTGCGCGATGCCCAGGCCGGCGATGCTCTCGGCGCAGGTGCGGCCGAGCGAGCGCCCGTCGAAGCGGATCTCGCCGCTCCGCCGCACCGTGTTCGAGATCGCGCGCAGCGTGGTCGTCTTGCCCGCGCCGTTCGCGCCGAGCACGGCCACGATCGCACCTTCCTCGACCTCCAGCGAGATGCCGTGGAGCGCCTTGACCGGCCCGTAGCTCGCGACCACGTCGTGCAGCTCGAGCAACGGTGCCATCAGGCCGCGCTCTCATCGAGCTCGCCGCCGAGATAGGCCTCGATCACCTCGGGATTCCGCTGGATCTCCTGCGGCGGCCCGTTCGCGATCATCCGCCCGAAGTTGAGGACGTGCACGTGGTCGGAGATCTTCATGACCAGGCCCATGTGGTGCTCGACGAGCAGCACGGTCATCTTCAGCTGGTCGCGGAGGCGCCCGAGCAGGACGGCCAGCTCCTCGACCTCCCGGTGGTTCAGGCCGCCGGCCGGCTCGTCGAGGAGGAGCAGGCGCGGCTTCGACACGAGCGCGCGGGCCAGCTCGATCCGCTTCAGCGTGCCGAACGGCAGTCCGGCGGCGGGCCGGCTCGCGAGCTCGTCGATCCCGATCAGCTCGAGCGCCTCGGTCGCGCGCCGCCGCGCGCTCCGCTCGCGCTCGAACCGCGAGTCCGTGTGAGCGCCGACGAGCACGTTCTCGAGCACCGTCATCGTCGGGAACAGCTCGACGTTCTGGAACGTCCGCGCCACACCGTGCCTGATCACCCGGCTCGGCGGAGTTCGAAGCAGCGAGCTGCCGTCCACGAGCACGTCGCCCTCGTCCAGGCGGTAGAGCCGCGTGATCACGTTGAAGATGGTCGTCTTCCCGGCGCCGTTGGGGCCGATCAGGCCGGCGGTCGTCCCCTCCTCGACGTCGAACGAGACGTCTTCCAGCGCGGTGATCCCACCGAAGCGGAGATGGACGTTTCGGACCGAGAGCAGGCTCATCGGTCGGACTACCCTACGGAAATCCGGGCCGGGCGCAAGCTCGGCCCGTCGTGATCAGGCGATGACGACCTGCGTGCAGCGCGAGCCGGCGATCGCGGTGCCCTCCGCGTCGGTCAGCTCCGCGGAGCAAAAGACGACGCGCTTGCTGCGGTGGACGACACGGCCCTCGGCCCGGAGCAGACCCGGCCGGGCCGAGCGGAAGAACTCGACCCGCAGGTCGCCGGTCAGGAAACGCTCGTGCGTTTCCATCATCGTCCAGCAGGCGCCGCCCATCGCCGTGTCGAGGAGCGTCGCGACCATGCCCCCGTGCACGACGTAGCCGTCGTTGAAGCGGAAGCAGTACTCCTCGGGCGCGTCCCACTCGATGATCGCAAGGCCCGGCTCCCAGGCGACGTTGCGGTAGCCGAGCGTCGTCCAGACGTGCGGATCGGGCAGCGGCTCCGACCCCCACGGATGGTGCCGCGCGCTGTGCGTGCTCTCGGTGTGCCCGTCCGTCACGTCGCGGCAGTTTAGACTCGCCTGGATGCCCGATCTGAACGGCAAGGTCGCGATCGTCACCGGCGCCGGGCGCGGGATCGGCCGCGAGCACGCGCTGGCGCTCGCGCGGGCCGGGGCGAAGGTGGTCGTCAACGACCTGGGCGGCTCGCTGGCCGGCGAAGGCGCCGACACGACCCCGGCGGAGCAGGTGGCGGAGGAGATCCGCGCGCTCGGCGGGGAGGCGGTCGCGGACTACGAGGACGTGGCCAGCTTCGCCGGTGCGGCGCAGATGGTCGGGCACGCGATCGACGCGCTCGGCGGGCTCGACATCCTGGTGAACAACGCCGGCATCATCCGCGACCGGATGCTCGTCAACATGGACGAGGTCGAGTGGGACGCGGTCATCAACGTCCACCTCAAGGGTCACTTCGCACCGACGCGCCACGCGGCCACCTACTGGCGCGAGCGCTCGAAGGCGGGCGACACGGTCAGCGCCCGCGTGATCTGCACCTCGAGCCCGTCGGGCGTCTTCGGCAACGTCGGCCAGGCGAACTACGGCGCCGCCAAGGCCGGCATCGCCGGCTTCACGCTCATCGCCGCGCAGGAGCTCGGTCGCTACGGCGTCACCGTCAACTGCCTGGCGCCGAACGCGCGTACGCGGATGACCGAGCAGGCCTTCGGCGACATCGCCGCGCCTGAGCAGGGCTTCGACCCGATGGACCCCGGCAACATGTCCCCGCTCGTGGTCGCGCTCTGCGCGGACGAGGCGCAGGACATCACCGGCCAGTGCTTCTTCGTCTACGGCGGTGCCGTCAACGCTCTCCGCGGCTGGAGCCCGGGCGAGCTGTTCGCGAGCGAGGGTCGCTGGGACGCCGACGAGCTGCTCGCCGAGCTGCGCGCGCGCTTCCCGGCGGGCGCGGCGCCGGCCGGCATGGTCGCCGGGATGCAGGCCGCGGGCGGCCAATCCCTTTCGGCGGCATAGCCGTGACCACCGAGCTGACCCTGAAAGAGCTGGCCGAGAGCGGCGAGCGCGACCTCGGCACGAGCCCGTGGGTGAAGGTCGAGCAGCGGCACATCGACCTGTTCGCCGACGCGACGGGCGACCACCAGTGGATCCACGTCGACCCCGAGGCGGCGAAGGCGGGGCCGTTCGGCGGCACGATCGCGCACGGCTACCTGTCGCTGTCGCTGCTGCCGGCGCTGCTCTCCGACGTGATCCACGTGCCGGACGCCCGGATGGGCGTCAACTACGGCATCGACCGCGTGCGCTTCACCTCGCCGGTGCCCTCGGGCTCCGACGTGCGCGCGCATGCGAGGCTGATCTCGAGCGAGCCGAAGGGCGACGGGATCCTGTACAAGGTCGGCGTCCAGATCGAGATCAAGGGCCAGGAGAAGCCGGCGCTGGTCGGCGAGGTGCTCTATCTCGCGCTCGGCCCCCGGCCGGAGGCCGTTGACCAACATGGACCCGAGGCAGAACCTACGAAGGAGGAGCACGTGACGAACGGACCGGGGCTCGACGAGATCTTCCAGGGCATGCAGGAACGGTTCCAGCCGGACAAGGCGAGCGGCGTCGACGCGACCATCCAGTGGCAGATCTCCGACGGCGAGGAGGAGAAGCCGTACGCGATCACGATCAAGGACGGCACGTTTTCGTGGGAGGCGGGCCAGGTGGAGAGCCCGAGCGTCACGCTCTCGACCGACGCCGACTCGTTCACCGCGCTGATGACCGGCAAGGCCCAGGGGCCCGCGCTGTACATGGCCGGCAAGCTCCGCATCCAGGGCGACCTGATGCTCGCCCAGCGCATGGGCTCGTTCTTCGCGACGAGCTAGAGCCGCTCGACTCTGCTGGCTTGGTCGAGCGCTAGACGCGCTCGACGACGGCGGCCAGGGCCTGGCCGAAGCCGATGCACATCGACGCGATGCCGTAGCGGGCGTTGCGGCGTTCGAGCTCGTTCAGCAACGTGGCTGTGATGCGGGTGCCGGTGGCGCCGAGCGGGTGGCCGAGCGAGATCCCGCCGCCGTTCGGGTTGACGTCCTCGAGCCGGTCCTCGAGATGGGAGTCCGCGACGAACTGCAGCACGACGCACGCGAAGGCCTCGTTCACCTCGATCACGGCCATGTCGTCCCAGCCCAGGCCGGCCTTCGCGAGCGCCCGCTCGCACGCCTGCGGGTTGCCGTGCAGCATGCGGTAGGGGTCGACGCCCGCCAGGCCGAAGGCGAGGAAGCGGCCGCGCGGCTCGAGCCCGAGCTCCGACGCCTTCGGCTCGCTGGCGATCAGCACGGCGGCGGCGCCGTCCACGATCTGGCTCGAGTTGCCGGCCGTGACCGTCCCTTCCGGCAGGAACGCGGGTTGAAGCGACGCCAGCTTCTCCGCGGACGTGTCGCGCCTCGGCGTCTCGTCGACGGCGAAGACGACGCCGGTGTGCGGATTGGCGAGCTCGATCGGGACGATCTCGTTCTCGAAGCGGCCTTCGTCGATCGCGCGCACAGCGCGGCGGTGCGACTCGAGCGAGTAGGCGTCGAGCTGCTCGCGCGTCAAGCTCCACTCCTCGGCGATCACCTCCGCCGAGATCCCCTGCGGCACGATCTGCCAGCGTTCGAGGAGCTTCGGCGACAGGTCGCCGCCGTTCGAGCCCATCGGCACCCGCGACATCATCTCGACGCCCGACGAGACCACGAGGTCGAGCTGGCCCGACCAGACCGCGGCCGCGGCGTTGAAGCTCGCCTGCATCGAGGACGCGCACTGCCGGTCGACGCTCGTCCCGCAGACCGTCTCGGGCCAGCCGGCGACGAGCGGCACCATGCGGCCGATGTTCCAGCCCTGCTCGCCGATCTGGGTCACGCAGCCCATCTGCACGTCCTCGATCTTGGCCGGGTCCAGGTCGTGGCGCGCGACGAGGCCGTTCAGCACCTGGGCGCAGAGCTCGTCGCCGCGGATGCTCGCGAGAGAGCCGTTCCGCTTCCCGATCGGGCTGCGGACGGCGTCGACGATCAGCGCGTCGGACTTCCAGCCGGCCATCGCGGCGAGTCTAGCGCCCGCCTTCTAGGCCGGAAGCACGGCGACCTTCTTGCCGGGGTTGAGGAGGCCCTTCGGGTCGAAGACCTGCTTGACCGCGGCGTGCAGCTCGAGCGCGCGAGGCGGCCACTGCTTCGCAAGCTGGCCGCCCTTCAGGTAGCCGGTGCCGTGCTCGCCCGAGATCGAGCCCCCGAGCCGGACGGCGAGGTCGAACAGATCCTCGGTGGCGCGGAAGGCCCGCACCCGCTCCTCGGGAACCTCCGGCGAGAACAGGAAGGTCGAGTGCAGGTTGCCGTCGCCCGCGTGCCCGAAGCTGAGCCCGATCAGGTCGTGCCGCCGGCCGATCTCCGCCGTCTCCCCGATCGCCTCGGCGAGGTGCTCGACCGGCACGACGATGTCCTCGCTGATCGCGAGGCCGCGCCTGGCGAAGACGGCGAAGGCGAGGCCGCTGCGCCACCGCCACAGCGCCTCGATGCCTGCCCGGTCGGCCGGGGCGCGAACGGCCACGGCGGTCTCGCCGAGCACCTCGATCAGCTCGGCCTGCATCCGGTCGGCCTCCTCCGCCGAGCCGTCGGCCTCGGCGATGACCATGAACCCTGCTCCGTCCGGCAAGGCGCCGTCGAACGAGCCGCCGGCGCAGGCCAGCGTCTCGCCATCGAGGAACTCGATCGCGGTCGCGGGGATACCGCTGCCGACGACGCGGAGGATCGCCTCGCAGCCGGAGGCCGTGTCGGTGTGGAAGGAGACGACGGGCAGCGTCACCTCGGGCGCCGGGATCAGCCGCAGCCAGGCTGCGGTGACGATGCCGAGCGTGCCCTCGGAGCCGATCAGCAGGCTCTTCAGGTCGTAGCCCGCGACGTCCTTCCGGATCGGCCCGCCGACCGTCACGACGTCGCCGGGCGGCACGACCGCCTCGAGCCCGGTCACCCACGTTCCGGTCGCGCCGTACTTGTACGCGTGCGGGCCGGCAGCGTTCGTGGCGATGTTGCCGCCGATCTGGGACTGCTCGGCCGCGCCCGGGTCGGGAGCGAACATGAGCCCGTTGTCGCGTGCCAGCGCGTGCACGGCCGCGGTGCGCACTCCGGCCTCCACGTGCAGCCGCCAGAGCAGCGGATCGAAGGCGCGGACCCGTGCCAGGCGGTCGAGCGCGAGGACGATGCCGCCGTCGAGCGGCACCGCCCCGCCGGCCGCGCCCGTCCCTCCTCCGCGCGGCGTGATCGGCACGTCGTGCGCGTAGCACCAGGCGACGACGCGGGCCACCTCGTCGGCGCTCGCCGGCAGCACGACGGCGTCAGCCTTCCCCGGCAGTCCGGTGATGTCCGTGAGGTACAGCCCCACGTCGGTGAGCACCGCCTCGTCGCCCACGATCGCCCGCAGTTCTCGCTCCACGGCGTAGAGTCTCGCGCATGACACACGCATTCGGCTCTCTCGACGAGCTGGGCGACGGGTACGGGTTCCGCAAGATCCGTGCCCCGCTCGGCGTGACGGCGTTCGGCGTCAACGCGATCGTGATGCCGCCGGGCGGCCAGGGCATCCACCACTACCACGACACCCAGGACGAGCTCTACTTCGTGCACCAGGGCCACGCACGGTTCGAGGTCGAAGGCGACGTGCACGAGCTCGGCCCGGGCGGCCTCTGCCACGTCGAATCGACCGCTCCGAGGAGGTTCTCCAACGTCGGCGACGGCGACCTCGTCGTTCTGATCGTCGGCGGCAAGGGCGGATACGTCGAGCGGGACGGACAGCTCGTCGACCCGGCCGACCTGGAGAAGCGGCAGCGGTTCGGCACGACCGGCGACGCCTCGTAGCGGGTGCAGGTCGCCGGCCGCACGTTCCTGGTCACCGGCGGCGGCTCCGGGCTGGGCGCCGCCACCGCCCGCCTGCTCGCCGACTCGGGCGCCAACGTCGTCGTCGCCGACCTCGGCCGCCGCGAGGAGATCGGCCTCTACGTCGAGACGGACGTGCGCGACGAGGCGGGCGTGCAGCGGGCCGTCGACGCCGCCGTCCGCGAGCACGGCGCGCTGCACGGGGCCGTCAACTGCGCCGGGATCGGCGGTGCTTCGCTCGTCGTCGGCAAGGACGGCACGCCGCACCCGCTCGACGCGTTCAGGAACGTGATCGACGTCAACCTCGTCGGCACCTTCAACGTGATCCGGCTCGCCGCAGCGGCCATGGCCGCGAACGACCCGGGCGAGGACGGCGAGCGCGGCGTCATCGTCAACACCGCGTCGAACGCGGCCTTCGACGGCCAGGTCGGCCAGGCCGCGTACTCGGCGTCGAAGGGCGGCATCGTCAGCCTGACGCTCCCGGTCGCGCGCGAGCTCGGACGGCACGGCATCCGCGTGATGACGATTGCCCCGGGCCCGCAGGACACGCCCATGCTGGCGATGCTCCGAGAGGACATCCGTGAGTCGCTGGAGGCGCAGGTGCCGTTCCCGCATCGGCTCGGCAGGCCCGAGGAGTTCGCCGCGCTCGTGAAGCACATCGTCGAGAACCGGTACCTGAACGGGGAAGTGATCCGCCTGGACGGGGCGCTCCGCATGGGCCCCCGCTAGTAACACGAGGGAAACAGCCGGTTTCCCCCGTGAGCCCCCTTCCCCGGTGCCAAGGACTGCGGTTGCGGCCGACGCCGGCTGAACCGGCATCGGCGGCCGGCGGAAGCAAGTCCGTCGATCTCCTTGCGGACTCGATGATCCTCGCTGGGCGAGCACTCTCGGCGTAGGCTGCTCACACGTTGGCCGACCCCGATCTTCCTTGGGCAACGGACCTTTGCAAGCGCTTGGAGGCGCTTCTCGGTTCGCCCGTCGGGCTGACGAGCGCGCGGCTGCTCGCCGGCGGAGCGTCGAAGGAGGCCTGGGCTGTCGACGTTACGGCCGGCGGGGACACGCTCGAGCTGCTCGTGCGGCGCGCCGCCGGCGGTGTCATCCACGTCGACACGCTCCCGCTCGAGCACGAGTACCGCGTGATCGAGGCGGCGTTCGTCGGCGGCGTGCGGGTGCCGCGGCCCATCGGCTACCTCGGCGAGCTCGACGGACGCGAGGCGTTCGCAACCGAACGGGTGAAAGGCGAGACGATCGGCCGGCGGATCGTCTCTCGGCCGGAGCTGGCCGAGGGTCGCGGCGCCCTCCCGCTCCAGCTGGCCGAGGAGCTCGCGAAGGTGCACTCGATCGCGGCCGGCGATCTGCCGTTCCTGCGGGCGAGCGACGTGCTCGGGCGCTTCGAGCGCGAGCTGGACTCGGTCGGGGAGCCCCATCCGGCGATCGAGCTGGGCCTCTACTGGCTCAGAGCGCACCGGCCCGAGCCGCTCGAGCCGGTCGTCCTCCACGGCGACTTCCGGATCGGCAACGTCGTCGTCTCCGAGCGCGGGCTCGAGTACGTGCTCGACTGGGAGTTCACGCACCTCGGCGATCCGCGCGAGGACGTCGCCTGGCCGCTCGTTCGCGCCTGGCGGTTCGGCGCGGACGACCTCCGGCTCGGCGGCGTGGGGGAGGTCGATCCGTACCTCGACCGCTACCGCGAGCTGACCGGAAGGGCGATCGGCCTCGACGAGCTGTTCTGGTGGGAGGTGCTCGGCAACGTCAAGTGGGCGATCGGCGCGCTGACCCAGTCGCGGCGCCATCTGTCCGGAGACGAGCGGAGCGTCGAGCTGGCCGTGCTCGGCCGACTCGCCGCGGAGATGGAGTACGAGCTGCTCGACCTGCTCNNTCGCTTCATTTCGTATACTCACTCCCGGAAGCGGGCACCGTCCCGCTCCGCATCGAGAGAGGCTGAGGGACCGGCCCTGTGAAGCCTCGGCAACCTGCCTCCCGGCAAGGTGCCAAACCCGGACGGATGTCGAGCGAGACGAAAGGAGTCCGAGTTGCCCGCTACAGCCCTCCATTGCCGCATCTGCGAGACCCAGCACGCCCTCGAGGCGGTCGGCACCTGCCCGCGCTGCTTCGGCCCCCTCGACCCGGTCTACGACTGGGACGAGGTCGAGCGCACGTTCACGCGAGAGGCGATCGCCGCGGGGCCGAGCTCGATCTGGCGGTACGCGCCGCTACTCCCGGTGGCGCCGGCGGCCGAGTCGCGCCTCGCGCCTGGTCTGACGCCGCTGGTGCCCGCGCCGCGGCTCGCCGACGCACTCGGCCTCGGCGAGCTGTGGCTGAAGCTCGACACGGCCAACCCGACGCACTCGTTCAAGGACCGGGTCGTCGCCGTCGCGGCCGCGAAGGCGCGTGAGCTCGGCCTCGAGACGCTCGCCTGCTCGTCGACCGGCAACCTCGCGAACGCCGTCGCCGCCCGCGCAGCGGCCGAAGGGATGGAGGCGGTCGTGTTCTGCCCGTTCGACCTCGAGCCCGAGAAGCTGCTCGCGACGGCGGTCTACGGCGCGACGATCTACGCCGTCCGCGGCTCGTACGACCACTGCTCACGGCTCACGGTCGAGCTGTCGTTCGAGCTCGACTGGGCGTTCGTGAACGTGACGCTGCGTTCCTACTACGCCGAGGGCTCGAAGACGCTCGCCTACGAGATCGCCGAGCAGCTCGGCTGGGAAGCTCCCGACGCGGTGATCTGCCCGATCGCCTCGGGTGCGTTGTTCTCGAAGATCGGCCAGGGGTTCGGCGAGCTGCGCCGGCTCGGGCTCGTCGACGCGAAGCCGCGGTTGTACGGGGGCCAGGCCGAAGGCTGCTCGCCGGTCGCGACCGCGTTCGCAGACGGCGGGCGCGTGCAGCCGGTGCGACCGGCCACGGTGGCCCGCTCGCTCGCGATCGGGAACCCTGCGGACGGCGACTTCGCGGTCGCCGCGGCTCATGGCACGGGCGGTGCGATCTACGCGGTGGCCGAGGGCGAGGTGGTCGAGAACATGAGCCTGCTGGCCGAGACGACGGGCGTGTTCGGCGAGACTGCGCCGGGGGTGACGGTCGGAGCGCTACGCCGCGCAGTCGACGCGGGCGAGCTGGGCGAGTCCGACCGCGTCGTCCTGCTCGTCACCGGCGACGGCCTGAAGACACCCGAGCACGTCGCGGATCGCTGCCGGCCGGTCGAGATCGAGCCGAACGCGGACCGCGTGCTGGAGCGCCTGGCCGCAGCCTGAGGGCGTTCGAGCCGTGTCTCACCCCTGCCGCGGACAGCCATGACCGGGGGTCAGACCCCGGGCCGTGTCCGGGCGGGCCATCTGGCCTGCTCCGAGGATTGGACAATGGCCCGGCGGGCCGTGACCGCTCGCGTCGCCCACGGCCATGTCCAGGGGTCAGACCCCGGGGCAGGGCCGAGAAGGGCAAGGAGAGGCTAGAACAGCCCGACGGTGCGGCCGTTCTCGTCGATGTCGACGTTGAAGGCGGCCGGGGTCTTGCTCAGGCCGGGCATCGTCTGCATGTCGCCGCAGAGCGCGACGAGCCAGCCGGCGCCCGTGTAGGCGCGGATGTCGCGGATCGTGACCACGAAGCCGGTGGGGGCGTTCGTCAGCGCGACGTCGTGCGAGAGCGAGAGGTGCGTCTTGGCCATGCAGATCGGGAGCGTGTCCAGCCCGTTGGCGTTGAAGTGCGCGATCTTGTCTTTCGCCGTCTTGAGCAGGAAGATCCCGTCGGCGCCGTAGGCCCGGACCGCGATCGCCTCGATCTTCTTCTCGATCGGCGCGTCCAGCGGGTAGAGCTCCGCGAACGAGTTCGGCTCATCGGCCGCGGCCGCGACCGCCTCGGCCAGCGCCGTCGCGCCCTCGCCTCCGCGCTCGTACCCGTCGTTGACCTCGGCGGCGTAGGCACCACCCTCGACGGCGAGCCGCCGCACGAGATCGATCTCCTCGGTCGTGTCCGTCGGGAACCGGTTGACGGCCACGACGGCGTTGAGCCCGAACTCGCGCACGATGCCGAGGTGCCGTCTCAGATTGGCGGCGCCGGCCTCGATCTCCGCGAGGCCTCCGTTCGGATCGCCGCCGTGGTGCTTGAGCGCCTTCACGGTCGCGACCAGCACGGACGCGCTCGGCCGCAGGCCTCCGACCCGGCAGACGATGTCGAAGAGCTTCTCCATGCCCATGTCGGACCCGAACCCGCTCTCGGTGACGACGTAGTCGCCGAGCTTGAGCGCGACGCGGTCGGCGACGAGCGAGTTGTTGCCGTGCGCGATGTTCGCGAACGGGCCGCAGTGGACGAACACCGGCTGGCCCTCGAGCGTCTGGACGAGGTTCGGCTTGATCGTGTCCTTGAGCAGGACGGTCATCGCGCCGGCCGCCCGGAGTTGCTCGGCGCTCACCGGCTCGCCTTCGTACGTCGAGCCGACAGTAATGGCGCCGAGTCGGCGGCGCAGGTCGTGCAGGTCGCGGGCGACGGCGACGATCGCCATCACCTCGGACGCGGCCGTGATGTCGAAGCCGGTCTGGCGCGTGTACCCGTTCGCGCGGCCGCCGAGCCCGACCACGATGTCGCGAAGCGCGCGGTCGTTGATGTCGACGCAGCGCCGCCAGGAGATCGACAGCGGGTCGACCTGGAGCTCGTTGCCGTGCAGCAGGTGCGCATCGAGCATGGCTGCGAGCAGGTTGTTGGCGGCGCCGATCGCGTGGATGTCGCCGGTGAAGTGGAGGTTCATGTCCTCCATCGGTACGACCTGCGTGTACCCGGCGCCGGCCGCGCCGCCCTTGATGCCGAACACGGGCCCCACCGAAGCCTCACGCAGGCAGAGCACGGGTCGCTTGCCGAGGCGCCCGAAGGCCTGGGTCAGCGACACGGCCGTCGTCGTCTTGCCCTCGCCGGCCGGCGTCGGCGTGATCGCGGTGACGTTGATGAGCTTCCCGTCCGGCCGGTCTGCGAGCCGGTCGAGCACCGCGAGGTCGATCTTGGCCTTGTAGCGGCCGTAGAGCTCGACCTCGTCCGGCTCGAGGCCGATCTCGCCGGCGATGTCGGCGATCGGCCGGAGCGTCGCGTCCTGCGCGATCTCGAGCGATGAGGGCATGGGAGTCACCACGACGGACGAGCGTATAGACACGGCGCCTCAGCCTGCGGCGGCAACCGCGGCGCGGGCGCGCTCGAGCCGCGGGTCGGCAGAGCCGCCGAGGTTGATCTCCACCAGCCGCGCTCCGACGCGCGCCGCCGCGGCGGCGAGCTCGGCGCCGGCCTCGGCGTCGCCCGCGACGCGCGGATTCCCGCCCTCGACGAGGATGCGGGCGAGGAACGCCACCTCGGACGCCGTCTCGGCGATCGCGAGCGGGACGTCGATCGTGCGGTCGCGGTCGGCGTCCGACCTCGTGCGCATGAAGGCGGTGTAGGCCTCGGCGTCCTCATCCGCGAGCTCGAGGAGGCGGGACCGCAGCTCCTCGAGCCGCGACGTCGCTTCGCGCTCGTCCGAGAACCGGGCGGCGAGCTCGGTCAGCGCGGCTGCGATCGCGCCCGCCAGCGCCGCGCCGGAGCCGGAGGCGGGCGCCGGCGTCCGCGCGCCGAGGGCGTCGAGGTAGCTGCCGACCGTGTGCGAGTGCATGGGGACGGGTGATTCTGGCATCGTGCCCGGGTGAGCGTCGATCCGAATCGCGCGGGGCAGGCGCCAGCGGGCTCGGGGTCCCGCCGACCGGCGACGCCGACACTCCCGCAGCGCCCGCGGCGTATGTGGTGGCTGATCACGTTCTTCGTGAGCCTGCTGATCGTCAACTACTACCTCGGCTCGCGCGCCACGCAGGCCCCGGCGCGCGTCCGCGTCCCGTACAGCCCGTTCTTCCTGGTGCAGGTGAACCACGGCAATGTCGACGCGATCACGTCGAAGGGCACCGCGATCCAGGGCCAGTTCAAGCACCCGACGTCCTACGGCAACTCGCACGCCACGACGAAGTTCAAGACCGAGATCCCCGCCTTCGCGGACCAGAACCAGCTCGCCCACCTGTTGCAGTCGAAGGGCGTGGTCGTCAACGCGCAGCCGCTCGACACGGGCGCGCCGTGGTGGGAGAACCTGCTGCTCGGCTTCGGGCCGACGCTCCTCTTCATCGGTCTGCTCGTGCTGCTGATGCGCCGCGCCGGCAACGTCCAGAACGTGCTCGGCAACTTCGGCCGGTCGAGCGCGCGCCGCTACCAGCCGGGCGGCGACAAGGTGACGTTCGAGGACGTGGCCGGGGTCGAGGAGGCCGAGTCCGAGCTGCTCGAGGTGGTCGACTTCCTGCGCCACCCGGAGAAGTACCGCCGCCTCGGCGGCCGGATCCCTCACGGCGTCCTGCTGACCGGGCCGCCGGGCACCGGCAAGACGCTGCTCGCTCGTGCCGTGGCCGGGGAGGCCGACGCGCCGTTCTTCTCGATGGCGGCGTCGGAGTTCGTCGAGGCGATCGTCGGCGTCGGCGCCTCGCGTGTCCGCGACCTGTTCGCGAAGGCCAGGGCCGAAGCTCCGGCGATCGTGTTCATCGACGAGCTCGACGCNNGACGAGCGCGAGCAGACGCTCAACCAGATCCTGACCGAGATGGACGGCTTCGATTCCTCGACGGGCGTGATCGTGATCGCCGCGACCAACCGGCCGGAGATCCTCGACTCGGCACTGCTCAGGCCAGGACGCTTCGACCGCCGCGTCGCGGTCCAGGCGCCCGACCGGGCCGGGCGCGAGGCGATCCTGAAGGTGCACACGCGCGGCATGCCGCTCGGGCCGGACGTCGACCTCAAACGGATCGCGGCCTCGACGCCGGGGATGGTGGGCGCCGACCTCGCCAACCTGGTCAACGAGGCGGCGCTGCTCGCGGCGCGCCGGGCCCACGAGCACATCCTGGAGGCGGACTTCACCGACTCGCTCGAGCGGATCGTCCTCGGCGCCGAGCGGCAGATCATGATGACGGCGGCCGACCGGAAGCGCACCGCCTACCACGAGGCGGGCCATGCGCTGGTCGGGATGCTGACCGAGGGGGCCGACCCGGTGCGGAAGATCTCGATCATCCCTCGCGGCATGGCACTCGGCGTGACCTTCTCGGCGCCCGAGACCGATCGCTTCAACTACGAGGAGGGCGAGCTGAAGGCGAGGATCAGGGTCGCGCTCGGCGGCCGCGCGGCCGAGGAGCTCGTGTTCGACGCGCCGACGACCGGGGCAGAGTCCGACATCCAACAGCTGACCGAGATCGCGCGGCAGATGGTCAGCCGCTGGGGGATGAGCCCGGCGATCGGGCCGATCGCGGTCGCCTCCGCCGACGGCCGCGGGCCGTACTACCCGGGCGGGGCCGAGGTGTCCGAACGGACGCAGGAGTTGGTCGACGACGAGATCCGCCGGATCGTCGACGAGGCGCACGAGCAGACGGCCAAGCTCCTCCGTGAGAACCGCGCCAAGCTGGACTCGCTCGCCGAGGCGCTGCTCGAGCACGAGACGCTCGACGAGGACGAGGCCTACGCGGCGGCCGGCGTCGAGCACTCACCCGACGAGACCTCCGGCCAGTACGTCGCTGCGGCGCGGGCTTCTGCGGACGGCCCGGCGCCGACGAGCAGGGCCTAGCCGGTCAGGCCGGCACGGATCGCCGCCGCTCCGGCGACCATCGCCTCGAGCTTCGCGAACGCAACCGGCCGCGGCAGGTACTTCATGCCGCAGTCGGGGGCGATGACGAGCCGCTCGGCGGGCACGTGCTCGAGCGCCGCGCGGATCCGCTCCGCCACCACCTCAGGCGTCTCGACCGGCGCGTCGTCGGAGAGGTCGATCACGCCGAGGACGATCGTCTTGTCGGGCAGACGGCGGAGAATCGAGAGATCGAGGCTGGGCTGCGCCGTCTCGACCGAGATCTGCCGGACCGAGCAGCCGTTCAGCTCCTCGAGGAACGAGTAGCCGGCCGGCTTGTCCCGGACGATGTGCCCGTAGCCGAAGCAGATGTGCAGCGCGGTGTCGCCCTCGATCCCTTCGAGCGCTCGGTCGATCGCCGCCAGGCCGTACTGCCGTGCCTTCTCGGGCCGCGCCTGCAGGTACGGCTCGTCGATCTGGATCACGTCGGCGCCGGCCGCCTTCAGCTCGCGCGCCTCATCGTTGACCGCGGCGGCGTAGGCGAGCGCGAGGCTCTCCTCGTCCGGGTAGTGGTCGTTCTGCGCCTGCTGGGCCATCGTGAACGGCCCGGGCAGCGTGATCTTGATCGGCCGGTCCGTGTGCGCCCGCAGGAACTCGACGTCGCGCACCTCGACCGGCCGCGTCCGACGGATCGGGCCGGTGACGCGCGGCACGGGGTTCTCGTGGCCGGTGCGGTCGACCGCGACGCCGGGGTTGTCGAGATCGACGCCTTCGAGCGCGGTCGCGAAGCGGTTCGAGTAGCTCTCGCGGCGCATCTCGCCGTCGGAGACGATGTCCACGCCGGCGCGCTCCATGTCCCCGATCGCGATCAGCGTCGCATCGTCTTGCGCCTGCTCGAGATAGGCCTCCTCCACGCGCCAGAGCTCGCGGGCGCGGACGCGCGGTGGCAGTCGGCTGTCGAGTCGCTCGCGGTCGATCAGCCAGTCAGGCTGCGGATAGCTGCCGACGACCGTGGTCGGGAGGAGCGTGCCCACGGCGCGACGATACGGCATAGCATCAGGCGCCGATGGGTGTGCTCGACGGTAAGGTCGCGCTCGTCACCGGCGCCGGGTCGGGGATCGGCCGCGCGACGGCGATCGCGCTCGCGGCGGCGGGCGCGTCCGTCGTGGCCAACGACCTCGCCGGCGACGGGCTGGACGAGACGGTTGGGGCGATCGAGGCTGCCGGCAGCCGGGCGATGGCGGCGGTCGGCGACGTCCGCCGCCGTGACGACGTCGCCGCCGCCATCGAAGCAGCCCGCGCCGGCTTCGGTGGCCTGGACGTCGTGGTCGCCAACGCCGCCGTGTCGATCTACGAGGAGTTCGAGCACCAGGCCGAGGAGACGATCGACCTGATCCTCGACACCGACCTCAAAGGCGCGCTGCTTTGCGCCCAGCTCGCCATCCCCGAGCTCCGCCGGCGGGGAGGCGGCAGCATCGTCTTCGTCTCGTCCGTCCAGGCCTACGTGACGCTGCCGGGCTGCGTCCCGTACGCGGCGGCCAAGGCCGGTCTCGTCGCGGCGGCGCGGGCGATGGCTCCGGAGGTCGGACGCCACGGAATCCGCGTCAATACGGTCGCCCCGGGCACGATCGACACGCCGATGCTCCAGCGCGACCTGGGCGGGATGAACCGCGAGGAGGCCGACCGGTTCCTGCGGCAGGTCGAGGCGGCGAACGCCCTCGGGAGGATCGGCCGGCCGGAGGAGATCGCCGAGGTGGTGCTCTTCCTCGCCTCGGACGCCGCGAGCTACGTCACCGGGACGACGATCATCGCCGACGGCGGCTACCTGACCGTCAAGAAGTTCTAGGGAGGCGCCCGAGGATCTCGTCGTGGTCGCCGGCGGGCACGACGACGACGCCGTCGGCGTCCCCGACCACCCAGTCGCCCGGGTTGACCGTGCGGCCGCCGCAGGTCACGGTGACCCCGATCTCGCCCGCCAGCTCGCGTTGCGGCGGTGTCGGCACGACCGCGGCTGCGAAGACCGGGAAGCCGAGCGCCTCGATCTCGTCGACGTCACGGATCGCGCCGTCGACGACGGCTCCTGCCAGCCCTCGCTCCCGCGCGCGGGCGGAGACGTTTCCTCCCCAGAGGGCGCGGGCCTCGTAGCCGCCGCCGTCGATCACGATGACGTCTCCCGGAGCGGCCTTCTCGAGCGCGGCGCGGACCGACGGGTTCTCGCCGGGTGGCACGCGCACGGTGAACGCGCGGCCGGCGAAGCGGGCGCCGCGCCAGACGGGCCGGATGCGCGCGTCCATGGCGATCGGTGTCGCCGCCGCGTCGCTCAGGTCGGCGGTGGCGACGACGGGCTCCACGGGTTCCGACACTACCGCGTTGACGCCGCGACTACGGCGGTAGTAGCGTCGAAGGCGTGCCGCACACGCTCGCCGAGAAGATCCTGCTTGCCCACACCGACGAGGACGAGGTGGCACCCGGCGACATCGTGATGGTCCGCTGCGATGTCGTGATGACGAACGACATCTCCGGCCCGATGGCGTTTCGGGCCATGGAGCAGATGGGCGCGACGAAGGTGTTCGACCCGGCGAAGGTCGTCGTCGTGCCGGACCACTTCGTCCCGGCCAAGGACACGCGCTCGGCGGAGCTGCAGAAGCTCCTGCGCGACTGGTCGGCCGCGCAGGGCGTCGCCTACTACGAGCAGGGCAGGGGTGGGATCGAGCACACGGTACTGGTCGAGGAGGGCTGGGTCGTGCCGGGCTCGGTGATCGCCGGCGGCGACTCGCACACCTGCACCTACGGTGCGCTCGGGGCGTTCGGGACGGGGCTCGGCTCGACGGACATCGCCGCCTGCCTCGCCTCCGGGACGTTCTGGCAGGCCGTCCCGGGGACGATTCTGGTCGAGTTCACGGGCGAGAAGGGTCGGTTCGTGACCGGCAAGGACCTGATCCTCGCGGTGATCGCCGAGATCGGGGTCGCCGGGGGGACGAACATGGCGCTCGAGTTCGTGGGCGACGGGGCGGAGGCGCTGTCGATCGACGAGCGGCTCGCGGTTGCGAACATGGCCGTGGAGGCCGGCTCCGAGACGGGCTTCTTCCCCGCGGACGCCACGGTGGCCGCGTACCTCGACGGCCGGACCGAGCGCCCGTGGACGGCGGAGCGCTCCGATCCAGACGCGGACTTCGCGGCAACCGTCCGGATCGACCTCGATGCGCTCCCGCCGCTCGTGGCGCTGCCGCACTCGCCCGGCAACGTCGTCCCGCTCGCGGAGGCCGTGGGCCGCAAGGTCGACCAGGTCTACATCGGCAACTGCTCGAACGGCACGATGACGGATCTACGCCAGGCCGCCGAGATGCTCCGCGGCCGGAAGATCCACCCGCGGGTGCGTGCGATCATCGTCCCCGCCTCGCAGCGCGTCTACCGTGAGGCGCTCGCCGAGGGCCTGCTCGACCTGTTCGTCGAGGCCGGCGCGATGGTCTCGACCCCCACCTGTGGAGCGTGCTTCGGCGGCAGCGGCGGCGTGCTCGCCCCCGGCGAGAACGCGATCACGACCACGAATCGCAATTTCAGAGGCCGGATGGGCTCGAGCGAGGCCGGCGTTCACCTCGCGAACGCCTGGGTCGCGGCGGCTGCGGCCGTCGCCGGCGAGATCGTCGACCCCGCCGAGATCGCGGGAGCGACATGAGCCTCGAAGGCCGCGCGGTCGTGATCCGCCAGGACGACGTCGATACCGACGTGCTCTACCCCGGCGCGTACCTGAACGTCACGGACGTGGCCCAGATGACGCAGCACCTGTTCGAAGGCCTCGACCCGTCCCTGCGCGACCAGCTCGGAGGCGACACGGCGCTCGTCGTCGGCGCCAACTTCGGCGCGGGCTCCTCGCGGGAGCACGTGCCGCAGGCCATGGCCGCCTCGGGGATCCGCTTCCTCGTCGGCAGGAGCTTCGCGCGGATCTTCTACCGCAACTGCATCAACCTCGGCCTTCCGGTCGTGATGTCGCCCGAGGCGGTCGAGGCGGCCTCGCCCGGATCGACGATCTCGCTTGACCTCGAGGCCGGCATCGTGACCGTCGACGGCCGGCCGTTCCGGATCAACCCGGTGCCGGCGTTTCTGCGTGAGCTGTTCGTCGCGGGCGGCCTCGTACCGTGGCTGCGCGCCAGACTCGACCGCTCCGCGACCGTGGTTGAAATCGGCGGCTCCGAGGAGTAACCTCGACCAACCGATATCCGGACTAATTGTCCGCATAGCGAGACGAGGCAGATGGCGCACGAATTCAAGCTCGCACAGATCGTCCCGGAGATGGAGTACGCGACGGTGACTCGCTGGCTGAGGCGTGAGGGCGAGACGGTCACGGCCGGCGAGCCGATCGTCGAGGTCGAGGCGGAGAAGGCGAACCACGAGGTCGATGCGCCTGTCTCGGGCGTGCTCGCCTCGATCGTCGCCGCCGAGGGCGACGAGATCAAGTTGGGCGACACGCTGGCTCTGATCGAAGAGAGCTGATGGCCTCGCCGACGACGACCACAAGCGTGCAGCAACTGGAGCACCTGCTGCTGCGCATGTGGCAGATTCGCTGGTTCGAGCTGCGGGCGATGGAGCTGTTCGAGGAGAAGCTGATCCGCGGCTCCGTTCATCCGTACATCGGCATGGAGGCGATCGCGGTCGGCGCGTGCGCAGCTCTTCGCGAGGACGACTACATCACGA
This sequence comes from Actinomycetota bacterium, assembly GCA_003134505.1. Lineage (GTDB taxonomy): Bacteria > Actinomycetota > Thermoleophilia > Gaiellales > Gaiellaceae > PALSA-612. The sequence goes on along the minus strand of PLBK01000003.1, from coordinate 59,758 downwards.
GCACCCACCGCGGCCACGGCCATTGTGTCGCCAAGGGCCTCGAGCTGAAGCTGATGATGGCGGAGATCATCGGCCGGGAGGACGGTTACTGCCGGGGGCGTGGCGGCAGCATGCACATCACCGCGATGGATCGGGGGATGCTGGGGGCGGACGCGATCGTCGCGGGCTCGTCCGCGATCGCCGTCGGCGCCGGACACGGGCTGCGTCTCCAGGGTCGTGACAGCGTCGTCGTCTGCTTCTTCGGCGACGGAGCCTCGAACCAGGGAATCCTGCACGAGGCCTGCAACCTGGCGGCGGTCCTCGCGGCTCCGGTCGTCTACGTCTGCGAGAACAACGAGTGGGCCATCTCGACTCCGGTCACGGCGTCGACGAGCGTCTCGAACATCGCCGACCGCGCGGCCGGCTACGGCTTTCCGGGCGTGATCGTCGACGGCAACGACGTCCTCGCGATGCGCGATGTGGCCGCCGAGGCCGTCGCCCGGGCGCGGGCCGGCGAGGGCCCGACGCTGATCGAGGCGAAGAGCTACCGGATCACGCCGCACTCGGCCGCGACCAAGACCGATCTCCGCCCTCCCGAGGAGCTCGATGCGTGGCGGGCTCGCGACCCCATCCTCCGCTTCTCGCGCTATCTCACCGGGGAGGCCGGGGTAGAGCCCGCTCGCCTCGAGGAGATCGAGGAGCAGGCGCGGCGAGACGTCGAGGAGGCGGTCGAGTTCGCGAAGGCCTCGCCGCGGCCCGAGCCGGAGGCGGCGCTGGAGGACGTGTACGCGCCGGCGGACTGGCTCACGCCGGGGAGGCTCGCGTGAGCGGCGTAGGCTCGACGGAGCCGCACAAGAGCGCAGGTGCCGGCTCTGCCGGCGCCGGAGTGGGGGCGGTGCGCGAGCTCACCATGAGCGAGGCGCTGAACGAGGCCCTGCACGAGGAGATGGAGCGCGACCCGACCGTGTTCGTCGTCGGCGAGGACATCGCCGCCATGGGCGGGCTGTTCCAGGTCACGTCCGGCCTGCTCGACCGCTTCGGGCCGCAGCGTGTCATCGACGCACCGATCTCGGAGGCCGCGCAGGCCGGGGCCGGAGTGGGCGCCGCGCTCGTCGGCTGCCGGCCGGTCGTCGAGCTGCAGATCGCCGACTTCGTCTCGCTCGTCATGGACCAGGTTGTCAACCACGCGGGCAAGTGGCGGTACATGTCGGGCGGGCGCGTCACCGTGCCGTTCGTCCTGCGCGGGGCGGTCTCGAGCGGCATCGGGATGGCGGCCCAGCACTCGCAGACGCTCGAGGCCTGGTTCGTCCACGCGCCGGGCCTGGTCGTGATCATGCCCTCGACGCCCTACGACGCCAAGGGGCTGCTCAAGTCGGCGATCCGCGACGACAACCCGGTCGTCTTCCTGGAGAAGCGCCTGCTCTACAGCCGGCGCGGGCCCGTGCCGGACACGGACTACGTCGTCCCGATCGGCGTCGCCGAGATCAAGCAGGAGGGTAGCCACGTCACCTTCGTCTCGTACGCGCAGGGCGTTCATCTCGGCCTGCAGGCCGCTCGCCAGCTCGCCCGAGAGGGAATCGAGGTCGAGGTCGTCGATCTCCGGACGCTCAAGCCCCTGGACATCCAGACGGTGGTCGCGTCGGTCTCCAAGACCGGCCATCTCGTGGTGGCGACCGAGGCCGCCCGGGCGGGGAGCATGGCGAGCGAGCTCGTCGCGCGCGTCTGCGACGTCGCGTTCGACGCGCTCCGGGCAGCGCCTGTCCGCGTGACGGCGAAGGACACGCCGATGCCGTACGCGGCGCCGCTCGAGCGGGCCGTGCTCCCGCAGGTGGAAGACGTGGTGGACGCGGTCAACCAGGTCCTCGGACGGGTCCCGGTCGGCCGATGAGCGCGGAGACGGTCGAGGTTTCGGTCGTGGCCGGGCGGCACCCCGGCGGTGACGCGCGAGCGCTGCAGTCCGTGATCAAGTCTTTCGACCTGATCGAGGCGCTGGTCGAGCAGGGTGAGGCGACCGCCTCAGACCTGGCAGCGCTCGTCGCGGAGCCCCGCAGCTCCGTGTATCGGATGTTGGCCACGCTTCAGCAGATCGGACTCGTCGAGCCGGGCTCGAGGCGTGGCGTCTACCGGCCGGGGCTCGGGCTCGTGCGGTTGTGCGGGGCCGTGCTGACGCGCTTCGACGAGCGGCAGCTGGCAATGCCCGTGCTCGAACGGCTGCGCGCGGAAACGAAGGAGACGGTGCACCTCTGCCTTCGCCGCGGCTTCCAGGCGGTGTTCATCGAACGGCTCCCCGGAGAGCGTCTCCACACGCTCGCGGTCAAATTGGGCGGCGTGCTGCCACTTCACGTCGGCGCGTCGCCGCGAACGCTGCTCGCCTTCGAGCCGGATGCGTTCTGGGACGAGTATTTCGCCGCCGTTCCGGTTGAGCCCTGGATGCCGAGCTCGCCGGCGAACGAGGCGGAAGTGCGGGAGCTGCTGTACGACATCAGGCGGACCGGGGTCGCGATCAGCGACGAGGACGTCGTCGCCGGTGTCGCCACGGTCGGGGCTCCGATCTTCGACCACCGCGGAGCGGTCCGCGCAGCCCTGGCCTTCAACCTGCTGCCGGAGACCTTCCGTGGAGCCAGGGACGCGTACGTGGAGCTCGCCCGCGCGGCGTCGGTCGACGCGAGTCGCGCGTTCGGCTACGACCTTGCTGCGAACGGGTTGCCGCTGCCATGACGACGGAGGAGAGGCGCATGGATTACCTGAAGACGCTGTTCGGCCTCGATGGCCGCGTGGCCGTGGTCACAGGCGGTGCGTCGGGACTCGGCGCGGCATTCTCGCGAGGCCTCGCGGCCGCCGGTGCCACGATCGTGGTCGCCGATATCAACGAGGAGCTGGCGAACGAAGTCGTCGCCTCGATCCGCAGCGGGGGCGGCGAGGCCGAGTTTCGCCGCGTCGACGTGACGGACGTGGCAGCGGTCGAAGCCTTTGCGGATGACGTCGTCGAGGGCCATGGGCACGTCGACGTCCTGATCAACAGCGCCGGCGCCGCGCACCGCTCGCCGATCGAAGAGTTCAGCGAGGACGCCTACGACCGCATTCTCGCTCTCAATCTGAAGGGCACGTACTTCATGAGCCAGGCGATTGGGAGGAAGATGCTCGCGCAGGGCAAGGGCAGCATCGTCAACATCGCCTCGATCGGCGGGTTCATCGCGTATCCGCACTCGAGCGCGTACCTGTGCAGCAAGGGCGGGGTCGTGCAGGCGACGAAGTCGTTCGCGCTCGAGTGGTACGGCCGGGTGCGCGTGAACGCGATCGCGCCGGGACTCGTCGACTCGCCCCTGCTGCAGAAGGTGCTGGCCGCGAGCGGATCGACGAGCACGACGGACTTCATCCAGCACCGGATGCTAGGCCCGCTGCTCCAGCCCGACGACATGGTGTCGGCGGCGATCTTCCTGGCCGGCGACGGAGCGTCCAGGGTGACCGGCCACACGCTTGCAGTCGACGACGGCTATCTGGCGCAGTGAAAGGGTGAGGCAACGGTGAACATCGAACGGCTTGCGGACGGCCTCGGTGCGGCAGAAGGCCCGGCGTTCCTCCCCGACGGCCGCTTCATCTTCGTCGAGATCTGGCGCAGCCGGGTCTCGGTCTGGACGCCGGAGGAGGGGACACAGACGCTCGCGCACGTGGGCGGCGGGCCGAACTCCGTGCTCGTCTGCTCCGACGGGTCCCTGCTCGTAACGCAGAACGGCGGCGTCGACCGCGAGTGGCGCGCAATGGATCAGCGACCGCCGTCGATCCAGCGTGTCTCGCCCGACGGAGACGTCGAGGTCGTCGTCACCGAGATCGAGGGAATCAAGCTCAGCGCCCCGAACGACCTCGCCTTCGGCCCGGACGGCAAGCTGTACTTCACGGATCCGGCCGGCGGATTCAGTCGCACGACGCCGCCGCCGCCCGGCTACATCTTCTCGCTCGACCCCGACGGCACCGGCAGGCTCGTCGCCGAGGCGGGGCAGACGTTTCCGAACGGCATCACCGTGGAAGCGGACGGCAACGTCGTCTGGGTCGAATCCTTCACCCGCGCCGTTCGCCGCTACCACGTGGACACCCGCAAGGTCGAGGACGTCTGCATCCTCGAGGACCCGGATGCGATACCCGACGGCCTCAAGCCGGCCGCTGACGGCGACCTCTACATCGCGACCGTCCTGACGGGAGGCGTCAGCGTCATCGGCGCGGACGGAACCGACAAGGGACTGCTGAAGGGCTTCGGCGACTACGTCAGCAACGTGCAGTTCCGAGGCTCGGAGCTGTGGGTGACTGACATCGGCGGCGGGTCGGGCGACGACGCCGCCTACCACGGTTCCATCTCACGCACGACGCTCGAGGGAGTGACAGGCCTCGAGCTTTTCCCGGGAACGATCGGCTAGGGAAAGGAGGCGCTCGAGGAGAGCGGCACCGGCCGGCCTCTGAGGCCGGACGTCTGATCAGCGATTCAGAACAGGGAGGGCACGATGAGCGACATCAAGCCGCGTGACGAGCTCGAGCCAACCGAGAGCCTCGTCAGCGGGCTCGCGTCGGGACAGACGTCCCGCGACGAGTTCATCAAGCGAGCAGGCATGCTCGGACTGTCTGCAACGGCCATAGGCGGCATGCTCGCGGCCGCGGGCAAGGCGACGGCCGGCGATCTGCACGAGGCCCGCCGTCTGGCGGGCAGCACCGTCAACTTGCTCGTACCGTCCGAGGGCGCGCAGCTCGGCGTCAAGGACAAGATGGCCTACATGAAGAAGACGTTCGGGATCAACGTCAACATGACCGCGCTTCCCGTGGGTCCCCTGAACGAGAAGCTGGCCGCCAGCGTCAAGGGGTCCTCCGGCACCTACGACCTGATCTCGGTGCTGGGCTTCACGGTCGCCGATTTCGTCGGAGCCGGCTTCTTCACGGATCTCAGTCCCTACATCAAGAAGCTGCCGGCAGGCTACGGCTATCCGAGCGACTACCCGAAAGGCGAGCTCGAATACCTGAGCAACTTCAACATCAAGAAGCAGGCCTTCGGCGGCACTACGCCCTATCTCATTCCCGGGCTGTACGCCGGCCCGATCCTCCTCTTCTACCGCAAGGACCTGCTCAAGAAGGCCGGTGTGGCCGTGCCGAGGACGTGGACGCAGTACCTCGCCGCTGCCAGGAAGCTGAACAGCAGCGGCATCGCCGGCAACACGATGGTCGCCAAGTCCGGCGACGTGTCGATGTTCCTGGTCGACTGGTACACGCGCTTCGCCGGGATGGGCGGGAAGCTGATGAGCGGTTCGCCGCAGCTGAAGAACTTCACGCCTCGTCTGACGAGTCCGCAGGCCGTCGCCGCGCTCCAAAACATGGTCGACTGCGTGAAAGTCTCCACGCCAGGCGTTCTCGCGTACGACTTCACTATCTCGACCGACGCGTTCAGCGCCGGCAAGACCGCGATGATGCTGGGGTGGACGACGATCAGCGGCCCGGTCTTCAATCCGAAGACGTCGAAGGTCGCGAGCACGGTCGCAGTGGCGACCACGCCTGGCAACAGCCCCGCGCTCGAGGGCAACATCGTGCGGGGTGGCTGGGGGATGGGCATCCCGAAGAACGCGAAGAACAAGGACGGCGCCTGGACGATCCTCACCTACCTCTGCTCGCGGGACTGGGGCAAGTTCGAGGTCGCCGCTCACCAGACCGACCCGGCGCGCACCTCGGTCTTCAACGACCCGGCGCTGAACAAGAAGTTCCCCTACCTGAGGACCGCCGGGCAAGCGAACCAGCGGGCCCGGATCCTCGAGATCGCGAACATCCCCGAGACGTTCGAGCTGATCACGGACGCGGCGCAGCAGTTCTCGGCGGCGCTGAGCGGGTCGTCGTCGGCAGCGGCAGCTTGCAAGGCTGCCAACGACCAGTGGATCCAGGTGCTGAAGCGTGGCGGCCATCTCAAGTAGCGGGCACCGCGTGCTGCCGGGGTGAGCTCGCTCGCAGTCGGCACCGGCGGTAGCAGGAAGAGGCGTCTCGCCCCGCCCACTCAGCGGCGGAGCGAGACGCTTCTGCTGCTCGGGCCGTGTGTTCTCTACCTGGTCGCGTTCTCGATCTACCCGCTGATCGCGAGCCTGATCAGGTCGTTCGAGAACTACAACCCGACGAAGAACACCTGGACCTGGATCGGCTTCCAGAACTACCACGACCTGTTCACAAGCGGCCAGTTCGGCTCCGTCGCCGAGCAGACCCTGATCCTCACCGGCGCCGGTGTGGCGATCCAGGTCGTCGCCGGCACCGCGCTGGCGCTCTTCTTCAACCAGCAGCTTCGCGGAGCATGGGTCGTCCGCGGCATCCTGATCCTGCCGATGCTGCTGACGCCGATCGTGGTCGGCCTGATGTGGCGTGCCCTGCTCAACCCCGACTGGGGGATGCTCAACTGGATCTTCGTCAAGCTCGGCTTCGGCTACATCGGCTGGCTCTCCGATCCCAATCTGGCGCTCTGGACGCTGGTGCTGGTGGATTCGTGGCAGTGGACGCCGTTCGTGTTCGTGATCGTCTACGCGCGGCTGCAGGCGCTGCCGCAGGAGGTGTTCGAGGCGGGCGCGGTCGACGGGGCCAACTGGTTCCAGCGCTTCCGCTACCTCACCTTGCCACTGCTGATGCCGGCGATCGTCTTCGCCGCCGTCTTCCGCGGCATCGACGCCTTCCGGACCTTCGACCTCGTCTACGGGCTGACGAACGGCGGCCCCGTCATCTCGACGACGACGCTCTCGTTCCAGGCGTTCCAGAACGGCTTCGAGTTCCAGCGCTACGGGTACGCATCGGCGATCTCCTTCGTGATGGTGATCGCTGCCGCGATCGGGATCACGCTGCTCTTCCGGGTCGTGAATGTGCGCCGCCTGGAGGTCGCGTCGTGAGCTCGCGCACGTTCGGACGCGTCGTGTCGTACACCGTGCTGATCCTGATCGGTCTGGTCGGGATCGCCCCGTTCCTCTACCTGCTGATCCTGTCTTTCAAGAGCCGGATCGACGTGCTGACGGTCCCGCCGACGCTTCACCTCGACTGGGCGCAGATCAAGTCGAACTACGGCAACGTCATCCACGACCAGGGCTACCTGACCTTCATCGAGAACTCGGTCATCGTCACGGGCATCTCGACGCTGATCGCCCTCGTGCTGGGCGTGCCCGCGGCCTATGCGTTCTCGCGGCTGCGCTTCCGGGGCAGCGACGCGTGGGCCTCGACCATTCTCAGCTTCCGGTTCATGCCGCCCGTCGCGGTCGCGATCCCGATCTTCCTGATGATCCAGTACCTCGGGCTCACGAACAGCTACCTCGGCCTGATCCTGCCGTACGTCGCGTTCTCGCTGCCGCTCGTCGTCTGGATCATGATCGGCTTCTTCGACGAGATCCCGCGGGAGATCGACGAGGCGGCGATGGTGGACGGGTTGACGCGGCCGTTCGTGCTGCTGCGCGTGCTGCTACCGCTGGCGCGGCCGGGGATGCTGGTCGCGGCCACGTTCGGGGTCATCTTCATCTGGAACGAGTTCCTGGTCGGCCTCTACATCATCAACTCGCAGGGCCACGAGACGATCCCGATCGCCGCCTCGAGCCTGCTCACGGTCGAGAGCCCGATCGACTGGAACATCGCGGCCACCGTCGGCATCCTGACCGTGATCCCGATCCTCATGTTCTCGATGCTCATCCAGCGCTACATCGTCCGCGGCATCACGGCGGGAGCTGTGCACTAGCGATGGCAACGGTCTCCTTCTCGGGTGTCGGCAAGGTCTATCGCGACGGGACGCGGGCGCTCGACGACTTCTCGCTGGACGTCGCCGACGGGGAGTTCATGGTCTTCGTCGGCCCGTCGGGTTGCGGCAAGACGACCGCGTTGCGCATGGTGGCCGGGCTCGAGGACATCACCGAGGGCGAGATCCGGATCGGCGAGACCGTCGTCAACGGCCTGCACCCGCGCAAGCGCGACATCGCGATGGTCTTCCAGAACTACGCGCTCTACCCGCACATGACCGTCTACAAGAACATCGCCTTCGCGCTCAAGGTGCGCAAGACGCCGCCTGAGGAGATCAAGCGGCGTGTCGAGGAGGCGGCGCGGATCCTCGGCCTGACCCCGGAGCTCAAGCGCAAGCCGGCCCAGCTCTCCGGGGGCCAGCGCCAGCGGGTCGCGATGGGCCGGGCGATCGTGCGCGACCCGCAGGTGTTCTTGATGGACGAGCCGCTCTCGAACCTCGACGCCAAGCTGCGTGTCCAGATGCGTGCGGAGATCTCGCGCATCCAGCACGAGCTGGGCGCGACGACGATCTACGTCACGCACGACCAGGTCGAGGCGATGACGATGGGCGACCGTGTCGCCGTGCTGCGCAAGGGCGAGCTCCAGCAGGTCGCCGCGCCCCAGCAGGTCTACGACCGGCCGGCCAACCTGTTCGTCGCCAGCTTCATCGGCAGCCCGGAGATGAACCTCGTCGTGGCGGAGCTCGAGCGGACGGACGGCGGTCTCGTCTGCCGCGTCGCCGAGCAGACCCTCGCCGTGCCGGACGAGCTGGTGCGAGCGCGGCCCGCGCTCGAGCGCTACGCCGGCAAGACGATCGGCCTCGGCATCCGGCCCGAGCAGCTCGAGGACGCGGCGCTCGCTGGCGATGTACCGGCCGGATCCAGGCTCCGCGGCAAGGTCGTGACCACCGAGCTGCTCGGCTCCGAGCTCCTCGCGCACGTCGAGCTCGACGCGGCGCCGGTCGTCACCCAGGAGGTGCGCGAGGTGCTCGAGGACGTCGACCGCTCCCGCGTGGTCGAGCTCGAGTCGGAGGCCCGCGCGCGCCGCACCGTGGTGGTCGGACGGTTCGCGATCGGCTCGGGAGCGCGCGCGGGCGCGGACGTCGAGATGCGGGTCGACACGCGGAGGCTGCACTTCTTCGACCTCGACTCCGAGGCGGCGATCGAGTCTCAGCGGGGCGACCCGGCGCCGAGCCCTGGCCCGGCTGCGAGACTGGAGACATGATCGACGACAGCGTTGCCAGCCAGCCGGAGGAGGTTCCATGATGACCGAGACCGCAGTCCGCGCCGAGCCCCGTTCGCTGATCCTGGCCGGCAAGCCCATGGTGAGCGGGGAGAGCGCTCCCGTGGTCTTCCCCTACGACGGGAGCGAGTCAGCGCGCGTCTGGCTCGCCGACGAGGCGATGGTCGAGCAGGCGCTCGCGTCCGCGGCCGCCGCCGAGGCCGAGGTGGCGGCGCTGCCCCCGTTCCGGCGCGCGGAGATCCTGATCGCGGCCGCCGGACTCGTGCGCTCGCGTGAGGACGAGCTGGCCCGGCAGATGACGCTCGAGACCGGCAACGCCGTCTGGGAGACGCGCTTCGAGGCCCAGCGGACGGCGGAGATCCTGCAGATCGCGGGCGAGGAGGCGCGCCGAAGCGCCTCGACCGGCGAGCTCGTCCCGATCGACGCCGTGCCGCGCGGCGAGGGTCGGATCGGCCTGACGCGCCGGTTCCCGGTCGGCACCGTGCTCGCGATCACGCCGTTCAACGCGCCGCTCCTGCTCGTCGCCCACAAGCTCGGGCCGGCGCTCGCGGCCGGGTGCCCGTGCATCGTCCGGCCGGCCTCGAAGACGCCGCTCTCGGCGCTGTCGATGGGGGAGATCCTGCTCGAGGCGGGCGCGCCGCCGGCGGCCGTGACCGTGATCCCGTGCCGCACCGAGCTCGCCGAGCGGATGGTGGGCGACGAGCGCGTGAAGATGGTCTCGTTCACGGGCAGCGCGGCGGTCGGCTGGCGGCTGCAGAAGGTCGCCTTCACGCCGCGGGTGACGCTCGAGCTGGGCGGGAACGGCGCCGTGATCGTCGAGCCCGACGCCGATCTCGACTACGTCGCGGAGCGCTGCGCTTTCGGCGGCTTCCTGCGCGCGGGCCAGGCCTGCATCTCCGTGCAGCGCCTGTACGCGCACGCCTCGGTTGTCGACGCCCTGCAGGAGAAGCTGCTCGCGAGGATCGGCGCGTTGCGGACCGGCAACCCGCTCGACGAGTCGACCGTCGTCGGCGGCCTGATCGACGAGGCCGCAGCCGAGAAGGCCGAGGCATTGGTGGCCGAAGCGGTCGCGGCGGGCGGGCGCGTCCTCTGCGGCGGCACGCGGGAGGGAACGGTGCTTACGCCGACGCTGCTCGTCGACGTCCCGGAGAGCCTGCGCGTGTGCGCCGAGGAGGCGTTCGCGCCGATCGTCGTGCTCTCGTCCTACGACGACGTCGACGAGGTGATCGAGCGCGCGAACAGCACGCCGTACGGCCTGCAGGCAGGGCTGTTCACGAACGACATCCGCGTGATCAACCGCGCCTTCGAGCGGCTCGAGGTCGGCGCGCTGATCGTCAACGACGTGAACACGTTCCGCGTCGACCAGATGCCCTACGGCGGCGCGAAGCGCTCGGGCCACGGCCGCGAGGGCATGCGCTGGACGATCCGCGAGATGACGGAGGAGCGTCTCCTCGTGATCGACCCGCGCTAGCCGGGCAGCGGGCGGCGGTCAGCCCACCGGGTGGTCGATCACCGGTTGGACGATCACAGGCGGGCCTACAGGCTGGACGACAGGCTGGGTCACGGGCTGGGTCACGGCCGGCTGGGCGACCACAGGCTGGGCGACCACAGGTTGAGTGACCACCGGCTGGTCGACCACCGTGACGATCTTGCCTCCGCCCGCTCTCGACGTCTGGCTCTGGGTCAGCCAGAACCAGAGCTCGAAGTCGCCGCCGGGCCTCCCGTCTCCGCTGGGCTTCTGGAGGCCGACGAACGGTGCCGGCCCGAGCGGCTCGCCGTCGAGGAAGAGCAGCGGATTGCTGCCTCTGGGCGTGTGGATGAAGCTGCCTTTCAGCGTGAACCGCGCGAGGAAGCGTTGAGTCCCCAGCTTGCTGAGCTCGGCAAGATACGTGAGCAGGAACGCGCGCGCCTCGGGGAGGGGTGACCAGACGACCAGCTTGCCGTCGACGACGTGGACGTCGTCGGCGAGGACGACCGCCTGGTAGCCGATCGGGTTCTGCCCGCCGCGCGCCGCCTGGTCGACGCCGGCCGGCGACCAGGGCAGGAAGATGGTCACGTAGCAGGTCGGGTGCGAGTTCGTCGTCTTGTTGCCGAGATCGGTGGTGCTCTTCCCCTGGACGCACGTCAGGTCGATCGGCCTGTCGAGCAGGACGGAGATCCCCGGGAAGACGGAGGGAGCGGCGGCACCGTTCGCCGGCGTCACCACGGTCGCGAGGTTCGTCGCGGAGACCGGCGCGAACAGGTCCCTGACAGCGACGTCATCGTCGTTGTACAGCACGATCTTCTGGGCCGGGTTACCCCGGTAGACGGCATTGACGAGGATCGCCGGCGGATGGAGCAGGCTGCACAGCCCGTCGAGCGCGCCCTTGACGGTCGTGACCTCGAGCGCCTGCAAGTCCGTGCAGGTCGGGTCGTAGGCGACGTCCTCGGACAGGTTGAGCTCGGCGCTGAACGTCACGGGCAGGTGCACGGGGCTCCCGCCGGGCCCATCCAGCAGCGTTGCCTGCACCTGCTGGGTGGTGGGGACGCCCGCGCCCGTCGTCGTGACGCTCCACGAGCAGGAGGCGACGCCGTTCGCTCCGGTCACGACCTCGATCGGTCCGGTCTGGAGGGCCACGGGGCCGCTGCCCACGAGACCGCCGCCCGTGAGCACCTGGAAGCGGACGGTCGCTCCTGCGACCGGTGCCTTGCCGCAGGCGACGCCGACCTGGAGCGACTCGGGCAGGGGCACCGGCCCGGGGTGGCCGGGCAGCACTTCCTGGCCGTCTCCACCGAGGTAGAAGAGGCTCTCGAAGCCGGTGAGCGGAGGGAAGACGTTCCGGCAGTCGGAGATGACCGCGATCGCGTCCTTGGCGGAGTTGCACGCGACGAGCGCGAGGCGACAGTAGTGGTGCTTGACGCCGAACGGCGGCAGTGGCTGAGGCGTGGTGCCGAGGCGGGGCCACTCGATGTCGCCCGTGGCCGTTCGTGCGGGGATCTGCCAGTAGTCCCCGGGTCGGTAGGTGCCGTTCGAGAAGGTGACGGCGATTCCATCCTCAAGCGGGATCGGGTCCGTGCCGATCGGGATCCCGTTCCCATCGGGCGTCACGCCGGGGACGGCGGGGGTCGCCGGCAGGCCCGGGTCGGCCGGGATCGGAGCCAGCGTCGACTGGTCCCAGCGACGGAGCCGGGGATTCAGCGTCAGGTCCTGAAGCGAGGCGGGGGCGGCGCTCGGAGGCGCGGCGCTGAGCTGGATCGCGTTCTGGCCTGGGTCGACGATCGCGATCGTGGTCAGGAACCCGAGCTGCGTGCCGTCGGTGCTGAGCTCCGAGTGGTCGTTGACGACCTCGACCCAGTCGCCCGGCGCGAAGGCGAGCGACTCGGTGTCGCGCCCGAGGTCGCGAACCGTGATCCAGGTCGGATCGCTCGAGTCGAAGTCGAGGATCTTCGTGACGAGGGAGCCGTTCTCCCGTGACCACTTGAACGTGGGGTTGCCTCCGGGGAGGACGCCACCGTGGTGAACCTCGACACGGTAGAGCTGGTTCTCGAGCCGGCGATAGCCGGCGGTCGGCGGGGGCAGGCACGGCGCTGGTGCCGGGGCCGGCAGCCCGGCGTCCGCCTTCAAGGTGCCGAGCGCCGGGTTGACCATGGAATCCCATTCCGGGAAGGCCGAGCCGCACGTGACGTTGATGCCGCTGCTGAGGGAGACAGCCAGGTCGTGCTGGAACTGGGCGACGTTCACAGGCTGATCGATGACGGCGCCGTCCTGGTTCAGAGCGGCGCCCATCTGGCCGATGAACGCGTCGAGCAGGGCGGCCTGCCTCTTGCCGAGCCGGGTGTCGAGCGGCATCACCTTCACCTGCCACGACGTCTTCAGCCGGGTCGTGGTGTCCGCTTCCCCGAGAGCCGTCTCGTGGATGGACGGATCCTCGAGGAGGGTGATGTTGCGGTGCCAGACGTCGAGATAGACGAGCCCGACCGTCGAACTGCCCAGCAGCGTGGTGACGTTGGCTGCGGCGGGGTACTCGAGCGGCGCCTGAGCCTGTGCGAGGTAGTCGGTCGTGGCCTCGTTCTCGCAGAGCACGCCGTCGACGTAGTACCGCCCCGCGCCGATCGTGAACGAGCCCGCCGACGCTCCCGTGCCGCCCAGGATCTCGAACCCGGACGCGTGCGTGTACGCGGGCGGATCGAGCGGCGTGCCGCAGCGACCGACGACGTCCCGGGTTTCGGTCTCCTCGCGGTAGCGCGTGATCGCCTGCTGCTCGTTGAAGTCCGCGTCGAGCTGGACGCGACCCTGCTGCATCAGGACGCCGTCGTAGTGCTTCTCGCGCCTGAACATGGTGCGTGTCGTGTCGATCCTCATCTCACGGTCTCCTCGGGTCGCTGTTAGCTGGCGTAGAAGATCCCGGCCTCCAGGCCGAATCGCAGGTACTCCTCGAGGCGAATCCGGAGATTCGCCTCCCGCTGGGGCTGGTAGAGGAGGTGGAAGGCACCCATCTCCGACTCGTCGTCCGCGCCCGAGGCGATCTCGTCCGGACAGCGCGGACCAAGCTGGCCGTAGGCGGCGTCCCCGTACCGGAGCGAGGTGAACGAGGGACGCATGCGAAGCGGGTCGTCGCCGGCGGCCGGGCGGCAGCGGTAACGCCGTGGGACCTGCGACTCGAGCGGCAGCCACGAGAAGCGGACGCAGCCCTCCTGGCGCCGCTCGGCACGGACCGGCGCCTCCCACGGTGCCGCGCCGGGCGCAGCGAGGAAGATCGCGTTCGAGGCGAGCGGGATCGAGTCCGCATGCACCCGGCCGATCAGCGTGCTCGCCTCTACCTCGAGCGGTCCCCCGGGGCCCGTGCCGTCGATCGCCGCGTAGGCGACGTTCGCGGGGTCGCCCGCGTCGACGAAGCTGTCCGTGACCTGGACGGCGACACCGGCGACGGTCCGGATGCCTCCCACGATCGAGCGCTCGACGACGACCTGCGTCCCCGCCGACTTGACGACGAGGCTCGGCGCGCTCGGCTGGGCCGGCGAGCCGTCCGGCGCGAAGCCGAGCCCGGGCACGAGCGTGCAGTGGCGGAGCGTCAGGAGCCTCAGGTTGCCGTCGATCTCGAGCGCGCCCCCGACGATCACCAGGCCGTCGATGGTCAGCTCGGCCTCGTCGCCGCCCGTCGCCGTCAGCGTCTTCGTGAGCTGGACGACCGGCCGCCGCCCGTCGTGGGCGCGCACCTCGAGCTTGGCCGCGGCGTCGACCGAGATCGTTGCGGTTCCCGGCCCATGCGTGGCGTTGTCGGTGATCTCGATCGCGCCGCTGTGCGACTGCCCGAGGGCATGGTCGAGAGAATCGGCCTGCGGGACGAGCACGAGAGGCTCGAGCGTCGTGTCGATCGTCGCGGCCCGGTCGTACTGGCCGCCGCCGAGATCGGCGCTGAACCCGTAGTGATACGAGACTCGGACGTCGTGCGGCCCCGCCGGCATCGACGTGGGCAGTGCCAGCCGTCCCAGCACCGGGTCGACCGCGTACGTCGCCCGCGGCACGTGCGCCCAAACGGCGCCCTGGTCGGACAGGTCGCAGGCGACGATAGGCACCGCTTTCCCGTCCACCGTCACGAGCAGGCTCAGGCCGAGGCCGACGTAGCTGCCGGTGTGGCTTTCGAGATCCGAGTCGAGAACCCGCCGGCTGATCGGCAGGGGCACGTTCAGGGGGTGCGACAGGTGCGTGATCGTCGGCTCGGTCGCCGGCAGCGTGTAGAGCGGCGTGTCGATTCCGAGCGGGTTGAAGCGATAGCGCTCGGCGTCCAGAGCGGTGGCCGGCACGTCGTCCAGGGCGTAGGCCTCGAGGCGCCACAGGAAGATGCCGACGTTCGGGATGTTGAAGCGCCCCCGGCCGGGAGCGATCCGGCGTACCTCGAGCGTGCGGTTCGTGGAGTCGAACGGCGTGGGGAGGCGCTCGAGCGGCTCCCACTGCCGGAGGTCGGGCGTGGCGAGGTTCGTGAGGCGGATGTGGTTCAGGTACTGCGTCGTGATCAGGTGCTGGAAGAACTCGACGACGTGAGATCTCCAACCGGTGACGTCCTGTGCCAGCTGCTCGAGGACGGCCACCGTTCCCTTGCGCCGCCGGTAGGCGATCGTGTTCGCGATGTCGGCGCGCTCGCTGAGGCCCGACCCGGCCGGCGTGTGCAGAGGCCGTGCGCCGACGAGGTCGCCGATGTACGGAACCACCCAGTCGGCGCACGTCTCGATGAACGGGTCGTCGTAGAGCTGTTCGATGTTCTCCTCGAGCACGCGGGCCTGCTGGGCCAGCACCGAGACGAGCGCCTGCAGCGGCTCCAGTATCTCGTCGGTCGGGCCGGATGCGGGGGCGGGAATGCTCCGCTCGGCATCGCGGATCCGGTAGATCGCCGGGAGCAGCTCGTAGAGATGATCGAGGTCGCTGCTCACGGCATCTGCTCGAGGTCGAGGGGCCTGGGGTCGAGGGTCAGGAGCTCGGCGCCGAGCAGCGTCGTGTCGCCGGGCTGCGGCACCTGGGCCCAGAGACGCGGCTCGCACCCGTCGGTTGCGGGTGGCCGGTACAGCTTCTCCACGTCGACGGCGACGACGCCGGGGACGGCCTGCATCACTTCGATCACCTCGCTGTCGGCGACGTGCTGGCCGAACGTCCGCGCGTCGAACGAGAACGCCGAGCGCAGCGCCTGCTCCACCGCGGGCAGCACGCGCTCCGGCAGGTAGTCGGGGTCGACCTTGACGGCCGCCTCGATCCGGAAGAGCACCGGCCGGTACGACATGAGCTGGAAGCGGGCGCCGATGTCGCCCTCGCCCACGATCGCGCTCCTGAGCTTCTTCCCGAGGCCGTCCTCGGGGACGTCGGCTCCGTTCGTGCCGGCGATCGTCAGCACGATGCTGGGCCCGTTCGGCCCGGGAAGCGGGGTCGCAAGCGCCTTGGCGATGCCTGCGAACGAGCGGGCGAAGTCCTCGTAGTCGGTGTCGGAGACGACGCGGTCGAGGGTGAGCACCGTTCGCGGAGCGTTGACCCGTGCCTGGTCCCTCGGCTCGGGATCGGCCGCATTCGCGGCGTCGAGCGGGTTCGCCACCGACTTGACGCCGAGCGGCCTGGTCGTGAGCAGTGTCAGCTGACCCGCCTCGACCATCCCGGCGAGCCCGATGCCCTTGCGGTAGCGCGCCTCGACGTTTTCGCTCCCCGTCGGGAGCCGGGCGCCGGCCCGCCCGTCGCCGAACTCGACGGTCGTCGTCCCGTCGTCCCCGAGCCGGGTCACGTACACGCGGTCGCGCGGAGAGCTTCCGTAGAGGGTCGGGGTCTCGTGCCAGAGGACGCCGTCGACGTACACGTTCAGCGTCGTGTCGACGCCGCTCGCGGTCCCGGCGCTCACGTAGGTCAGGGGCGGCTGGCGCAGCGCGAACCGCTGGAACGGCTGCGAGCCGTCGCCGCTTCCGAGCGTCTCGCGCTTGCTCTCGCCGTGTGTCGACGTGGCGACGTTCGCGTTGATCGTCACCGTGTCGCGGACGTAGCGGTTCGTCAGAGCCTGCTCGAGCTCGAGAACCGTGTAGCCGCCCTCCACGAGGACCTGCTTCAGCGTCGCCACCTCGCCCGCCTGGACCCCCGGGGTTCCGTCCAGCTCGCCCGTGACGATCACGTTCCGGCCGGCAGCCAGCCCGAGGTAGAACCCGTCGAGCCTGATCTCACTCTTCTCGACGACGTCGGGGATCGGCACGGGGGCGAGCGGGAGCAGCTCGCTCTCGGCGTACACGGTCGTGCCGCGGATCGTGAACGAGGTCTTCAGCTGCGCCGAGGAGGTATCGAGCTGCAGCACCGTCACCTTCGCCGAGATGAGGAAGTCCGCGCGGGAGGCCTCTGACACTGCCCCGATAGAGAAGATCTGCTCGGAGCCGTCCCCGACCAGTGCCGCCTGGCTGCCCGCGACGATGTGCGGATAGACCGCGTCGAGGTCGACCTTCGTGGTGAATTCCTGGGCCAGCGTGCGTCCCTCCCCGCTGTCGTCATTGGTTGGCGGCGGCACAGTCGGAAGCTGGCCCTTCGGCGCGTTGTGCCCGAAGACCGCCGCCTTCGTCCGGAACGCGTAGACGTCCGCTGTCTGCGCCTGCGCTTCTCCGAGCTTGGTGGCGATGGTCTCCGCGAGGTCGTCGAGCGACCAGCCGCGCGCGATCGCCTGGGCGGTCAGGTCGGCCGCGTCCCAGGTCGAGCGGAGGATGCTGTCGACGATGTCTCCGGTCAGCGGAGTGTTCTCCGGGAGCGGCGTGGACGCCGGCTGGTAGATCGGGGGGCTGAACGGCTGCGCCGTCGGCGTCGGGCCGGATTGGAGGTCGAGCCGTGTCGTCTTGCTGTCCTGGTCCGGGACGACCCGGTAGACCGTTGCAAGCGTGCTCGGGGCGACCAGCAGCCGGTCGCCGGCCTTCACCGGGGGCGCCAGCCCGTCCACGACGAGGTCCTGCGTGCTCGCCGTGACCAGCTGCGGCTGGAGCAGCAGCGGCCGGAGTGCGTTCAGCTCGGGGCGCGCCACGATGTCCTCGATCGTCTCGAACGTCTGCGGCTGCTCGTTCGGTCCGGGGATGCTCCCGACCTTGGTTCCGGTCGGGATCGTGACCTGCCGCGGGGCCTGCGCCGCCGTCTCGAGCAGGAACGCGAGGTAGGCGCCGGCGGCGACTCCGGGCCGCAGCTCGTAGCCGATCTCGCGCGCGAGCTCGAGGATCGAGAGCCGCTCGGTCGCGGTTCGCAGATACGACTCGTTGGCGATCCGCTCCTGGTAGAAGCTGAGGACGTCCGCGACCGTCGCCCACGCGTCCACGAGCCCGATCGAGAGGTCCGTGTCCTCGCGCGTCTTCAGCTGGGCGAGGGCCGGGACGGTCGCCGAGGTGAGGCCGGCCAGCATCGTGGCCTTGAACTGCGCGTGCGTGCCGACCCGGTAGGCGATCGCGGACAGGCCCGGCGGATTCGAGATGACGGCGGGCGTTTCGGCGCCGATACCTTCGCAGCAGCCGCAGTCGCAGGTCTGGCTCGACGTCGGGTTGACGCCCTCGGTCACTCTCCGCCTCCGAAGTCGAGCACGAGGCGACCGTGCTCGGGGAAGTCCGGGTCCTGGTTGAGCCGGGCGATCTCGAGGTGCGCGAGCTGCAGCACGCCGCTCGCGCTCGCGTCCGTGCGGGGCGTTCCCAGCCGTCGAAAGCGCCTCACCTCGACGTCGTCGACGCCGGGAACCGCCTGCGCGGCGGCCACGATCGGGCTCAGGTAGACCGGCTGGCCGAACGTGAAGTTGTCCGGGTGGAAGAGGCCGCGCGTCCCGTCCGGAAGCGACCGGTTGCTGAGGACTCTCCGCAGCGCCGCCTCGACGTCCGCGGTGAAGTAGTCGCGCTTGACGCAGACGAAGAGCTCGAGCTCGAGCGAGACGTAGCGCGGCTGGTCGACGTCGAGGTCCTGGCCGGCCATCCGGTAGATGTCGAGGAAGCTCTCGAGCGCGGCGCGAAACGGGTCGTCGACGACGGCGTTGCCCAGCCGGTCCGCGGAGACGAAGACCGTCCGCCAGCTCCCGGTCCAGCGCAGGGTCGCCGCCGCCCGCTGCACGGTCGGATAGCGACCGGCCACCTGGCCGTAGTCGTCGAGCGTGACTGCGCGCTCCTGCGTGCGGAAGGCGGCGGGCGCGTTCTGCCGCACGTCCTCCGAGGACTCCGGGTCGACCCCGCCGACGGCCGGCAGCGGATTCGTCACGCCGCCGATGTCGGCGACGTCGGTGGCGACGTGCGCGAGCGAGCCTGCGCCGACGTTCCCGAGGACGCCGTTCCCCACCCGGTAGCCGGCCGTGAAGACCGTGCGCGAGGCGGGCCGGGTTCCGAAGCGGTCGTCGCCGAACCGGATCTCCGCGGTGCCGTCCTCCTCGACCTCGAGCGCGAACTCGGTGCTCCCCGGGAAGGAGTCGAGGAGGTCGGCCACGGGCTTCCACTCCGACCGCGTCCCGAGGAAGTCCCCGTGGAGCCCGATCACCGGCGCTGCGTCGCTCGTCAGCCAGGTCATCGTCGCCGTCGCCGACGCCGGGGGATGCGCGGCGTCGTAGGGGGCTGCCTGCGTGATCGGGCCCTGCGCCGGAATCGGCCTGTACCGCGGCGGAACGGCATCGCGCTCGAGCGGCGAGCAGCTCCCGTTCGTCCGGTGCTCGGGGAAGAAGAGGGTCGGATCGGGCACGGTGCCGAGCGCCTCGCCCGTCACGCTCACTCCGTGGTCGGCGAGCACGATGTTGCCGAGCGCGTGGCTGACGTCGCTGAGGTATCCGGTGTCGATCCGCGCCGAGATGCAGAGCGGGAACGGGAGCGCGTCGTCGGGGTGCCAGCTGATCCCGGTGACGTCAACGGGGCTGTCGGTGGGGGGTGTGTCGAAGCGGCCGCCGAGCGGATCCTGCGAGGTGGGGCTCACGTCCGTCAGCCGGACGGCGTGGCGGTGGGCCGGGTCGGCATCCGCGGGCGAGCCGGTCTCGGGGCCGAGCTGCTCGGCGAGCACGAGCACGTCTCCGACGGCCAGGTTCGGGTAGGCGCCGAGCAGCGTCGCGCTGATCGAGCCTTCCGGCAGGCAGCACTCCCGGGCGCCCCAGGTGTAGAAGCGCAGGTCGGCGAGCTCCGGCCGGATCGTCGCGTCGTGCATCGTCTCGAAGATCTCGGGCAGCTCGTTGACCGCCGCCCGGTACTGGGGCGAGCGATCGGTGTCGGACGTCCATCCATGAGGATGAAGCGGGATCACCGGGTCGACTGCCGGGACCGCGGTCAGCAGCTGCGTGCCCTTCGGCAGCGCGACCGAGGTTACGCCGGAGGACAGATTGGCGGACAACGCGATCTGCGCCCAGACACGGGCGTTGCAGCCGTCGTGCATCCAGTAGTCGACCAGCCGGGCGTGGCGCCGCACCGAGATGCGGCGCCGGGCGGTGTCGAGATAGGCCTCCGTCGAGACCGCGTCCTGCTGGTAGCTGAGCCGGTCGCCGACGTACGCGAGCAGCTCGACCAGCACGACGCCGACGTCCGCCGGGCTGCGCTCCTGCCAGCCGGGGACGAGCACCGACAACCGGTCGAGCATGAGCTGGCGGAAGCTCGAATAGTCCTTCGCCAGGTAGCTGATCGGGGGCGGCTCCGGCGTCTCGACGGCGCAGGCGAGGTCGGAGCGGCAGTCGAGATCGGTCGGGCAGCCGACCTTGAACGAGAACTGGATGGCCGACAGGATCGGATCGACCCACGGCGGGGGGCTGTCGTCGTGCTGGTCCTGCACCAGGCGCAGCACGTACGGCGAGAAGTCGCCGGCCTCGGAGGTGTCGACGACGAGGACGTTCGGCTCCGTCGACGAGGTCGCGACTCCAGCGACGCTGACGTCAACGATCCGCTCGCCGCCTGCGATCCGGATGTTCGTGGCCGTGAGCGTGTTCACGTTCAGCGCCGTGACGAAGTGGACCCGAAGCTGGCGCTGGGCCAGGTCCGGCGTCGTCCCGAGGTCGCCGACCTCGAGGAAGTCGATGCCGTTGAGAAGGGTCGAGTTGACCAGCTCCAGCCGGCGCCGCTCGTCGCAGCAGGTGTACATCGCGGTCACGCGATGCTCCGCGAGAACTGGGTCGTCCGACTCTGGTCGTCACCGAGGACGCGGTACTCGATCGTGACCGTGAGCGTGGAGTCCTCGGCCGTCACGCCGACCGCCTCGATCTTGGCCCGGTCGGCCAGCCACTGCTGGAGCGCGCCCTGGACGAGGAATTGCGTCGCCGTCGCGACCTCCTCGCTCGCCGCGCCGAACACGAGCTGCATCACGGGGCTGCCGAAGGTCGGGCGGTTGACCCGCTCGCCCGGTGCCGTGAACAGCACCTGCTCGATCAGGTCGCGGACGTGCTCGTCCTCGTCGGTCGTCGCGGTCCGTCCGCGGCTGTCGAAGTGGTACGGGTAGTCGAGCTCGGTCACTGTCCCTGCACCCGTAGCTGGGTCACGATCACGCTCGGAGGCCCTGCCGGGACCGCGCTCGCGGTCAGGCAGAGGCCCGTGCTCGACTGGAGGATCGCCGGCTGCCCGCCGATCGTGACGCGTGCCGCCGGCACGAGCCACTGCACCTTCACGCATGGCCCGGGCGGCGTCCCCGTCTGGGCGCAGCCGGCGACGAGGAACGTGTCGGCGAGCACGGCGAGCGGCTGCCCCCCGGCGGTGACCCGCATGTTGGTCGGGATGATCGAGACCTGGCCGCCGTGCGGGCAGATCATGGTCGCGCCGACCTGAACCGCGAGCGGCATCAGATCACCTCCAGGGCGCCGTCGTTCACGGACACGCTCGCGGGCGTCAGCTTCACGCTCGCCGCGCCGTTCTTGAGCTCGATGCCGGTCACGTCGAAGACGAGGCTGAGCGGGGTCGCCACCGCAGGCGGCTCGACCTCGATCTTCACGCCGCCGACCCCGGGCAGGTCGCTGATCGTGATCGTCACCGAGTCGGTCTTCAGCACCTTCATCTCTGCGAGCGCCGGCGTGGCCGGCACCTCCCCGACCCCCCAGAAGCAGCCGCTCCAGATCGGATAGTCGGGGTCGCCGCCTTCGAACTCGACCCAGATGTTCGCCCCGTTCGGCGGGACGAGGAACAGCCCGACGGACGAGCCGGCGAACGGCGAGCACGGCATCGCCCAGCTCAGCGACCCGCTGCCGAGGACCGCAGGCACGCTCACCTGGACGCGGCCGAGCATCATCGGATCGATGTTGTTCTGCACGGTGCCGCGGTACTTGCCGAAGAACTGCGTCATGGCACCACCGCCGGCGACAGCGCGCCCGTGCCCTCGCGGGTCAGCGTGAAGCTCTGCTTGTAGGTCCCCGAGGAGATGTTGTGGGTGACGCTCTTGACGTAGTAGGTGCCGCTGTTCGTCCAGCCGGCGCCACGGACGTCGACCAGGGCGCGCGCCTGCAGGACGGCTCCGTAGCGGGTGGCGTCGAGCTCGCCCGATGCTGTGACGGCGTCCGCGGCCCGATCGACTACTCCCTGCGCTCTCGCGAACGCCTGGACGATGTTCAGCCCCGACTCGCGGAACTGCGTCGTACGGACGTTCGGCTGATTTACGAGCACCGCGGGCATCGCGGACAACGGCGGTCGCGTCGACAGCAGCGCCAGGACGGGAACGTCCTGGCCGGTCTGCCGGTCCTGCACCTTGCCCTTCACCATCGTCGGCGCGAGCGCGTTGTTCGTGAAGTTCAGCGAGGTGACGTTCGAATCCGGCCCGAGGTCGACGGAGAGTGCGTGCTGGGGAAGGTCGGCGCGCTTCGGTGGCCCCCAGTACGCGGTGTTCGTGAACGGCGCCGGCCCTGGGGCGACGTAGAAGACGTAGCCGAAGCGGCCTGCCATCTCGTTCAGGTAGCCGAGGTCGGTCGCCTGCTGTACGGGAACGCGCTCGATCGGGATCGGGGGGTCGATCGTCGGCGGAGGAATCACGATCGGGATCAGTCCGTACTGGGCGTAGGAGGCGATCAGTGCCAGCGCGATCAGGGCCTCCGGCTGGGCCGGATGCTCGGCGGACTTGTCCTCGAGGTCCATCATCACGCTGACGTCCTCGCCGGTGACGGTCAGCGTCGAGGGAGCTCCCGTGTCGTCGTGCTGGAGCTGGCTGTGGGTGATCACCCCGTCCATCAGCACGGTCGGCATCACTCCGAAGCCGACGATCAGGATCACACGGTTGAACGGCCGCAGGAGCGGCAGCGTCAGGAGCGGGCTGTCGATGAGGGTCGTCGCACCGCTCCGACCTGCGTGGAAGCTGAGCTGGAAGCCGGAGCGGCCCTCGTCGCTGTGCGTGACCTGGACGCTCGCCAGCGCGTCCATCAGCGGCTGCGGCGCGGGGATCGCCACCGTCGGCCCGACGAGCATCGTGAGCATGACTCCGGGCATCTACGGTTGCGGCATCGGGACGCGGAGGCTTCGCCCCGGCGTCTCCAGGTCGGCGGGATTCATCGCGTCGTTGGCATCGCACACGCGCCAGAACTGCTCCGGGTCGCCGAGCGTCCGTGCGGCGATCAGGTCGAGCCGGTCTCCATCGAGGACGACCGCGGTCGAGAGCAGCGGCAGATCCGCGCCGCGGGGGAGGAAGCGGCGGCGCTTGTAAGCGATCGTGCGGTCGCCCTGCGTCAGGGTGACCGTGTCGATCGAGGCGTAACGGCTGGTCGGCGCGAACACGGCTAGATGAGGTTGGCGCCTCCGGTCGCCACGGAGCCGATCGCACCGACGCTCGAGATCGTCGCCATCGCCTCCTTCACCACCTGGTGCGCGAGGAAGAGGGGATAGCCCGGGTTCGTCACCGGCAGGTCGTTGTAGTTGAGCACCCGCAGCCTCAACGACACCTTGGCCCGGATCGGGTTCAGGTTCACGTCGAAGGCCTCCTCGGTGATCGTGAAGCCGGAGAGACGCACCGGCAGGATCCGCTTGACCCCCCAGATGAAGAGCGTGAGCGGTGCCTCGGGTGCGATCACCTCCGCCATCCCGAGCGTGAGCTTGATCGTGTTCGCGATCACGACGGTGCTCTTCGGGTAGATCAACATCTCGAGCGCCGACAGCTGCGGGTAGATCCCGAGCGTCGTCGCGAGCGCGTCGCCCTTCTCGAGCTGGTCGGTCGCGTCGATCTCGACGTCGGCGCTGATCTCCTCGGTCGGCGCGCCCTGGAGCCGCAGCGGCTGCGACCGGTCCTGCTGCCCGCCGCCCCCGGTCAGCGCGGTGAGCGTGCGCGTCAGCGTGTCCGGGTTGTACTGGAACACGATCACGCTCGCGAGCGGGTTGGTCGGGTCGATCCCGACAATCGCGCCGCGGAGAACCTTCGGGGTTTCGGGCGAGAAGCTCATTTCGTGCTTCCTCCCTCTCCGAGCTGCTCGAAGATAAGCGGCTCGAAGCTGGACCTGTGGTCCAGTACGAACAAGCCGGAGCCATTGCACGTGGGATTTGGCTTACCGCTCATGGGTCCGGGCTAATGCAGGTCGAGCCCGAGGGCGCAGGCCAAGTGATCCGGTTGTAGTTCCCGATCGTGTTTCGGGTGGAGTTCCGAGAGCTGTGCGAGGCGCTCGGGGTCATGATCGTGTTCGGATCAGCTCCACCTGGCGGGTGGCCGAGGCCGAGCACGTGACCTAGTTCGTGTGCGAGCAGCGTGTCGCTTGTGCCGCGGTCGGCCAGGACGATCTTCGCGTCGGAGCTGCCACCCAGAACCGTCGCCGCCCCTCCGGCGTCGGCGATGTCGTTATCGACCATGAAGACCTCGACACCCGTACCGCTGCGGGTTGCGCGAATAGCGTCACGCCCGGCGTGGTCGCTTCCTGCCGTCTTGTTCGCCGCCTCGATTACTTCTACTGTGGAGAGGGCGTTGAAGCTGACCCCCAGTTTGTTCCAAACGGTCTGGCTCTCCGCGAGGCGAGTCAACCATGTTGTCCCAGTCGGAGACGGATCGGTCGCGCCCGTCTTGAACGCCACAGGCTGGAGGTCGACGATGCGGGTCGACCCCGGCGTGCAGGTCGGCGTCGGCGTCACCCCATACGTGGTAACAGGCGCCGGGGTGGCTGGTTGTGCTTGAGGTTGAGGATTCCAGCTGTACGGAGCTTCTTGACGCTGGAGATGGCAAGTCACAGGTGAGATGTCAGCCCCCATCTCGTGGGCAAGGGCGGTATCTGCTACTCGCGTTGCCTCCATCTCCGAGGCGTCATCGGGTTCGCTAATCCTCAGCGTTGCCGCTGTGCCGGCGGCTCCTTGCTGGAGGACGTGCGTGAGCTCGTGAGCTAGCAGCTGCCGTCCGGAGTTCGAGGAGGGGTCGTGCCGGCTCGCGGCGAAGACGATGTTGGGGCCGACGGTGTATGCGTGCGCATCGACTGCCTGCGCCGACTCGGCCGCGGCCGCGTCCGTGTGGATCCGAACGCGGCTGAAATCGTGGCCGAAGCGGGGCTCCATGAACGCGCGCGTCGCGGTGTCGAGCGGCTTCCCGGGCGAGCGCAGCACGTCGTGCACGATCGGGGGCGCAAGCGCCGGCCCGGCTCCGGGCCGGGCTTGCCGCTGCAGACCCTTCGCGCGGCACTCGGTGCACTCGCCGCTCGGGCCCGGCGTGCCCCCGCACGCGCAGGCGCGCTGAAGCAGGCGCGGAGTCTGCGAGACCGACACTGCCGCATCCGGACGAGTAGCAGTGGCTAGCTCGGGCATCGCCCCAGCCCTTCGTAGACGGCTTCCGCGATGCCCGCACCCGTCGCGCCGCCGCGGAGGGGCACATCGACGCGGTCGGCCGGCCCGACTCGGCTCGGAAGCCCCTGCTCGCTGATCAGCCTCGTCAGCTCGCTGGAGAGCTCCGGCCCGACGCGCGCCGGGTCGACTCCTGCAAGCGCGTCCACGACCAGCTCGGCGATGTGGAGGTCGATGCGCCTCGTCACGACCAGCCGCCGATCTCGGAGCCGGTCAGGGGCCGCTCGAGCTTCGCGTACTCGCTCCGCGCGGCTCGCCGCAGATGGCTCATTTGCACCGCTTCGCCGTCGCCCGCCGCGAGGAACGCGGCCTGCAGGGCGATGTTGCGGATGTTGCCGCCGGCGATGTTGAGCTGGGCGAGGCGGGCGGAGTCCAGATCCTGCGTCGGAGTCTCGAGCGGGAACACCCGCTGCCAGATCTCGCGGCGCTGCTCGAGGCCGGGGAAGGGGAAGTCGACGACGAAGCGGAGCCGGCGCAGGAAGGCGGGGTCGAGCGCCTTGCGGAAGTTCGTCGTCAGGATCGCGAGCCCGCGGTACGCCTCCATGCGCTGCAGCAGGTAGCTGACCTCGATGTTGGCGTAACGGTCGTGGCTGTCCTTGACCTCGGTCCGCTTGCCGAACAGGGCGTCGGCCTCGTCGAAGAGCAGGATCGCGCCGCCCTCCTCCGCCGCCTCGAACACGCGCCGGAGGTTCTTTTCCGTCTCGCCGATGTACTTGCTGACGACCGAGCTCAGGTCGATGCGGTAGAGGTCGAGGCGAAGCTCCCGGGCGAGCACCTCGGCCGCCATCGTCTTGCCGGTTCCGCTCGGGCCGGCGAAGAGGGCGCTGATGCCGAGCCCGCGGGCCTCCTTGCGCGCGAATCCCCAGGCGTCGTAGACCTGCGCGCGATGGCGGACGTTCACCACGATGTCGCGCAGGACCTCGCGCTGGAGCTCCGGAACGACGAGGTCGTCCCAGCCGGCACACGGCTCGATCCGCTGCGCCAGGTCTTCGAGGCTCGTGCGTGCCTGGCTCCGGCATGCCTCCCAGAGCGCGAGGGCGAGCTCAGCCTCGTCCGGCCCCTCGAGCGAGTCGGCGAGCTGGAAGCCGGCGGCGGCCACTCCGCGTGGCCCCATGTCGAACTGCTTGACGATCTCGTCGAGCGACCCGTCGAGCTCGGCCGCGCGCTTGCCGAGCGTCGCCGTCCACAGCGAACGCTGCTCGGCGGCCGTCGGCTTCGGTACCTCCAGGCGGAGTGTCGGCCGGGTCAATCCCCGCAGCGGCGTCGTGCCCGACACGACCGCGGCTGAGCCGAGCTCGTCGAGCAGCCTCGCGGCGGGGCCGGTCGCCGCGCCGGCCCCCTCGAGATCGTCGAGCTCCACGAGCAGCGCGGTCTGGCTCAGCAGCGCCTCCCGCATGCAGAGGCGACGGAGGCTCTCGAGCTCCGGGCCCGAGCTCGGGATCAGCTCGGCCCGCAGCTTGCGGAGCTGGATGCCTGCTGCGCCGCAGGCGGCGGTGGCGACGGCGGCGCGAGCTTCGCGATCGCGGCCGGAGAGCGAGATGAGCGGCACCGGCGAGCCGTCCGCGGAGACCCGCGCCCAGGCGGCGGCGATGCGCCGTGCGACCTCGGCGTGGGACAGTGGCATCGGGCCGGCGGCGAGCGGTGGGCCGACGTACCCGTCCAGCCGCTCGTCCACGTACTGGACGCCGGTCAGGTAGTGGAGCACGCGCTCGTCGATGCGCAGCGGGGCGGTCGTCAGCGAGTCGCCGCCCTCGAGCTCGACCAGCCGCCAGTAGCGGAGCGGAGCGGCCGGCGCCAGTGCGCTCCAGTGCGGCTCGGCCAGCGTCGAGAGCGCCAGGCTGAAGGTCGGCCGGCCGTGGCAGAGACCGGCGAGCTCGGCCTCGAGCTCGACCCCGGCGCACAGGAGGAGCACCTCGCGCTCGAAGCGCGAAAGCCCGAGGGCCGTGGACAGCGTCTCGAGCGCCGGTGGCGCAGGCATCGACCGCGCGATGTCCTCGAGGGGCGGACGAGGCTCCTCGCCGCGAGCGTCCGCGCCTGTGCGCTCCGCGAGGGCCGTCCTGATCGGCGCCAGCGCGGCCACGAGGTAGTTGCGGTTTGCCTCCGCCCAGTCGGTTGTCGGCGTGATGTCTATGGGATCACCACCGTCGGGCCGGAGAAGCGGCCGGTGGTGTCGACGTCGAGCGCGTTCTCGGCGCCGTCGACCTGGACGCGGACGAGGTACGTCCCTGGCTCGACGTCGGTCGCCGCGATGTCGAGCGAGGACATGGGCGCGGCGATCGGGTCGGCGGCGAACCTGTAGGAGCGCGCGACCACGCCGTCGGACACAGGCGTAGGCAGGAGCTGGTTCAGCAGGAGCGCAACGCGCTGGCCGGCCCGCACGGCCGGGGCGAGGTCGACCGTGATCGTCCCGGCGCGGAGGCTCGACCCGGTCTCCACCGACATGGTCGCAGTCGGCTTAGCGGTGAGCTTCGGCTGGAGGAGGAACGGCGCGACGTTCGACTCGAGGCCTCGATGTGGCTCGGGTGGAATGCCCATGTCTTCGGGCTGTACGACCTGCAGGGTTTGCACCCCGGCTGCGAGGCCGGCCGGGAGCGCCACCGTGATCGCGGTCGGGGTCACGCCCGCAGCCGGAGTGACGAGTTCGCCGCCGACGCGAACGAGCGTGTCGTCGCCGGCCAGGTTCCGACCCGAGATCACGATCGTGCTGTCGGCGTTGATCGGCTCGCCTGCGCCCGTCTGTGGCGCGATCGACTCGATCACCGGACGCCGCAGCGGGTGAGCCCCGACGGTGTACCCGCGAACCGGTAGAGGCGCCGTCGTCGTCCGGCCGCTCTCGATCAGGACGACCGAGGCGCAGTAGGCAGCGGTCGCACGGTAGTTGGTCTGGAAGGCGGCCCAGAGGCGCGAGATCTCCTCCGTCGAGAGCGACTCCGGCGTCAGCTTGATCAGCTCGACCTGGTCGGCGAGTCCCGACGTCGACAGGTTCGCCAGGTTCGGCGGCAGCCCCGTTCCTCCGCTGACGAGCGAGGACGTCAGCGCGGTGCGCACGTCGTCCCGAGCCAGCACGGGGCTCTCGTGGAGCAGCTGCATCGCATAGCCGAGCAGGATCTCGGCGTAGTAGTCCTGCGCCCCGTAGGCCGTCAGCAGGTAGTGGAGATCCAGGGCGAGCGGGGGATCGCCGACTCGCTCGCCGCGGCTGTTCAGTGCGGGCAGGCCAATGTTCCGCCAGGCCGCGTTCGGCGTCACGTGGTACATGAAGAGGTTCAGCCGGGTTGTGTCCGACCCGTTCGTGGGCGCCACGCGGTCGGGCGGGAGCGCGCTGACGGTCACGTCACCCACCGCGCCGGGCACGTCCTTGTCGATGATCCCGTTTCGCAGCAGATCCGTCAGCACGGCCGACACGGACGCGATCGCGAGCGCGTTGCTCAACGGAGCCCTCGGGTGCGCAGGTACTCGTCGAGCGAGAGTCGCGGGCCGCGCGGAGGTGCAGGAGCCGGGGCGGGAGCGGGGGGCGGTGCCGCCCGGACCTCGACGCGCCCGATCTCGACCCGGATCGTCTCGCCGTCCGCCCGAGAGTCGTCGCCGGCGGAGCGCCTCCTCGGAGGGACCGGTCGCTGCCGTGGGCTCGTGTCCGGCCGGGCGAGTGAACGCGGGGCGGGCTCCGGCTGCTCGGCGGTCGGAGCCACGCCCTCGGGCTCGGTGCCGTCCGCTTCGCTCTCGATCGTCGCGGCTTGCGTCCATGGGCCGGCCGGCTCGGGAGCCTCCGCCTCGGGAGTCTCGGGCGACGGGGAGGGCGCCGCCTCCGCGGAGCGAGGTTGCCCGGTGAGGGCGAGGCTCGGGCGCGGCCGGGCGGTCGCGGGCGCGGCTGGCCGCCGAGCGGCGGGGGAGGAGGATCGCGCGACCAAGGCCCGGAGCTCGGCCGGCGCCGGCGGAGCAACCGGCTCCGCCCGGGGAGACGCCGCAGTTGCCGGAGGTTCCGCGTGTCCCGGCGCGGGTGTGGCGGCCCGAGGCGGCCGCGGACGCTCGGAAGCCGGTTCGGCCACCGACGCAGGGAGCTCGCTCGCGCCCTGCTCGTCCCGGTCGATCGCCGGGCCGGCTCGAACGCGAGACGCCTCGAAGCGGCTCCCGACGAGCGGGCGCACGACCGGGGCCAGTCCGAGTGCCCGGTCGGCGATCCGCGTGAGGAAGTCGTCCATCAGCCGATCGCCTCCAGATAGAACTGCCGCCTGGCCGGACCGAGGGCGAGCACGTCGCTTTCCCGCCAGCCGTAGGCGCTCGCGAGCGTGTGCACCTCGGTCAGCACGCGCCTCGCCTCTCCGCCCAGCTCCGCCCAGAGGAACATTCCGATGTCGAGCAGCGCGGACCACGCGTGCCGGCACGAGGGGCAGACCAGGCTGATGCGGATCTCCGCCTGTGGATCGGAGGCCTCGAGCCGTTCCGCGATGAGCTCCACGATCTCCTCCGGGAGGCTCGCCGCCTCGACCTCGTCACGTTCGTGCCGCGCCGCGACGACACACCGCTCGAGCAACGTCCTCCGGCCCTCGCTCGGGCTCCCGGCTCGGGCGGCCGCGGCCAGGTCGCCGCCCGTGAGCGGGCGCAGCTCGATCTCCCAGGCCGCCTCGGTGAGGAGCTGGGTGCCGGAGTCGGCCGCCTGCGCCGAGCGGAGATCGGTCGTGTCGAGTGCGAACTCGAGTGCCTCTGCGCACGCCGGGCACTCGACGAAGCCGTCCAGCCGGGGACCGAAGGTCAGCTCCCACAGCTCGAGCAGCCGGCCGTCGAGCTCGCCGATCGTCAGCGCCTCGACATCGGCATCCGGGCAGGCTGCGGCGAGCAGGGCGACCGAACGAGCCGCGGGAGGCTCGGTCGCGCCCTGCTCCCAGAGCCGGACGACCTCGGGTGCCGTGAGTGCCTGCATCCGTTACGGGCCGGCCGGCTCCACGAAGCTCTGCTCCGGCTGGTCGCTGACGGCGTAGTCGCGCTCCCAGCCCTCGTTCTCCAGCTTGATGTGCTGGATAGCGACCGCGTTCGCATTCGCGTCGAGGTCGGGTGCGGCCTGCCATTCGGAGACCCAGCAGCGGAACACGGTGTAGGCGAGGGCGGTCGTGCCGGCCTCGTCCAGGATCTCGATCCGGATGTCCTTGCGGAAGTCCTTCAGCGACACCTCCGCGCCGAGACCGGAGCCGAAGTTCCAGACCTTGTTCGCCCACTGCTCGAACTCGATGTTGTGCGTGACGCCGCGCTCGAGCGTGATCGCGTCGTATTCGGTGCGGCCGGGCGACTTGCGACTCGAGCTCGGCTCGCCTCCGTGTCGATGCTTGACGACCTCGGTCGTGCGCTTCAGTCCCGTGACCTTGCTGACACCGGCCACCGTCTGGCCGTCCCACTTGATCAGGAACTTGAAGTTCTTGTAGGGGTCGAAGCGTTGTGGATTGGCGGGAAAGTCCATTCCTCCTCCCTCACGTCTCGATCTGACCGGCGATTTGCTGGAGCTTGATCACCACGAACTCGGCCGGCTTGAGCGGGGCGACGCCGACCCAGATGTTCACGACGCCCTTGTCGATGTCGTTCTGCGTCGTCGTCTCGCTGTCGCACTTGACGAAATAGGCCTTGTTCGGCGCGTTGCCCTGGAATGCGCCTTGCCGGAAGAGGTCGTGCATGAACGCGCCGACGTTCATCCGGATCTGCGCCCAGAGCGGCTCGTCGTTCGGCTCGAAGACGACCCACTGCAACGCCTCGAACAGGCTCTCCTCGATGTACAGCGCCGTCCGCTTAACGGCGATGTACTTCCACTCGCTCGCGAGCTGGTCGGCGCCGTTCAACGTCCGTCCGCCCCAGGCGACGTTCCCGAACACGGGGAAGTTGCGCAGGACGTTGACGCCGATCGGGTTGAGCCCCCCGTTCTCGAGGTCGGTCAGCTTGAGCGTCAACGACGCGTTGCGGAGCACGGCGTCGGTGCCGGCCGGCGTCTTCCAGACACCTCGCGTCGAGTCCGTACGGGCATAGATCCCGGCCATCGTCCCGCTCGCACCCACGTCGCGCGGCCGCGAGTTCTGGAGCAGGTCGGGGATCTGGATGCGGGGGAAGTAGACGGCTGCGTTGTTGCTCTTCCCGAGAGCGGCCATGAAGGTCTGCATCTGGGTTTCGTTCGTGACGAGCTTCGGCGGGATGTCGACGATCAGGAAGGCCCGCTTGGTCTCGCAGTACGTCTCGGCGGCACTTACGACCGTCTGCATCGGGGCCAATCCTGTCGTAGTGATGTCCGTGGCCAGGTTCGCGGCGGCCGGGATGCAGAGGATGTTGAAGATCTCGGGGGCGATCCGGTCGAGCGCTTCGAGAGGTGACTTCACGCCGGCGGTCGTGGGGACGAAGTCCGTCGCGTCCAGCTTCATGGTCCCGTCGAGTTGAGCTGCGGTGCCGTCGCTCCCGTTGGCGAGAGCCACGAAGCCGGTCGAGCTCGTCGAACTCGGACCGTCTCCCGTTGCGTTGGGGTCCGCAAGGTCAGGGAAGCCGCCAAGACCCGTGTTGGTCACCTTGACGAGCGCGGACCCGGCGTTGACGACCGTCCATGCGTAGTTCGGACTGCTGGAAGTCAGGTCGAGACCGCGGAAGATCTCGGTCGAGAGCACGGCTCCGTCGCTCGTGCGCACCTCGCGCACGGCGAGATTGAACTGCGATGTGTCGACCGTGCCGTCCGGCTTCAGCACTTTCAAGGCGACGACCTGGACGTTCTGGCCCCAGATGCCCGGGTTTGCGGCCTCGAGCGTGATCGTCCCGATAGGAGTGCTGGTGCTCAGGGTCAGCGTGAGCGTTGCCGCCGTCGCCCCCGCCGCGACGCGGACCACGAACGCCACCTGGCCGCCGTTGAGATAGAACTGCTGGATCGCGTAGCTCGCCTCGCTGCGGTTGTCGAGTCCGCCGAACTCCCGCTCGAAGTCGGCCCAGCTCGTGATCCGGACGGCGCCGTCGATCGAGCCTCGCGGGAAGT
The DNA here is from genome assembly GCA_003134505.1 of Actinomycetota bacterium. Lineage (GTDB taxonomy): Bacteria > Actinomycetota > Thermoleophilia > Gaiellales > Gaiellaceae > PALSA-612. The sequence continues at coordinate 27,609 of PLBK01000003.1, read as the reverse complement.
AGTCGATGAAGGCCGTGTTGGAGGTGCTGACGCCCGTGATCGTGCGGACGCCGCTCGGCACCTCCTCGATGTAGACGCCTGGGTAGGTGTGGGTCGCTGGCACGTGTGCCTCCTTCTAGGTCTGTTCCAGGGACTGCCAGAGCTCGCGGTGTTGCCTCGCCATCTGCTCGTAGCTGTGGTCGTGACAGAAAGCCCGCACGTCGTTTGCGAGTCGGCGGCGGAGCGTCGTGTCCTCGAGCAGGGTGGCGATGCCCTCGACGAGGTCCACCGGTTGGTACGTCACGTCGCGGAGGTCGGCGAACCATCCCGTCGCGGAGGTGAGGACGGGAACGCCCGTCGCGAGGCCGACCCTCGCAGCGCCGCTCGCGATCGGGTAGCGCTGCTCGTCGTACCAGTAGGCGAGCAGGTCGGTCTCGGCGGCGAGTCGCCCTGCGATCTCCTCGGCGGGCAGGAAGCTGTCGACTCGCTCGACGGGTAGGCCTTCCGCGGCCGCGGTGAACTCCGCCTCCAGGTCGGGGTCCCTCGCGTAGCTGAACATCAGCAATCTCGTTCCGGGCAGCTCCCTCAGGACGTCGAGGAGCGACCAGAACCCCTTCTGACGCTCGAGGAAGCCGAAGGCGCCGATCACCTTCCCTCGCTGCTTCCGGCGTGGTGGAAACCAGGTCGGGCAGCCGAGCGGCAGGTGCTCGACCCGGCGGTGCGGATACCGAGCCTGCAGGGTCGCGACTCCTTGCTCGGTCGTCGTCCCGATGACCGTCGCGTGCCGCTCCCAGGCGTGTGCCTGCGGCAGGACGACGTGCTCGGTCACGGCGGTGCGGACGCCTGAAGCTGTGGCCTCCTCGAGGCAGGCGCCCAGCTCCACGGCATCGAACAACGCCGGCTCGTACTGGACGTGGAGGACGCGCGTCGTGGCGAGGTCCGGCCTCGAGCCGGTCACGCGGATGGGGCCCTCCAGCACGCGGGCGAGGTGCGCCGACATGTCGGCGATCCCGCAGGGCGTTCCCCAGCTCGGCACCCACATCGTCGGCACGCGCCGAAGCGCGCGCCGCGGCTGGACGCGTTGCTCCATGACGTCGAGCACCGCCGGTCCCTTGTCCCAGATGTTCCTGGCCTTTGGCGCCCATTCCGCTGCCGCCCGACCCATCTCGCTCGCCTCGGCCCGGTGATCCGCGACCCAGCGCAGCCGCGCTGCGACGTCGTCGACGTCGGGCGCCGGGAACTGCCCGCACCGGCCGAACGCGGGCTCGTCGAACGAGCGGGAGTGCCTCGCCCCGACCGGCAGCATGAGCCCGCGTGCGTCCGCGCAGACGTCCGCCTGGCCGGCCGCGTCGAGGGCGATCACCGGCAGGCCCGTCGCCATTCCCTCGACGAGCGGCAAGCCGAAGCCTTCGCTTCCGAGCGCAAGCAGCACGTCGGCCTGCCGGTACCAGTGGGCGATCCCTCTCGTGGTCTCGTTCGAGTCGACCACGCGGATGCGCGCGTCGCCGTCGTCGAGCCTGGTGTAGCCGAACCGCGCCTTGATCACGAGCCGGGCGTCGGGGTCGTCGGCGAACGCCTGCTTCCACGCGGCGATGGCGACGTCGTTGTTCTTGCGCGCCGCGAGCGTGCCCACGATGAGCGTTGTCAGCCCCGCCCGCTCGGGCCGCGGCTCGTGGTGGTAGACGGCCGGGTCGATTCCTTCCGGAATCACCTCGATCGGAGGTCGGACACCGCTTGCCCTGAAGACGCGCGCGACATACCGGGTCGGCACGATCAGCGTCCGCGCCCTGTTGAGCAGCGGTATCCAGGCGGCCGGCAGCCGGCTCGTCTCCCACATCGTGTTGACGAACAGATCGCCGACGTCCCGGAAGCGATCGGAGTGTCCCTGCGGAGAGGAGTAGAACAGCGTCGGCGTCCCCGGATCCGGCCTCGAGCGGGCGAGGATGTCGCGGAGCTCGTCGGAGAGGCCCGTCTCGTCGATCGAGATCGGCACGACGTTCACCGCCGCTCCGGCCTGCGCGAGACCCAGCGCCAGGTATTCGCTCAGGCTGCCGTACCCGTCGTAGAGCAGGAAGGACGCGACCAGCGTGATGCCGGCGACCGTCGACCGGGCGACGGTGGTCGGCCGGACGCTGCCACCCTGCCGAAGTGCGGCGTAGAAGTCCTGATCGAAGCCGATCCGGACGCAGACCTCCTCCATCGAGCCCCGCTCCCACTCCGGCTGCGTGAGATCGGCGGCGGCGTCCCTGTTGCCGTGCAGCACGGCGAGACAGAACGGCGCGTCATCCAGCACCCGTACGCGCTCCCGTGGAACAGCTCCGTGAGGCAGGTCGTCGTCGCCGTCGGTCTCCGGGAACGGGTGCTCCGCCCAGAGCGAGCGGCGGTAGAGCAGCGTGCCGGTCGCGAGCCGCGGAGCGCCGCCGTTCCGGAAGGTGCGGAGCCAGGCCTGACCCGCTTCGAGCCGGTAGTGGAGCAGCCGTTCGGCCCCGCAAACGTCCCGGTCCCCGAGCGCTGCCACCTGGGCGCTCAAGCGGTCGAGGCCGATCCAGGCATCGTCGTCCCAGTGCGCGATCAGCTCGCCGCGCGCGCTCCGGCAGCCGATGTTCCGCTTCTCTCCGAGGGTCGCGGGCTCGTCGAGCCGGATCAGCCGGATGCGGTCGTCCGCAGGGACGAGGTCGGCAACCGATCCGTCGCCGTCCTCGACGATCACGAGCTCCCGGTTCGGGTAGTCCTGTCGCAGGAAGTACCAGATCGCCTGCTCGGCGAACCGCCGCCGGTTGCGCGTCGGCATGACGCAGCTGACGAGCGGCGCGCCGGTCATCGAGCGACGGCCTTCGCCGTCCGCACCGCGTCGAGCAGCGTCTGCGCCGAGACCTCGCCGAGCGGGACCCGGCACGGGCGCAACTCGTAGAGGAACCCCAGCCGGCCGTCGTCGACGATGGTCAGGATCTTCAGCCGCGGCAGCTCGCCGAGCAGGTCATCCCACCTCTGGTGCAGATCCGGCGAGTCGCTGCTGACGATCGCGACATCGGGCGCCGCCTCGAGCACGGACTCCGTCACGTCACGGCGCGGCGTCTCCTCGAGTCGGACCTTCACCCCGGGCTCGGCAGTCAGAACCCCGCTGATGATGTCGCTCAGCACGCGCGGCAGGCGGACGAGGAGGACCTCGACCGAGTCGGTCAACGAACTCTCCGGATGCCGACGATTCTTCGGGCCGGCCGCCGGGTCGTGAATGGACCGGGCGGCCTATCTTCGGTCCAGGCGGGGGCCTACACCTTCGGGGCGGACGAGCCCCCGGGATCTAGATCTCGAGCCGGCGCGGCGAGGTCAGCGGAACCAACGGACGAGCACGCGCCGATCGCGGCCGTCGACCGTCTCCCGGGCGCTCTCGGCTCCGCACGAGACGATGCCGGTCCGGGCGTGACGGCAGCCGGAGCGGAGGTCGTCCTCGGCCGGATCGACGAGACGGTCGAGACCGATTCCGAGCACGCCGGCGAGCCACTCCGCCCGGCGCAGGCCGAGGTCGTAGTTGTACTCCGGCGCACCTTCTCTCGACGCCGAGCCGATCAGCTGCAGCTTGAGCGTCGAGTCGTCGTGGAGCGTCTGCCGGAGCGCCGCCAGGTTGGTCACGCCCTCCGCAGTGAGCGCGCCGGCGGCGCCCGCCCCCTGGCCGGCGAGCGGCCGATCCTGGTGGAAGAAGATCTCGACGAGAGGTGGGAGGGCCGGGAGCGGAGCCGGTGGCGGAGGCTGGTCGGACTGGTCCGGCGTGCCAGTAGACGTGCTCGGCGCCGGCTGGGGTGTCGCGTCGGGTGTCGGTTCAGGCGTCTGATGCTCGGGGGCCGGCGCCGGTGAGTGGCCGCCGGGCGTCTCGGTCGGCTCCGGCCTCCTGCGGTAGTGGGCCACGTTGAAGACAGGTTGGACGCCGATCGCGAGCCCTACGAACCAGTTGCCGGAGGGACCGACAGGCCCGCCCGGACTGCCTGCCGGAACCGGGTCCGGGCGCGACCAGGTGTAGCCGCCCAGGACGGCGCCTGTCAACTGCCACGTGGATGACAGGTTGTAGGTCCATTGCGGGCCGCCCTGGACCGTGTAGGCATTCCCGGTGAGGCCGAGCACGTCGCTCCAGGTTCGGCCCAGGCCGGGCTGGGCGATGACGGCGAACTGGTCGGCACCGAATGCCCAGATGCTCCGAGCTGCGTGCTCGGGCCGGGTGTACACGATCAGGGCAGGCTGGACGTAGAGCTGCGCGTTCCGGCCGGTGTAGCGCGTGGCTCGTCCGGGCGCGGGCCCCGCCGTCGGCAGGCTCGACCCGTTCAGGCTGAACGTCGGCCCCGCTTGACCGAACAGCCCGCTCTCGAATCCCAGCTGGATTCCGCTGAGGCTCCGGTGCAGAACGAGATTGAGGCCGGCGGCGACATTCGGCTGCGCGGCCTGGTCCAGCGAGGTGCTTCGCGCTCCCAGCGGCGGGACGACGAAGATGCTTGAGGGGCCGCTCACCGGAAGCTGGAAGTTCAGAGGCGTGATCGGGAACTGCAGCACGAGCAACGGATCTCCACTCGGCTCGGCCGAGCCCGCGCCCCCGCTCCCGCTCCCGCCGGATGGGGCCGCCTGTCGGTGGACTGCGCCGGCCTCGCCGGTGGCGAACCGCTCGAGTTTCGGCGCCGGCCGGCCAGCCGCGATCGCGTCTGACGCCCGGTCGGCGGCTCGCTCGGCCGGCGATACGGTGTCGGCCACCTGTGCGAGGCCGGGCCGATTCGACGACGCGTTCGCCCGGTCGTACTGCACGACGTGAGCGAGCTCGTGGGAGATCAGCCGGCGGCCGAGAGCCGTGCCGGGCTCGTACGCGCCCTGCGCGAAGGCGATGTCTCGACCCTGCGCGTACGCCGTCGCGCCCATCGCGGCCGCCGAGCGGGCGCCCTCATCGTCGGCGTGGACGCGCACGCCTGCGAAGTCGTGCCCGAACGCCCCCTCGAAGGGCTTGCGGACGGCGGGCTCGAGCGGCCGCCCGCGGCCGAGCGGATGGAGTGGCCGGGGGTGGGTTGCAACCGCGTTCTCACGGGGCTGCGCGGTCGTTCTCATCTCCCTCCCAGGTCGGTCGGCATCGGATCCCGGCTCACAACGACTCACCTCTTTGTCGTGACTGCGGCATCGTTCCACAGGGCGTTGTGCCTTGCAAATGGCGGAGCGGATATGTGAGCACGATTGGCGAAACTTGACGCGGGCAAGAGCCAATGCCATTCTCCTCGCGGTAACGGCAAGCGTCGATCTGGTGGGGAGCCAGTGAGATTTGCAGGTCAGTTACTGCGGCAGCCGGTCGGCCCGTCATGGCTCGGACAGTCGGCACGTTGAGGTCGCGCCCGATCAGCGTCTTCGTCCTCGACGAGATCCGGATCTACCGGGAGGGCTTGACGGATCTGCTCCGCCAGGCGGGGGTCGACGTCGTCGGCAACGCCGCCGATGTCAGCGCGGCGGTCGCCGCCCTCGAGGTCTGCCCGGCCGACCTCGTGCTCCTCGACGTCGGAGGCGCGGAGGGCGTCGCGGCGATCGGGATGCTCCTCGATCGCCTGCCGGACGCAGCGGTCATTGCCTTCGGCCTCGCGGGGACGGAGGAAGAGGTGATCGCCTGTGCAGAGCTGGGGGCATCGGGATACGTCACGCGGGAAGACGCCCTCGAAGACCTCGTTCGGACGATCGAGACCGTCGACGGAGGCGGGATGCCGTGCTCGCCGCAGATCGCCGCAGCGCTGATGCGGCGCCTGGCGAGGCGGACCTCCGACGCGTCCTCCGAGCGCCGGGCCCGGCTGACTCGTCGCGAGCGCGAGGTCGTCGATCTGATCGACGAGGGGTTGTCCAACAAGCAGATCGCGCAGCGCCTCGTGATCGAGGTCGCGACCGTCAAGAATCACGTGCACAACGTGCTCGAGAAGCTGGGAGTGCACCGCCGCGCCGAGGCGGCGGCCTGGGCTCGGAAGACGTCACGGGGCCGAGGAGTGGCGAGGCCGCCTCGTGACGGCGGCGATCGTCGGGACGTTCCCGCGCCGCGCTAGCGAGGATCGAACGCGGACTCGAGCGCGGCGCTCGAGGCAGCACCGGCTGCGTACCTGGACGTGCCTTCGCTCAGCAGCTCCTGCGCGCCTGCCAGCAGCGCGCCGTAGGCCCCCCGGGCCAGCGCTCCTCCGGTCGAGACCCGGCGCACGCCGACGGACGCAAGCTCGGCGACGGTAGGGCCGCTCGGCAGCGCCAGGACGTTCACCGGCACGCTGACCGCCTCGATCACGGCCGTGATCTGGTCGAGCGTGCTCAGCCCCGGCGCGTACACGCAGTCCGCGCCGGCGTCGCGGTAGGCGATCAGGCGGGCGATCGTGTCGTCGACGTCGTCGACGCCGCGGATGTGGTTCTCACAGCGTCCCGTGAGCACCATCGGGTCGGCCAGGCTGTGCGTGGCCTCCGCAGCCACGGCGACTCGTTCCGCCGCGACCTCGACGTCGTCGATCCGGTCGGCGGCCGGGTCGTAGTCCTCGATCGAGCAGCCGGCCGCGCCGGCCTCGGCGAGCAGCGCCACGGTCTGGGCGACGCCTCCGGGATCGTCCGGATAGCAGCGCTCGCTGTCGACGTTCAGCGGGAGCGGGGTGACTGCGGCCAGGCTCGCCACGTGGGCGACCAACTCGTCGCGGGTCACGCGCTGGTCGAGCTTGCCGAGCGACCACGCGAACCCGGCGCTGGTCGTCGCGAGCGCCTCGAAGCCGAGCGAAGCGAGCAGCCGCGCCGAGCCGATGTCCCACGGATTGGGCATCACGAACAGCTGCTCGCGGGCGTGCAGCTCGCGGAAGCGGGCGCACCGATCGCTCGGGCCGGTGGCCGACATGGCCCCAAGTAGATCAGAACAGACGGTAGTCCCCACGCTCGCGCGGCTCTCGTTCCGTTCACGCCAAGCAAGAATCTCCTGCTCAGCCTCGGGCGAGAGCCGCCGCGGCTGACGCCTCGGCGTCGAAGGCCGGTCGTCGAGTGCGGCCCAGCCCCCTGGCAATAGCGGTGCCAGAGCCGGTAGCCGGTCGCGCGGCTGGGTCCGCAGGCGGCCGCGGCCGCCTGCGGACCTTCACCATCGATGATCAACTGCACGATCCTGCAGCGCGACTCGAACGAGAAGCGCATCCGTCACGGCGGGCAAACTGCGTCAAGCATCCGGGCCTCCTTGGCGCAGCTGGTCTTGGTCGACCACAAGCCTCGCCGGAGGGCCGGACGCGATCAGCCGTCTCGAAGGTCTGCAGTCAGTCCAGCTAGGCTCCGTGCTCCGGCACGTGAGCGCCAGTCCGTCATCGAACCGGTTCCCGTGGCTGAAGGTCGCACTCTTCGCCGCCGCGCTCACGGTCGGCGCCGGCGTCGGGATCGGCGTCGCGGTCGCGAACCAGTCGGGCGGGAGCACGAACGTCACGGCCACGGCTCCCGACGATCCGGGCATCACCTGGCCGGCCGGAGCCCGCCGCGCGCCCGACTTCACGCTTCGCGACCAGGCCGGCCGGACGATCAGCATGCGCTCGCTGCGCGGCCGGCCGGTGATCCTGGCCTTCATCGACCCGGTCTGCCGCAACCTCTGCCCGCTCGAGGCCAAGGTCTTGAACGACGTGCCGGCGCAGTTCCCGGCCTCGACACGGCCCGCCATCGTCGCGGTCAGCGTGAATCCCTGGGGCCAGGCGCCTTCGAACCTGCGCCTCGACGCCGTCAGATGGCGGCTCGTCCCCGCGTGGCGCTGGGCCCTCGGCCGCTACGCGCCGCTGGCGCGGGTGTGGCAGCAGTACGCGATCGGCGTCCGCGTGCACACGAAGACGCTCGCCGGCGTGACCGTCCACACGGTCGACCACACCGAGGCCGCTTACGTGATCGACCCGGCCGGCTACGAGCGCGCGCTCTTCGTCTTCCCCTACCGCTCAGGCGACGTGGTCAGCGCTGTCCGCCGCGTGCTGGCCGGCCGCTCCTCGTCGAGCCAGCGGTAGATGAACACGAAGACGGCGACCGTGATCGGGATCGAGCCGATCCCGAGCATCACTCCGGCCGCGAACTGCTGGTCGCCGAGCGCCGACAGCCCGCCCAGGCGGTGGTGCAGCGCCGCGTACGCCGGATACAGCGGCGTGGGGGCGAAGGCGAGCACGAGCGCGAGCACCCAGCCGGTCGCCGCGCCCGCGGTCGCGTAGGCGGCGCGCTGCAGTTGCCCGAGCCGCGCGTGGAGCGGCGGCGAGTCGAGGATCGGGATCCAGAACAGTGTTCCGAAAACGAGAAAGGACGCGTGCTCCACGTCGTGGACGACCGTGTTGGTCAGGGTCAGGTCGTACAGCCAGGGGACGTGCCAGACGGCGAGGTCGGCGGTGATCGCGAGGAAGGCCGGGAGCGGCGCGACGAGCCCACGCAGCCCGCGTCGCACGACGGCGGGCAGCGCGACCACGCCGTGGGCGAGCGAGCGGCGCGAATCGAGCGGCACGGCGCGCCAGATCGTGAGCCAGGGCGCCGCCAGGACGACGAGCGGGGGCACGACCGTCATCAGGACGACGTGCTGCAGCATGTGCATGGTCAGCGACTCGGCCGCGTAGCGGTCGAAGGCGGGGGAGAGCACGAGGTCGATCAGGACGAGCGCGACGGCGAACAGCGCCGTCCGGCGGACGAGCTCCGGTCTCCGCCTGCCCAGGGCGAGCCGCCGCCGCAGGCCGACCGCGTAGAGGAGCGTGCCCACGACCACGAGGACCGAGAGCAGGCTGGGGTCCAGGACCCAGCGCACCGAGTTCTCTTTAGCTGCCCGGCGGGTTGCGGCGCCGGGCCCGGTGCACGAGGTACCACCACCACCCGAGCACGGCGAAGAGGAGCGACAGCGGGATCACGAGCGTCATGGTGGTGCCGGCGTCGACGTTCATTTGACTCCGTAGAGCAGGATGAAGGCTGCGATCTCGACCAGCCCGAGCGTCGCCCAGAAGACCGAGAAGCTCGCGACGCTCTTCTCGACCTCCGGCGCCTTGGCCGGCGCGCGGCGCGCGGTTGCCAGGATCGTCTCCAGCCAGAGCATCGCGCCGAAGGTGAAGATCGTGAAGAAGCCCGTCCAGCCGAGGTACACGCTCGCGTAGCCGCCCTCCTCGGTTCCGAAGCCGAGATCCGTGTACTGCCAGCACTGGATCGCAACCGCGGCCAGCCCGAGCAGCAGCGCGCCCGCGCAGGCGGGCCACCACAGCGCGCGAGTGCTGCCGCGCAGTTCGACGAGCGCGAGGCGGACGAGCAGGACGCTGACGAGCACGCACGCCAGGATCGCGATCCCCGAGGTGGTCGTGGTCGGCACGTGGTGGCCCGGCTTCGGCCCGCCCCAGAGCCCGTTCGAGTTCAGCGCCCGGAGGTAGAGGAACGCGAACAGGAAGGAGATGAAGAAGAACGTCGTCGCGGCCGAGAGCAGGTAGGAGCCGAGCGAGACGATCCTCGCCTCGAGCTCCGGGTTCTCCGCCGGGATCCACGTGGTCGTCGGCTCTGCGCTCACGTCAGCGGGCCCTCGCCGGCGCGCTCGCGGGCCTCAGCCGGGCCACGGGCGGTGCCCCCGGCACGCCGTAGTCGTAGGGGTCGCCGGTGATCTCGGGGATCTCGTCGAAGTTGTGCAGCGGCACCGGCGTCGGCACCTGCCACTCGAGGCCGCGCGAGTGCCACGGGTTCTGCTCGGCCGGGATCCGTGCGAAGACCAGCGAGTAGATCAGGTTCCCGACGAAGATCAGCATCGAGATCCCGAGGCAAAACGCCGCGGACGAGACGAGGTCGTTGATCACCTGGAGATGCGGCGCGTAGGTCGAGACGCGGCGCGGCATGTCGAGGAAGCCGGCTGCGAACAGCGGGAAGAAGGTCAGGTTGAAGAAGACGAACATCGTCCAGAAGTGGATCTTCCCGAGCTTCTCGTTCAGCACGAGGCCGGTCATCTTCGGGAGCCAGTAGTACGTGGCGGCGAAGAACGCGAAGACGAGCCCGCCCATGATCGTGTAGTGGAAGTGCGCCATCGTGAAGTACGAGCCGTGGGTCGTCACGTCGCTCGGCACGTCGGACAGAAAGATTCCCGAGAGCCCGCCGATCAGGAAGTTGAAGAAGAAGGCGAGCGAGAACAGCATCGGCACCGTGTAGCGCATCTTCGCGAGCCAGAGCGTGCCGATCCCGTTCAGGAAGATGATCCCGGTGGGCACGGAGATCATCTCCGTGGTCAGCATGTAGAAGGGCCGCAGCGTCGAATTGATGCCGCTCACGAAGAGGTGGTGCTGCCAGACGAAGAAGCTCAGGAAGGCGACGCCGAGCATCCCGGCGACGGCGAGCTTGTAGCCCCAGAGCGGCTTGCGCGTGAACACGGGCAGGATCTCGAGCACGATCCCGAAGCCGGGCAGCGCCAGGATGTAGACCTCCGGGTGCCCGAAGAACCAGAACAGGTTCTCGTACAGGTAGGCGCTGCCGCCGGTGCTCGCGAGATAGAAGCCCGTGTTCGCCGTGCGATCGAGCATCCCCATCAGCAGCGCCGCGAGCAGCACCGGCGAGGCGAGCACCATCAGGATCGACGTGGAGAGGACGCCCCAGACGAAGATCGGCAGCCGCGTCCACGTCATCCCCGGCGCGCGCATGGTCAGGATCGTCGCCATCAGGTTGAGGCCGTTCAGGCAGAGCGAGATCCCGATCAGCATGAAGGCGAAGATGTAGGCGTCCATCCCGGCGCGCGCCTGGTCGGCGAGGGGTGCGTAGCCGGTCCAGCCGGTCGGGAAGCCGTTCCAGGCGATTGCCGACATCAACACGAGCCCGGCGAGCGGCGTCAGCCAGAACGTCATCGCCTCGATCCGCGGGAAGGCCATGCGCCTGGCGCCGATCATCAGGGGCACGAAGTAATTGCCGAACGGCCCCAGGATGAAGGCCGACGTCATCATGATCATCATCGTCCCGTGCAGGCCGACCAGGGTCAGGTACTGGCCCGCCGGAAATGCTTTCTCGTTCGGCGTCAGCAGCTCGGTGCGGATCAGCATCGCGTTCAGCCCGCCGATCAGGAAGAACGCGCCGACGCCGAAGAAGTACTGGATGCCGATCACCTTGTGGTCGGTCGACATCCGGAAGTAGCGCGCCGTCCCCTTGGCCTCCTCGACGGGGTAGCCGGCCGGCCGGCCGAGCAGGCGTGAGACCGGGTAGTTGAAGAAGCCGAGCCCCGCCAGCCAGCCGATCGTCGCGAACAGGAAGCCCATGAACACGGCGACGTCGTCCTGGTCGGTGCCGATCAGGTAGTCATGGCCCGCGGCGATCTCGCGGCCGACCCAGGCGCCGAGGAAGAAGCCCGCGATCCCGAACGCGATCGCGGTCCGCAGGTTCAGCCGGACGAGCCTGCGCACCGGCTACCCCGCCCTCCGCTGCGGTTCCGGGTAGTAGTGCCCGCTGTAGGGCGGCAGGTACTTCTTGTTCAGCGCCTCGGCCTTCTGCTCGGACGCCATCCAGCTCGCGAACCCGGCCGTGCTGACGACCTGGCCGGTCTGGTACATGTGGCCGTGCCAGAGCCCGCACAGCTCGGCGCAGCGGATCGAGAAGCTTCCGGGCTTGCGGGTGTGGACGAAGGCGATGTTGTCGACACCCGGGACGGCATCGGCTTTGACGCCGAGCTCGTACGCCCAGAACGAGTGTGTGACGTCGAGCGAGGTGACGTGGAACTCGACGAGCCGGTCCGCGGGCAGATCGAGGTGCGCGGTCTCGATCGCGCCGTAGCCCGGGAAGCGGTAGGTCCAGTTCCACTGCTGGCCGATCACCTGCACCTGGAGCGCCTCCTTGGCTCCGGCGGGCGGGTCGATCGGGTTCGGGCCCTGGCCGCCGCCCGCGCCGTGCGCGCTCACGACCAGCACTAGGCTCCCCCAGACCGCAAGCGCGAGCACCGTCGCCGAGGTGAGCACGAGCCAGAGCGTCTGGGTCGGCGCGTGGCCGCGGATGGGAGCGCCGTCCTCGATCTGCCCGCCGCTGGCCCGAAAGACGACGAGCGCGTAGCCGAAGTAGACCAGGATCAGGAGCACGATCGGCGCGCACACCGCCGTCAGGACGATGTTGGCGCTCGTCTGGTCTGAGGCCTCGGCGGTCATGTCACCGGGCGGGAGGTGCGGCCCCAGCACCCAGATGATCAGCGGAATCGCGACCGCCGTCGAGACGAGCCACATCGCGAGGATCCGCCGCGCGTGGGAGGAAAGCCGGGCCATCAGCTAGACGACGTGCAGGAGCCCGTCCATGTAGCCGATGCTCTGCATCGGCCCGCCGAAGCCGAGGATCGTCCCGAACGCGCAGGGCACGAAGCACTGCCAGCGGTAGGTGCCGCGCTTGCCGGTCCGGAAGACGAAGGTGATCGTCCGGTGTGCCTCGGCGAGCGTGCAGGGTGCGAGGCCGCACTGGTTCTTCGCGTCGTCGGCCACTCCGGCCAGCGGCACGCTGAGGCCGAGTTCGGGGACAGCGAACGTGTGGGAGGCGAGGTCGGGATCGAGAGTCGGCGTCGGCTTCCCGTCGAGCACCATCTCGCCGACGATCCCGCGCGGCCCGCCCCAGTACGGGTTGCGGAGCCCGGTCGCGGTGTCGTACTGCAGGACGGTCACCTTGACGAGCGAGTTGGCGGGCACCGTCAGCACGGTCGAGTGCACCCACTTGCCGCGAGCGTCCTCGACGAAGTACGAGACCCAGTCGGGATGCGGGCCGTAGCCCATCGACGCGACGGTCTGGAGGGTCACGCTCGCGCGAGGCGCCTGACCGGCGGCCGCCACGCTGGGCGGGACGACGATCAGGTAGGAGACGATGTAGTAGGCGACCAGCGCGGCGACAGCGGCGATCCCACCGAATACGCCTGCCAGCTTCGCTGACCTCGTCATCGACCCCCCTCCCCGTGGCCGCCCAGCACCGGAGCTCCTGGGTTGACGATTCTTAACCGACGCCGCGGCGAAATGCAAGCGACGGCGACGAGCGCCGGTAGGGTGCCTGGGCTGCCCCGGATCCGTCTTCCGCTCGTGATCGGCGCGGCCGCGGTCGCCTCTGCGGTCGTCGCGCTTCCGGCTGCGCGGTCCTTCGGAGGTTGCACGCCCGTGCCGGTCGACCCGCCGAGCGGCTATCACGCCTCGGCCGCCGACGAGCTGTGCGGCGTGAAGGTCAGCACGGCGAAACCGGTTCCGGTCGGCAACGTCCCGCGCGAGCACGTCCCGATCCGCTGGCGGCGCGGATACTCGGGCTGGGGAGAGCTCAGGCTCCATTCGCTCGAGGCCGCGGCGCGCGACATGCCCGGCAAGGTTCCCGACTTCGCCGGCCCGGCGTTCCGGCGCCTCGGACGCCTCGAGGTCGCGATCGTCGCCGACCCGAAGCGCTTCCCCGACGCCGAGTCGCAGGAGGACACGGTGATCGTCCACTCGGGCGGCGCGTTCGTGTGGCTGATCGACGGGGAAGGCTACGGCCTGACGGTCGACGATCTACGCGGGTGGGGAGTCGGCTGTGCCTGCGGTCGCACGGTCTTGCTGCCGAAGGGCACGACCGGCCTGCTGATGGGGTACCAGGCGGGCGAGCTGCCGAGCGACCCCGACAGCGTCGTCTGGCTCGACGGAACCGGCCGGCTCTGGACGGTGATGGCGCCCCGCGGAGCCTTCGGCGACGCTCGGCTGATCGCCTTCGCTCGCACGGTCCGCTCGCTTCAGCCGTTCTGGTGCGTACCGCTCTTCAGCTGGTGTGCGTGACTACTGTGTAGCCGGTGAAGCTCGAAGGCATTCACCACGTCACCTGCATCACGGGCGACGCGCCCGGGAACGTCGATTTCTACGCGCGGCTGCTCGGGCTGCGGCTCGTCAAGAAGACGGTCAACCAGGACGACCCGACCGTCTACCACCTGTTCTACGCGGACGAGAACGGAAGCTCCGGCGCCGACATCACGTTCTTCGAGTACCCGCACGCGCGTCGCGGCCGGGCCGGCGCCGGGATGGTGCACCGGGTCGTCTGGCGGGTCGCCTCCGAGCCGGCGCTCGACTTCTGGGAACGGCGGCTCGGCGAGGCGGGTGTCACGACCGGCCGCGCGGATAAGAGCCTCGGCTTCACCGATCCGGAAGGGCTGGACCTCGAGCTGGCCGTCGTCGAGACGACGGACGAGCCGCTCGTCGCCAGCCACCCCGACATCTCCGCCGAGCTCGCCCTGCAGGGCTTCGACAGCGTGCGCGCCTACACCGCCGATCCCGGGCGGAGCCGCCCGCTCCTCGAGCAGACCCTGGCCTTCGAGCCCCAAGCAACAGACTGTTACAAGGTCAGGGGCGAGAGGCGGGGGTCGTTCTACTGCTACGACGAGCCTCCCGCCGAGCCGGGAGTCGGCGGGGCCGGCACGGTCCACCACGTCGCCTGGGCCTCGCCTCCGGACGACCACGAGGCGTGGCAGCAGCGCGTCGCACGAGCCGGCGCGCGCCCGACGCCGATCATCGACCGCTTCTACTTCAAGTCGATCTACTTCCGGGAGCCGAGCGGCGTCCTGTTCGAGATCGCCACGATCGGCCCCGGCTTCGCGACCGACGAGCCCCGCGAGCACCTCGGCGAGAGGCTGTCGCTGCCGCCCGATTTCGAGCATCTGCGGGCGCAGGTCGAGCCGTTGCTGACCCCACTCCCGAACCCGCGCGGCTAACCTCCAAGGCTCGTGAGCCCCGGCCGCCTCGTCCTCATGCCTGTTCTCTTCTGCCTGCTCGCGGGCATGTTCGCCGGTGCCGGCGCGGGCGGCAGGACGCGGGCGGTCAAAACCTCGATCACCTTCGGCGTCACCGAGGACGCGACCAAGTACTCCGAGGACGGCGGCGCTTTCTACTTCGCGACGATGGCCGATCTCGGCATGAAGGACAACCGGGCGAACGTGTTCTGGGACGAGAACTCTCCCGCGACGATCCTCGAGGAGGACTTCCTCGACCGGATGATGCGCGCGCCGACGAGCGGCGTTCGCATCGTCCTCGACATCCAGCCGATCCATGCCCTCGCCTTCGCCACGAACACGCAGGCGCGGATCGCGGCGTTCGTCGCCTACGTGCGGCAGGTTGCGCTCCGCTACCCGCAGGTCCGCGAGTTCGTGATCGGAAACGAGCCGAACGTGCGCAGGTTCCTCCAGCCTCAGCACGCCGCCGACGGGTCGATCGTCTCGGCGGGGATCTACGAGCAGGTGCTGGCGGCCTCGTACGACGCGCTCAAGAGCATCAGCCCGGGGATCACGGTCGACGGCCTCGGGCTCTCGCCGGGCGGCAACGACCAGGGCCTCGGCGCGGGGGCGGAGTCGGTTTCGCCGGTGCGCTTCATCGCGGCGCTCGGCGACGCCTATCGCAAGAGCGGCCGGACGCGGCCGATCGCGGACGTTCTCGACGTCCATACGTACGCCGCCGTGAACACGTTCCCGCTGGTCCAGCCGCGCAAATGGCCGCAGGCGGGCGCGGCCGATCTCGACCGCCTCGAGCAGGCCTGGTGGGACGCCTTCCACGGCACAGCACAGCCCGTCTTCCAGGAGACCGGCGATCCGGGGAAGCCGGGGGCGACCTATGTGAAGTTCCGGATCGACGAGAGCGGGACGCAGGTGAAGATCGACCCGACCAAGGTCGACGCCCAGCTCTACTCCGGTCGCGAGAACGTTCCGGTGGTCGACGAGGCGACCCAGGCCCGCTACTACTCCGACCTGATCAACCTGGTCAAGTGCGATCCTTCGGTGGCGACCCTCGACTTCTTCCACCTGATCGACGAGCCGCTGCTGCTCGGCTTCCAGAGCGGGCTCCTGCGCGTCGACGGCAGCCATCGTCCCTCGTATGACGCGGTCAAGAGGGCGATCGCAGCGGCCGGCACCTGCGCCGCTCCGCACGGCTGGCGCCATGTGACGACGGTGATCGGGGCCCGCGGGCAGTTCAACGTCAAGGTCAAGCCGGCTGCGCAGAGGGTGTTCTGGTCGACGGTCGCGACGGGAGAGGAGGCGACCGCGCAGACCTCGATCTTCCCCGCCTCTGCCGGCGCTCCGGCGGCCGAACAGCTCCGCCAGTCGCTCGACGGCGGGCCGGCCGCAACCCTGCCTCCGCTCAGCGGGCTCGTGAAGGCGAACAGCAGCCGCAGCTTCAAGTTCCATGGCCGGCTCGCGCCGGGCCGTTACGTGTTCGCCGCGCTGCTGCGCGCGACGATGAACCCGAGCCGGACGACACTGCTCGTCAGCGCGCCCTTCACCGTTCGCTGACGCGCAGGACAGCCGCGCCGCGGACCTCGCCTGCGCGCAATCGCGCGAGCACCTCGTTCGCCTCGGCGAGCGGGGAGGTCTCGACCTCGGTGCGGACGGGCACGTGCGGCGCGAGCGCCATGAACTCCTCGGCGTCACGGCGGGTCAGGTTCGCGACCGAGCGGACGGCGCGCTCGCCCCAGAGCAGCTCGTACGGAAACGACGGGATGTCGCTCATATGGATGCCGGCGCAGACGACGACGGCACCCTTCGCCGACACCCGCAGGGCCGCGGGGACGAGCTCGCCGACCGGCGCGAAGACGATCGCCGCGTCGAGCGGCTCGGGCGCCGGACCGGCGGAGTCGCCCGCCCACTCCGCCCCGAGCTCCAGGGCTAGCGACTGCGCCGCATCGTCGCCGTCGCGCGTGAACGCGAACACGCGCCGCCCCTCGTGGCGGGCCACCTGGCAGACGATGTGCGCGGAGGCGCCGAAGCCGTAGAGGCCGAGCCGCTCGGCATCGCCGGTCATGGTCAGCGCGCGGTAGCCGATCAGGCCGGCGCAGAGGAGCGGCGCCGCCTGCTCGTCCGGGTAGCCGGGCGGGATCGCGACGCAGAAGCGCTCGTCGGCCACGGCCAGCTCGGCGTAGCCGCCGTCCAGGTCGTAGCCGGTGAACAGGGCCCGGTCGCAGAGGTTCTCGCGTCCGCTCAGGCAGTAGCGGCACTCGCCGTCCGTCCAGCCGAGCCAGGGGATGCCGATGCGCTCGCCGGGAGCGAAGCGCTCACCGCCGCCGGCGACGGTGCCGACGACCTCGTGGCCGAGGACGAGCGGCAGCTTCGGGCTCCTGTTGCTCGTAGCACGACCGGGCAAAGCCCGTTCGTGCGTCAAAGCCGAGCCTAGCTCGCCGTCGACGACGTGCAGGTCGGTGCGGCAAACCCCGCAGGCGGAGACCGAGACGAGCACCTGTCCGGGGCCGGGCTCGGGATCGGGCAGATCGGCCGGACGGAGCGGCTGCCGAGCGGCGTCGAGCACCATCGCGCGCATGTGTAGAGATAATCGTCTCATGCCGATGGACGTCGCCGAGGTCGCTACCCATGCGCGGACCGAGAACTTCCCGATCGCCTCGCTGCTCTTCCCGCGCGAGTACCGGCCCCACCTGCGGGCGATCTACGGGTTCGCGCGGCTGGTCGACCTGCTCGGCGACGACTGGGAAGGCGACCGCCTCGCGGTGCTCGACGAGCTCGAGCGCGAGCTCGACCTCTGCTACTCGGGCGAGCCCACCTGGCCGGTGACGCGCGCCCTCGCGCCGACGATCCGCGAGTGCTCGCTGCCGTGTGAGCCCTTCTTCCGGCTGATCGAGTGCAACCGGCAGGACCAGCGGGTCGCCGACTACGAGACGTGGGCCGATCTGAAGGCGTACTGCACGCTCTCGGCGGACCCGGTGGGGCGGCTCGTGCTCGGCGTGATCGGCCGCGCCGAAGACGTGCGCCTGGTCGCGTGGTCGGACGACGTCTGCACCGGGCTCCAGCTCGTCAACTTCCTGCAGGACGTGCCGCGCGACCTGGCTCTCGGGCGGATCTACATGCCGGCCGAGGATCGCCGCCGGTTCGGCGTGACCGTGCTCGACCGGCCGAACGAGCCGCTTCGGCGCCTGCTCGAGTTCGAGGCCGAGCGCGCCCGCGGGCTGCTCGCGTCCGGCGAGCGGCTGCGCGAGGCGATCGGCGGGCGCGTCGGCCGGGCGGTCGGCCTGTTCGCGCGCGGCGGGCTGGCGGCGCTCGAGGCGCTCGAGGACGCGGGCTGGGACATCTTCACGCAGCGGCCGCGGCCCTCACGTGCGCGGCTTGCCCGGGCAGCGGTGGCGGCGCTCGTCCGATGACCACCGCGGAGCAGGCCTACGAGGAGGTCGAGCGGCTGACGCGCGAGCGAGCCAGGAACTTCTCGTACGGGATCCGCCTCTTGCCGAAGCCCAAGCGCCGCGCGATCGCCGCCATCTACGCGTTCGCGCGGGAGGTCGACGACATCGCGGACAACCCCGGGCTGTCGATCGTCGAGAAGCGGAGCAGGCTCGAGGCACTGCGCTCCTCGCTCGACGCGTCGCCCGGCGACTCGGCGATGCTCGTCGCGCTCGGGGACGCCCGGGCGCGCTACCCGATCCGCGGCGAGGCGCTGAACGCCCTGATCGACGGCGGCCTGCAGGACACCGAGCAGGCGCGCTACGCCGACTTCGACGAGCTGCTCGGCTACACCCGCAAGGTGGCGGGCGCAGTCGGGGTCGCCTGCATCGCCGTGTACGGCGCCGACCAGCCGCAGCGCGCGGAAGCGCTCGGCACCGCGCTGCAGCTGATCAACATCATGCGCGACGTGGACGAGGACTGGAGCCTCGGCCGCGTCTACATCCCGCAGGACGAGCTGGCCTCGTTCGGCGTGTCCGAGGGAGACATCGCAGCGGGCCGCTGCAGCTCCGCATGGCAGGCGCTGATGGCCTACCAGGCCGCGCGCGCCCGCTCGTACCTGCAGGAGGGACGGACGCTGCTGCCCTACCTCGACCGCCGCAGCGCGGCCTGCGTGGCGGCGTTCGCGAACCTGTACGAGGCGACGCTCCAGCGGATCGAGCGCGCGGGCTTCGACGTCTTCGGCGGCCCGCCGCGGCTCTCGTCGCTGACCAAGCTCCGCATCGTCGGCGCCGGCCTTGTCCTGAGGTGACAGGCCGCCGCGCGTGGCCACACGATTCTTCCCCCCGGGGCGCTGACGCGCCCGGCCCCCCGCTAGGAGCGTAGCCGCGAAACTGTCACGCGTGTGTGACGTGAGCGTGACAAATCTCGCACGAGCCGCGGCGCGCGGCCGGGGCGGCGACACATGAGGGTGGCCGTCGTCGGCGGGGGGCTGGCCGGGCTCGCCGCCGCGCTCGAGCTCGTCGAGCGGGGCCACGCGGTGACGCTGCTCGAGGCGCGGCCGACGCTGGGCGGGGCCGTCCAGACGCTGCCCGAGCGCGAGGGAGACCCGCCGCCGCCGCCGGACAACGGGCAGCACATCGCACTCGGCTGCTTCGAGGAGTACCTGCGCTTCCTCGACCGGATCGGCGAAGGCCGCTCCTACCGGCGGCAGCGGCTCTCGCTACCCGTGATCGGCGAGGACGCGGGCGTCGGCGCGATCAGCCGCTCGCCGCTCTCGATCCTCCGCTATCGCCACCTGCCGGCCCGCGAGCGCCTGGCGGTCGTCCGCGTGCTGCTCGCCCTGCGCAGGGCCGGAGCGGACGACGGGGAGACCTTCGGGGCCCTGCTCCGTCGCCTCGGGGCCTCGGATCTGCAGATCGATCGCTTCTGGGACGTGTTCGTCCGGCCCGCGCTCAACCTGCGCGCCGACGAGGCGAGCGCCGCGATGGGCGTCTTCACCGTCCGGACGGCGCTGCTCGGGAAGGCGGCCGCGGCCGACGTGATCCTCCCGGCGATGCCGCTCGGAGCCATGCACGGCGAGGCGGCAGGGCGCGCGCTCGAGGCGGCGGGCGCGACGGTCTGCAGGGGCCGCCGCGTCGAGAGCCTGGACGAGATCGACGCCGACGCGATCGTCGTCGCGGTGCCGGCGGCCGAGTCGGCGCGGCTGCTCGCCGAGCCGGAGCCGGCGCTCGAGCCCTCGCCGATCGTCTCCGTCCACCTGCTCTTCGACCGGCCGCTGCTCCGCTCGCCGCTGGCGGCGCTCCTCGGCTCCCCGGCCCACTGGGTCTTCGACCGCGGCGCGTTGACCGGCCATCCACCCGAGCAGGGCCAGTACCTGACCGTCGTCGCGAGCGGCGTCCCCGAGCTGCTGGAGATCCGCGGCAAGGCGCTCGTCGAGCTGATGGCGGACGAGCTGACCGGGCGCCTGGGGCGGGCCGAGCTCCTCTGGTCGCGGGTCAGCCGCGAGCCGAACGCGACCGTCGCGCTGCGCCCGGGTACGCAGAAGGAGCGGCGTGGCCCCGTGACCGATCGTCCGAACGTCGTCCGCGCCGGCGCCTGGACCGACACCGGCTGGCCGGCCACGATGGAGGGCGCGGTTCGCAGCGGGCTTGCGGCGGCACGTACCATCGGGGCCATGCAGGCGGGGCGAGCATGACCGTCGTGCAGGAGCTGACCGCGCTCGACCAGGCGATCGACGCGGGCACGAAGCGCCTGCTCTCGCTCCAGCATCCCGACGGCTGGTGGATGGGCGAGCTGGAGTCGAATGCGACCATGATCGCCGAGCACCTGTTCTGGCTCCACTTCCTGGGCCTGCGCGACTCCGTCACCGACCGCAAGCTCGCGAACGAGCTACTCGCGCGCCGCCGCGACGACGGGACCTGGTCGAACTGGTTCGAGGGCCCCGCCAACCTCTCGACGACGATCGAGTCGTACGTGGCGCTGAAGATGGCCGGCGTCGATGCGGGAGCGGTGACGCTCGACTACATCCGGCGGAACGGCGGCGTCTCCCACGCGCGTGTGTTCACGAAGTGCTTCCTGGCGTTGCTCGACCAGTGGCCCTGGCAGCGGATCTCGCCCGTGCCGCCCGAGGTCGTGCTGCTGCCTCCCTCGGCGCCGTTCTCCATCTACAACCTCGCCTGCTGGGCGCGCCAGACCGTCGTCCCATTGTCGGTCGTCATGGCGCTGCGCCCGACGCGGCCCGCCGGCGTCGACCTGCGCGAGATCGGCGCCAGGCCCGGGACGACGAGGCCCGCGGCGCGTCCCGGCCCCCTGCGGCGCCGCGCGATCGCGGCCGCGGAGGCGTGGGTGCGCGAGCGGCAGGAAGCCGACGGAGGCTGGGGCGGGATCCAGCCGCCCTGGGTCTGGTCGATCGTGATGCTCGCCACCCTCGGCCACGGGTTCGAGGACGCCCAGCTCCGCGCCGCCGTCGAGGGCTGGGGCGGCTTCCTGATCGACGAGGGGGACCGCCTGCGCCCCGAGGCGTGCCAGTCGCCGGTCTGGGACACGGCGCTCGCGCTCCTCGGCCTGCGCGCCTGCGGCGTCCCTGCCGACCACCCGCAGCTCCGCAAGGCAGGCGAATGGCTGCTCGGCGAGGAGATCATCGTCAAGGGCGACTGGTCCGTGCGCGTGCCGGACGTCGAGCCCGGCGGCTGGGCGTTCGAGTTCGCCAACGACCTCTATCCGGACATCGACGACGTCGCCGTGATCTGCCTGGCCCTGCGCGAGCTCGACCTGGGCGACGCCGCCGCCGCCCGGGGCCTCGCCTGGCTCGACGGCATGCAGTCCTCGAACGGCGGCTGGGGCGCCTTCGACGTCGACAACACGAGCGAGTGGATCTACAGGATCCCGTTCTTCGACTTCGGCGCCGCGATCGACCCGCCGAGCGAGGACGTGGCCGGCCACGTGGTCGAGGCGCTCGCCCCGCACGAGAAGTACGCTCGGGCGACGAGGCGCGGGCTCGACTACCTGCTGCGCGAGCAGCAGGCCGACGGCTCCTGGTGGGGCCGCTGGGGCGTCAACCACGTGTACGGGACGGCCGCAGTGCTGCCCGCGCTCGAGGCGGCGGGCATCGAGGCCGATCACCCGTCCATGCGCCGCGCCGTCGCCTGGCTCGACTCCGTCCAGGCCGGGAACGGCGGCTTCGGCGAGGACATCCGCTCCTACCACGAGCCCGGGTGGCGGGGCCGCGGGGTGCCTACGGCTTCACAAACGGCCTGGGGAGTATTAGCCTACGTGGCGGCAGGAGAGGCAAGCAGAGCCTCCGCCCGTGCAGGGGCGGACTACCTCTGCGACACACAGCTCGACAACGGAGACTGGAGAGAGGAGCATTTCACCGGCACGGGTTTCCCGACCGACTTCATGATCCGCTATCACCTCTACCGTCTGTACTTCCCGCTCATGGCACTCGGACGACTGAGAGAGAGGCTCAACGCATGAAATTCCCGCTGCGCTCGACGATTCAGATCGGACGCTACGTCGCCGCCCAGAAGAAGAAGGGCGAGCTCTACCCGCTGGTGCTGATGCTCGAGCCGACGCTCGCCTGCAACATCGCCTGCATCGGCTGCGGGAAGATCCGCGAGTACGAGTCGAACAAGGCGCGGCTGAACGTCGACGAGTGCATCGACTCCGCGGTCCAGTGCCCGGCGCCGGTCGTCTCCGTCTGCGGCGGCGAGCCGCTGATCTTCAAGGGCGTCGAGGACGTCGTCGCCGGCTTCCTGGAGATGAAGAAGACAGTCGAGCTGTGCACCAACGCGCTGCGCCTGGTCGAGTTCCTGGACGTCTTCAAGCCCGACCCGCGCCTCACCTTCGTCGTCCACCTGGATGGCATGCGCGAGATCCACGACTACATCTGCGACTACCCGGGCCTCTGGGACGTGGCCGTCGACGCGATCAAGCAGGCGCGCGCGGCCGGCTTCCGCGTCTCGACGAACACGACGATCTTCAAGGAGACCTCGGTCGACGACGTGATCGAGATGATGGGCTACATGACGAACGAGGTCGGGATCGACGGCCTGCTGATCGCGCCCGGCTACCAGTACTCGCAGATCGATCCGGCGCTGACGATGACGCGCGCCGAGCACAGGGAGAAATTCCGCAAGATCCGCGCGGCGGCCAAGGAGCACAACTACCGCTGGCTCGCGAGCCCGCTCTACCAGGACTTCCTCACCGGCGACAAGGAGCTCCCGTGCGCGCCGTGGGGCTCGATCACGCGCAACCCGTACGGCTGGAAGGGCCCGTGCTACCTGCTGACGGACGGCATCTTCCCGTCCTACGAGGCGCTGATGGAGGGCATCGAGTGGGAGATGTACGGCCCCGGCAACGACCCGCGCTGCGAGCACTGCGCGATCCATTGCGGCTTCGAGCCTGCCGCGGCCTTCGCGGCCACCTCGAGCATCAAGGAGTCTCTCCGGAGCGTGGCGTGGACCTTGTCGGGATGACGCTGGCCTGCGCGACGAAAACCGAGGAGCGGGCTGCGCGCCGGCGGGGCGTGCGCACGGCGCTGGTCGGGATCGGCGCCCGCCGAGGGCTGCCCGACGGGCCGGTCGTGTCGTTCGGGCTCGCCGGCGGGCTCCACGACGGGCTCGCCTGCGGCGACGTGCTCGACGCGACGCGCGTCGTCGACTCCGACGGGACGGTCCTCTGGGAAGGCAGCCCGCTCGGCGTCCGGGGCGCGCGGCCGGGCACGATCCTGGCCGTCGACGCGGTCGTCGACGATCCGGCCGAGCGCCGTCGCCTGCACGAGCGCACCGGCGCCGACGCGGCCGACATGGAGTCCGGCGTCCTCGCCCGGTCGGGCCGGCTCGTCGGCTGCCTACGGGCGATCTCGGACACGCCGGCCCGCACGCTCGGGCCGCTGGCGCAGGTGCTCGACGGCGACGGGCGGCTGAGGCCGGGCGGTGTCGCTCGCGCGCTCGCGGCCCCTCGGCACACCGGCCGCGCGCTGGCCGACGTTCGCGGCGCCCTGAAGAAGCTCTCGGGGGTGTCGGCGTGAGCACGAACGGCACGAACGGCAAGCGGGTGCTGCTGGCGGCTCCGCGCTCCTTCTGTGCCGGCGTCGACCGCGCGATCGAGATCGTCGAGAAGCTGCTGAAGAGCAACGGCCCGCCGGTCTACGTCCGCCACGAGATCGTCCACAACGACAACGTCGTGCGGCGCCTCGAGGCGATGGGAGCCGTCTTCGTCGAGCACGAGGACGAGATCCCGCCGGGCGAGATCTGCGTCCTCTCCGCGCACGGCGTGGCGCCGGAGGTGCGCGAGAACTGCGAGAAGAAGGGCCTGCGCGTCGTCGACGCGGTCTGCCCGCTGGTCTCCAAGGTGCACGCCGAGGCGCGGCGCTACGCCGACAGCGGTCACCTCGTCGCGCTGATCGGCCACGCTAACCACGTCGAGGTGATCGGGACGAAGGGCGAGCGGCCGGACAAGATCGTCGTCGTCGAGTCGCCCGAGGACGCGGCCGAGCTCGACACGGACGGGCAGCCGCTGGCCGTGATCACGCAGACGACGCTGTCGCTCGACGACGTGGCCGCGACCGTCGACGTGCTGGCGGACCGGTTCGGCGGCCTCAAGCGCCCCGGCGCCGAGGACATCTGCTACGCCACGCAGAATCGCCAGGACGCCGTCAAGGAGATCGTGCGCAAAGGCGCTACGCTGCTGCTCGTGATCGGCTCGCCGACGAGCTCGAACGCGAACCGCCTCGTCGAGGTGGCGCAGGCGCGCGGTGCCGAGGCGACGCTGATCGACGGCGAGAGCCCGCTCGACCACAGGCTCCTGAACGGTCACGAGATCGTCGGCCTGACCGCAGGCGCGTCGACGCCGGAGGGGCTCGTGCAGGCCGTTCTGACCACATTGTCCGACCGGGGCTACGACGAGGTCGAGGAGATCACCGTCGCCCGCGAGGACGTCCATTTCCGACTTCCACGGGAGGTGTACGCGTGACCAGTGTCGAGATCCCGAGCTCAGTCGCCGCGGCGCTGCCGACCCTCGCCGTGTTCGACATCACGAACGAGATCTCGCGTGACGTCCGTAAGGCGGACGTCGGTCGCGGCCTCGCGTACGTCACCCCGGCGGCCGCGGCGTCGCTGATCCGGGTCACCGAGCGCGAGTCGGGCTTCTTCTGCGACTTCGAGGAGATGCTCTCCCGGCTCGTGCCGCTCTCCGCCGAGAGCCGCGAGCGCCTGATCCTCGGCCTGCTCGGCGCGCGCACCGAGCAGATCCCGTTCGCGGACGGCCGGCTCACCCTCGGCCAGTGGCAGCGAATCCTGCTCTTCGGCTTCAACGGCGACCCCCGCGCCGACTACACGCTGACGCTCGTCGGCTGACGATGCGGGCGCCGGCGCTCGTCGTCGTCGCGCTTTCGCTCGCCGCACTCGTCGGGACGGCCTCCGCCGGCCGGGTCGGCAACGACCGGTCGCTCGCGGTCGGCGAATCGATCGGGTCGATCTCGGCCTCGGGCGGGCGCGTCGCGATCCAGGCGGACGACCCGAACGGCGGCTGCGGCCGGGGCCTCGTCTGGACACCATCCTCGGGAGCCGTCACCGAGCTGAAGGATCCATGCTCGGCGGACCGTTCCTTCGTCGACCTGACGCTCGCGGGCGACACGGCGATCTGGTGGGACTACGACAGCGGCAACCACGTCTACTGCGACGACGTCTACACGGCGTCGGTCGCGAGCCCGAAGGCGCACGGGCTCGGCATCTGCGACGGGACGATGGGCGACACGTACTTCGAGCTCGCGGGCGACAGGACGATCGTGACGGTCAGCGACTACACGGTCTGCGAGGCCGACTGCGTCGGAGACAACGGCGGTCTGCTGCCGGACGGCGACTACGGCGTCGAGGTCCGCAGGCTTCACGGCGGCAAGCTGGCGACCCTGCTCGGCCCGGTCGACTTCCGGAACGTCCTCGACGCCCGCAACTGGCACGTCGCCGTCATCGAGCCGAAAGGGAGGCTGAGCGTCTACGACTCCGCGGGCAAGCTCCTCTGGCAGAGAGCCGGCGTCCGGAGCGTGCTGCGCGGTCGCCTCGCCGGCAGCTCGGTGGTCGTGCAGCAGCCGGGCGCCGTCCAGGTCTATGCGCCGGGCGGCGCGGCGCTCCGGACCTGGAGCCTGCCCAGGGGCGCCTACCTCGAGGACGCAGCGGGCGGCCTCGCCGTCTACACGGCCGGCTCGACGGTGCACCTGCTCCGCCTGGCCGACGGCCGCGACCGGAAGCTCGTCACCGCCAAGGGGCTCGTCCAAGCTCAGATCACTCCCGCCGGCGTCTTCTACGCCGCCGGAAGCTCGGTCACGTTCGTGCCGATCCGCACGGCGCTTCTCCAACTGGGCTAGACGACGTATCATCCGCCCATGGATCGGGCGCGCCGGCACCAGCGCCTCCTTTCGGCCCTCGCGTTCGGGCTGATCGCGCTTGCGGCCGAGCTCGTCGGCGCGAGCCTCACACATCGGATCGACCTCGGCCGCCACCTGCGCTCGCCGAGCTACAGCCACGCCGTCTACTACCCGGCGCTCCTCGCGGCGGTGAAGGTCGGCCTCGCGCTGATGCTCGCCCGGCTCGTCTGGCGACTCGCGCGGGCGCACGCGACCGAACGGACGGCGAGGCACGTGCTCGGCGTCGTCACCGGCGACGTGCCGCGTGTCCGGATCAGGCTCTCGCCGCGCCTCTGGCTGGCGTTCTTCGCCGTCACTGCAACCGGCTACCTGCTGCAGACGGACGCTGGCCGTGTCGCTCACGGACGCTGGCCGCTCTTCTTCCCCTGGGTGCATACCTCGGCTCTGCCCGTGTTCGCGGTGCTGGCCGTGCTGATGGCGGTGCTCTGGAGCGCCGTGCAGCGCTGGTTCGCCGACTACGAGCAGTACGTCGAGGACGCCGCCCGGCTCGCCCGCGCCGTCGGGCGCGTCCGCTCGCCGGCCGCCACCTTCCCGCAGATCGTCCTCGCGGTTCCTCCACGCCGCCTGTTCGGCCTCGTTCTCGACAGCCGTCCGCCTCCCGCTTCCGCGTAAGTCTCGCGCCGCGCCCAAACCCTGCGCGCCCTCGCGGAGTCGTTGTCGTCCTCTGGGGAGAGGAGGTGTCCGTGGAAGTCTCGACCGAACTCGTACAACGTGTCGCCCGGCGTTCGCGCCGCGCCTTCGTGGTGCTCTCGCTCGGGCCGCTCTGCGCCCTCGGCGGCGTGGTCTGGGCGCTGCTCCAGCCGTACCGGATCACGCTCCTGCACCCGTACGGCCAGGGCTTCTGGTGGCTGCTCTCGGAGCCGCCGATCTACGTTCTCCTCGTCGGTCTCGCGTTCCACTGGCTCGTCGCGCCGGGTCTCGTCGAGGACCTCGAGGACGCCGAGCGGGAGCAGGCGCAGTAGTGATCACCGCGTCCTTCATGCCGCCGTCCGAGCACGTGCACTGGTGGTTCGCCACCGGCTTCCTGATCCTGGCGCTCTGCTTCGCGGCCCGCGCCGTCGTCGGGCCCGAGGTCTGGGACCGGCGGCCGTGGCGGCGCTACCTGTTCCCGAGCGTCCTGTTTGCGATGGGGCTGCTCATGTTCCCCGTCATGGTCTTCTTCACCAACTCGACCATCCACATGGTCGCGCACGGCTCCTGGGCCGAGACGATGATGCTCGCCGGGGGCGCCCAGCTCGGGCTCGCCGCGGGCAAGCTCAAGAGCCCGCTCTGGAACCTGACGATCCCGCTCGGGCTCTTCGTCGGCGGCGTCGCGATCCTCGTCCACGAGCAGAACGCCTGGCTCTACTCGCGCGCCGCCTTCGGGCACCACCTGCTCGGCTGGATCGCGATCGGCGGCGCCACGATCCCGCTCGTGCTCACGTTCCGGCCGCGCTCGCTCGTGACCGGCCTGTGCTTCGCGGCGCTGCTCGTCTCCGTCTCGACGGTGCTGTACGCCGACCGGGACACGGCGCCGATCTTCGGCCACCTCTCTCCCGAAGCAGGACAGCCGCACCGGTGACCCTCGCGTCCCAGACCGGCGGCGGCTCACGCCGCGCGAAGCCCGGCTCCGCCGCCG
>PLBK01000024.1 GCA_003134505.1 Actinomycetota bacterium | reverse complement strand
TAGGCTGGGAACGTGGCCGAGGCAAGCAGCACGACCTTGTTCAAGGCGGCTGCGTAAGCCTTGTCGGGAGGGGCCGGTCTCGACTCAAATCGGCCGGGGCGGCTCACGCGGCGGCAAGAGGCTCTGGCGCTCGCGGACGAGCTTCTCGGCGACATCGAGCTCGGTCGGATGGATGCGATGTCTATCGCACGCAAGACTGGGCGCCTCGCGCGCTTGCTCGACGATGTCGGCGCAATGGAGTGGCTCGCGTTCGAGACGACGGGGTATCCGACATCGGGAACCCTCGACGCGGCGGCCTGGGCGGCCGCTACTCGGTCGTGCAGGGTGTACGAGTCCCCTGAGGGGCCGCACGCGCAGACGGCAATGCTCGGACAGATCGCCGCCGAGATCGAGGCCGCGCAGACAGATCTCGGCGCGGGAACCGGCGATACGTCCGACAGCCAGTATGCGGTGATCGTCGAGAACAACAAGGCAACGAGACGAAACGGGCTGCGCGGAGTCATCTCGGATCGAAGACAGTTACTCGACAGGGTGATAGGTGCGATCCATCAGTACGTTGCGGATCGGTATCAGGAACTGCGATTTGGTTCGGCGGTCGAGAGCGCTTTCGAGGTCGTACGCTCCGAGGTCGACGGTGCCATTGGCGCGCTTGTGCCGGATGCTCTCCCGATGATCACGGCCGCCTTCGAGAACACGTCGTCAGACAATCCGGAGCATTGGCAGAACGCGGCATCGACGTGTCGGCGGCTGCTCATGACGGCGGCGGACCGGCTGCGTCCGCCGGGTCCCGACGTCGAGGGACGAAAAATGGGGCCCCGGGAACTACGTGAACCGGTTGGTTGATTGGATAGTTAGCAGTGCGACGAGCGAGACCGCGGCGAAGATGGTCTCAGCGGATCTAGAGCATCTGGGCACGCGACTCGACGCTGCCGACGAAGCGGGCCAGAAAGGTGCGCATGTCGGCGAGAAGCCGATCACACGTCTCGAGGCGTCTCGGTTCGTTACCGGCACATATCTCGTCCTCGGGGACATGCTCCGACTTGCGGATTTCGCATCGGACACAAAGCGAGGGTCGGCATCGGAGCGGACGCACGGCCGGCTCAGCGAGGCGACAGATTTGGCTCCCACACGAGGAGTTGCGGAGTAGGTCGTTCTGCCAGGGACCCGTTCGACGCAGACGAGAGCGTCTCCCGATGGCTAGATTGGAGCCGTGGCCGAGGCTGTCAACACGAACCAGTTCAAGAACGGCATGCACATCGAGGTCGAGGGCGACGTCTGGCGGATCGTCGAGTTCCAGCACGTCAAGCCGGGCAAGGGGGGCGCGTTCGTCCGTACGCGGCTGAAGGCGCTCGAGAGCGGCGCCGTCGTCGACCGGACGTTCCGCGCCGGCGAGAAGTTCCCGCGCGTGCACACGGAGGTCAAGAACGTGCAGTACCTCTACGACGCGGGCGACGAGGTCGTGTTCATGGACGAGGAGACGTACGAGCAGATCCAGCTGCCGCGGGCGAGCGTCGAGGACGAGCTCCAGTTCCTGCTCCCGTCGAGTTCGGTGCCGATGCTGGCCGTCGACGGCCGTCCGGCCGGGCTGCAGATGCCCGCCTCCGTCGAGCTGACCGTGACCGAGACCGAGCCGGGCATCCGCGGCGACACGGTCTCGAACGTGACCAAGCCGGCCACGCTCGAGACGGGCGCCGTCGTCCAGGTGCCGCTGTTCGTGAACGTCGGCGACCGCCTCAAAGTCGACACGCGCGAGAAGCGCTACATCTCCCGAGCGTAGCCAACGAGCACCGCTTAGTGCCCCGGGCGAACGGTCCCCTCGCGGCTTCAGTCCTGGTGTTCCGCGAGCCTCTGAACTTCGAGTGCGATGAGCCGCACGGCCTCCTCGAGCGCCTCGGTCCGTTTGGCGAGCTCTCGGATCGCGACGGACGTCGGTGTCGTCGACATCCGGGGGTGTCCCCATACGAGCGGCCGCTGGCTGGGTTGGACCAGCGAGTCCACCTGATCCGTCAAGGTGTCTGTCAGGGTTGGCAACGGAGGCCTCCTCTCTGTCGGCAGTCGAGAGAGTGCCGGCCCTGCACCGGAACGCCGTTCCGCCGAGGCCCCAACGCGCCTTCGGCCGGGTTCTTGCCACACGGCCGGTCCCAGACATCTTACCCCGTTTCACCGCCGCGCCCCGCGCGCGCCTGAACGCCGCTGGTTCGCGCCTACACTGTTCCGGTGGACGCCGGCGACCGGAGCCGAGCCGAGTCGGGGTCGATGCCGCTCCTGTGGCTCGTCGCGATCTTCCTCGGTTCGCTGGAGCTCGCCTGGTGGCTCTTCTGGCACGTTCTCTGATGTCCTGAGACGGGCGGCCCGCACGTCTCCGCGGTAGGCTCAGCGAGGCATGCCGAGGCTCGTCGACACGACGCTGCGACTGCTCGGCCAGGAGCCCCTGGCCGGTGCGATGCCGACCGCGGAGCTGCTGCGGCTGGCGGAGATCCTCGACTCGGCCGGATTCGCCTATCTCGAGGTCTCGGGGGGCGGCTGCTTCGACAGCGCCGTCAAGCGCGGAGTCGAGAGCCCGTGGGAGCGGATCCGCGCGCTCAAGGCCCGCACGCAGACGCCGCTCGCTCTCGCGCTCCGCGGGCGCTTCCTCGTCGGCTCCAGGCCGGTCGGCGTCGACTTCGTCCGCCGTTTCGTCGCCACAGCGGCCGAGAGCGGTATCGACGTCTTCCGCCTGCACGACCCGCTGAACGACGTCTCCAACCTGCGCGAGGCCGCCGAGGCGATCACGGCCGCCGACCGCGAGTTCGACGCCGGGCTCGTCTACAGCCCCGGCCGCACGGGCGAGACGGAGACCGTTGCCGAGCGCGCGAGCCAGCTCCCGGAGCTCGGTGCCGCGCGCGTCCTGATCCACGATCCCTCCGGCTCGCTGCATCCACGGCGGGCGGCCGAGCTCGTCGAAGCGGTGCGCGACGCGAGCGGCCTGCCGGTCGGCCTCTACTGCCAGGGGGCGGGTGGGACGGCGCTGGCCGCGGCGCTGGAGGCGGTCCGCGCCGGAGCCGACCTGGTCGCGACCGCCGTCTATCCGCTCGCGCTGACGCTCCACCGCGTGTCCGGCGAGTCGGTCGCCCGGGCGCTCAGATCGCTCGACTTCGACACGGGCGTCGACATCGAGGCCCTGTGGCGGGCCTCCGAGCTCGTCGACGAGCACATCGGCGACGAGCCCGTGTCGCCGATTCCGCCGCGTGTGGCGACGCGCGCCGCCCAGCACAGCCTCCCGCCCGGTCTCGTCGCGGCGCTCGACATGCACCTGCGTGCGAACGCGGCGGGCGATCGGATCGACGAGGTGCTCGACGAGCTCGTGCTGATCAGGGGCGAGGCCGGCTGGCCGCCGCTCGCGGCTCCGATCGGGCAGATCCTCGCGTCGCAGGCCCTGATCCACGTGCTCTCCGCGAGGCGCTACCAGACCGTCGTCGACGAGCTGCGCGAGCTGCTCGCCGGCCGGTTCGGCTCGCCGCCGGCCGCGATCGACGAGACGGTGCTGCGCGCGGTTCGCCTCGTCACGGGGGACGAGCCGCCGCCGGTGCAGCCCGAGGTCGATCTGGAGGAGGTGCGGCGGCGCGCGGAAGGCCTGGCGGCGAGCGAGGAGGAGCTGCTCCTGCTGGCGCTGTTCGGAGAGGCGGCCGAGCCGCTCCTGCACGCGATCCGCGGGCGCGGGCGCCGATCCGAGGCCGACGCGACCGCTCTCGAGCCGGGGCGGGCCGAGCGGATCCGGGAGATCGTGCGCATCGTCCAGGAGTCGGGCGTCAACGAGGTGACGATCGAGGACGCCGGCCTGCGGGTGACCGTGCGGCGGGGCGACGAGCGCGCCGCGGCCGGGGCGGTCGATCCGAGCCCCGCGGACGTGACGGCGAGCGACGCGGCCGGTGAAGTCGGGTCGGCCGAGCCTGCCACGGCGTCCGCGTCCCCGAACCTGATGCGGATCGAGGCGCCGATGGTGGGGACCTTCTACCGGGCTTCCGACCCTGGAGCGCCGCCGTTCGTGAGCGTGGGCGACGTCGTCGTCCCCGGCCAGACGCTCTGCATCCTCGAGGCGATGAAGCTGATGAACGAGATCAAGACCGAGATCGAGGGCCAGGTGAAGGCGATCCTGGTCGAGAACGCGCAGCCGGTGGAGTACGGCCAGCTGCTGTTCGAGCTCGAGCCCGTCGACGGCCGGCCACCCAGCTTCTAAGTGCTCCGCCGGGTCCTCGTCGCCAATCGAGGCGAGATCGCGGTCCGCGTGATCCGCGCCGCCCACGAGCTCGGGATCGAGGCCGTCGCCGTCTACTCGACCGCCGACCGCGACGCCATGCACGTCCGGATCGCCGATCGCGCGGTCTGCATCGGCCCGCCTCCGGCCACGGACAGCTACCTGAACATCCCCTCGGTGGTCGCCGCCGCCGGGACGACCGGCTGCGACGCCGTCCATCCCGGCTACGGCTTTCTGGCCGAGAACCCCGCGTTCGTGCACGCCTGCGAGCAGAGCGACCTCGTCTTCGTCGGGCCCGGCGCGGACGTGATGGAGCGCATGGGCGACAAGGTGCGCGCGAAGGCCGAGCTGGCCGCGGCCGGCGTGCCGGTCGTGCCGGGGACGGACCGGGCGACATCGCTCCCCGAAACGGCCGCCGTCGCGGACGATCTCGGCTACCCGATCCTGCTCAAGGCGAGCGCGGGCGGCGGTGGGAAGGGCATGCGCCTCGTCGACGGCCGGGCCGCGCTCGAAGGCGCGTTCCAGATGGCGTCGGGAGAGGCGCTCGCCGCGTTCGGCGATGGCAGCCTCTACGTCGAGAAGGCGCTCATCCCGGCCCGCCACGTCGAGGTGCAGGTACTCACCGACGGCCAGGGCGGCGTGCTCACGCTCGGCGAGCGCGAGTGCTCGATCCAGCGGCGCCACCAGAAGCTGATCGAGGAGTCGCCCTCGCCGGCGCTGACGCCCGAGCGGCGCGAGGCGATGGAGGCGGCCGCGGAGCGCGCGTGCGCGGCGATCGGCTACCGCAACGCCGGCACCTTCGAGTTCCTGCTCGGTCCGGACGGCGAGTTCTACTTCATCGAGCTGAATGCCCGGCTGCAGGTGGAGCACCCGGTCAGCGAGCTCGTGACCGGCATCGACCTCGTCCACGGGCAGCTGCGTGTCGCGGCGGGAGAGCCGCTTCCCGTCACGGGACGAGCGCCCCGCCGCGGGCACGCGATCGAGCTCCGCATCAACGCGGAGGACCCGCGCCGCGGCTTCGCGCCCTCGCCCGGGCAGGTCGAGCGGTTCCGCCCGCCGCTCGGCCCCGGGGTGCGCGTCGACACGCACGTCGAGGACGGACTGGTCGTCCCGCCCTACTACGACTCCCTGCTCGCCAAGCTGATCGTCTGGGCCGAGGACCGGCACGGAGCGATCGCGCGCGGTCGGCGTGCGCTCGCCGAGCTCGAGGTGACGGGCGTGCCGACGACGCGCGAGCTCGCGCTCGACATCCTGCACAGCGAGCAGTTTGTGGCCGGCAGCTACTCGACGAGCTTCATCGAGGAGGCGGAGCACCTGCTTCCGGCGCTCCGCGCGAGATGAAGGAGCTCGCGCACACCGAGCTCGGCCGGGTCGCCGTCTCGACGGCGGCGCTGCAGCGGGCCGTGGCGAGGACGGCTGAGCAGGTCGACGGCGTGCGGGTGCGGCGGCAGCGCCGGAGCCTGCGCGTCGAGGTCGGCGGGGGCGTGGCGCACGTCACGATCGGCCTAGCCGTCCGGCGCGGCACGATCGTCCCCGGGACGGCCCGGGCGGTGCAGCAACGCGTGTCGGAGGCGGTCGGCTCGATACTCGAGGTCAGCGTCATCCGCGTCGACGTCTCGGTCGAGGAAGTCTTTCAGTGAGCCGCCCGCGCAAGCCGACCGGCCGCAGGGCCGCGCGTCGGGCCGCGCTCTTCCTGCTCTACCAGTGGGATCTGACCGGCCAGCCGCTCGCCTCGCACTTCGAGGGCCACGTGGATCCGTTCGCTCGCGAGCTGGCCGAGCAGGTGGTCAGCCGTGGGCCGGAGCTCGACCGGCGCATCGACGAGGTCTCCGTGGGCTGGCCGGCCGACCGCCTCGGCGTCCTAGAGCGCAACATCCTGCGGATCGGCATCTCCGAGCTGGAAGCCGATACGGTGCCGCCTGAGGTGGCGATCGCGGAGGCAGTCGGTCTGGCGAAGAAGTACGCGTCGCCCGAGGCGGCGCGGCTCGTGAACGGGATCCTCGCGCGCGTCGCCGAGGAGCGGGCTGCGTGAGCGCCTCCGCTGCCGATCCTCTCGACCGCGCGTCCGAGCTGCTCGCGAAGCTCGAGGCGGCCCGGGCGCGGCTCGAGGAGACGGACGACCCCGATGCGGCCGTCGAGCTGCTCGGCGAGATCACCGAGCTAGCCAAGGAGGCGCACGCGGAGATCGAGCGCGCCCGCCGGGAGGCCGATGCGCAATCCTGACGAGCTCAAGACGGTCGTCGAAGAGGCGATCGAGCGCTTCGCGTTCTGGCCCGAGCTGAACGGTCAGACGGCCTCGATGCGCTACGCCCTCGCCGAGATGGGCGGCAAGCGCGTGCGGCCCGTCATCTGCCTCGCGACCGGCGAAGCGTGCGGCGCTCCGGTCGAGCAGGTGATGCCGGCCGCGCTCGCGATCGAGCTCGTCCACAACTTCTCGCTCGTCCACGACGATCTGCCCTCGCTCGACGACGACGACGAGCGCCGCGGCAAGCCGAGCGTCTGGGCCGCCTACGGCGAAGGCACCGCCGTCCTGGCCGGCGACGGCCTGCTGGCGGAGGCGTTCCGGCTCGCGGCCTCGTACCCGTCGCCGCACGTCGCGCGCGAGCTCGCCGAGATGACGCTCGGGATGATCGGCGGCCAGTACCTCGACACGATGGTCGACGGGGCCGACCTGAAGGCGGTGCACCGGCTGAAGACCGGCTGCCTGTTCTCCGCCTCGGTCGCGATGGCGCTATGGGCCTCCGGCGTGCCGGAGTCGGAGCAGGGCGCCTGGCGGGCGTTCGGCGACGAGCTCGGCCTGCTCTTCCAGGTCGTCGACGACATCCTCGACCAGGACGGGTTCTTCGTCTCCGAGGGCGCCGACGGTGCGCGGCGGCTCGCCGACGAGGCTGCCGCGCGGGCGCACGAGCGGCTGGGCGAGGTCTCGGTGGACACGGCCGTTCTGGACGGGATCGTCTCCGCGCTCGCCACCCGCGCTGTTTAGATGCTCGACCGGAAATCGACCCGGAAGGTTGGCACCGCCGGAGCCGCCCCTGACGCGGCGTCTGAGTCCACGCTCGCCCTAACACGTACCCTGCGGGTACGCGCCGCGGGCGATCACGGCCTCAGTCTTGGTCAGGGACGCCCCCGGCGGCCCCACAATTTCCGGCCGAGCATCGTCTGACGTGGACGAGGCGCGGGCCGCGGAGCTCGAGGCGGCCGATCCGCTCCCGTCGTTGCGGGACGAGTTCTGCGTCCCGCCCTGGCCGGACGGCTCGCAGCCGGAGTGGGCCTACCTCGCCGGCAACTCGCTCGGACTCGAGCCGCGCGCCGCCCGGGCTGTGCTCGAGGACGAGCTCGACGAGTGGGCGCGCCTCGGCGTCGAGGGCTGGTTCGAGAGCCGGGAGCCGTGGCTCGAGTACGCGGGCTCGCTGCGCACCTCGGTCGGGCGGCTCGTCGGTGCGGCGCCGGACGAGATCGCGGTCATGAACACCCTCACGGTCAATCTCCACCTGCTGATGGCCTCGTTCTACCGGCCGACCCGGAAGCGGTTCCGGATCCTGATCGACGACTCGGCGTTTCCATCGGACTCGTACGCCGTGCAGAGCCAGGCGGCGTTGCACGGGCTCGACCCGGCGGCCTCGGTCGTGCGCGTGCCGATCGACGACGTCCTGGACTCGATCGAGCGGGAGGGCGATTCGCTCGCGCTCGCCCTGCTCCCCGGCGTGAACTACCTGACCGGCCAGGTGCTGGACGTGGCGGCGATCACCGCGGCCGTGCAGGGAGTGGGGGCGGTCGCGGCCTGGGATCTGGCGCACGCGATCGGCAACGTGCCGGTCTCGCTCCACGACGCCGGTGCGGACTTCGCCGTCTGGTGCCACTACAAGTACGTGAACGGCGGGCCGGGCGCGCCCGGCGGCGCGTTCGTCCACGAGCGCCACGGGTCCCGGCTCGAGCTGCCCCGGCTCGCGGGCTGGTGGGGGAACGACCCGGCGGAGCGGTTCCGCATGGAGCCCGACTTCGTCCCGCGGCCCGGGGCGGAGGGCTGGGCGGTGTCGACGCCGCCGGTGCTCGCCCTTGCCCCGCTCCGCGCCTCGCTCGAGCAGTTCGACCGTATCGGCCTCGACGCGCTGCGCGCCCGGTCGCAGCGCCTGACGGCGTACCTCGAGGAGCTGCTCGACGAGGTGGCGCGCTCGCGGCGGATGGGGGTGATCACGCCGCGCGACCCTGCCGCGCGAGGTTGCCAGCTCTCGGTCTCGTGCGAGGGCGCCCGCGCGCTCGCGGCGAGCCTGCGCTCGGAGCACGGCGTGGTCTGCGACTTCCGCGAGCCGGACGTGCTCCGCTTCGCGCCGACCCCGCTCTACAACACCTACGACGACTGCCGCCGCGTGGCCGTGGCCCTCCTCGACGTGCTCGAGCCGTGCGGATGAAGAAGCGGCTCGACGTGGTGCTCGTCGAGCGCGGGCTGGCCGAGTCGCGCGCGCAGGCGCAGGCGCTCGTCCTCGCGGGCCTCGTTCCCGGCCACTCGAAGGCCGGAGAGCAGATCGACGAGGATGCCGAGCTCGCCGTCGAGCGGCCGCCGCGCTACGTATCGCGCGGCGGCGAGAAGCTCGCGAACGCACTCGAAGCGCTCGGGATCGACGTGACCGGTGCGAGCTGCCTCGACGTCGGCGCCTCGACCGGCGGCTTCACCGATTGCGTGCTGCAGCACGGCGCCGACCGCGTGGTCGCCGTCGACGTCGGTCACGGCCAGCTCCATCCGAGGATCCGCAACGATCCCCGCGTCACGGTGCTCGAGCGGACGAACGCGCGTCAGCTCGACCGGCTCCCGTTCGCGCCCGATCTCGTCACCTGCGACGTCTCGTTCATCTCGGTCCGGACGGCGCTGCCACCCGCGCTCGCGCTCGCGGCGCCGGGCTGGCGCGCGCTCGTGCTCGTGAAGCCGCAGTTCGAGGCCGGCCGGGCCGAGGTGCAGAAAGGCGTCGTCCGCGACCCGTCCGTGCACCGGCGCGTGCTCTGCGAGGTCGCCGCCGCGGCTCCCGGCTGGGGGGCGCAGGTCGCCGGGGTCGTAGACTCCGGACTGCCCGGCCCCAAGGGCAACCGCGAGTTCTTCCTCTACCTCGTCCAGGCAGACGACCCCCTGAACCCCGATGAGCTCGATGACTGGATCGACGCCGCCGTCGGGTAGCGCCGTGCGCCGCGCCGCCGTGCTCACCCACGGCCGGGCGGAGGCGATCGGCCCGGCGCTGCAGCGTGTCGAGGCGGCGGCGCACGACGCCGGCGTCGAGCTCGTCTTCCCACAGGACGAGCTCTCCAAGCACGATATCGACGAGGCGCCGCACGATCTCGCCGACGCCGATCTCGTGCTCGTCCTGGGCGGGGACGGGACGATGCTGCGCGCTCTCTACCGGCTGCTCGGCACCGGCATCCCCGCGATCGGCGTCAACTTCGGACGGGTCGGGTTCCTGACCGCGATCGCCGAGAGCGACCTCGATTCTCAGCTCCCGCGTGTCTTCGCCGGGGAGCACCGTGTCATCGAGCTGCCGACCCTCGAGCTGGAGCTCGACGGCCAGCGCCGCTTCGCGGTCAACGACGTCGTCGCGGCGAGCGCCACGGTCGGGCGGATGGTCGAGCTGTCGTGGACCGTCGGCGGCGAGCCGCTCGGCCGGCAGGCGTGCGACGGGATCATCTGCGCGACGCCGCCCGGCTCGACCGCCTACAACCTCTCGAACGGCGGCCCGGTGCTCGTCTGGGGGCTGGACGCGATGGCGGTCACCTTCATCGCGCCGCACTCGCTGCACGCGCGCTCGATGGTCGTGCCGCGCGGGCTCGACGTGGTCGTCACCAACGAGACGCCGCACGTGGCCGCCACCGTGCTCTTCGACGGGCGGCAGCTGGGGGAGATCCCACCCGGCGGAAGCGCCGTCGTCCGGCTCGGGGAGCAGCGCACCCTGCTCGCGACGTTGCCCGAGGTCACCTTCTTCCACCGTTACCGCAACACGTTCACGTCGTAGGCCGCGTCGGCCAGGGGCCGAGCGGGACACGGTGGGCACGGAGGATGGCCGCGACCCGACGCGGGCCGTACGATCACGGGCGATGCTGTCGCGGCTGCGCATCGACAACCTCGTCCTGATCCGCGAGGCCGAGCTCGCCTTCGCAACCGGCCTGAACGTGATCACCGGCGAGACCGGGGCCGGCAAGACGATCCTCGCGCAGGCGTTCGGCCTCCTCCTCGGCACGAAGGGCGACGCCGGCTACGTCGGGCTCGCGGGCGCGGACGCGTATGTCGAGGCGGAGCTGGACGTTCCGCCCGCGTTCCTCGACGAGGACGAGCTCGAGGCGCTCGCGGAACTCCGTCCCGAGGACGAGGACGGGCTCGTGATCGCGCGGCGGGTCTTCGCGGACGGGCGGACGAGGGCGTACGCCTGGGGCCGATCGGCGGCCCGTGAGGACGTGGCCCGGGCGGCCGAGCGGCTGGTGGCCATGTCCGGCCAGTTCGAGCAGCGCCGTTTGGCGCGTCCCGCCTATCAGCTCGACGTCCTCGACGCCTTCGTCGGGCCAGAGCAGCTCCGTCGTCGCGCCGACCTGCGTGCCGCCTGGCGCGAGCTGCTCGCAGCCAGGCGACGTCACGACGAGCTCACGCGCGATGCCGCCTCGGCGGAGGCCAGGCTCGCCGAGCTCCGCGCGCTCGTCGAGGACACGGACGGGCTCGAACCCGGCCTGGAGGACGAGCTCCGGGCCGAGCGCGAGCGCTTCCGCCACACGGGCGAGCTGGTCGAGGCGGCTGCCGCCGCCGCGGCCGCAATCGACCCCGAGGAGGGCGACGGCGCAGCCGACCTGATCGCCTCGGCCGAGCGGGCGGTCGCGGGCGTCGAGCGGCTCGCGCCCGAGCTCGGCTGGGCCGGCGACGAGCTTCGCGACGTCGAGCTGCGGGTCCGCGAGGTCGCGAGCGCGCTCCGCGGCTTCCTCGCCGCTCTCGACGCCGATCCGGCTCGTGTCGAGGAGGTCGAGTCGCGGCTCGACCGGATCGCAGACGCCAAGCGGCGTTACCGCTCGGCAAGCTACGAGGAGCTTCTCGCCCGGGCGGCGGAGGCGAGAAGCGAGCTCGCGCAGCTCGGCGAGGGCGGCGATCCGGCGGCGCAGGCCGCGGAGGCGCTCGCGGCCGCCGAGGAGCGGGTCGCCTCGCTGGCGGCAGGCCTGGCGGCGGCACGTCGGGATGCAGCGGAGCCCTTCGCGACGGCCGTGGCCGCCGAGCTGGTCGGCATAGGCCTCGGCGAGGGCGAGTTCCGGGTCGAGCTGCGCGAGCGATCGGACGGTCCCGGCCCGGCCGGGAAGGACGAGGCCGCGTTCCTGATCCGGCCGAACCGGGGGCTGCCGTTCGGACCGGTTGCGGAGACTGCGTCGGGCGGCGAGCTCTCACGCGTGGCGCTGGCGATCGCGGCCGTGGGCGGCGGGGCGACGATGGTCTTCGACGAGATCGACGCCGG
Source organism: Actinomycetota bacterium (assembly GCA_003134505.1). Classification (GTDB taxonomy): domain Bacteria; phylum Actinomycetota; class Thermoleophilia; order Gaiellales; family Gaiellaceae; genus PALSA-612. The sequence goes on along the minus strand of PLBK01000024.1, from coordinate 21,259 downwards.
CATCGGGGGCCAGACCGCCCACGCCGTCGCCGAGACGCTCGTGCGGCTCGCCGAGCGGGCGCAGGTGATCACGATCACGCACCTGCCGCAGATCGCGAGCCGCGCCGACCGGCACTTCCGCGTCGAGAAGGTGCCCGGCGACCCGACGCACACGCGGATCCAGGAGCTGACGGACGAAGAGCGCCGCGACGAGCTCGAGCGAATGCTGGGCGGCCGCGAGTTCCTGGCCGCGCTCGGCGAGGCGTGAGGGCGGAAGCCACACAGGAGCTGCAAGCTTCGCGAGCCGAGGTCTGGGCCTTCCTGACCGAGCCGTACCACTTGTCCGACTGGTGGCCCGGGATCAGCTCCGTCCGACCCGATCGCCGCGGCCTCGCGCCGGGGGCACGCTGGGAGGTCGTAGGCCCGCGCCAGCCGACGCTGTTCCGGAAGGCCTACTCGGGCGGCCTGCTGCTCGTCCGCGACGTCCAGCCGTACGTCCGCGCGTCCTGGTACCTGACCGCTGATCGGCTCGCCGTCGAGATCGTGCTCGAGGCGATCGACGAGCGGCACACGAGCGCCCGGCTCGCCGTCGAGGGAGCCTGGCGCCCGGAAGCGTTCGGCCGGCCGCGGGCGCTTCCCCGTCAGGCGCTCGCCCGGCTCCAGGCGCTCTGCCAGACGGCTGCGACGCTCTGACTGGCACCGTCCTGCAGCGACCCTAGGATCAGTGACGTGACCGCCCGGCTCGCGAGAACGGCCGAACGCTGCGCCCTGCTACCCTTGAGGTCCGTGGGTAACGGGAAGGCGCCAGTCGTAATCGCCTCGAGACCCGGCCCGACCCTCCTCGACGACAGCCCGGTTGCTGCAGGTGGTGCGCAGGCGTGAGCGCCCGCCCCGTCAAGTACGTGTTCGTCACCGGCGGCGTCGTCTCGTCGCTCGGCAAGGGGATCACGGCGGCATCGCTCGGGGCGATGCTGAAGGCGCGCGGCCTCAAGGTCGGCGTCCTGAAGTTCGACCCGTACATCAACGTCGATCCGGGCACGATGAGCCCGTTCCAGCACGGCGAGGTCTTCGTCACCGAGGACGGCGCCGAGACCGACCTCGATATCGGCCACTACGAGCGCTTCCTCGACCAGAACCTGAGCGCCACGGCGAACCACACCGCGGGCGCCGTCTGGTACTCGGTGATCCGGAAAGAGCGCCGCGGCGAGTACCTGGGCTCCACGGTGCAGGTCATCCCGCACATCACGAACGAGATCAAGGACCGGATGCGGCGCGCCGGGGAGGCGACGGACTGCGACGTCCTCATCTCCGAGATCGGCGGCACCGTCGGCGACATCGAGTCGCTGCCGTTCCTCGAGGCGATCCGCCAGATCCGGCGCGAGGCCGGCCCCGAGAACGTGCTCTACCTGCACGTCACGCTCGTTCCCTTCGTCGACTCGGCCGGGGAGCTCAAGACGAAGCCGACGCAGCACTCGGTCAACGAGCTGCGGCGCATCGGCATCCACCCGGACATCGTCGTCTGCCGCTCGCGCGACCCGCTCTCGCCGGACATCCGCGACAAGATCGCGCTCTTCGCCGACGTCGACACCAACGCGGTGATCTCGAACGAGGACGTTGCCGACGTCTACCTCGTCCCCGAGGCGCTCCAGGCGCAGGGCCTCGACGAGCTTGTCTGCAAGAAGCTCGGGCTCGAAGACGGCGAGGCCGACCTCGCCGAATGGAGCGAGCTGACCGACCGGATCGCCGAGCGGGAGGGCACCGTCGAGATCGCGCTCGTCGGCAAGTACGTCAAGCTCCACGACGCCTACCTCTCCGTGCACGAGGCGCTCAAGCACGCGGGGATCCATCACGGCTGCTTCGTCAAGGTGCGCTGGGTGGACGCGGAGGGCATGTCCCTCGAGGAGGCCGGCCGCGAGCTCGAGCAGGTCGACGGCGTGCTCGTTCCGGGCGGGTTCGGCTCGCGCGGCTGGGAAGGGAAGATCCTCGCCTGCCGTGTCGCCCGCGAGCGCGAGATCCCGTACCTCGGCATCTGCCTCGGCATGCACGTCGCCGTGTCCGAGTTCGCGCGGCACGTCGTCGGGCTCGACGGCGCGAACTCGACCGAGATGGATCCCGAGACGCCGTACCCTGTGATCGACCTGCTGCCCGAGCAGAAGGAGGTCGAGGACCTCGGCGGCACGATGCGGCTCGGCGCGCAGGCGGTCGAGCTCCTCGACGGCTCGCGCGCCCGCGAGGCCTACGGCGAGGCGGTCGTGCACGAGCGGCACCGCCACCGCTACGAGGTGAACAACCACTTCCGGCCCCGGCTCGTCGACGCGGGCCTGGTCATCTCCGGCACCTACCAGGAGGGACGGCTCGTGGAGATCGTCGAGCTTCCCGATCACCCCTGGTTCGTCGCCAGCCAGTTCCACCCCGAGTTCAAGTCGCGGCCGATGCGGCCCGCGCCGCTGTTCCGCGACTTCGTCGGCGCCGCGCTCGAACGTGCCCGCACGCGCGACCGCTCCGCCGTCGCCACCCGGTAGCCGTCCCGCCCTGGCCGCCTAAGATGCCCGCCGTGGCTGCGGGCGATCATCCTGTGCTCGACCTGTTCTGCGAGCTGGCCGCGATCTCGAGCCCCCCGGGCGCGGAGCGGCCGGTCGCGGACCGGGTGGTGGCCTACCTGCGCGGGCTCGGGCTCGAGGTGGACGAGGACGACTGCGGCCCGTCGATCGACTCCACGATGGGGAATCTCCTCTGCCGCGTCGAGCCGACCGCGGAAGGAGGCACGCCGATCTTCCTCTGTGCGCACCTGGACACGGTTCCGCCGACGGGGCCGATCGAGCCGGTCGTCGAGGACGGCGTCGTCCGCAACGCTGCGGGCACGATTCTGGGCGCCGACGACAAGTCGGCCGTCGCGGTGATGCTGGAGGCGACGCGGCGCGTGGTCGAGGAGGGCCGCCCGCACGCCGGGCTCGAGCTCCTGTTCACGCCGAGGGAGGAGGTCGGCCTCGTCGGCGCCTACGCCTTCGACCAGACGCGCCTTCGGGCCAGGGTCGGGTACGTCTACGACCAGGCGGCGCCGGTCGGCGAGATCGTCCTCGGCGCACCGTCCTCGGTCGCGATCGAGGCGGCGTTCCAGGGCCGCGCCGCGCACGCGGGCATGTATCCGGAGGAGGGGCGCTCGGCGATCGCCGCCGCCGCGCGGGCGATCGCGGACATGCGGCTCGGACGGATCGACGAGGAGACCTCGGCCAACGTCGGCGTGATCGCCGGCGGAACGGCGCGCAACATCGTCCCCGAGCTCTGCTCCTTCCGCGCCGAGGCACGCAGCCACGACGAGGAGAAGCTCGCCGACCTGGTGCGCGAGATGACCGAGACGATGACCTTCGCCGCCACGCTCGAGGAGTGCGAGGTCGAGACGACGGTGAGCCGCAGCTACCGCGCGTACCGGTTCCGGCCGGGCGACGCTCCCGTGCGCCTCGCCGCGTCCGCGCTCGAGCGGACGGGCTACACACCGACGTTCGCGCTCAGCGGCGGCGGCGCCGACGCGAACGTCTTCAACGAGCGCGGGCTCGCCTGCGTGAATCTCGCGAACGGCATGGCCGAGATCCACACGCCGACCGAGCACATCGCCGTCGCCGACCTGGACGCGATGATCGAGGTAAGCCTGGCCCTCCTGGACGCCGCCCGCGAGCCCACGGCCTGACCGGCCATGCCGACGAAGGTCGACCCTCTTCTGGCCGAGGCTCTCGGCCCATAGCCCCACCCTGGGTGGGGAAGAACGTCCACCCGCCACCCGCTGCAAGCGTACCCCCGAATTCCGCACGAGAGTGTGCCGCGAATGTGACAAATGTGTGACAAGTTTTCCCCAGCGGTCGTGCCGGGCCACGTCCCCGCGGAGATAAGCTGCCGCCGCCCATGAGGATCGGCGTCGCCAAGGAGATCAAGTCGGACGAGTACCGCGTCGCGCTGACCCCGGCCGGCGCGCTCGAGTTGACGCACCGTGGGCACGAGGTGCTGGTCGAGGACGGCGCGGGCGAGGGGAGCGCCTTTCCGAACGGAGCCTACGGAGCGGCCAGCGCCCACGTCGTCTCGGTCGACGAGGTCTGGGAGCGCGCCGATCTACTGCTCAAGGTCAAGGAGCCGGTCGCCAGCGAGTACGGGCGTTTGCGCTCCGACCTCGTCCTGTTCACGTACCTCCATCTCGCGGCCGACGAGCCGCTCACCCGCGCGCTCGTCGACAGCGGCATCGCGGCCGTCGCCTACGAGACGGTGGAGAGCGCGGGCGGCCGGCTCCCGCTGCTCGCCCCGATGAGCGAGGTCGCCGGCCGGCTGGCGACGCAGATGGGCGCCTGGACGCTCGAGAAGTCGCAGGGCGGCCGCGGAATCCTGCTCGGGGGCGTCCCCGGCGTCCCGCCGGCCAAGGTCGTCGTGCTGGGCGGCGGTATCGTCGGCTACAACGCGGCGCTCGTCGCGGTCGGCATGAAGGCGGACGTCTGGGTGCTGGACAAGTCCGTGGAGCGGATGCGGGAGCTCGAGACGATGCTGGCCGGCCGGATCACGCTCGCCATGTCCACGAAGCTCGAGCTGGAGGAGGCGATCGCGGATGCGGATCTCGTCGTCGGGGCCGTGCTGATCCCCGGTGCGCGGGCGCCGAAGCTCATCACGCGCGAGATGCTGGGCCTGATGAAGCCGGGCTCGGTGATCGTGGACGTCGCCATCGACCAGGGCGGCTGCGCGGAGACCTCACGGCCGACGACGCACAGCGATCCCATCTTTGTCGTCGACGGGGTTGTCCATTACTGCGTCGCCAACATGCCCGGCGCTGTGCCGATCACCTCCACGAAAGCGCTAACGAACGTCACGCTCCCCTACGTCGAGGCGATCGCCGACCGGGGATTCGCTCAGGCCGTGGCTCGCGATCCCGCGCTTGCCCGCGGCGTCAACGTGCTCGGCGGCAGCGTGACCTACCAGGCGGTCGCGGACGCTCACGGTCTCGACTACCGGCCGCTCGGCGAGCTGCTTCCTGCGGCGGCCGGTTGATCGCCGGTCTGCGAGGTCAGGAGGCGACGGGCGGTGTCTTCGCCGTGTCGCCCTTGTCGGCGGGCGGCGAGATCCTGACGACCGCCCACGTGAGCCCGGCCGCCAGCGCGATCACGCACGGGACGAAGACGGCGACACCCAGAAGGCCCAGGACCGTGCTCACGACCCTCGTAGAATAGCCGTATGCCGCGCGCGTGCGTCATCGTGTTGGACGCCGTCGGTGCCGGCGCACTGCCGGACGCTGCGGAGTTCGGAGACGAGGGCTCGGACACGCTCGGCAACGTCGCGAGGGCGGTCGGCGGGCTCGACCTTCCGAATCTCGAAGCGCTCGGCCTCGGCAACGTCGAGCCGCTCGAGGGCTGCCCGCCGATGTCGGGCGCGCCGGCCGTGGCGGGCCGGCTGATCGAGCGCTCCAGAGGCAAGGACACGACCCTCGGGCACTGGGAGCTGATGGGGATCGTCACGCCGCAGGCGCTCCCGACCTACCCCCACGGCTTTCCGTTCGAGGTGATCGACCCGTTCATGCACCGCACCGGGCGCGGCGTTCTCGGCAACAGGCCGGCGTCGGGGACGGAGATCATCCAGGAGCTCGGTGAGCAGCACCAGGAGACCGGCAAGTGGATCGTCTACACCTCCGCGGACTCGGTCTTCCAGATCGCCGCGCACGAGGACACGATCGCGCTCGACGAGCTGTACGACGCCTGCCGGATCGCCCGGGAGATCCTGACCGGCAAGCACGCGGTCGGGCGCGTGATCGCGAGGCCGTTCGTCGGCGAGCCCGGCAACTACGAGCGGACGCCCAACCGGCACGACTTCTCGCTCGAGCCGCGCCGCCCCAACTACCTGACGCTGATCCGCGAGGCCGGTCTGAAGGTGCACGGCGTCGGGAAGATCCCCGACATCTTCGCCCACCTGGACATCGACGAAGAGCACCCGACCAGGTCGAACGTCGAGGGGATCACGCAGACCGAGAAGCTGCTGCGCTCACTCGACGACGGCCTCGTGTTCACGAACCTCGTCGAGACCGACATGCTCTGGGGGCATCGCAACGACCCTGTCAACTTCCACCGCTGCCTGCAGGACTTCGACCGTCGGCTCCCGGACCTGCTCGATGCTCTGCGCCCGGGCGACCTGCTGATCGTGACCTCCGACCACGGCTGCGATCCGACGACGCCGTCCACCGACCACTCGCGCGAGCACGCGCTGCTGCTCGCGTACGTGCAGGGGAAGAACGCGGCCGGCCGGATCCACGAGGGCGAGTTCGCCGACGTGGGCGCGACCGTGAACGCCTGGCTCGGCGGCAAGGCGCCGTCGAAGCGGCTGCCCGGCCAGCCGATCGTTACGCCGTGAGGTTGAACGACCCGGAGCTCGTCGCCCGCGAGTACGCGTCGGAGCGGGGGCTCGAAGGGCGGCGCGCTGCCTACCGCTACGGGGTGGGACCGGATCCCCGAGAGATGGCGTTCGAGGCGGTGGCCGAAGCCGAGCCGCGGCGCGTGCTCGAGGTCGGCCCGGGTCCCGGCGAGCTTTCCGAGCGGATCCAGCGAGACCTGCGCGCGGACGTTGTCGCTCTCGACATCTCGGAGCGGATGGTCGAGCTGACGCAGGCGCGTGGGGTGGAGGCAGTCGTCGGCGACGTTCAGCAGCTTCCGTTCCCGGACGGGTCGTTCGACTGCTCCGTGGCCGCGTGGATGCTCTATCACGTACCCGACGTCGTGCGCGGGATCTCCGAGCTGGCGCGCGTGCTGCGCCCAGGCGGCCGCCTCGTGGCGGTCACGAACGGTGCCGACCATTGGCAGGGGCTGTCCGAGCTGGTCGGCTTCGAGCGACACGAATCGTGCTTCTCCGCTGAAAACGGCGAGGAATTGCTGCGACGACGGTTTGCTCGGGTCGAGCGGCGGGACGCCACAGGGTGGATCGACTTCCCAGATCGTGCTGCCGCTCAAGCGTTCGTCGATTCCACGATCTTGCTCGAGGGCGACCTGCCGGTCTTCGAGGGGCCGCTGAGGGTTCGTCGGTCGCCGTACGTCTTCGTCGCTGACGAACCGCTGTGATCCCTGCCGCCGAGCTGATCCAGCGCAAGCGGGACGGCGCCGAGCTCGGAGCGGACGAGCTGGCCGAGCTCGTGCTCGGCTACACCCGCGGCGACGTTCCCGACTACCAGATGGCGGCATTCCTGATGGCCGTGTACTTCCGGGGCCTTTCTGCGGCTGAGACCTTTGCGCTCACCGACGCGATGATCCGCAGCGGCGAGACGCTCGATCTCGGCAAGGCGCTCGGCCGCAAGGTCGTCGACAAGCACTCGACCGGAGGGGTCGGCGACAAGACTTCGATCGCGGTCGGCCCGATCGTCGCCGCGTGCGGGGTGCCGTTCGGGAAGATGAGCGGGCGCGGCCTCGGCCACACGGGCGGGACGCTCGACAAGCTCGAGTCGATTCCGGGCTACCGCGTCGAGCTGTCGACGGACGAGTTCGTCGAGCAGGTCCGGGAGGTCGGCATGGCGATCGTCGGGCAGACCGCCGACCTGGTTCCCGCAGACAAGCTGCTCTACGCGTTGCGCGACGTGACGGCGACCGTCGACAACGTCTCCCTGATCGCGGCGAGCATCATGTCCAAGAAGATCGCCGGCGGCGCCGACGCGATCGTGCTCGACGTCAAGGTCGGCGACGGCGCCTTCATGAAGACGCTCGACGACGCCCGCGAGCTCGGCCGCGCCATGATCGAGCTGGGCCGGCGGGCGGGCCGCGAGACGATGTGCGTCCTCACCGATATGGAGCAGCCGCTCGGCCGGGCGGTCGGCAACGCGCTCGAGGTCCGGGAGGCGGCCGACACTGTCCGCGGGCAGGGCCCCGACGACTTCACCGAGCTCGTGCTCGACTCGGTCGCCCATCTGCTCGCCCTCTCCGACCTCGGCATCGACGAGCAGGAGGGAAGGCGCCGGGCCGAGCAGGCGGTTGCGACCGGGGCCGCGTTCGAGGCCTACGAACGCTGGATCCGCGCCCAGCACGGCGATCCGGATCTCGACGTCCTCCCACTGGCACCGGTTGTCCGCGACGTGATCGCTTCGCGCGCCGGGGCAGTCGCATCGCTCGGTGCGATCCGAGTCGGGCTCGCCGCCCTGCATCTCGGCGCGGGCCGCCGCACGAAGGAGGACGCCGTCGATCACGCGGTCGGAGTGGTCTGCCTGAAGAAGCGCGGGGACGCCGTTCGCGAGGACGAGCCGCTCGCCCAGGTACACGCCCGAGACGACGCGTCAGCGGGTGAGGCCGCCGCCGAGGTGCTCGCCGCTTACGAGCTCGCGGACACCGCTCCACCGGCGGGTCCGATCGTGCTCGAGGTGCTCACCTAGCGTGCCCGAACTGCCCGAGGTCGAGACCGTTAGAGCTCAGCTGGCGCCTGTCCTCGCCGGCCGAACGTTCAAATCGGTCGAGATCTCGGACGAACGGCTCACGCGCCCCTTCGATCCGCGGCAGGTTGCTGCCCGGCTCGAGGGTCAGCGAGTCGAGGTCGTCGATCGCCGTGGCAAGTATGTAGTTGTCCGGTTCGAACGGGGTCTCGTTCTCCTGGTTCACCTCCGGATGACGGGGAGCTTCCTGGCCGCGCCGCACGGGAAGCTTCCGGCAGATTCCCATCGGCGTGCTGTTGTCAAGTTAGACGACGGCTCGGACGTCGCCTATCGCGACGTCAGGAGATTCGGCACCTGGCTCGTGCTCGAGGACTACGAGCTCGACGAGTATCTCGCGGCGCGGCTCGGCGAGGAGCCGCTCGATGCGCGTTTCACGACGGGGCGGCTGGCGCAGCGGCTGGCAGGCCGGCGGGCGCCGGTCAAGGCCGCTCTCCTCGACCAGCGCACGGTGGCGGGGCTCGGGAACATCTACGTGGACGAGGCCCTCTGGTACGCGGGTGTCCATCCGTTCCGGCCGGCAGGCGGTCTCGACGCCGACGATGTCGCCGCGGTGCATCGCGCGATCCGGCGGGCCCTGAGGATCGGTATCAAGCGCCAGGGAGCGACGCTCAGCGACTACCGGACTCCGAACGGCGGGCGCGGCAGGATGCAGGACGAGTTCAAGGTCTACGGACGCGCAGGCGAGCCCTGCCTGCGTTGCGGCACGCTCCTCGAGAAGACTCGCGTCGCCGGGCGCGGAACCTCCTACTGTCCCGGCTGCCAGCGATGACGCCGAGGCTTCCCGAAGGCGTCCGGGTCGGGCACTGGACGAGCCGCGAAGCGTGGACGGGCTGCACGGCGTGCCTGCTCCCGGAGGGGAGCACCGCGTCGTGCGAGGTGCGAGGCGGCGCTGCCGGGACGCTCGGAAGCGACATCCTGCAGCCCTCGAGCGCCGGCCCGGGGGCCAATGCCATCCTCCTCACCGGCGGCAGCGCCTTCGGCCTGGCGGCCGCGGACGGGGTCGTCCGTTGGCTCGCCGAGCGGGGGGTCGGCTTCCAGACGCCTGTCGCGCTGGTGCCACTCGTGGGCGCGGCGGTGGTCTACGACCTCGGCCTCGGCGATGCCGGCACCCGTCCGGACGCGGAGTCCGGGTACGCGGCGTGCGAGGCTGCGACCGGAGATGTCGAGCGCGGGAGCGTCGGCGCCGGCACAGGCTGCACGGTCGGGAAGCTGCTCGGCCCCGAGCACTGGACGAAGGGCGGATTCGGGCTCGCAAGCACGGACCTTCCGGGCGGTGGGGTCGTCGCGGCCGTCGCCGTCGTGAACGCCGTGGGCGAGGTGCTCGACGCCGACGGCTCGGTGCTCGCCGGAATCTGGCGCGACGGCGCCTATCTCCCGTCCTCGGCGGCGCTGGAGTCCGGCTCCGAGCTTCGGCGGCCTTGGCGGGAGGCGACGACGCTCGTCGGCGTGTTCACCGATGTCGCGCTCACGAAGCTGGAGGCCTGGATGTGCGCTCGGGCCGCGAATGCCGGCGTGGCCCGGGCGGTCTCGCCGGTGTGGACGCCGTTCGACGGAGACACGGTCTTCTGCGCCTCGACGGGACGGGTCGAGGGAGACGCGCTGACGGTGTCGCTGGCGGCCGCCGACGTCGTCGCCGAGTCGATCCGCGACGGTGTCCGCCGGGCAACGGGAGCTCCGGGGTGCCCGGCTGCGTCTGAGCGCTGACCGATGGACCGCTGTGGAGAAAGCGGCACACAATCGTCACGTTCCCGTCTCACCTCTGTGCGAGTTTCGCGGGTACGATCGAGAGTTGCCGCGGGCCTTGGTTGCACCCGCGGCAATGTCTCGGAAGCGTCGGCTCCCGAACGACGCGGGGAGAACGTGGGTGGTGAGCCGGGGTGCCCCGGGAGGAAGGCCTAGCAGCTGTCCGCTCTAGACTGGTCCCGGTGTCCGGCCGGAGCCTCAAGACCGAGGCGATCGTCCTGCGCTCGCTCCGGTTCGGCGAGGCGGACAGGATCCTGCACGTCTACACGCTCGAGCGCGGCCGCATGGGCGCGATCGCGAAGGGCGCGCGCAAGACGAAGTCCCGCTTCGGCGGGCGGCTGGAGCCGCTCTCCCACGTCGAGCTCATCCTGCACGTGGGCTCGGGCGAGCTCGCGACGGTCACCGGGGCCGACCTCGTCCGGTCACACGCGCCGGCGCGCGAGGATTCGTATCGTCTCGCCGTCGGCCTGATCGGCGCCGAGGCGATGCTGCGCCTGTTCCCCGAGCAGGAGCGCTCCGACCGCGCGTTCACCGCCCTGACCCGTTTCCTCGACCTCCTCGACGAGCTGCGCGCGCGCGAGGGCGGTCGGCCGGAGCTCGACCCGCTCGGGCTCGCCTTCCAGCTCAAGCTGCTGTGGGTGGCGGGCTACCTGCCCCATCTCGGCAGCTGTGCCGAGTGCGGCGCCGGCGGCCCCTTCACCGGCTTCTCGGCCCGGGCGGGCGGTGTCGTCTGCAGTGCCTGTGCCGGCCCGACCGGGGCGATCGCGCTCTCAGCCGGCGGGGCCGGCGGGATCGAGTCGCTGCTCAAGCTGCCGCTCGCGGAGTCCGGCGACGTGGAGCTGGGCAGCCGGGCCGCGAGAGAGATCCTCGCCGCGGTGACGGCGTCCTACGAGTACCACGGCGGCTTCCGGCTCAGGACACTCTCGGCGTGAACGACGCGCACAGCATCCCGAAGTAGGTCGGCGCCTCGTAGGAGAGCAGCTCGGCGTCGAAGCCGTTCGCGGTGGCGCCGTGCAGGACGAGCATCTGCCACCAGCTGTCCGCCTGCGCCGTGCCGACGAACTCCGGATCGATCTCGAGCAGCCCGGCGAGACGGTTCTCCCGGACCAGCTCGACGATCTGCCCGTCGTAGACCGCCGAGGCCGGATCGAACCCGTACGGGCCGCCCGGTTCGTGCGCGTGGCCGTGATCGGCGCTCGCGATCAGTCCGACCGGCCTTCCGGACGCCGCCGCCGTCTCGGCGATCACGCGGCCCGCGGCGACGTGCAGCTCGGCCGGCAGGTCGCGCGCCGGGGAGACGAGGACGGTTGCGACCGCCGGCTCCGAGCGGCCGCCCATGTACCAGAGCGGGATCAGCGCGCCCCAGTCCATCGGCATCGACGCCTCGGTGGGACGGTTGCCGCCGTAGCTCACGCCCGTCGAGGGGATCCCGGCCCGGGCGAGATTCTCGAGGATGGCGAGTGCCAGCTCGACGTCGACGAGCGACGTCAGCGCGATCTCGCGACCGCCCTCTCCGACCGTGCCCTCGACGGTGCCGGCGACGATCACGGCCATCGACCCGTCGACGTGGACGTTGTGCGGCGTCAGGACGACGACGGTCTCGGGCGCGGCAGCCGAGAACCGGCGACCGAGCTCCTCGAGCCCCGCCCGTGTCGCCGCGGCCACCTCGAGGTCGGACTCGTCGCAGAGCTCGGCGACCGCAATGCCCCCGTGCGGTGCGATGGCGGCGACGACGATCCCGCTCATCGGCCCAGTATCGCGAAGCTGCGAGACTGCGCGGCGATGAGGAGGGGGCTCCCGGACGGATTCGAGCTTGACGACGATCCCGGCCGCGTCGACGTCGACGCCGTGCACCGCTTCCTCTCGGAGGAGTCCTACTGGGCGGCGGGGCGACCGCGCGAGACCGTCGAGCGGCTCGTCCGCGAGGCCGCGCGGGTCGTCGGGCTCTACAAGGGCGGCGAGCAGGTCGGGTTCGCCCGGGCCGTCTCTGACGGTGTCGCGGTCGCCTACCTCGCCGACGTCTACGTGCTGCCCGAGCACCGGGGCCGGGGACTCGGCGAGGAGCTCGTGCGCGAGATGGTCGAACGAGGCCCGTACGCGCAGGTTCGCTGGCTGCTGCACACCCGCGACGCCCACGAGCTCTACGGCCAGTTCGGCTTCGGCGCGCCGGGCGAGCGGTTGATGGAGCGCCGGGCGCCGGTGGAGCCGCAGCGTGGCCCCTGACCGGCACACCCGTCTGCTCGGGATCGCCGTCGGGGCGTCCGTCGCCGTGGCGTTCGCGGACTCGTCGATCGTCGTCCTCGCCCTGCCGTCGCTCTACACCGACTTCCACACGTCGCTGGTCGGCGTCTCGTGGGTGATCACCTCCTACAACCTCGTGGTCGTCGTCGGCGCCTTCGCGCTCGTTCCGTTCACCCGGCGGCTGCACGTCAGGGAGGTGACGCGCGTCGGCCTGGCGCTGTTCACCTCGGGCTCGATCGGCTGCGCGGCCGCGTGGGGCCTGTCGGCGCTGGTCGCGTTCCGCTGCGTCCAGGGCCTCGGTGGGGCCTTCCTGCTCGCCGGGGCGCTGCCGATGCTCGGCGGCCTGCTCGGCGGGACGGCGCGCGGAGCCCGGGTCTGGACGGCGACCGGGACGTTCGGCGCGGCGCTCGGGCCGGCGCTCGGAGGCGTGCTCACCCAGCTCGCCGACTGGCGTGCCATCTTCATCGTCCAGGCGCCGGTGGCGGCCGTCGCGCTGATGGCCACGTTCGACGCCCGCGTGCGTGAGCTTCCCGTCGAGCGGCCCGCCCGGCCCCGCCCCGGCGCGCGCTTGGCGAACGCCGGGCTCGCGTTGGTCTTCGGCGGGCTCGTGGGGGCGCTGTTCCTGTCCGTCCTGCTCGTGATCACGGTCTGGGAGCGCCGGCCGATCGCCGGCGCGCTGATCGTGAGCGCGCTTCCGGCGGCGGCGCTTCTCGCCCGCCCGTTCGCGGCCAGGCTCGGCCGGCGGGAGGCCGTCTCCGCGGGCGCCCTCTTCCTCGCCGCGGGCCTCGTCGCGCTCGGCCTGCTGCCGACGATCAGCAACACGCTCGTCGCCGTCTCGCTCGCGTTCTGCGGGCTCGGGCTCGGGCTCGCGGTGCCCGTGCTGACGGCGGACTCGATGGATCCCGAGCACGCCCCGCTGCGCAGCGGGACGATCACGGTCGGATTTCGGCATCTCGGGCTGGTCGCGGCGGTCGCCCTGATCGCGCCGCTGCTGACCCACGACCTCGACGGCAACCAGCAGCCGGCGATCCTCGCCGGGACGCGGGTGATCCTGGACGGGCCGATCGCGCTGACCAAGAAGGTGCCGATCGCGCTCGACATGCGCGACGCGTTCGAGAGCGCTCAACAGGGTGCCATTCCGGACCTGAGCAAGCCGTTCGACGATCGCGGCGCCAAGACCGACGCCCACTTGCGCGCGCTCCGCGACACGTTGCTGGACACGCTCCGCGGCGTGATCACGAGGAGCTTCCGCTGGTCGTTCCTCCTCTCGGCGCTGTTCGCGCTGCTCGTGCTGATACCGGCACGGCGGCTTCGTCCGGGGCGGGCGACGTGAGGCGTGCGCGGGCGTCGATCCTCGTTCTGGCGGTGCTGGCCGCGGCCGCGGTGGCGCTGCTCTCCGTCGAGCTGGGGATGGGCGCGATCGGCTTCGGCGAAGCGCACCTCGCCGATCCGTGCACGTCGAAGCCGCGCCTGAGCGAGGGCGGGATCTTCGGCTCGGTCGACGCCGCCGTGCAGCGTTTCGCGCTCTCGGGGCTGAACGGCGCCGCCTGCTCGCTCCACACGACGCGCGAGGAGCTCGCTCTCTCGTTCACGCCGGCGCTCGGGACGAAGAAGGTGCGCTGGACGCGGAGCACGATCGAGACGGCCCTCCGCAACGGCATTCGCCGGGCCGCGCACGACACGGTCGGCGGCATCTTCGGCGACGTGCTCGCGTTCGCGCTCGACAACGCGATCGCCAGGCCGATCGCCTTCTTCCTCGGCGAGCTGTCGGGCTAGTCGCCTTTCGGCGTCTTCCAGGGCTTCGCGAGGGCGTCTTCCAGCCATGCGCCGGCGCCGCCGATCGGCAAACGCTGCTGCGCGAGCGAGTCGCGGGCCCGCACCGTGATCGTGTCGTCCTCGAGCGTCACCTCGTCGATCGTGAACGCGAACGGCGTCCCGATCTCGTCCTGGCGGCGATAGCGCCGCCCGATCGCCCCGCCGTCGTCGTACTCGACGAAGTGGCGGCGGCGCAACTCCTCGAACAGCGCCCGTGCCTTCCCGACCATGGCCTCGTCCTTGCCGATCAGCGGCAGGATCGCAGCCTTGACCGGCGCGATCACGGGATGGAGTCGCAGGACGGTCCGCTCGCGCTCGGCGACGACCTCCTCGTCGTAGGCGTCGACGAGCATCGCGACGAGGATGCGCTCGATGCTGACGGCGGGCTCGATCACGTAGGGCGTGTACCGCTCGCCCTCCTGGCCGACGTACTCGAGCTTCGTCGTCGAGAACTCGGTGTGGCGCGTCAGGTCGTAGTCGCCGCGGTTCGCGATGCCCTCGAGTTCCGACCAGCCGATCGGGTAGAGGTACTCGATGTCGCTCGTGCCGCTCGAGTAGTGCGAGCGCTCCTCGGCGCCGTGCTCACGGACGCGCAGGTGGCTCTTCCGTAGCCCGTGCGCCAGGTGCCACGACATGCGTTCGTCGATCCAGTACCGATACCACTCCTCTGCTTCCGCCGGCGGGACGAAGAACTCCATCTCCATCAGCTCGAACTCGCGAACGCGGAACAGGAAGTTCCCCGGCGTGATCTCGTTGCGGAACGACTTGCCGGTCTGCGCGATCCCGAACGGCGGCTTGCGGCGCGCGAGCTGCAGCACGTTCTTGAAGTTGATGAAGATGCCCTGCGCGGTCTCGGGGCGGAGGAAGGCGCGGGCGCCTTCTTCCTGGACGGGGCCGACGGTCGTCTCGAACATGAGATTGAACTTGCGCGCGTCGGTGAGGTCGCAGTCGGGACCCTGGCCGGGCTGCTTCGACGGCTTGCGGCCGCATTGCGCGTCCTCGAGCCTGTCCGCGCGGAACCGCAGCTTGCACGTGCGGCAGTCGACGAGCGGATCGGTGAAGCCCTCGACGTGGCCGGAGGCCTCCCAGACACGCGGGTGCAGGATGATCGCCGAGTCGAGGGCGACGACGTCGTCGCGCTGCTGCACCATCGCCTGGAACCAGCGTTCGCGGATGTTGTTCTTCGCGAGCACGCCGTAGTGGCCGTAGTCGAAGGTCGATCCGAGGCCGCCGTAGATCTCGGACGACGGGAACACGAAGCCCCGCCGCCGACAGAGTGAGACGATCTTGTCCATCGTCACTGCCCCGATGTCCTGCGGCTCGGCCATGCCGACACGTTATCCGTGCGTCAGAATCCGGCGATGAGCACCCTCGTCTCTCCCGAGCTCGAGCAGCAGGCGATCGGCTGGCGGCGGCACCTGCACGCGAACCCGGAGCTCTCGTTCGAGGAGGTCGAGACCTCCCGCTTCGTCGAGGAGACGCTGGGGAGCTTCGACGGGCTCGAGATCGGGCGGCCGACGCCGACCAGCGTGGTGGCCACGTTGCGGGGAGCGCGGCCGGGGCGGGTGCTGGCCCTGCGGGCCGATATGGACGCGCTGCCGATCCAGGAGGAGACGGGACTCGAGTTCGCGTCGACGCGCGCCGGGGTCATGCACGCGTGCGGCCACGACGGCCACACGGCGATGCTCCTCGGCGCGGCGAAGGTCCTGGCCGGCCGCCGCGACGAGCTCGCCGGCGAGCTCCGCTTCCTGTTCCAACACGCCGAGGAGACGCCTCCGGGCGGGGCGCGCGAGCTTGTCGCCGCGGGCGTCATGGACGGCGTCGACCTCGTCGTGGGCGCGCACCTGGCGTCGCTGAAGCCGGTCGGGACGATCGGCGTGCCCGTCGGTCCGATGGCCGCCGCTGCCGACATCTTCACCGCCGAGGTGCGCGGGGAAGGAGGTCATGCGGCGGCGCCGCACAAGGCTCTCGACCCCGTCGTGGTCGCGGCGCAGGTCGTCACGAACCTGCAGCACCTCGTCTCCCGGACCGTCGACCCGATCGCGAGCGCCGTCGTCTCGGTGACGCTGTTCCACGCCGGGACGGCGGGCAACGTCATCCCGGAGGCCGTTCAGCTGGGGGGGACCGTCCGCACGTTCGATCCGGAGATCCGCCGCTCGGTGCGCGTGGGCATGGAGCGGATCTTCCGCGGCATCACGGAGGCGCACGGCGCCACGTTCACGCTCGACTACCAGGAAGGCTACAACGCCGTTGTGAACGATCCGGCCGCTGCGGAGCTGGTCGCCGCCGCCGCGCGGGCCGAGCTCGGCGACGCGGCCATGATCGAGGTCGAGCCGATCATGGGCGGCGAGGACTTCTCCGCCTACCTCGAGAAGGCTCCGGGCGCGTTCTTCTGGGTCGGCGCCGGGCACGAGGACGCGATCCCGCACCACCACCCGCGGTTCACGATCGACGAGGCGGCGCTCCGCTCCGGCATCGCTGTGTTCGTGCGGACGGCGCTCGACTACCTCGCCTGACGCTTTGCCCTGCAGCGGTCAGAATGGGCCCATGCCCGGGGAGCCCGCGAAGACGCCGGTCGAGCTGCACATCATCTCGGACGCGACGGGCGAGACCGCGACGCGGCTCGTGGCAGCGCTCGAGGCGCAGTTTCCGGATCAGCCGTTCGAGGAGGTGCGCCACCCGAGCGTGGAGACCGTCGACGACCTGCTACTGGCCGTGAACCGCGCCAAAGGCCGGCCGGCGGTGCTCGTCTACACGATCGTCAAGCCGGAGCTCCGCGAGGCGATGCGCGCGCTCTGCCGGCAGGCGAAGCTGCACTACTGCGACATCCTCGGCCCGCCGCTCGCGTCGATCGCGAAGGTCTCGGGGATGGCGGCGCAGATGAAGCCGGGCGCGCGGCCGCCGCTCGACTCGGCGTACTTCAGGCGCATGGCGGCGATCGAGTTCGCGGTCAAGTTCGACGACGGCGTCGGCGACGGGCTCTCCGAGGCGGACATCGTGCTCGTCGGCGTTTCCAGGACGTCCAAGACGCCGCTCTCCATGTACCTCGGAAACCTGGGCTACAAGACGGCGAACGTACCGATCGTGAGCGGGATCGAGCCACCCGGCGACCTGTTCACGACCGATCCCGTCAAGGTCGTCGGGCTGACGATCGACGCGTCCCGCCTGGCCGAGATCCGGCGCGAGCGGGCGCGCCAGATGCGGAGCGCGAGGCAGTCGTACGCCGACATCGTCGGGATCTACGAGGAGCTCGACGTCGCCGCCGCCGTTCATCGCCGGCTCGGGTGTCCGGTCATCGACGTGACGGAGCTCTCGGTCGAGGAGACCGCCCAGCGCGTGATCAGGCTCGTCGAGAACCGCCGTCACGACCGGCAGGCGGTATGACCCCGCGGGACGACGACCTGCCCGGCTACAACCCGAACGCCCGGGCGGCGCGCGCCAGGCGGATCCCGATCTGGCGCTGGGTGCTCTGGGAGGTCGCGCTCGTGCTCGGGATGCTCGTCTTCTACGTCGGCCTGACGCCGATCTGGATCGGCCTCCGCGGCGCGGCCTGGATCGCCGAGTTCAGGTCCCGCCGCCGTAGACACGGGTGAAACGGCCGGTTTCCCCCGTGAGCCCCCTTCCCCATGTGGCCGTGTTCCCGGCGGTCCGAGCTACGCCCGGGCCAAGCCCGGGCTTCGCCGCGTTCGGGAGACGCGTCGCGAACGGTTAAGGCTGGGCTTCCGAGAGGAACCGGTCGACCTCCGCCTGCGTCCGCAACCGGATGACCGGGTAGCCGGCCAGCTCGGCGGGGTAGCGTCGCCTGCGGTCGAAGTGCATTCGCAGCGCGAAGCCGACGAGCGACTCGCGGCCCCAGAACGCCGTGCGGAAGCGTTCCTGGTTTTCGTTCCAGAGTGTCTCGCGCCCGCGGATCCGCCGCAGCGTGCGCCCGACGAGCCGCGGCAGCCAGACGCGGATCGGCAGGTCGAGCCAGACGATCGTGTCCGCGCCGTCGAGCACGAGGTTGCCGATCTTGCCGCGATACCCCCCGTCGATCACCCAGCCGTCGCCGGCGACGACCGGCTCGACGGCGAGGCGGAGCTCCTCGTCCGAGATCTCGGTCCAGTTCGGCCCGTGGACGAGCGAGTCCAGCTCGAGGAACGGCACGCCCAGTCGCTCCGCCAGCGCGCGCCCGACGGTCGTCTTCCCGTTGCCGCTCGCGCTGGCGATGATCGCGACGCGCCTCACCGCCGTTGCGCGCGGAGCATGAGGAAGTCCGGAAAGCGCCGGTCCGCCTCGTACGTCGCCGACGGCTCCCCGCCGGGCGGCGGCTCGGGAGGCTCTCGCATCGCCTCGATCACGAACCCGGCACCCTCGAGGGCCCGCGAGTATGCCTCGAGCGGGTAGCACCAGCCCTTGAACGTGATCGTCAGGCCGTTCCGCGTGAACGTCCCCTCGAAGCGTCGCCGCTCGAGGTATTCGTGCTCGATCACGAACCGGTCGCCTTCGCGCACGCAGGCGTCGCGCGTCGGGTGCGTGACGCATAAGCACAGCCGGCCGCCCGGCTCGAGGACACGCGCAATCTCCTCGACGGCGCCGGGCATGTCGTCCACGTCCATCAGCGAGTTGTAGGCGACGGCGAGGTCGAACGTGCCGTCGGGAAACGGCAGGACGGAGGCGTCTCCGACCACGTAGGTCGATCCCGGGTCGGCGGCGACGGCCAGGTCGACGAGCTCGCCGACGACGTCGACGCCGGTGACGGTGTGGCCGCGCGCCGCGAGATCCCGCGACACGCGGCCCTCACCGCAGCCGACCTCGAGCGTCGCGCGTCCCGGCGGCGGGACGAGCTCGAAGAACGCGTCGCGGTAGTCCCAGTAGGCGTCGTGCCCCGGGGTGCGCGCCCACGCGGCCCAGCGGCGGGCCTCGTCGTGCCAGTGCCCGGCGCCGCTCACGGGCCGGCCTGGCGAGAGAACGTGGGCGCTAGACGCGCGGGCCGGACGCGCCCGCGAGACCGAGGCCGGCCAGAGAACCGACGACGACGGCGAGCATGATCGGAATCAGTAAGTGCATTCTCCGCTCCCTTCTGTGTCACGAAGTGGGGGAGAACCCAAGGTAGCAAAACAGTTCCGACCCACACAAAGTCGAACCCGGCTCGACTCAGCACTTTCACCGGATCGACATCCGCGTACACGCCGATGAGTATGCCGCGAGCCTGTGGGAGACTTCAGCCCAGATGCGCTACGTGTACGACTTCGACGAGCCCTCGGACGGCGGGCGGGCGCTGCTCGGGGGCAAGGGCGTCGGGCTCGCCGAGATGACGCAGCTCGGCGTGCCGGTGCCGGCGGGCTTCACGATCACGACCGAGGCCTGCCGGGAGTACATGCGGGCCGGCAAGCAGATCCCCGACGGGCTCGACGACGAGGTGCTCGCGCACGTCGAGCGGCTCGAGCAGAGGACCGGCAGGCGGTTCGGCGACGACCACGACCCGCTGCTCGTCTCCGTCCGCTCCGGCGGCGCCGTCTCGATGCCGGGGATGATGGACACGATCCTGAACGTCGGCCTGTCGGACGTCGCGGTCCGCGGCCTGGTCGAGTCGACCGGCAACGCTCGGTTCGCCTACGACTCCTACCGCCGGCTGATCCAGATGTACGGCGAGACCGTCGACGGGCTCGACCCGCACCGCTTCGAGACGGAGCTGCAGCGGCTGAAGGACGCCCGCGGCGTCTCGCACGACGTCGACCTGTCCGACGAGGACATGGCCGCGCTCGTCGAGACCTTCAAGGGCATCTACGAGCAGGACCTCGGTCGCCCCTTCCCGCAGGACGCGCGCGAGCAGTTGCGGCGCGCGATCGACGCGGTCTTCGACTCCTGGGACACGCCGCGCGCGCAGGTGTACCGCCGGGCGCACGAGATCCCGGACGACCTCGGCACCGCGGTCAACGTCGTGCAGATGGTGTTCGGGAACAAGGGCGACCGCTCGGGCACCGGCGTCGCGTTCACGCGCGATCCGTCGACCGGCGAGCCGGGCGTGTTCGGCGAGTTCCTCCTCAACGCCCAGGGCGAGGACGTGGTCGCCGGGATCCGCACGCCGGAGCCGCTCGCGAACATGCACGGCCGGCTGCCCGACGCGTACGAGCAGTTCGTCGAGACGGCGAAGCGGCTCGAGGAGCACTACCGCGACATGCAGGACCTCGAGTTCACCGTCGAGGACGACCGGCTCTACCTGCTGCAGACCCGCACCGCCAAGCGCACCGCCGCCGCGGCGCTGAAGGCTGCGGTGGACATGGTCTCGGAGAGCCTGATCAGCCGCGAGGAGGCGGTGGCGCGGATCGACCCGGCCCAGCTCGACCAGCTCCTGCACCCGATGATCGACCCGAAGGCCGACATCGAGGTCGTCGCGACCGGCCTGAACGCCTCGCCCGGAGCCGCCTGCGGCAAGGTCGTCTTCACCGCGAACCGCGCCGAGGAGCGGGGCCGCGGCGGCGAGGCGGTCGTCCTCGTCCGCTGGGAGACGACGCCCGACGACATCCACGGCCTGATCCACGCGCAGGGCGTGCTGACCGCGCACGGCGGGATGACCTCGCACGCCGCCGTCGTCGCGCGCGGCATGGGCAAGCCCTGCGTGGCCGGGTGCGAGGCGCTGACGCTGGACATGGCCGCCGGGACGGCGCTGCTGGCCGGCCACACCCTGCACGAGGGCGACGTGATCACGATCGACGGCGGCACGGGCAGGGTCATGCTCGGCGAGGTGCCGCTCGTCCCGCCGCAGATCAACGAGGACTTCCAGACGATCCTCCAGTGGGCCGACGAGCTCCGCCGCCTGCGCGTGCACGCGAACGCGGACACCCCCGAGGACGCAGCCAAGGCGCGCGAGCTGGGCGCCGAGGGCATCGGCCTCTGCCGCACCGAGCACATGTTCATGGCCGAGGGCCGTCTGCCGGTGATGCGCGAGATGATCATGGCCGACTCGGAGCAGGGGAGACGCGCGGCGCTCGAGCGGATCCTGCCCATGCAGCAGGCCGACTTCGAGGGCATCTTCGAGGCCATGGCCGGGCTGCCGGTGACGATCCGGCTGCT
>PLBK01000046.1 GCA_003134505.1 Actinomycetota bacterium | reverse complement strand
GCGGGCGGGCACGTGTCATCGGTCTCGTCCCCGACCAGGTCGTGACGGACGCGCTGGTGGAGGAGCTCACGGTCGACGACGGGTGCGCGGTGGCGGATCCGGAGCGCGATCTGGCCAAGATCGCCGTGATCGAGCGGCACCACGGCACGGGCCGCATCGGGCTCGGCTTCGTGCGGGGCTTCGGCCTCGAGCGGGGGGCGCTCGGCTCGACCGTGGCCCACGATGCGCACAACATCATCGTCGTCGGCGTGGACGATCAGGACATGGCTCGCGCCGTCCAGCGGCTGGCCGAGATCGGAGGCGGCATCGTCGCCGTCGAGGCCCGCGGCGTGAAGGCGGAGCTGCCGTTGCCGGTTGCGGGCCTGCTCTCGGATGCTCCGCTCGCCGAGGTGGTCGAGCGGAGCCGCGCGTGCAACGAGGCTGCGGCGAGGCTCGGCTGCCGGCTGGCGACCCCGTTCCTCACGCTGTCCTTCCTCGCCCTGTCGGTGATCCCGAGCCTGAAGCTGACCGACCAGGGCCTGGTCGACGTGGACGCGTTCCGCCTCGTCCCGCTCGCCGCCGACTAGTCCGGCGGCTACTTGCGGAGCGTGAGCGCGGCGCCGGCGGCGAGCAGCGCGATGCCGAGCACCCGCGTCCAGTGGAGCGCGATCCGGTCGTTGCCGAGCAGCCCGAAGTGGTCGATCACGGCGGCCATGACCAGGTTGCCGGCGATGACCGTGCCCACCGTCGCCGTGACGCCGATCCGCGGCGGGCCGACGGTCACGGCCAGCACGATGAACGCGCTCAGCGCACCGCCGGTCCACAGCCAGACCGGCTGACGGGCCGCGGCGGCGATCCCGTCGAAGCTCTGGCGGACGACGAGCAGCGCGGCCAGGCCGATCACGATCGCCACCACCGTCGAGAACGCGAGCGCCTCGAAGATGCCCACGCGCTCGCCGAGCTTGCCCATCACCGCCGCCTGGACGGACCCCGCCAGCCCCGCCGAAAGGGCCAGTACGACGGCGAGCGCGCTCCCTCCCGACACCGGCCAAGCCTAAGCGATTAGGCTCGAGGTGTCCCGTGACGGAACCGTCGGCACCCATCCCGCGCGCGCCCGGCGAGCTCGGCTTCGAGCGGATCGTCTACGAGAAGGCGCCGCCCCGGGCCACGATCACGCTCAACCGGCCCGAGCGGCTGAACGCGTTCGACTTCCGCATGCTCCGCGAGCTCGCGCGCGCCGCCGAGGACGCGTCCTGGGACGACGAGATCCGCGTCGTCGTCCTCACGGGCGTGGGCCGCGCGTTCTGCGTCGGCGCCGACCTGAAGGAGTGGCAGGCCGACTACCTCGGCAATCCGTCGGGCTACTGGAAGTGGTTCGGCGCCTTCAAGGACGCGCACGACAGGCTCAGGGAGATCGGCAAGCCGACGCTCGCGCGGATCAACGGCATCTGCGTCGGGGGCGGAAACGAGCTGCAGATGGCGTGCGACCTCGCGGTGATGGTCGACGACGCCTACATCCGGCATGTCGGGCTCGAGCACGGCTCCGTTCCGGCCGGCGGCGCGACGCAATGGCTCCCGATCATGGTCGGGGAGCGGCGCGCACGCGAGATCGTCCTCCTCTGCGAGGAGATTCCCGCCCGACAGGCGGCCGAGTGGGGCCTCGTCAACCGTGTCGTTCCCGCGGCCGACCTCGACGCGACGGTCGACGACCTGGCCGCCAGGCTCGCCGCCAAGCTGCCCCAGACGACCCGCTACGCCAAGCAGCAGCTCAACTTCTGGCGCGACCTCTCCTGGCACGAGACCGTCAACCACGCACGCGACTGGCTCGCCCTGTCGATGCTCGGCGACGAGGCGCAGAGCGCGGTGCGGCGCTTCGTGGAGAAGAAGCACGATGGCTGAGCCGGCCCCGCTCGTCCTCGTCGAGCGGGAGCCCGAGCGCAGGATCGCGACGGCGCTCCTCAACCGGCCCGACCGGCTGAACGCGCTGAACGCGGAGCTGATGGGCGAGCTGGCCGACGCCCTGCGCTCGTTCGACGACGACGAGGACGTCCGCTGCATCGTCATCGGCGGCTCGGATCGGGCCTTTGCCGCCGGCGCGGACATCGGCGAGATGGCGACCGCGTCCGCGATGGACATGTACGCGGCGAAGCGGATCGAGCGCTGGGATGCGATCCGCGCCGTCCGCACGCCGATCGTCGCCGCGGTGTCCGGTTACTGCCTGGGCGGAGGCTGCGAGCTGGCCATGACCTGCGATCTGATCGTCGCGTCCGAGAGCGCGGTGTTCGGCCAGCCGGAGACGGGCCTCGGCATCCTCCCCGGCGCGGGCGCGACGCAGCGGCTCACGCACGCCGTCGGCAAGGCGCTCGCCATGGACGTGATCCTCTCCGGCCGCCTGCTCTCCGCGCGCGAGGCGCTCGACGCCGGCCTGGTCGCGCGCGTCGTGGCGCGCGAGGCGTGGCTCGACGAGGCGAAGCGGGTGGCGGGGCAGATCGCCGCCAAGGGCCCGGTGGCGAACCGCCTGGCCAAGGAGGCCGTCAACCGTGCCTATGAGGCACCGCTCTCGCTTGGGCTCGACTACGAGCGCCGTGTCCTCTATCTGGCCTTCGCCTCGGAGGACGCGAAGGAGGGGTTGAGCGCGTTCGTCGAGAAGCGCCCGCCGGAGTTCAAGGGCCGCTGATCCGGCAGCGCGCACCGGGGTACGCGAGAATCAGGGCATGCGCCAGACGGAAAGAGCGGAACCGTGAAGGAGAACGGCTCGATGGTGCGACGCGTGCTGGTCGCCACCGACCGCTCGGAGACCGCCGAGGTGGCGGTTCGGTTCGCCGCGGAGATGGCGACGCGCTTCGGGGCGGACCTCGTCCTCGTGCAGGTCGTCATCCCGCCGGCCACGACGAGCGTGGCGATGACCGAGGACCTCGTCCGGCATGCGCGCGAGCTGGCCGGAGACCACGGCTTCGGCACGGTCGTGGTCGGAGACGATCCCGCCAAGGCGATCATCGAGGCCGCCGAGACGGAGGACGTCGACGTGGTCGTGGTCGGCAACGTCGGCATGAGCGGCCGCAAGGAGTTCCTGCTCGGCAACGTGCCGAACCGCGTCTCGCACGGCACGCGGCGGACGGTGGTGATCGTCAACACGATGCAGCGGGTCGAGGAGCAGGCGCAGAAGAAGCGCCGGTTCTTCCGGTGAAACAGGCAGCGAACGCAGGCGAAGACCGGCTCCTCGGGCGGGCGACCGAGATCGGCCGCGTCGTGGCGAAGTACGGGCTGCGCGAGCGCGGCTCGGCCGACGTCCCGCTACGGGAGCGCGCCCGCAACCTGCGGATGGCGCTCGAGGAGCTCGGCCCGACCTTCGCCAAGCTCGGACAGATCCTGTCGACGCGCCCCGACCTGCTGCCGCCGGAGTTCATCGACGAGCTGGCGACGCTCCAGGACAAGGTCACGCCCATGAACGAGTCCGACGTCGTCTCGGTGATGGAGGAGGAGCTCGGCGTGCCCTGGGAGGACGTGTTCGAGTCGATCGAGCCCGAGCCGCTCGCGGCCGGAACGATCGGCCAGGTGCACGTCGCGACGCTGGAGAGCGGCCAGAAGGTCGTCGTCAAGGTGCAGCGGCGCGGCGCGCGGGTGGCGATCATGCGCGACCTGGGCCTGCTCGAGCTGTTCGCGAGCAAGGCCGAAAACCGGCCCGGGCTGCGGAAGCTCGTCGACATCCCGGCCGTGATCCGCCACCTCTCCGACTCGCTCTACCGCGAGCTCGACTTCCGCATGGAGGCCGCGAACATCGTCCGGCTGCGGGAGGTGCTGAAGCCGTACTCGCGTCTCGCCGTCCCGGACTACCTGCCGCAGATCTCGAGCTCGCGCCTGCTCGTGCTCGACTTCATCGACGGCGTCAACGTGCGCGATGCGCCGCCGGTCCCCGAGCGGGGCGAGGCGGCGCGGCAGCTGATCGAGTCGTACTACCGGCAGATCCTCATCGACGGGTTCTTCCACGCCGACCCGCATCCCGGCAACCTGCTCTGGTCGGACGGGAAGATCTACTTCCTCGACTGCGGGATGGTCGGCGAGCTCGACGCCCGCCTGCGCGAGCAGATGCTGCTGCTCGTCACCGCTTTCTGGCAGGGGGACGACGCCTTCGTGGCCGAGGTCGTGCTCTCGCTCTCGGGCGGCGACCGCTGGCCCGACATCGACCTGTCCCAGTTCGAGTTCGAGATCTCGCACCTGTTCTCCGGCGTCCGCGGCCAGGCGCTCCGGGACATCGAGCTCGGGCCGCTGATGCAGTCGATCACCCAGGTCGCGGCGCGCCACGACATCCGCCTGCCGGCGGCGCTGGCACTGACGGGCAAGGCGCTCGCGCAGATGCAGATCGCTGCAACGACCCTCGATCCGGAACTCGATCCGCTCTCCGTCGTCGGCACCTTCGTGCTGAAGATGATGGCCGAGCGTTTCCGGCACGCGGCCGATCCGACGCGCGCCTTCTACGAGGCGCAGAAGGTGGTGCTGCGGATCCGGCGGTTCGTTCAGGCGGCCGAGCGGATGGCCGGTGCCCGCCCGGGCCGCCGGCTGGAGATCGACCTGCCCGCGATTTCGTCGCTCGAGACGACGATCCGGCGGTCGGTCCGGCGGCTCGTGCTCGCCGCCGGGGCGTCGGCGGCGATCGTCGCGACCGGCTTCGCCGCGTCGACGAGGACCGCGCCCGATTGGCTCGGCACGACGCTCGGGATCGCGGCCGCAACGCTCAGCGGGCTCCTGATCGCGGACTTCATCTGGCCGCGCGGTAAGCGCTAACGGCTGCGCTTGATCGCGCGCAGCACACGGCGCTCCACGAGGAACGCCAGCACCGCCATCACGCTGCCGAGAAACGCCCGCTCGGCGCGGCGGCCCAGTCTGCTCATCGACGTTCCTCCTCGAGCTCGGTCGGGACGAGAGGGACACGAAGCTCGCGGTCCTGGCGGACGACCGTCGCGGTGACGGTCTCGCCGATCCGCTCCGCGGTCATCAGCCGCTGGATGTCGTCGACGCCCCGCACTTCGGAACCGTCCAGCGCGACGATCAGGTCTTCCGGGCGCAGCCCGGCGAGTGCGGCGGGGCTGCCCTCGACGATCTCGACGACCTCGACGGCGCTGCGGCGACCGAGCCGGGCGGCCAGGCGCGGTGGCAGCGGCCTGGAGCCGCCGGCGAGCCCGAGATAGGCGCGGCGCACGCGGCCCTCGTTCATCAGCGCGGCGACGATGCCGCGCGTCGTCCGGTTGATCGGTACCGCGAGCCCGAGCCCGACGCCCGCGACGGCGGTGTTGATCCCGACGACGCGGCCGCTGCCGTCTGCGAGCGCGCCGCCCGAGTTGCCCGGGTTGAGCGCGGCGTCGGTCTGGATCACGCTCTCGACGACCCGGCCTTGACGCGTCGGCAGCGAGCGTCCGAGCGCCGACACGACGCCGGCCGTGATCGAGCTGCCGAAGCCGTGCGGGTTGCCGATCGCGACGACGAGCTGCCCGACCCGCAGGCTCTCGGCGTCGCCGAGCTCGGCCGGCGCGAGGTCGTCGTCGCTCGTGCGGAGCACGGCCAGATCGGACAGCGCGTCCGTGCCGACGACCTCGAGCTCGAGCTCGCGCCCGTCGGAGAAGGAGGCGACGCCCGTCTCGACCCGCTCGACGACGTGCGCGGACGTGAGCATGAACCCGTCCGGCGTGATCACGACGCCGCTGCCTCCGCCGTCCACGCGACGCCCGCGGAAGCGGCGCGAGACGCGCAGGTTCGCCACCGAGGGGGCGAGCCGCTCGGCGACCTCGGTCACGACCCGCGAGTAGGCGTCGAGCGGAGCCTCCTCCGCAGGCTGCGGGCCGCTCGAGATCAGCCTCAGGTGCGCCATGGCCGGCCACGCTAGCACTCGGGCCCGGGGCCGAGGCTGTGGACGAATCGTCACGCTTTCGGCACGAGCGCGTTTCACACGCGTCACAGGTTTCCCGTTACGCTAGAAAGCGGGTGGTGGGCTGGGGTGCCCCGGGCGGAGAGGAGTCGATTTGCCTGGCCGGGATCCCCGTGTCAAGTAGTCTCAGCGGCGATGGCCGAGGTCGAAGTCACCCGGGACGGGGCGGTGCTGACGCTGACGCTGAACCGCCCCGAGGCGCTCAACGCGTTCACGCTGGCCGTGCACCGCGGGCTCGCGGCCGGGCTCGAGGAGGCGCGTGACCCGGAGGTGCGCGCGGTCGTGATCACGGGCGCGGGGCGCGGGTTCTGCGCCGGCCAGGATCTGCGCGAGTTCGACGAGCATCCCGGCAACACGGGCGACATGCTCCGGGCGACCTATCACCCGAACGTGCTCGCGATCCGGGCGCTGGAGAAGCCCGTGATCGCCGCCGTCAACGGGCCCTGCGCCGGCGCAGGCGTCTCGCTCGCCTGCGCCTGCGACCTGCGCATCGCGGCCGAGTCGGCGAGCTTCATCCCGGGCTTCGTCGGCATCGGGCTCGTGCCGGACGCGGGCGGCTCCTTCTTCGTCGGCCGCCTGCTCGGGCAGGCGCGCGCATTCGAGTGGATGACGTCGAACCGCAAGCTCTCGGCGGCCGAGGCGCTCCAATGGGGGCTCGTCTCGGCCGTCGTTCCCGACGACGAGCTGGCCGGGCAGGCGGCCGGGCTGGCGGCCAACTACGCCGCCGCGCCGACGAAGGCGATCGCGATGACGAAGCGCCTCTTCGAGCAGGCGCAGCTGGGCACGCTCGACGAGCAGCTGGAGCTGGAGGCGCAGCTGCAGACGGTCGCGACGCAGACGGCGGACTTCCATGAGGGCGTGACCGCCTTCCGCGAGAAGCGCCCGCCGCAGTTCACAGGCCGTTGAGCACCGGTCGTTGAGCCTGCGCGTAGAGACGGTCGACTACCACACCGCGGGCGAGCCGTTCCGGATCGTCACGGGCGGAGTCGACCCGCCGGCCGGCCCCACGATCCTCGACCAGCGCCGCTTCGCCGCGGAGCACCTCGACGACGTGCGCAAGTTGCTCGTCCACGAGCCGCGCGGCCACGCCGACATGTACGGCTGCTTCGTCACCGAGCCCGAGGACGAGGGCGCCGACCTCGGCGTCGTGTTCTTCCACAACGCCGGCTACTCGACCGCGTGCGGCCACGGGACGATCGCGCTCGTCACGTGGGCGATCGAGAGCGGCCGCATCGAGGCGCGCGAGCCGGAGACGCACGTGGTGGTGGACGTGCCCTCCGGCCGGCTCGAGACCTGGGCGCGCGTCGAGGGTGGCGACGTGCGCTCCGTCCGCTTCCGCAACGTTCCGGCCTTCGTCCACTCGGAGAACGTCAGCTTCGGCGGGGCGTTCTACGCGAGCGTCGAGGAGCGCGTCGAGCCGCAGGAGCTGCCGCGGCTGATCGAGCTCGGCCGCGCCGTAAAGGCCGAGCTCGAGGCCGAGCGCGAGATCGTGCACCCGCTCGAGCCGGAGCTCCGCGACGTCTACGGCGTGATCTTCTGGCAGGACGAGACCGACGGCCCGCCGCTCACGCAGCGCAACGTGACCGTGTTCGCCGACGGCGAGGTCGACCGCTCGCCGTGCGGCAGCGGCACCTCGGCACGGCTCGCGCTGCTGGCTGCGGAGGGCCGGATCGGCGTCGGCGACGAGCTCCTGCACCGGAGCATCGTCGGCTCGGAGTTCCGCGCCCGGATCGTGGCCGAGACCGAGGTCGCGGGCATCCCCGCGGTGGTCACGGAGGTCGAGGGATCGGCCCACCTGACGGGCCGCCACGAGTTCGTGCTCGAGCCGCGGGACGAGCTCGGGCTCGGCTTCCTGCTTCGCTAGGCGGTCAGGCGTTCGCCGTGCGGGCCGCGACCCTCGCGGCCACGCTGCGCTCGAACGCGGCGTTGAACACCTGCCCGATGCCGGCGAAGAAGATCACCGCGTCGACCTTGCCGCGATTCATGACCACGACGTCGAGGTACACGGCGATCTTCTGAGACCCCGACTTGAACGAAGCCACGATGCGATAGGCGTTCGAGCGCTCCGCAAGCTTGGGGAAGGAGACCTCCTTGGCGGAGACGATCGTCACCTTGGTCGGCGCGGCGCCCTTGCGGAAGATCTCCGCGAGGCACTGTGGCAGCTTCGGCTGAACGACTCGGGCGTACGCGGTTCTGCCCTGCGTCGCGGTTGTGAAGATCGAGGTGTTCGACGAGACGAACGAGCTGCTCGGGAGCGTGAACTCCGGCGAGTCGGCGTCGCCGTTCTCCGTCAGGTCGGACTGGTTCGGGTTGTAATACGAGCAGCGTGGGTTGCCCTGGCTCGTGCTCGCCGGGTTTGCCTTCCAGCTCTCGTTCGTGAGATCCGAGCGCTGAACGTTGATCGCCTTGGCCTTCGCCTGGACGGCCGGGATGATCACCTTCTTCGGATCGCGCGGGCTCGCGGCGGACGCGGCCGCGGCAACTACGAGCGCGACAACGGCGAGGGCGGCGAGCTTCACGAGCGTTCTTTCAACGCGCGCAGCACTTCGCCTTCCTCGGGCCAGCGACCGACGCGCTGCTTGGAGAAGACCGTCTCGCCGTCGCGGATGACGTCGAACTGCGACTTCTCGCCCTTGACGGGCGTGGCCTGGATGCCCGCCGACCGCAGCTCGGCCGCGAGACTCGCGGCCCGTTCGTCGTAGCCGTCTCAGACGGGGCAGTAGAAGATCTCCACGGGCACGACCGACAGCCTAACGGGAGCTACAGTCGCCGCGTGGAGATCACGGAGGCTCGCGACGGCGATCTCGACGCGGTGCGCGGGCTCTTCCGGAAGTACGCGGCCGCGCTCGGCGTCGACCTCGGCTACCAGGGCTTCGACCGCGAGCTCGCCGGTCTCCCCGGCGCGTACGCGCCTCCTGCCGGCCGGCTCCTCGTCGCGCGAATCTCGGGCGGCCTCGCGGGCTGCGTCGCGCTCCGGTCGCTCGGCGGCGGCCTTTGCGAGATGAAGCGGCTGTACGTGCGCCCCTCGGCCCGGGGGCAGGGCGTCGGCCGCGCGCTCGCCGAGGAGGTGATCGCGGCCGCCCGCGACGCGGGCTACGAGCGGATGCGCCTCGACACGCTGCTGCAGATGACCGAGGCGCAGCCGTTGTACGAGTCGCTCGGCTTCCGCGACATCGAGCCGTACTACGACAGCCCGGTCGCCGGCACGCGGTTCCTCGAGCTGGCGCTGTAGGGGACGACTCGATCCTCGTCGCGGGCGTCGTTCCGGGCGACGACGGCCGTCGCGGGCTCGGTGTCCGAGAGGTTCCGCGGCCGGTGCGGCACTCCAGGCGGAATGAAGAGGAAGTACCACGCCGGCAGGGAGAACGCGAAGTCGAGACCGACGATCAAGCGCGGCGATTCGCTTGCCGTCGCGATCAGTTGGTCGACCACCTGGTCACGCGTGTGGCCGCCTTCAAGGGAGACGATCCGGCCGCCTGGCCATCTCCGCTTTCCAAATCGTCCTGCGCTGGGCGCTGGGGCTCTTGCTTCCCGACCAGTCGACCGCGATGACCCGCAGGTCAGCCTTCTCGCTCATCGTCCTCGGATCGTAAGCGTCCTCTGCCGCGCCCGACCTGTGCGGGCGCGGCTAACTTCGGCTCAAGTGTCACCTTGCAGTCGAAAGTCCCTGGACTTTCGACTGATTACTCGGGCGGCAGCGTGAAACCGCCGAGCTTCTCGAGCGCGGCGATTCGGTCCTCGAGCGGCGGATGCGTGTCGAAGAGGCCGCCGAGGAGCGCGCGCGGGCCGCTCGCCTTGCGCAGCGGGCCCTCGATGTAGAGGTGGGCCGTCGACTTGCTCGTGTCCCGGATCTCGCGCGGGTCGTCGAGCAGCTTGCGGAGCGCGAGCGCGAGGCCCTCGGCGTCCCCGGAGATCTCGGCGCCGCCTTCGTCCGCGAGGTACTCGCGCCGCCGCGAGACCGCCATCTGGATGCCGACCGCTGCGAGCGGCGCCAGGATCAGGCCGACGATCCCGATCACGAGGATGACCAGGTCGGCCGGACTCGAGCCGCGCCTGCGCCCGCCGCCGAAGAACAGCAGGCGCAGCGCGATGTCCGAGACCAGCGCGATCACACCGACGAGCACGGCGACGAGTGTCATCAGGCGCACGTCGCGGTGCTGGACGTGCGCCAGCTCGTGGCTGATCACGCCTTCGATCTCCCGGCTGTCCATCGTCTGCAGGAGGCCGGTGGTGACGCAGACGTAGCAGTGCTTGGCGTCGCGCCCGGCCGCGAAGGCGTTCGGCGCCGGGTCGTCGACGATGCGGACGTCCGGCGTCGCCGGCAGGCCGGCGGCGATCGACAGGTTCTCGACGATCCGGTACAGCTCCGGCTGCTCGGCCTTCGTCACCGGGGTCGCCCCGGTGACGGCCGACACGACCCGCGTCGAGGCGAACCACGAGAACGTCGCCCACGCCAGGCCGCCGATGACGACGGCGATCGCGGCCGGCGGCCCGTAGATCGCGTACAGCGCCGCCGCGACGCCGCCGATCAGGACCGTGAAGAACCCGAGCAGCACCGTCGTCATCAGGTAGTTCCGGCGGATCTGCTCCCGGAGAGTCATCGGCGACTAGGTCGTCGTGGAGACTTGCGGCACCGCCCGGTCGGAGTCGTCGGCGGCGAAGAACTCGCGGGCGCGGAAGCCGAGCATCCCGGCGTAGAGCACGGCGGGGAAGCTCTGCACGGCGGTGTTGTACGTCTGGACGACCGAGTTGTAGTAGCGGCGCGCGGCTGCGATCTTGTCCTCGGTGTCGGTCAGCTCGCTCTGCAGCTGCTGGAAGTTCTCGGTCGCCCGCAGCTGCGGGTAGTTCTCCGCGACCGCGAACAGCTTCCCGACCCCGGCGGTGAGGGCGTCGCTTGCGGCGGCCGTGGCGGCCGGCCCGCTCGCGCCCGAGACGGCCGCACGCGCCTGGGTGATCTCGTCGAACAGCCCGCGCTCGTGCGCCGCGTAGCCCTTGACGGCCTCGACCAGGTTCGGGATCAGGTCGTTCCGCCGCTTGAGCTGCACGTCGATGTTCGACCACCCGGCCTGCGTCTCGTTGCGCAGCCGGACGAGGTGGTTGAACGCGAACGCGAGGACGAGCAGCAGGACGACGGCGACCGCGATGGCGACGATGACGACGAGCATGGTGCGCAGCCTACTGCGGAACCCGGTCGTCCGGACTAAGGGTTGGATGTGAAATTGACGGGCGCGGAACGCTTAACGAGTTCTCAAACAGTCGGTCAAAACTCTGGTTTCGCTGCTCGCGGCCCTTCTGTCCGGAACCGTCCAGTTGATCAGAGATTTCGCGTCCGCTTGATCACGTCGTATGGATTGAAGTCGGCCGTTCGCGGATTGTCGGCGAACAGCCGACGTTGCATGGCGGCCGCCCCGCCCGCCGCGACCGACATGGCGGGCGCGGCGGGCGGCGGCTGGGAGCCGGCTTCTCACCGTCGGAAGTCACCATGGCCGCGAAGCGGCCGGACTTTCGACGGCAACTAGATCGTCTTGAACTGCTCGAACGGCTGGCGGCAGGCCTCGCAGTAGCGGATCGACCGGCAGGGCGTCGGGCCGAAGAGATTGTCCAGCCGCGTCTCGGTCGAGCCGCAGTACGGGCAGCGGAAGCCTTTCTGGAGCTGGATCAGCGTCGGCGTCGCGGCCGCGCGCGGCGCCGGTGGGGCGAACCCGGCGGCGCGGAGCTTCTCGCGCCCCGCCGGCGTGATCCGGTCCGTGGACCATGAGTCGTCGAGCACCACCTCGACGTCCGGCTCGCCGCCGAGCTCCGCGATCTTCGCCGCCATCCGGTCGCGCATCACCTCGAGCGCCGGGCAGCCGAGGAACGTCGGTGTGAACTCGACGTGGACGCGGTCGCCCTCGACCTGGACGTTGCGGACGACGCCGAGATCGACGAGCGACACGACCGGGATCTCGGGGTCCTCGACCTGCTCGAGTGCCGCCCAGACCTGCGCCGCCGTCACCACTCTGTCGGTCACCACTCTGTTG
Organism: Actinomycetota bacterium; assembly: GCA_003134505.1. GTDB lineage: Bacteria > Actinomycetota > Thermoleophilia > Gaiellales > Gaiellaceae > PALSA-612. Next base: position 23,384 of record PLBK01000046.1, on the reverse strand, counting down.
GTCACCACTGGGCGCCCGGAACCGACCGGCGCACCATGGTCATCTCATCCCACAGCGCCGTCCAGTCGTCGGCGTGCGCGCCGCGCGCGATCGCGTCGCCGTTCGTCAGGTCGACGCCGAGCCGCTCACGCACGCGCTCCGCCCACGTGGGCCGGAGGTCGTCGTCGAGGATGCCCAGCGCGTACGGCCAGAGCTCCCGCGTCGCGTCGATGAGCCGCACGCGGCCGTCCGGGCTCGCGAGCAGCCGGTCGACCCACATCTCGGCGTGCAGCCGGTGGTAGACCTCCTCGCGGTCGATCTTCGCAGCCAGACCGGCCACGTCCGCATCGGACGAGCCCTTCAGTGCCGCGATCCGTGCCTCGTCGGCCGTCTCGTACAGGTAGTGCCGGGCGATCGTGCGGCCCCAGTCGGGGACGAACCGGAGCTCGACCAGCGGCGCGGCGCGGTACTCGCCCGGCTGACGGTCGAAGGCGAGCTCGTCGGCAGTCGTGCCGAGGTCGGCGGCCGCGAGCTCGTACAGCGCCCGCGCGTGCCCGATCTCGTTCTGCGCGATCGACGAGAACGCGACGTCCTCCTCGAGCGAGGGCGCGATCCCCGTCCACTCCGAGTTGCGCCAGCCGAGGACGAGCTCGTCGTCGGCGAGCTCAAGGAGTCGCTGTGCCCGCTCGCTCACGCGCCTCTTTCAGCTTGACCTTCAGCGAGTACCCGTCGACGCGGTGGTAGTTGCGTCCGAGCTCGTCCGGGAAGTCGTCGAGCTCGTGGATCGCGTCCCGCGGCACGACCCAGAGCGCCACCGACTCGCCGCGGCGGCCGTACTGCTCGTGCGCGTAGGCCTCCGCGAACGCGATGTCCGGCGCGACCACCGAGCCGGCATGCTCGAACGCCTGCCCCTTCCGCTCCTGCCTGAAGACCTCCCAGACCGAGGTCATGCCGCGTCGCTCGCGTTGCTCGCTCCCGCGGAGGAAACCAGGTTTCCCCCGCGGACCCTCTTCTTCCAGAGGCCGGACCTGACAGGGGAACCTCCCGGTTCCCCTGTGACCCCTCCCCTGCGGCCTGAACGCTTCGCGGTCATGCCGCTTCGGCCAGCACCACCGAGCGCACCCACGCCGTCTCCTCGCGCGTGACGCGCCGGAACTCGAGCCGCTCCGCGGTCATCGGGCCGTGGCCGGTGACGACCGAGCGCAGCTCGTCCCAGTCGGGCTCGGTGTACTCCCAGACGCCGTCCTCCCGTCGGCGCAGCTTCGGGTCGGGGACGGTCAGGCCGAGCTCCCAGATCTGCGGCACGTAGCCGTCGAGGAACTGCTGGCGCGCCTCCTCGTTCCCCTGCGTCTTGATCCGCCACTGGACGACGGGGTCGTTCTCGGCGGGGATCGGGTTGCCGTGGAACATCATCAGCGGCGCCCACCAACGGTTCAACGCCTCCTGGACGAGCTCGCGCTGCCCGTCCGTGCCGAGCATCAGCGTCAGGATCACGTCGCGGCCGTGGAGGATGTGGAACGACTCCTCCCAGCAGATCTTCTTCATGATCCGCGCATACGGCGCGTAGGAGCACTTGAGCAGCGCCTTCTGCGAGATGATCGCGGCCGCGTCGACGAGCCAGGCGATCACGCCGACGTCGCCCCAGGTGCGGGTCGGGTAGTGGAAGACGTTGTGGAACTTGCTCGTGCCGGAGATCAGATCGGCGAGGCACTGCTCGCGCGGCTTGCCGAGGTCCTCGACGACGCGGTAGATCAGCTGCGCGTGGCCGACCTCGTCCTGCACCTTGGCGGTCAGGGCGAGCTTCCGCTGCAGCGTGGGGGCGCGGAGGATCCACTCGCGTTCGGGCAGTACGCCCATCAGCTCCGAGTTGGCGTGCATCTCGATGAACTTGATCAGCTTCTGGCGGTACTCGTCCGGCATCCAGTCGTCCGTCTCGACCTGCCCGCCGGACTGGACGTACTCGAGAAATCCCTGCTCGTCCACCGAAACCTCCGCTCGCAACCAAACGATCGTTAGGGTTCGAGCCTAGCATGCCCACGCGCCGAAACGAGCTCGCCCGCCAGGCGGCCCGGCTCTTCGCCGAGAAGGGTTACCACGGCACGTCGATAGGCGACCTGGCCGAGGCGATGGGTGTCCAGAAGGGCTCGCTCTACGCGCACATGGACTCGAAGCAGGATCTGCTCTACGAGACGCTGCACGACGGGGCCGAGGCCTTCCACGGCGCCCTCGACGCGATTCCCGAGCAGCTGCCCGCCGTCGACAAGCTCCGCCTCGCGCTGCGCGCCCACCTGCGGATCGTGGCCGAGCAGCTCGACGTGGCGACGGTATGGACGCAGGAGTGGCGCTACCTCGAGGGAGCGCGGCGCGACGAGTTCGTGGCCGCCCGCCGACGCTACGAGGAACGGATCCGCGCGCTGTTCCAGGAGGGTGTCGAGCTGTCCGAGCTCCGCGCCGACCTCGACGTCTCTGCCGCCACGCTCGTCCTCCTGTCGGCCGCCAACTGGGCCTACACGTGGCTCCAGCCCGGTCGCGACACGGACGCCCTCGCCGACCGGTTCTTCGCGCTGCTCGTGGACGGCATGCGCGGCTACTCGACGCCCGCGTAGACAGGCGAGGCGGGCGCGTCCTCGAGCCGGCGCTCGAGGTTGCGCACGCTGGGGACTGCCATGCACCCCACCGTCGCGGCGAGGGTGAGCGAAGCGGTGGCAATGAGCGTCGTACGGATGCCGATGCCCGCCGCGAGTGGCCCGACGAGCGCGAGCCCGATGGGGTTGAGAACCAGCGACCCGGCCCAGTCGATCGCGCTCACGCGTGAGATCGCGCTTTCGGGGATCCGCTGCTGCACGACCGTGTGCCAGATCGCGTCGCCGCGCGCGAGCATCGCGGAGCCGGAGAACGACGCAGCTGCGATCGCCGCGATGGGTGCTCGGAACGCGAGAAGGACGGCTGCGACCGGCACGAGGAGCAGCGGGGCTTCGCTCGACAGGAGAGGCCGGCGCGGCCGCGCCCGGAGCGAGAGGAGGCCACCCACCACCGACCCGACGGCGCCAGCGGTCAGGATGATCGCCCACGCGGAGGCGCCCCCGAGCGAGTGCTTGGCCACGTACGGCCCCAGGACGAAGAATGCGGGATACGCGGCGAGGTTGAAGAACCCGAAGTACACGATCATCGTGAGCAGCCAGCTGCGGGAGCGGATCTCGTGCCAGCCTTCGCGCAGCTCGGCCAGGACCGGCTCGCGCGCCTTCTCCCGCTCGACCCGGGGCATGCGCAGGAGAGCAAGGCAGATCGCGCTCACGGCGAACGTTCCCGCGTCGATCGCGAGCGCGGCGCCCGGGTTGATGAGAGCCACGAGCGTGCCGCCGATCGCAGGGCCGACGATTCCGACCGTGCTTCGCGACAGGCTCATCAGTGCGTTGGCCTGCTGGAGCCGACCGGCGCCGGCCGCCGCGGGCACGAGCCCGATCACGGCGGGCGCGAAGAACGCGTTGGCGGCTCCGTACACGGCCTGCAGGACGAGCAGCTGCCAGAGCCGCGCCTCGTGGGTCAGCAACAGGACTGCCGTCGTCCCCTGCGCTGCCATGCGCACGACGTCCGAGCCGAGCATGACCAGCTGGCGGGGCAGCCGATCGGCCCAGACGCCGGCAACCGCGACCAGAAGCACCATAGGCACCGTCTCCGCGGCGAGAACGTACCCCAGGTCGGAGGCCGAGCCGGTGAGGTCGAGGACCGCGAAGGCGAGCGCGATCGGCACCAGCCGGTCGCCGAAAGCCGAGGTCGCCTGGCCGACGAAGAGCAGGCGGAACTCGCGCACGGCGAGGACGCCCACGGGGATCCGGCGCAGCATCCGAGCTTCCTAGCAACAATCGAGCCGTGACGGAGACTGCGGAGGTCGTGATCGTCGGAGGCGGCGCGATGGGCGCGTCGGTCGCGTGGCACCTGCGGGAGCTCGGCCTCACCGACGTCGTCCTGCTCGAGCGGGACTCGCTCGCGTCCGGCTCGACGTCGAAGTCGGCCGGCGGCATCCGCGCGCAGTTCGCCGACGAGCTGAACGTCCGTATCGCGCTGCGCTCGCTCGACGAGTTCGAGCGCATGGAGGGCATCGACCTCCGGCAGGACGGATACCTGTTCCTGCTCGACGACGAGGCCGACGTCGCGCGCTTCCAGGCCGCGCTCGCGCTCCAGCACTCGCTCGGCGTGCCCTCGCGCGAGCTGTCGATCGAGGAGGCGCTCGAGATCGTCCCGCAGCTCGACCCGGAAGGGCTGCTCGCGGCCACGTTCTGCGACCTCGACGGCTACGCGACACCGGAGGCCGTGGTCCAGTGGTACGCGCGCGGCCTGGACGTGCGGCAAGGGTGCGAGGTGACGGGCATCGACGTCGCCGGCGGGCGTGTGGCCGGCGTGGAGACGGCGAAGGGCCGGATCGCAACGGAGGTCGTCGTCTGCTGCGCCGGCGCGTGGTCGTCGGAGGTCGCCGCGATGGCGGGCGTCGAGATCCCCGTCCGCGGCGAGCCGCGCTGGATGTTCTTCACGCCCGAGGACGGAGGCCTGCCCGAGCGGCTGCCGCTGACGATCGACTTCACGAGCGGCTTCTACTTCCACCGCGAGGGGCCGGGGCTCGTGTTCGGCGGCCGCGAGCAGACGCTCGAGGCGCTGGCGGAGCCGGCCGCGCGTCGCCTGCCGGCGCTGCTCGACCTGCCGGTGCAGTCGTCGTGGTGGGGCTACTACGAGGTCAGCCCGGACCACAACGCGATCGTCGGCGAGGCCGCCGAGCCGTCGCGCTTCCTGTACGCGACCGGCTTCTCCGGGCACGGCTTCCAGCAGGCGCCCGCGGTCGGCGAGCACGTCGCCGAGCTCGTGGCCGGCCGCGAGCCGACGCTCGACCTGTCCGCGTTCGCGCTCGAGCGTTTCGCGCGCGGCGAGTCCAGGCCCGAGGCGTTCGTGATCTAGTCCCGACTGGGCGCATGAGAGCCACGCTGATCGTCAACCCGTACGCGAGCTCGGTCACCGAGGAGCGCGTCCGCGCGGTCGAGCGTGAGCTCGGCGGCGCGTACGAGCTCACGACGGCCCTCACCGAGCGGCGCGGCCACGCGATCGAGCTGGCGCGCGAGGCGGAGGGCGAGGCGATCTTCGCATTCGGCGGCGACGGCGTCTTCAACGAGGTGCTGAACGGCGCCGACGGCGGACAGCTGCTCGGCTTCGTCCCGGGCGGCGGGACGAACGTCCTGCCTCGCTCGCTCGGCCTGCCCGGCGACGCGGTCGCCGCCGCGCGGCGGCTGACGAGCGGCCGGCCCCGCCGGATCTCGCTCGGACGTGCGAACGGCCGCCGGTTTGCGTTCTCGGCGGGAATCGGGCTCGATTCCCAGTCCGTGCGACGGGTGGATGCGATGGGTCGCCGCGAGGACGGACGGCGGCCGGGCGACCTCGCGTTCGTCCGCACGGTCGTCGGGATCGTCGCCGCGAGCGGCTGGCGGCTGCCGGACGTCCTCGAGGTGAAGGGCCGTGGCCGGGGCGCACTGATCGCCGTCTCCAACGAGCCGGTCTTCACCTACGTGGGCCTGGTCCCGTTGCGCTTCTGTCCCGACGCGAGCTTCGACCTCGGGCTCGACTACGCCGCCCTGGCGAGTCCCGGTGCGATCCGGATCGCCCGCGGCTTTCTCCTCGCAGCCCTCGGCCGTGGGCTCGCCGGCCTTCCCGGCGCGATCTCCGGCCACGACGTGGACCGCATCGAGGTCGTGTGCGATCACCCTTGCCCGCTGCAGGCGGACGGCGAGGACCTGGGCGACGTCGACGAGGTGGTGTTCGAGTGCGAGCGCGACGCGGTCTCGGTGCTGGTCTAGCGTTCGCCCTGATCGCGCTGGCGGGGTGCGGCGGAGCCGGCACACCGTCGACGTTCGCCTACGACCGGTCGGCTCCGCTCCGGTTCGCCGATGCGGGTGTCGTGAACCACAACTACCCGATCAGGATCCACGACGTGTCGTTCGCGAGCGCCAGGAGCGGCCGTGTCCACGCCTATCTGGCCGTCCCGCCGGGCAAGGGGCCGTTCCCGGCGGTGATCTGGGCGCACGGCTCGGGCGGCACCCGGAGCGACCTGATCCTCCCCGCGACCTGGTTCGCCGCCCGGGGCTCGGTGCAGCTCGTGGTCGACGATCCGTTCGAGCGGAACCCGCAGCTCGACTTCGCGTCCGACGCGCGCCAGCGGGCCGCGATCGTCCAGGAGGTGCTCGACCTCCGCCGCGCGGTCGACCTGCTCCAGTCGCTGCCGTACGTCGACGGCAAGCGCATCGCGTTCGTCGGACTCAGCCTCGGCGCCCGCGTCGGCGCGCTGCTCGCCGGCACCGAGCCGCGGATCGAGGCGTTCGACCTGCAGAGCGGGCGCGGTGCCTCGTTCGGCCCGGGCCTGGACGAGCTGACCTGGATCCGGCGCTCGCACGCCGCGTTCCTGATCCAGGACGGCCTTCACGACGCGGTCGTTCCGCACGCCGAGCTGGTCGCGCTCGCCGGGGCCGCGCCGGCGCCGAAGACGATCCGCTGGTACGACGCCGGACATCCCCTCAACCTCGCTGCCAACCACGACCAGCTGCGCTGGCTCGCGCGCGAGCTCGGCCTCGGCGTCCCGGTCGTGCGCGGCGCGCTCGCCGGACCATAGACTCGGCGGCTGTGAGAGTCGAGCGGGATCTGCGCCGGGTGATCGGCGACGGGGAGTCGCTGCCCGACGGCGAGGTCGAGGGCCTCGACGACGCCGACCTCCTCGAGCTCTACCGGCAGCTCGTCCTCCTGCGCACCTACGACGAGCGCTCGCTCGTCTATCACCGGCAGGGCCGGATCGGCACGTACGCGATCTTCTGGAACCACGAGGCGATGCAGGTCGGCGCGGTGTACGCCCTCTCCGACGACGACTGGATCTTCCCCAGCTACCGGGAGTCCGCGATCGGTCTGCTGCGCGGGATGCCGGCGGCGACGGTGCTGTCCTGGTGGCGGGGCCATCCCGCGGGCTGGTGGAACCCGGCCGACTACAACGTCGCCTCGATCTGCGTCCCGATCGGTACGCACGTCCCGCACGCAGCCGGGCTCGCCTGGGGGAAGAAGCTCCGCGGCGAGTCGGCCTGCGCGGTCGCGTTCTTCGGCGACGGCGCCACCTCGGAGGGCTCGTTCCACGAGGGCGCCAACTTCGCCGGCGTGCTGAAGGCGCCGCTTGTCCTCTTCTGCAACAACAACCAGTGGGCGATCTCGACGCCGCTCGAGCTGCAGACCGCCGCCGAGACGCTGGCCGACAAGGCGGTCGGGTACGGGATCCCGGCGGCGCGCGTCGACGGCGCCGACGTGCTCGCGGTCTATGAGGCGACGCGCGAGGCGGTCGCGCGGGCCCGCGCCGGCGAGGGGCCGACCTTCATCGAGGCGGTCACCTACCGGGCCGCGCCGCACGCCACTGCCGACGATCCGTCCGTCTACATCGACCCGGCCCGCGTCGAGGAGGAGCGCCGGCGCGAGTGCGTCGGCCGCTTCGAGGGCTACCTGCGGCGGCGCGGGCTCTTGCCGGACGAGCTGCGGGAGCAGGTCACGGGCGAGGCGGCCCAGCTGATGCGCGAGGCGATCGCAGCCGCCGAGGCGGAGCCGGATCCCGATCCGGAGCTGGTGTTCGCGCACGCCTATGCCGCGCCGCCGGCCTCGTTCGACCACGACCTCGCCGAGCTGCGGAGGGTCCTCGCCGATGGGTGAGCTCACCCTCGTCGAGGCGATCAACGACGCGCTCCACCACGAGCTCGCGCGCGACCCGAACGTGCTCGTGATGGGCGAGGACGTCGGGCTCGTGGGCGGCGTGTTCCGCGCCACGGCCGGCCTCCGCGAGACGTTCGGGGAGGACCGCTGCATCGACACGCCGCTCGCCGAGGCGGGCATCCTCGGCACCGCCGTGGGCCTGTGCATGGCCGGCTGGCGGCCGGTCTGCGAGATGCAGTACGACGCCTTCAGCTACCCGTGCCTCGACCAGCTGATCAACCACGTCGGCCGCTATCGGTGGCGGTCGGGCGGGAAGATGGAGTTCCCGATCACCGTGCGGATGCCCTACGGGGGCGGCGTGCGGGCGCCGGAGCTGCACGACGACTCGCCCGAGGCCTACTACGTGCACACGCCGGGCGTGAAGGTGGCGATCCCGTCCACGCCCGCTGACGCCAAGGGGCTGCTGGCGGCGGCGATCCGCGATCCCGACCCCGTGGTCATCTTCGAGCCGAAGCTCCACTACCGGACGATGCGCGGCTCCGTTCCGGATGGCGAGTACGTCGTGCCGCTCGGGCGGGCCCGCGTCGCGCGCGAGGGCTCGGACGTCACGGTGGTCGCCTACGGGGCGATGGTTCCGCTGGCCGAGCAGGCCGCGTCCGCGCTGGCCGGCGAGGCGAGCGTCGAGGTGCTCGACCTGCGGACGCTGAAGCCGCTCGACGAGGACGCCCTGCTCGCGTCGGTCGCGAAGACCGGACGCGTCGTCGTCGTCCAGGAGGCTCCGCGCACGTGCGGCTACGCGGCCGAGGTGGCGGCGATCCTGGCCGAGAAGGCGATCCTCGACCTCCACGGCCCCGTTCTGCGCGTCACCGGCTACGACGTTCCCTACCCGTACTGGAAGCTCGAGGACGCGTACATGCCCTCGGTCGCGCGCGTGGCCGACGCCGTGCGACGCTTGCTGGCGTTCTGAGTGGCGCTCCACGAGCTCCCACTCGAGCGGCGGACGCTGCACGGGCACTTCTCCAGGGAGCTCGAGCCGGTGCTCTCGATCGAGCCCGGCGACTCGATCGGATTCGCGACGCTCGACTCCGCCTGGGGCATCGGCCCGCCGGGGCCGGACGGCTGGCCACGCTTCGAGGCGCGCGACCCCGAAGTGGACGCAGGCCATGCGCTCGTCGGCCCGGTCGAGGTCCGCGGGGCGCTCGCCGGCCAGACGCTCTGTGTGCGCATCGACGGCGTGCGTCCCGGCTCGTACGGGGTGACGAAGACCGGCGGCGTCGCGACCCCGCTCAACGATCGGCTCGGGATCTCGGCCGGCGAGGAGCGGCTCATCGTCTGGGAGCTGGATGCGGACGCCGGCGTCGGGCGCGACGGAGACGGCCGTGAAGTCGACCTGCAGCCCTTCCTGGGCGTCCTCGGCATGCCGCCGCCCGAGCCCGGACGCCATCCGACGCAGCCGCCACGTGTCTGGGGCGGGAACATCGACTGCACGGAGCTCGTCTCCGGGGCGACGCTGTTCCTCCCGATCCCCGTCGACGGGGCGCTCTTCTCGGCGGGCGACTGCCACGCGCGGCAGGGCGACGGCGAGGTGTCCCAGTGGGCGATCGAATGTCCCTGCGAACGCGCCGAGCTGACGCTCTCCGTGCGCGACGACCTGTCGCTCGCGACGCCGATCGCCTGGACCCCCGAGGCGTGGATCACGCTCGGCTTCGACGAGGACCTGGACGAGGCGGCGGCGCTCGCGGTCGAGGCGATGCTGGAGCTGATGGCACGCGAGCTCGGGCTCGAGCGCAGGGACGCGGTCGCGCTCGCGGGCCTGGTCGTCGACCTGCGCGTGACGCAGCTCGTCAACCGCGCTCGCGGCGTTCATGCCGTCCTCCGGCACGACGCCCTCCGGTTCACGAGAATGGCCTGATGGCGTACGAGTTCCGGCTTCCCGATCTCGGCGAGGGCCTGACGGAGGGAGAGGTGGCGCGCTGGCTCGTCCGGGAGGGCCAGGAGATCGCCGAGGACGATCCGCTCGTCGAGGTTCAGACCGACAAGGCCACGGTCGAGATTCCCTCGCCCGCGTCGGGAAAGGTGGCGCGGATCCTGGTCGCGGAGGGCGAGGTCGTCGCGGTCGGCACCGTCCTGGTCGTGATCGGCGAGGAGGACGGCTCCGCGAGGCCGGCCGCGCCGGAGGTCAAGAAGCTCGGGCTCGCCCAGGCGCCCCCGGCTCCTCCGCGGCCGAAAGGCGCCCCGGTGCGCGCGACTCCGCTCGTCCGGCGCATCGCAGGCGAGCTCGGCGTCGACCTGGCGGCGGTCGCAGGCACCGGCCCGCAGGGTCGCGTGACCGAGGCCGATCTCCACGCCGCGGCCGGGGGCGCGCCGGCCGCTGGCAAGGCCGAGACCCGGGAGGGAAGGCGGAGACCGTTGCGCGGCACGCGGCGCGTGATTGCCGAGCACATGGCCCGGGCGCACCGGGAGGTGCCGCCCGTGACGTGGGTCGAAGAGTGCGATTTCGGGCAGGTCGCGCTCGACCGGCTGGTGCCGACGGTGCTGAAGGCCTGCGCGGCCGGCCTGCAGGAGTACCCGGAGCTGAACGCGCGGCTCGAGGGCGGCGAGATCGTCGAGCTCGACCGCTACGACCTCGGCGTCGCTGTCCAGACGGAGCAGGGCCTCGTCGTCCCGGTCGTGCGCGGCTGCGACTCGCGGTCGATCGACGAGCTCGACGCAGACGTCCGCCGATTTGCGGAGGCGGCCAGGGCCGGCAAGCTCACGCCCGAGGAGCTCCGCGGCTCGACCTTCACGGTCACGAGCGCCGGCAAGCTCGGCGGTCTCCTGCAGACGCCGATCGTCAACTATCCGGAGGTGGCGATCCTGAGCGTCGGCCGGATCGGCCCGCGGCCCGTCGTCCGCGACGGCGAGGTCGTCGCCCGGCCGGTGGGGATGATCGCGATCACGTTCGACCACCGGGTGGTGGACGGCGCCCGCGCGGCCGAGTTCGGCCTGACCGTGATCCGGCGGCTCGAGCAGGGCTGAGACCCCGGCCGCCGAAGCCAGCCGGGGTCTCGGGGAGGTGGACCGAGAGCGGCTAGCCGGCCTGTAGCTGGCCGCGGATCGCACCGGCGGGGTACTTCACCGTGTGGATGTTCACGTAGTACCCCTTGGGATTCTTCTCGATCGCCTTCACGACGGCTGCCGTCGACGGGACGCAGCCCGTCAGCTTGAGCGGCCCGGCGAAGAACGCGACGACGACGTTGCCGGACACCCCGGCCTTGCCGATGTGGATATGCGAGGCCGTGACCTTGGTGATGCCCTTGATGGCGCTGAACTTCCAGCAGACCCTGGTACCGGTGATCGTGATGTTCGCCGTGCCCTTGCCGCCGGGGGCACCCGTCGGCTTCACCTCGGACTTGCCGAGCAAATTCGCCTTGAACTTGAGCGAGCTCGTGTGCGAGGCGAGTGCGACGGCGGGCACTGCGACAGCGATCACGGCGAGAAGCGAGATCAGACGCAGACGCACGTGGTTCCTCCTTTGACCGGTGTTTTCGTCCTGCGCCGGGCATACGGCGCGGATGGTCGGTCGGTTTTCCTCCGTCCCGTTCGGGGCCGGTGGGTACTCTCTGGCCCATGCAGCGAGCTTCAGCGGCCGCGACGAGCGGGCTCATGGCGACGCGCGCCGCGCGGGCGCTCCGCCACCCCGGCAACTGGGTGCAGCTCGGGAAGTTCTCCCTCGTCGGCGCGTCCGGCTACCTCGTCAACCTGGCCGTCTACGGGGTGCTGCTCCGCGCCGCGGGGCTCCATTACCTGGCGGCCGGCGCCTGCTCGTTCGTGGTCGCCGCGACCAGCAACTACTACTGGAACCGCCACTGGACGTTCCGCCGTCAGCGCGGCGATGTCTACTACCAGGGGCTCCGCTTCCTCGTCGTATCGCTCGTCGCGCTGGGAGCGAACCTCGGAGTGCTGCACCTGCTCGTGAGCGCCGGCCTCGACAAGCTCGGCGCACAGGCGATCGCCGTCGTCGTCGTGATGCCGCTCAACTTCATCGGCAACAAGCTCTGGTCTTTTCGACGCTGAGCGCCCGTTAGTCTCCCGGCATGCGGCCGGCCCGGCTTGCCGCCGTCGTCATCGGCGCCGTCTTGCTCGTTCCGTCCGCCGCCGCGGCTGCCGGCCACGCGACGAATCCGTTCGCGCTGCCGCCGCCGGTTCTGACGCCGAGCCAGCGCGCGACGCCGCATCGCAGCGAGAGCAACGCCGTCGCCCGGTTCCTGGCCGACGGCAAGGTGCACGACTGGGTCGGCCGCTATCCGAAGGCGAGCCTCGTCAAGCAGGCGGACTTCGACGGGCGCTACGCCGACTGGACGGTGCACGTGTGGTCGGGGCCTGCGGGCGAGATCGCGACCGGTCGCGTCGACGACCTGACCGGGGTCGTGACGGAGGCCTGGACCGGCCCACAGGTCGCGTGGACGATGGCGCGCGGCCAGCTGGGTGCCTTCGGCGGGAAGGAGATCAACTCGCTGCCGGTCTGGCTCACGTTCTGCGCGGTGTTCCTGCTCGGGCTCGCCGACCTGCGACGGCCGCTCTCGCTGCGGAACCTCGACCTGCTCGCGCTGCTCTCGTTCTCGGTCTCGCTCTGGTACTTCAACGAGGGGCGGATCTTCACGAGCGTGCCGCTGATCTACCCGGGCCTGGTCTACCTGATCGTCCGGAGCGTCGTCGTCGGCATCCGGGGCCGGGCGGCTCCGGCGGCGCTTCCGGTCTGGCCGATCTGGGTGCTCGCCGCGGCGACGGTGTTCCTGGGCGGGTTCCGGATCGGGCTCAACCTGAGCGACTCGAACGTGATCGACGTGGGCTACTCGGGCGTGATCGGCGCGCAGCGGATCGCGAGCGGCCAGGCGCCGTGGGGTCACTTCCCGGTCGAGGTCGGCACGCCGTGCGCGCCCGCGGACAGGGACGGCCGGCAGACCTACAGGATCCAGCCGAACGGTCGCTGCGAGTCGGCCGACCCGAACGGCGACACCTACGGCCCGGTCGCTTACGAGGCCTACCTGCCGGGCTACGCGGCGATCGGGTGGAAAGGGAAGGGGGACGACCTGGACGCGGCGCGCTTCACGTCGATCCTGTTCGACGTGCTCGCCGTGATCGGGCTGGCGCTCGTGGGCTTCCGGTTCGGCGGGCGGCGGCTCGCGGTCACGCTCGCGTTCGCCTGGGCCGCGTATCCGTTCACGCAGTACGTGTCGAGCTCGAACACGAACGACGCGATCCAGCCCGTGCTGCTGATCTTCGGGTTCTGGCTCGCGACGTCGGCGCCTGCACGCGGCGTGTTCGGAGCGCTCGCCGCCTGGACGAAGTTCGCGCCGCTTGTGCTCGTGCCGCTCTGGGCCACCTACCCGGACGCACGGCGCCCGCGCACGGTCCTCGCCTACGCTGCCGGCTTCGTCGTGGCCACCCTCGCCGTCTTCTCGATCCTGCTGCTCGAGCCGAACCCGCTCCACGCCGCCCGTGTCTTCTACCACCGGACGATCCCGCAGCAGATCGCGCGCGCGTCGCCGTTCTCGCTCTGGGACTGGCGGCAGTACCACGCCGGCCTGCCCGACCTGCACGTGCTCCAGCACGTGCTGCAGGGTCTGCTCGTCGTCGGCGCGGTGCTGGTCGCGTTCGTGCCGCGCCGGAAGTCGCCGCTGCAGCTCGCCGCCTTGACCGCGGCGCTGCTGCTCGGCTTCGAGCTCGTGCTCACCCACTGGTTCTACGCCTACATCGCCTGGTTCTTCCCGTTCGTCGTCTTCGCCGTTCTCTCGCCGGCCACCGCACCCGTTCCTGCGGAGGCCACGGAGCCCTATGGACGCCCGCCGCGCGAGCTGGTCGCAGCAGGCTGACTGGGGCCGCGCGGCCCTGGCTGCGGTCGCCGCCGCCGCGGTGTTCGCGGCTGCGTGGTCGGTCGTCCACTACGGCTTCTACGCGGACAATCGCATCATCGACACGCCGGTCTACCAGCGCTACGGCGACGCGATCGTGGACGGGCACGTGCCCTACGAGGACTTCACCGTCGAGTACCCGCCGGCCGCGCTGCCCACGTTCGCGGTTCCCTCCCTGATCGTCTCCCGCGGCGCCTCGCGGGACTCGTACGACCGCGCCTTCGGCTTCCTGATGGCGATCTGCGGTGCGGCGGCGGTCGCTCTCGTCGCGCTCACGCTCGTCCGGGACGGGGCGGGGCGGGTGCGGCTGGCGGCCGGCTGCGCGCTGGCGGCTCTCGCCCCGCTCGCGCTCGGTTCCGTCCTGCTGACCCGCTTCGACCTCTGGCCGGCTGTGCTCGTCGCGGCCGCGCTCGCCGCGCTCTTGACCGGCCGCGAGCGGCTCGCGCTCGGTGCGCTCGGCCTCGGGATCGCCGCCAAGATCTATCCGCTCGTACTGCTCCCGATCTTCGTCGCCTACGTGTGGAAGCGGCACGGGCGCAGGCCGGCGCTGATCGCGCTCGGCGTCGCAGCGGCCGTCGTCGCCGTCTGCGTGCTGCCGTTCGTCGCGCTCAGCCCGCACGGCGTGTGGGCGAGCAGCCTCCGCCAGACGTCGCGGCCGCTGCAGATCGAGACCCTCGGCTCGGGCGTCCTGCTCGCGCTCCACCAGATCGCCGGCTTGCACCTGACGATGGTGTCGAGCCACGGCTCGCAGAACCTCGCCGGCCGGCTTCCGGATGCGCTGGCGATCGTGCAGGCCGTGGTCGAGGTCGCCGCCGTCGTGGCCGTCTGGGTCTGGTTCGCGCGCGGTCCCGCCGATGCCGGACGGCTCTTCCGGGCCTGCGCGGCGGCGGTCTGTGCCTTCATCGTGTTCGGGAAGGTGCTGTCGCCCCAGTTCCTGATCTGGCTCGTCCCGCTGGTCGCGCTCGTCCGCGGCCGTCGCGGGCTCACCGCGGGGTCGACGCTCGTCGGCTGCCTCGTGCTCACCCAGCTCTGGTTCCCGTACCGCTACTGGCGGCTCGCGTTGCACTTCGACGCGGTCGCCTCCTGGCTCGTCCTCGTCCGCGACCTCGGCCTGGTCGCGCTCCTGGTGGTGCTCGTCTGGCCGGCGCGGCGGGAGCCGGCTCCGGTCACGTGATCCGCGCGCTGCTGTTCGACTTCGACGGTGTCATCGTGGACACGGAGGTCCCGACGTACGAGTCATGGCGAGCGGTCTACGCCGAGCACGGCGCCGACCTCCCACTCGCGACCTACCTTCCGGCCGTCGGAACGGGGAGCTCGACGAGCTCGACGGACGGTGGCTTCGACGCGATCGCCAACCTGGAGGCGCTGATCGGGAAGACGCTCGACCGGAGGCTCGAACAGGCCGATCTCGTCCTGGGCTCCCTGGCGGAGCTTCGGCTCGAAGACCTGCTTCAGGCGACCGAGACGCGCAACGCCTGACAGCTCGTCGCGCGGCCGTCCGCGTCGCACTCTACGACCACGCCCTCGATCCGGACGTCGCCGGTCGCCGGCTGGAAGCGCACCGGCATGCCGGTGCGCATGCGGCGGATCGCCAGGTCGGCCTGCACGCCGATCACGGAGTCGTGCGGGCCGGTCATGCCGGCGTCCGTGATCGCGGCCGTGCCGCCCGGCTGCACCCGCGCGTCGCTCGTCTGCACGTGCGTGTGCGTCCCGATCACGGCGGTGACGCGGCCGTCGAGGATGCGGGAGACGGCGATCTTCTCGCTCGTCGCCTCGGCGTGGAAGTCGACCACGACCACGGCTGCGCGCCTGCGGGCCTCCTCGACGAGCTCGTCGAGCATCTGGAACGGGGTCACGGGCACGTCCAGGAACAGCCAGCCCATCAGGTTGACGACGGCGACCGGCGTCCCGTCGGCGGCCGGCGCGACCGCGAGCCCGCGTCCCGGCAGGCCGGCGCCGAGGTTCGCCGGCCGGATGACCCGGTCGGAGCTGTCCAGGTAGGCCAGGATCTCGCTGCGCGCCCAGGTGTGGTTTCCGAGCGTGACCACGTCCGCCCCGGCTGCGAGAAACCGGTCGGCGAGCTTCGGCGTGATCCCGCGCCCGTCGGCCGCGTTCTCGCCGTTGACGACGCAGAAGTCGATCCCCAGTTCCTCGCGCAGTCCCGGCAACCGCTCCTGGACGGCACGCGAGCCCGCGGGCCCGAACACGTCGGCCACGAAGAGGATGTTCACGGAAGATCGCCCCGACCCGTCTAGCGGATCGGCAGCGTGGGTGCGGGGTCGACCTCGATCGTCACGTGGTTGCCGGCGTCGTGCGTCACGCTCGCCAGCGTCTGCTTCTCGACGGCCGAAAGGTCGATCAGCACGCCGATCTTGGACGTGCCCGCCGTGACCGCCTCGCCCACTGCCAGCGCCGGATCGGCGCGCAGCCTGGTGACGACGACGACGGCCGACGCCTCCTGCGAGGGCTGGATCTCGAGCGTGTTGCCGTAGTTCTTCCCGTCCAGCACGAAGCTGCCGATCGAGACGACCGTGCCGTCGACCGGCGAGTAGACGTCGGTCCCCGCCGGCGCTCCGACGTCCAGCGCCGCCGTCCCGGGCCCCTGGCCGCCCCCGAACTCGTAATACCTAGGCCCTTGCCCGCCGCCACCGAACAGGTAGTGGGCCATCCGGGTCAGGATCCCCTCGTTCGCCTGCCGGCCGATCGGCTGCAGCGGGAGCGCGTTGCCGTCCGTGCCGTGGTATCCGAGCGCCGTCACCGCTCCCTGCGAGATCGGCAGCTGGATGTGGAGAGATCCCTGCACCGCCACGATCTGGGCCAGCGGCGGGGCATTCGGATTCGTGCTGCGCAGCAGCCCCGGGCCTGTCGGCGTCGACGAGCCGAAGGCCGCGACGAGCAGTACGACGAAGACCGCCAGGCTGACCACGCCCAGCACGGCCACGCGCCCGCCACGTCTCGAGAGCTGAGCCTTTCGCCGGCGCGCACGTACGGGACGCCGGGGGGCGCGGGAGGGGACCATCTCGCCCACCGTAGCGCAGCCGCCGGTGGAGGATCAAATGAGGAGACCGGCGTCCGGCCAGCAGGCCGCGTACGATGGGCGCTCATGCCCCCCGGGGCCAAGATCCTGATCCCGCGCTGGATCCAGCTCGTCGGTCTGCCGCTGATCCTGCTCTTCCTCTGGGTTGTCGCGGGGGCCGTCAAGCACGTCCTCTTCCTGTTCATCGTCGCGCTGCTGATCGCGCTCTTCTTCGATCCGATCGTGCGGGTGTTCCTCCACGCGCGCCTCCCGCGCGGATTCGCGGTGGCGGTCGTCTACATCGTCGTCGTGCTCGCCGTCATCGCCGGCCTGGCGGGTGCCGGCACGGTGGTCGTGACGCAGTCGAAGCGTGCGGCGACGCGCTTCGACGACTACTTCACGAAGGTGCAGCCCACGATCCATCAGACCGACGCCGACCGCGACGTCGACCGGCTGCAGCACTGGCTGAACACCCACGGGCTGAGCGGGATCCACATCCAGAAGCGCGGCCACGACCTGGTCAAGAGCATCCGCCAGAAGGACGTCGGCAAGTACACGCACAAGATCGTGACGTTCCTCGAGGGCGCGGCCATCTCGGTCGGGAAGCTCGTCTTCGACCTCGTCCTGATCCTCGTGATCTCGATCTACATGCTCTTAGGACTGCCGAAGCTTGCGCTCTCCATCGACCGGCGATTCCCGCCGCAACCCGGCTCCGTGCCGCTGATTGCCAGGATGAGCCACGCCGTCGTCGGCTACGTCAAAGGGCAGCTGCTGGTCTCGCTGATCATCGGCACGAGCGTCGGCGTCGGGATGTGGGTCTTCGGCGTGACCGGCCTGGTACCGGGCGCGGGCCACTACGCGCTCCTGTTCGGCGGCTTCGCTGCGATCACCGAGCTGATCCCGTACCTCGGCCCGATCCTCGGCGCGGTCCCGCCCGTGCTGTTCGCCCTGGTCGTGCACCCGCTGTCTGCGGTCTGGGTCGTGATCCTGTTCCTGTTCATCCACCAGATCGAGGGGCACGTCGTGGTGCCGAACGTGATGGGGAGCGCGCTGCGGCTGCACCCGCTGCTGATCATCTTCGGGCTGCTCGCCGGCGGCGAGATCTACGGGTTCCCGGGCGTCCTCGTGGCGTTGCCCTTCCTCGCCGCCTGCCGCGCCGCCTGGGAGTTCTTCGGCGAGCGGGTCGCGCTGGAACCGTGGCCGGCCGGCGAGGCCGGGCTCATCCCCGTGGAGGTGGAGATCGAGCCGACTCCACCCCGCGCGCCGCCGGCTACGCCCGTCGCCGCGCCGGATCCGGCCGACGGGGCGGCAGGCACCCCCTCGGCGCCGACACCGCCGGATGCACCGACGCAAGTGCGCTAAATGGTTGATGCCACGATCTCGCGCGCTCGGCTGCACGATCTGGCGTGTCTGGGCCGCTCCCGCCTGTCGGATGCCGGCGGGGCCGGCCTCCACCAGGCGTGAGCTTCACGCCGCTGCGCCGTCACCGATACGCCTCCGGGTATCGGCGACGTCACGTCGCCGCGCCCCAGAGCAGCCAGCTCGCGCCCCGAGGAGCACGATCTCGTGGCATCACCCATCTAGCCGTACTCTTTCGAGCGTGAGCGCGTTCCCCGCCACTCGCCTCAGGCGCCTGCGCCGCACGGGCGCGCTGCGTGCGCTCGTCGGCGAGGCGCGCGTCGAGCTCGCAGACGTCGTCATGCCGTACTTCGTCGGGACGGAGGCACTCCCGAACGAGGCGCTGCCCGCGATGAGCCGCCACACGGTCGACGGGCTCGTCCGCGAGGTCGACGGGCTTGCGTCGGCAGGCGTCCCGGCGGTGATCCTGTTCGGCATCCCGGGCGAGAAGGACGACGAGGGCTCCGGCGCCTGGGACGAGAACGGCATCGTCCAGCAGGCGCTGCGCGCGCTCCGAGAGCGGTTCCCGGAGCTCCTGCTGCTCACCGACGTCTGCCTCTGCGAGTACACGGCCCACGGTCACTGCGGCGTCCTGGCCGGCGGCGAGGTCGACAACGACGCGACGCTCGAGCTGCTCGCCCGCACCTCCGTCAGCCACGTCGAGGCCGGCGCGGACGCCGTCTGCCCGAGCGACATGATGGACGGCCGCGTCGGCGCGATCCGCCACGCGCTCGACGAGGCCGGGTTCCACCTGACGCCGATCGTGGCCTACTCGGCCAAGTACGCATCCGCGTTCTACGGGCCCTTCCGGGACGCGGCCGATTCGGCCCCCGCCTTCGGCGACCGGCGCGGCTACCAGATGGATCCCGCCAACGTGCGCGAGGCGCTCCGCGAGTGCGAGCTCGACCTGGCCGAGGGCGCCGACGTGATCATGGTCAAGCCGGCGCTTCCCTACCTCGACGTGATCCGCGCCGTGCACGAGCGCTTCGACGTGCCCGTCGCCGCCTACAACGTCTCCGGTGAGTACGCGATGGTCAAGGCCGCCGCCGCGCGCGGCTGGCTCGACGAGCGGCAGGCTGCGCTCGAGTCGCTGACGGCGATCAAGCGTGCCGGGGCGGACATCGTGATCACGTACTGGGCCGAGGAGCTCGCGTCCTGGCTCTGACCACGCGTTCCGATCTCTGGCGGCGCGCGACGGCCCTGATCCCGGGCGGCGTCAACTCGCCGGTGCGGGCGATGCGCGCGGTCGGCCTCGACGAGCCGGTGTTCGCCCGACGCGGCGAGGGCGCCTACCTCGAGGACGTGGACGGAAACCGCTATGTCGACTGGGTCATGTCCTGGGGGCCGCTGCTCTTCGGCCATGCCGACGCGGAGACGGTCGAGGCGGTGTCGCGGGCGGCCGCGGACGGGACCTCCTTCGGCGCGCCGACCGAGGCGGAGGTCGAGCTCGCCGCCGAGATCGCCGCCGCGGTGCCGTCGGTCGAGATGGTGCGGCTCGTCTCCTCCGGCACCGAGGCGGCGATGTCCACGATCCGGCTCGCCCGTGCGGCGACGCAGCGCGACCGGATCCTCAAGTTCGCCGGCTGCTACCACGGCCACGTCGACTCGCTGCTCGCGAGCGCGGGATCAGGGGTCGCGACGCTCGGCATCCCGTCGACCCCCGGCGTCCCGCCCGCCGTCGCGGCCGACACGATCGTCTGCCCGTACAACGACGTCGACGCGGCCGCTGCCGCCGTGGCCCGCTACGGCGAGGGGCTCGCGTGCATCCTCGTCGAGCCCGTTGCCGGGAACATGGGAGTCGTTCCGCCCGAGCCGGGCTTCCTCGAGGCGCTGCGCGCGCTCTGCGACGCGTCGGGCGCCCTGCTCGTCTTCGACGAGGTGATCACCGGGTTCCGCGTCGCGCGCGGCGGCGCGCAGGAGCTCTACGGCGTGCTGCCCGACCTGACGATCCTCGGCAAGATCGTCGGCGGGGGCCTCCCGCTCGCGGCCTTCGGCGGCCGCGCCGAGCTGATGGAGCGCCTGGCGCCGGTCGGCGACGTCTACCAGGCCGGCACGCTGTCCGGGAACCCGCTGGCGACGGCCGCCGGGCTCTCGGTGCTGCGGCGGCTCCGCGACCCGGAGGTGTACGTCGGGCTCGAGCGCCGCGGGGCGCGCCTGGAGCACGGGCTGACCCAGTCGCGCGGCGAGCTCGGCCGGGTGCAGCGCGTGGGGGCGATGCTGACGCTGTTCATGTCGGACGAGCCGGTGCGCCGCTTCGAGGACGCGCAGCGCTGCGACACGGACCGGTACGCGGAGCTCTTCCGCCACCTGCTCGCCAACGGGATCTACGTCGCCCCGTCGCAATTCGAGGCGATGTTCGTCTCGCTCGCCCACACGGACGAGGACATCGACCGGACTGCCGACGTCGTCCGCACCTTCTTCGAAGCCGCGGACTAGAGAATGAGCGCGGCGGCCGGCGATCTCTGGACGACGATGGCCGACGAGGCTGCGGCAGAGAGCTCTCTGTGGGCGCAGGCGCTGCTCCCTGGGCGCGAGCGTCAGCTCGAGCCGGTGTTCTCTCCGCTGGGCGAGGAGCGCTTTGGACTGGGGCTCGAGACGATCTACGAGGGCTACCTGCTCCACTACGGCACGCCGCGGCTGTTCACGCCTTCGGACCACGACAACGCGCTCCTGCTCGGCGATTACCTGTACGCGCACGGCCTCGTCCGCATCGCGTCGTTCCACGAGGTCGGGGCCGTCTCCGACCTGGCCGAGCTGATCTCCCTCTGCGCCCAGCTGCGCGCCGGCGGGGTCGACGGCGACGGCTCCGCCTGGGCGGCGAGCGCGGCGCTGCTCGGGCGCGGGCAGCTCGCGGCGGCCCGCGACGCGCTCAAGCTCGGGGGCGATCCCGATCCGCTGCTCGGGCTCGCCTACGCCGCCGCCGGCGAGGACGCGGTCGATCGCGCGCTCGCTGCGCACCGGGTGCGCGTCGGTTAAAGTCCCGCCCGATGGCCTCGCTCGCGCTCACGCTCGCCGACATCCAGACCGAGGGCCGCGACGTCGTGATCGGCATGCTGATCGTCGGGCTGATCATCGTCGGCGTGATCGTCCTCGGCGAGCTGGCCGGGCGCATCTCCTCGCGCAACAAGTAGCGCCTCAGATCTTGCCGCGGAGCAGATCGGCCCGATCGAGCGCGTCCCGCACGGCGCGGGCCAGCGCCGGTTCGACGGGGCCCGGTGAATAGCCGAGCTCCCGGCGGGCCTTCTCCCACGAGTAGTACATCGGCAGCCGCGCGAGGGCGACCTCCTCGGCGTTGGCGATCCCGGCGCGCCCGAGTGCCCGCGCCGCCGCGTAGGGGACGCGCACGCGCGGGCGCGGACGCCCGGCAAGGTCTGCGATCGCGCCGAACAGCTCCCGAAGCGTGAGGTCGACGCCGCCGAGGAGGTAGCGCTCGCCCGCGCGCCCGCGCTCGAGCGCGAGCAAGTGCCCGCGGGCCACGTCGCGCACGTCCACGACGTTGACGCCGGTGTCGACGTAGCCGCGGTAGCGCCCGGTGGCGACGCCCTCGATCATCCGCCCGGTCGGCGTCGGGAAGCGGTCGCCCTCGCCGACCGGCGTCGTCGGGTTGACGACGACGGCGTCGAGCCCCTCGCGGGCTGCCGCGAGGACGATGCGCTCGGCCTCGAGCTTCGTCCGCTTGTACGGCACGGCCAGCTCCCAGTCGGGCGGCGAGTCCTGTTCCGTCGCCGGGCGGCCCGCGACCGGCCCGCACGTCCCGCAGGTCGACGTGTGCACGAGCCGGCCCACGCCGAGCTCGCGGCAGAGCTCCACGACGACGCGCGTCCCCTCGACATTGACGCGCTCGTGCTCGGAGGCCGGCGCGTCGTAGCTGTAGAGCGCCGCGAGGTGGAAGACGGCGTCACAGCCGGCGATCGCACGGCGCAGCCGCTCCTGGTCGAGCAGGTCGATCCATTCGTCGCCGACCTCGTGCCCGGCGGCGCGCAGCTCGCGCACGACGTGCCCGCCGATGAACCCGCTCGCCCCGGTGGCGTAGACGCGCATCGGAGGCATCATGCCCGGGATGCGCGAGCTCCCCTCGGGAACCGTCTCCTTCCTGTTCACGGACGTCGAGGGCTCGACGCGGCTGCTGCAGGAGCTCGGGGCCGAGGGCTACGCGGATGCCCTGCAGGAGCATCGGCGGGTGCTGCGCGACTGCTTTGCGCGTCACGGCGGGGTCGAGGTCGACACCCAGGGAGACGCGTTCTTCGTCGCGTTCGCGAGCGCCCTCGATGCGTTGGCGGCTGCGGAGGACGCCCAGGTCGAGCTGGAGCCGGGGCCGATCAGCGTCCGGATGGGGCTGCACACCGGCACCCCGCACGTGACCGGGGAGGGGTACGTGGGCGAGGACGTGCATCTCGGCGCCCGGATCGCCGCGGCCGGGCACGGCGGGCAGGTGCTGCTCTCGCACGCCACGCGGGAGCTCGTCGAGGCTGAGGTTTCGGATCTCGGCGAGCAACGGCTGAAGGACTTCGACGCGCCGGTCTGGATCTTCCAGCTCGGTGCCGGGCTGTTCCCGCCCTTGAAGACGATCTCGAACACGAACCTGCCGCGGCCGGCGTCGTCGTTCGTGGGCCGTGAGCGCGAGGTCGCAGAGGTGGTCGCGCTCGTCCGGAACGGGGCGCGGCTGGTCACGCTGTCGGGCCCGGGCGGGACCGGGAAGACGCGTCTCGCGATCGAGGCGGCGGCCGAGCTCGTCCCCGAGTTCAAGGCGGGCGTTTTCTGGATCGGGCTGGCGACGATCCGCGAGCCCGCGCTCGTCCAGGAGACGATCGCGCAGACGCTCGGCGCGACGGACGGGCTGGCCGCGCACGTCGGCGAGCGGGAGCTGCTGCTTCTGCTCGACAACTTCGAGCAGGTCGTCGAGACGGCGGTGGGCCTCTCGCCGCTGCTGCGCATGTGTCCGAACCTCGCCGTTCTCGTGACGAGCCGGGAGCTGCTGCGCATCGACGGCGAGGTCGAGTACCCGGTGCCGCCGCTGAAGGACGATGAGGCTGCCGAGCTGTTCTCCGAGCGCTCACGACTCGACTCCGACGACTCGGTGTCGGAGCTGTGCCGGCGACTCGACAGCCTCCCGCTCGCAGTCGAGCTCGCCGCGGCCCGGACGAGTGTCCTCTCGCCCGCGCAGGTCCTCGAGCGGCTCGGTCAGCGCCTCGACCTCCTCAAGGGCGGTCGGGACGCCGACCCGCGGCAGGCGACGTTGCGCGCGACGATCGAGTGGAGCCACGAGCTGTTGCCGCAAGAGGAACAGCGGCTGTTTGCGAGGCTCGCCGTCTTCGCGGGCGGGTGCACGCTCGAGGCGGCCGAGCAGGTGGCCGGCGCGGAGGTGGACACCCTGCAGTCGC
>PLBK01000039.1 GCA_003134505.1 Actinomycetota bacterium | reverse complement strand
TCAAATCCTGCCCCCGCTACTTCTGAGGGAGCCGTTCGCGCTCTTTCACACCTTGCCCTCTACCGGTGCGCATCACGATGAGGCGCCTCTCGGGTTACAGAGGGCTCGCGTCGAGCTGGCGCGACGTGCTCGCCGCACAAACACACCGATCCCCATAGAACTCGTTTCAGAAATGAGCCGCCGGGACCTGACCGAAGGGGAACTGGGTTGCGGCTGCTCTGAGGTCGTCAGCCGACCGCGTGTAGCTCCCACTGTCCGACGCCCTTGAGTTCGTGCCGGCCACGGTCCTCGAAGGTGATCCCAGAGCCAGCCACGAGGTCCTTGACCGTGCGCGACACGAGCACCTCCTGGGGTTCTGCGGCGGCGCAGACGCGTGCGCCGATCGAGAGCGCAACGCCGGTCACCTTTCGCTCGTGGAGCTCGCACTCGCCGGTGTGGATCCCGACGCGTAGTTCGAGACCGAGTGGTCGCACAGCTTCGATGACCGCCTGTGCGCATCGGATTGCGCGCGCGGGTCCGTCGAACGTGGCGAAGAACCCATCCCCGGCGGTGTCGCGCTCGTCGCCACGGAACCGAGCGAGCTCTCGGCGCACCGCTGCATGGTGCTTCGCCAGAAGGTCACGCCAGGCTCTGTCCCCGAGCTCGCGGGCGCGCTCGCTCGATCCGACGATGTCCGTGAACAACACCGTCGTCAGCACACTCTCGGGCACGGTCGGTGAAGCTTCGCCAGCGACCAGGTGCTCGAGTTCGTCGACGATGTCGAACGAGAGAAAGGTGCCCCAGTAGTCGCTGCCCGATACGCGCATCGCGCGAGCGTCCGGGATCAGCGCTGCGACGGCACGCGACTCCTCGGGAGTAAGCGGCGTGTTCGCTGTTTCCCGATACAGCACGAGCGTGGGCACGCGAACGGCCGCGTAGATCTCGCGCAGATCCGTCTGCGAAAACGCACGATTGAGCTCGTAGCCCATCGCCGGGCTCGCTCCGACCCGCAGCCAGTTGGCAAACCAGCGGCGGCCGTCCTGGGTCGCCGCCATCGTCGGGCACGTCAGCTCGAGGATCTCGTCGCACAGCTCCTGCGTCCCCCAGCGCTCACGGAGCGACGCAAGTTCTCTTTCTTCGTCGTCTTGGACGTACTCGGGCAGCGACGGGTGGAACAGCGTCAACGCGAGGGTGCTTTCCGGATAGGTAGCTGCGAACAGAGTCGACATCAGACAGCCCTCGTGCGAGCCGAAGATCAGCGCTCGTTTCGATCCAACCGCGTCCATCAGCGCACGCACGTCCTCCATCCGCGTCTCCAGCGTCGGGAACGAGCCACCCCGATCCGACAGCCCGGTGCCACGCTTGTCGAACAGGATCAAGCGGAAAGACTGCGCCAGCCGCTCGTAGAACGGGCGCCAGTACGGCGACTCCCACGCGTAGACGAGGTTCGAGCAGAAGTCGGGCACAAAGACGAGATCGGTCGCACCCTCACCCACAACCTGATAGGCGATCGCGACGCCACCGCTCTGCGCATAGCGAACATCGGGCTCCACGCGATAAGCGTCTCTCAACCGGGCAACGAAAGCAAACCAAGACGATGAACATGCCAACCCGGGCAACCACGGCCTGCGTTCGCGGTCATCCTGAAGCCAGTTCTAGCCGTCTGTTCGGCCCCAAGCTTCTGAGGAACGCGTAGCACCAGGCTTGGTCTTCAGCAGGCCGGTCAAGCGCGAGTACGCAGGGTGGCGCGACTACGCAGCGGACGAGTGGATTGATCTAGAGCGAACCTCCTCAGACAAGAACATGCTCACTCCAAAACGGCGCGAACTGCTGCTGCCAGGATCAAGGAAGCGATCGAGAAACACGGCGGGCGGAACCTATCGTCATCACCACGTCGCCGAGTTGTGGGCAGCGCAACGCTCGTAGATACAAACAGCGACGAGGCTCAGCCTAGTAGTCGATACCGTCCTCGTTCGACCCGCTCAAGCACTCGTCTGCGTCTGGTACAGCCTCTGGCCAAGTAGTTCTTCACTGACGAGCGGGAAACAGGCCCGCCGAGCAGCTCCTCGACCGCGAGGTGGACTTCGACCATGCGTAGCTCGCAACGTGCTTGCGCTAGCACCTGCACCACTGCGTCGCCGACCTCGCCGAAGCGGCGCTTGGTCGTCGCCTTTTGCAGGGATTTCTTGGATGATGGAGGCAAGGTCTTCCAGTCCCGGGCAGACAGACGTTCGAGGTTCTGACTGAGGCGAAGGTGTGAAAGGGACTGGACCAGGTCTACCTACCTCGAAAGCCCCGCTTGCGGGGCTTTCGTCTTTCTACCGAGCCGGTTCGGGAGGAGGCTCACGCCCCTCGACGCGTCGAATGATCTCGCTGGTCGAGACGGGCTCGCCCTCGACCTGGCTCGTGTACGGGACGACGGCGAAGCGGCCGCGCGCGATCGGCGCCGAGTACCAGTGGCGGAGCTCCTCGTCGCTCAGATCGTCCCCGTGGACGACCAGGTCCACGGCATGCGTCTCGAGGAACACTTCGGTCACCGGCATCGGCGGATCGCCGACGACGTCGTCCACGTACCGGCACGCCTCGACGACGATGATCCGCTGTGCCAGCGGCTGGACCGGGCGGCGCTTGTAGGCCGCCGCAGCGCTGTCGCCCATCAGCCCTACGACCAGGCGCACCTCACTCATGCCTCCGGCGGCAGCGTGTTCCGCTCCGAGCTCCCTGGCTTTGCGCAGGAAGCTGACGTGGCCGGCATGGAAGAGATCCCCGACCATGTCCACGTACACGACGAACGGCATTCAGCCCTGCGCCGGAGCCGGAATCGCCTGCACTGCCGGCTCGGGCGGGAGCAGCTCGCCGCCTCGCTTCACCGAGATCCAGAACAGCACCCGGTCCTCGTCTCCCTGGTTGGCAATGCCCCGGTGGATCGTCCCGAAGTCCATCTTCAGGACGCTGAACGGCGGCGCCAGCAGCTGCCGCACGCTGACCCAGTCGCCCTCGCGTGCGAGCAGCCGGAGATCGACCGTATCGAGGTCCTCGGTCGCGCGACGATAGACAGTCTCGGGGACGCCGACCGGGAGGACGGCGTACTGCAGCGCGTTCTCCGGTCTCAGCTCGGTGAGGGGGATGAAGATCGTCCCGTAGTCCATCGTGTAGTCGACGTGCCACTCCTGAGCCGTCGATCCCACCGGATTGACGATCAGCCCGTAGCCGTCGAGGTGGACGTCCGGGCCGTAGTGCTCGGCCATCTGCCGCGCCCACTCGTCCAGCTCGTCGACGCGCTCGACGGGAAGCCTGGCGCCGTCGCCGGATCGCTGCCAGATGTTGACCCAGAAGACGGCGCGTCGCTCGAGGCTTGCCGTCCACTCGCTCTCCATGAGCCTCGCCGCATCGCGCCAGGCGGCCGTCAGGAGCTGCTGCTGCGGCTCGGGCACCGTGCCCAGGTGCGTCATGCCCGCAGGCGAGTCGTCATAGGGCACCGGCGTGCGCGGCGCCTCGCGCCATTCCTCGAGGATGAAGGCGACGTACGCGAGTTCGCACCACACGTACAGGACCGCCGGCGCCAGGAATCCCCATTCGAGCACGTGCAGGATGGTCCCGGCGAGCCCGGGGTGCCCCGTCCAGGCGAGATCGACGCACCAGGCGAGCGCGACGACCGGGTAGGACAGCCACAACAGCGTGCCGAACGCGCTATATGACCCGCCCGGCATGCACCACCGGAGGATCACGCGGAAGCCGCTCTGCGGCCCCAACTGCGGATACCGCCCGGTCGCCGTCGTGGCGAAGTCGAAGATGCAGCTGGTCAGCTCGATCGTGGTGACGGCCAGGATCAGCGCCGCCCAGGTGGGCGAGAGCCTGACGAACCACGCCAGGATGACCACGTAGGCCAGGATGTCGGCCAGCCAGTCCACGCCCGAGCCGAACACCGTGCACTGGTCGTAGGCGCGGGCAACAGGCCCGTCGACCCAGTCGAGCAGGATCGCACCCAGCAGCAGCGCCGCCGTCACCAGCGGATGCGCGGTGGCGATGGTGGCGCCCGCCGCGAGGCAAAGGGCCACGCGCGCGTAGCCGATCAGGTTGGAGCGGTAGTACCGGATCTCCGCAAAGCGGGCGTGCGTTCCGCCCGGCGATGGCGACGGCACCCACCGGCCGCCCTCGAAGATCAGCACACCGGCCGGCCGCATGTCCGCACGACTATAGGGAGTCGTCCCGGCGCGCGAGGCCTGATGCATCATGGGGCGCATGAGCACGCCTCAGAGCGGGATCCTCGCCCTCGGAACGGCATCGCACGCCTACCTCGAGTTCGACGTGGGCAGCGGCGAGGACGGGCGTGACCTCGTCGGGGCGATCGCGGCGCTTCGCGAGCCGAGGACAACGATGGGCGGCGTCAATCTCGTCGCTGGCTTTCGGCCCGAGCTGTGGCGGCAGGTGGCCCCGGATGACACTCCCGGAGACGCGGCGGGCTTCAACGAGGATCTGACCGGGGTCGACGGCTTCGCGATGCCGGCGACGCAGCACGATGCCGTGCTCTGGCTGTCGGGCAGTGCTTACGACGTGATCTTCGACGCGGCACGCGACGCCATCGCCGCCCTGGCAGGCATCGCAGCGGTGGCCGAGGAGACGTCGAGCTGGCCCTACCGTCACGATCGGGACCTGACCGGGTTCATCGACGGCACCGAGAACCCCAGCCTGATCGATGCGCCTGAGATCGCCCTGATCCCCGACGGGAGCCCCGGGGCGGGTGGGACGATCCTGCTCCTGCAGAAGTGGGCCCATGACGCGGTTGCCTGGGAATCGCTGCCGGTCGCCCGGCAGGAGGAGGTGATGGGGCGCACGAAGCTCGACAGCGTCGAGCTCGCGGACAAGGCATCCGACTCCCACGTCGCCAGCACCGACCAGGAACGGTTCGGGGAGATCTTCCGCCGCAACATGCCCTACGGGACCGTGACGGACCACGGAACGATGTTCGTGGGCTTCAGCAGCGAGCAGCGGCGCCTGTCAGCCATGCTCGAGAGCATGGCCGGACTCGCCGGCGGCGCCCGCGACGCGCTGACTCGCTACACCCGTCCTTTCACCGGCGCCTACTACTTCGTTCCCTCCACGGACAGCCTGCGGCGCATCGACCCGGCCGGCTCCGAAGCCGGCTAGGTCGCTTCGGCCGGCCCGCCGAGCCAGGCGGTCGTGCGCCGGCGCAGCACGTCCTCGTCGGTGACCGCCCATTCGTGCGTCCGGGCGTACAGGGCCTGCGCGACCAGGTCGGGACGGCCCGGGACGAGCGGCTCGAGCAGGGTCCCGTCCTCGGCCGCGGGCGCGAGCACCTCGGCCGCGAGCGAGCCGTAGAGATGGAGCAGATGCAAGCGAACCTCCGCGGGAAGCCCGTCCGGGAACGGAACGCGGTCGAGCCCGGCGGCGCCGGGAAGCGGCCGCGGACGGCGGTCGATGTGATGGAGTCCGAGGTCCGCGCGCAGGTGCTCGAGCGCGTCGAGGGCGATCCGCCTGTAGGTCGTCAGCTTGCCCCCGGCGATGCTCACCATCCCGCTTCGGCCGCGCGAGTAGACGGTCTCACGGCGTGCGGTCTCCGTCGCCCCGGCGCCGATCGGCAGCACGCGCAGCCCGGCGAACGTCGCCCGCACGTCGTCGCGCGCGAGGCCCTCGACGGCGACCGACGCCTCGCGGAGCACCTGGTCGACGTCCACGTCGGTGACGGTCAGCTCGGAGGGGTCGTCGTGGAGCGTGTCGGTCGTGCCGAGCAGCAGCATGCCCTCCCACGGCACGGCGAAGCTCACCCTCACCTTGTCGTGGGGGATCGTCAGGGCTGCCGACCATTCGGCTCCCTGGTCGACCAGGACGTGGACGCCCTTGCTCAGCCGCACGGACGGCGCCGCGCTCGGATCCTCGAGGCGGCGGACGTGGTCGACCCAGGGGCCGCCGGCGTTCACGACGGCGCGTGCGCTCACCCGGATCGTCTCGCCGCCCGCGACCAGCTCGGCGCCCTCCTCTCCGCGGAGTGCCACCACCTCGGCGTAGTTGAGGACGGTCGCGCCCGACTGCGCGGCCGCGCGCACGTTCGCGATCGTCAGGCGGCCGTCGTTCGTCACCGCGTCTGCGTAGAGCGCGCAGGAGCGCAGGGCCTTCGTCCGCAGCCGCGGCACCAGCCGCCGCGCCCGCGTGATCGCGACGGGCCCGTTCAGGCGCGCACGGGCGAGGGTCGAGTAGAGCAGGATCCCGCTCTGGACGAGCCACGGCCTGTAGGGACCGCCCTCGTACAGCGGGAAGAGGAAGGGCAGCCGCCGAACGAGGTGCGGAGCCACGACGCGCATGAGCACGCGCCGCTCCTTGTGGGCCTCGCGAACGAGGCGCACGTCCCCGAGGCGCAGGTAACGCAGCCCGCCGTGGATCAGCTTCGACGACGCCGTCGAGGTCGCGCAGCCGAAGTCGCCCTTGTCGACGAGCGCGACGGCGAGCCCGTGGGCGGAGGCGGCCTCGGCGATGCCGGCGCCGATGATCCCGCCGCCGACCACGAGCAGGTCGAAGCGGCGCTCCTGGAGCTCGGCCAGCTGCCGGGCGCGGCTGTCTAGCCCCAGAGCGGGTTCGTCCACGCCTTCCTCCCGACCGTGTCCGCGAGCTCGAGCCGGCCGTAGCGGGCGCCCCACGGCCGTTCGAGTCGCACCGCCGTGAGGGCCCCGCTCGAGTCGCGGTCGAGGATCTCCGCCCCCTGGGGGTAGCCAAGCCGCCCGGCGTTGGCTCGCGACCCGCGCCGCGGGCCTCCGATCAGCGTCACGCTCGCGACGGGGCTGCACCGCACGGTGACCGCCTGCTCGTCCAGGTCGAGCTCGAGGATCTCGGGCCCGCTGGAGCTGTAGAAGCGGCCGTCCCGCAGAGCGTTGAGCACCGCGGCCTGCGTCCGGTCGGTGCAGCGCGCCCAGACCCAGGCGAAGCCGCTGTCGTAGCCGGGATGATGCGAGTCGTCGGTCGCGATGGCGTACAGCATCCGCCCGCGCTCGATCGCCTCGTCCCACTGGAGGCTGGCGTCGCCGCGGCCGATCTCGAGCTCGCAGCCTGCGTTGTAGACCTCGATGCCGACGAGACCCTCGCAGTCCTCGAACTGGTCAGCTCGCAGGCCGCTCCAGTACGTGTGCGCCAGATACGGGACGCCGCCCGCGGCGCCGATCCAGCGAACGACCTCAGCGAGCGGAGCGAACCCGCCCCCGGGCGGCTCGGGATCGGTCTCGATGCCGAGCGCGAGCACGTGGGCATCGTGCTCGGGGCCGCCGGCAGTCGCGTTCAGCTCCGTCCCCGGGATCACGAGCAGGCGCCCGGTCGACTCCTCGACCGTCCGCACCCAGTGATCGGTGATCGCCAGCACGTCGAAGCCGGCCCACTCGTAGTGGCGAACGAGCAGCTTCGGCGCCAGCTCGCCGTCGGAGTTGGTCGTGTGCGCGTGCAGCGCGCATTTGAGCCATTCGCCCTCCCCCTCGAACGCGCTCGACACCGGCCGAGCATAACGACCGGTGTCGATTCGGTAACAGGGTTGGGCGACCCTCGTTGACCCCCTGTGCGGGCGGTCGTATGATCGCGCACGGCGAGGATCATTCGAGGAGGAGGTCAGATGGAGGACTACGAACACCAGGAAGTCGAGTTCTGGCGCAGGCTCGAAGAGGGGGAGATGAGCCGTGCGCAGATGCTCAAGCGGAGCGTCGCGGCAGCAGCAGGCCTGACGATCCTGTCGAGCCCGGCGATCGCGGCCGCCGCGCGGCTGCGCGGAGCTGTCAGCCCGCCGACCAAGGGTCACGGGTTCTCGATGAAAGAGCTCGTCGCCGAGGCGAAGAAGGAAGGCCACGTCAACCTGATCGCCCTGCCGCCGGACTGGGCCAACTACGGCCAGATGCTGTCGACGTTCCAGAAGAAGTACGGCATCTCCTACACGGACGACAACCCGAACGGCAGCTCGGCGCAGGAGAACCAGGCGATCGTCTCGCTGAAGGGCGATCCGCGGGCGCCGGACTGCGTCGACGTCAACGCCACGTTCGCGGTCGCCGGGTCGAACACCGGCCTCTACTCGAAGTACTTCGTCTCGACCTGGGGGACGATCCCGCGGGCGATGAAGGACGGCCGTGGCTTCTGGGCGGGCGACTACTGGGGAGCGATCTCCATCGGCGTCAACCAAGGCCTCGTCTCGAACGTGCCGAAGACGTTCGCCGACCTGCTCAAGCCCGAGTACAAGAACAAGGTCGCCCTCAACGGCAGCCCGCTGACCTCGGGCTCGGCCATCGCCGGCGTCTTCGCGGCGGCGATCTCGAACGGCGGCTCCCTCAACGACGTCGGCCCGGGCATCGACTACTTCGCCAAGCTGAAGTCGGTCGGCAACTTCATCCCGGTGCAGTCGACGCCGCAGACGGTGCAGTCGGGCCAGACACCCATCTCGATCGACTGGGACTACCTCAACATCGCCTACACGGCGGAGTTCCCGTCCGCGCGCTGGACTACCAACATCCCGGCCGACGGGATCTACGGCGGCTACTACTGCCAGGCGGTCAACTCGCAGCCGCCGCATCCGTGGGCGGCACGGCTGTGGCAGGAGTTCATCTACTCCGACCAGGGCCAGCTGATCTGGCTCAAGGGCTTCACCCATCCCGCGCGCTTCCAGGACCTGGCGAAGCGCAAGGTGATCCCTGCAGCGCTGATCAAGGCGCTTCCCTCGCCGGCGGCCTACGCGAAGGTGAAGTTCGCCAGTCTCGGGCAGCAGGCCAAGGCGAAGGCGCTGATTAATTCGGAGTGGTCGGCGAAGGTCGGCTAGGCCCAGCGCCCTGGCGACCACCGTCGCACGAACCGACGACCTCCGGCCGGACACCGTGTCCGGCCGGAGGCGTCTGCCGCTCGCGTGGCTCGTCGTCGTCCCGTTCTTCGCGTACGCGGTTCTCTACCTGTTCCTGCCGTCCGGACAGGTGATGGTCGGAGCGTTCCAGAACAACCACGGCGGCTTCACCTTCTCGAACGTCTCCGCGATCATTCATACGAGCTACCTGCGCTCTGCCTTCGAGGTGAGCATCCGCCTGAGCCTCGAGACGGCGTTCTGGGGCGCGCTCTTCGGCTTCCTGCTCGCGTACGCGGCGATCCGAGAGGGGATCCCGCGCTTCATCCGCCCGATGTTCACGACCTTCTCCGGCGTCGCCGCGAACTTCGGCGGCATCCCGCTCGCGTTCGCCTTCATCGCCACGGTCGGGACGATCGGCATCGTCACGAGGTTCCTGCAGGGCGCGCCGTTCCACTTCAACCTCTACAACTGGACGCCGCCGCTCTCGAATCAGCCGTTCTCGCTGTTCAGCTTCATCGGCGTCTCGATCACCTATCTCTACTTCCAGATCCCGCTGATGCTGCTCGTCATCTCCCCGGCGATCGACGGGCTCAGGCGCGAGTGGCGGGAGGCCTCCTCGAACCTGGGTGCGAGCTCGTTCCAGTTCTGGCGCTACGTCGGGATGCCGGTGCTGTTGCCCTCGATCATCAGCGCCTTCATCCTCCTGTTCGGCAATGCGTTCGCCGCCTACGCGACGGCGTACGCGTTGACGAGCGGCACCGGTCTGAACATCGTCCCGATCGTGATCGGCAACGACCTGACCGGAAACGTGCTCTCGAACCCCCACGAAGGGCAGGCGCTCGCGTTCGGGATGTTCGCGGTGCTCGCCGTGATGATGCTGATCTACGTGCCGCTGCAGCGGCGCACGTCGAGGTGGGCCAGGTGAGGCGGTTTCCCTTCTCCGCGTGGATCTGGATCCTGCTCGGAGGCGCGTACTTCTTCATCCCGCTGATCGCGACGTTCCTGTTCTCGATCAAGGACAACCGCACCGGCAACTGCTGCAGCCTCGGGAACTATGGGACGATCATCCACGACCCGCAGTTCTGGTCGTCGTTCAAGGTGTCGATGCTGATCGCTGTCGCGACGATCGGGCTCAGCCTGACCCTGTTCGTGCCGACGATCTACTGGGTCCATCTCAAGCTGCCGAGGCTGCGGCCCGTCCTCGCCTTCATGGCGCTCGTGCCCTTCGTCGTGCCGCCGATCATTCTCGTCGTCGGACTGCTCAAGTTCTACAAGGACACGCTTCACACGCCCTTCTGGTATCTCGGCAACCCGTACTGGTTCCTCACTACCGCCTACGTGATCCTGGCGTTTCCGTACGTGTACTTCTCGCTCGACGCGGGCTTCCGCTCGATCGACGTGCACACGCTGACCGAGGCGTCGCTCAACCTCGGCGCGAGCTGGCGGACGACGTTGCTGCGCGTCATCCTCCCGAACATCCGCATTGCCGCCCTGAGCGCCGCCTTCCTCACGCTCGCGATCGTCATGGGCGAGTTCACGATCGCCAGCCTGTCGCAGTTCAACACGTTCCCGACCTACATCGAGTACATCAACGAGACGAAGGGGTTCCCGGCTGCCGCGCTCACGCTGCTCAGCTTCGGCATCACCTGGGGGGCGATGCTCTCGATCCTGCTCCTTGGTCGCAAGCGAGGGGGCCGGGTCCAGGTCGTGGGAGGTCGCTGATGGCGCACGTGGAGCTCCAGGAGCTGCGGAAGTCGTTCGGCGACTTCCAGGCGCTCAAGGGAATCGACCTGTCGCTCGACACGGGTGAGTTCGTCTCGCTGCTCGGCCCGAGCGGCTGCGGCAAGACGACGGCGCTCCGGCTCGTCGCCGGCTTCGACCGGCCGACGTCGGGGCAGGTCGTCGTCGACGGCAAGGACGTTTCGGGGGTGCCCCCCAACCGCCGCAACATGGGCATGGTCTTCCAGGCCTACAGCCTGTTCCCGAACATGACCGCGGAGAAGAACGTCGAATACGGCCTGCGCATCCGGAAGCAGCCCCGGGGGGAGCGTCAGAAGCGTGTGGCCGAGCTCATGGATCTCGTCGGGCTGAGCCAGGCGACGAAGCGCTATCCGCACCAGCTCTCGGGCGGGATGCAGCAACGCGTCGCGCTCGCCCGCTCGCTCGCGATCGAGCCGAGCGTGCTCCTGCTCGACGAGCCGCTCTCCGCCCTCGACGCCAAGGTTCGCGTCCAGCTCCGCGAGGAGATCCGCCGGATCCAGCTCGAGCTCGGGATCACGACGATCTACGTCACGCACGACCAGGAGGA
The DNA here is from genome assembly GCA_003134505.1 of Actinomycetota bacterium. Lineage (GTDB taxonomy): Bacteria > Actinomycetota > Thermoleophilia > Gaiellales > Gaiellaceae > PALSA-612. The sequence continues at coordinate 16,100 of PLBK01000039.1, read as the reverse complement.
GGCGCTCTCGATCTCCGACCGGGTGGCCGTCATGTACGGCGGCAAGATCGAGCAGGTAGGCCCGCCGAGCGAGATGTACGGCTCGCCCGCGACGCCGTTCGTGGCCGAGTTCATCGGGACGATGAACCGCCTGGAGGGAACGGTGCTCGACGACGCCGGGGGCATCGACCACGGCGGCACGCGGCTCACGATCGAGTCGGCGCGCGGCCGTGCCAAGGGCGAGCGCGTGCTGGTGCTCGTGCGGCCGGAGTCGCTGAAGCTGCAGCCGCTGGAAGGTCGCGCGCCGGCCGAAAACGACCTGACCGGCGAGGTACTGTCGCACACGTTCCTCGGCCCCGTGACCAGGCTGAAGGTCGTCGGCTCCGCCGGGGATCTGACCGCGGACATGTCGACGTCGGAGGCGGGCACGCTGCCGGTCGGGACGAAGGTGGTCGCGCACGTGCCGCCGGGCGACACGCGGCTGCTCAGCCTGGAGGGCGTGGAGACGGCGTCAGTGCCCGAAGAGCCAGATCCGGCCGGTCCGTGAAGATCCCCGTGACGCCGAGGGCGGCCAGCTCCAGCATCCGCTCCGGCTCGTTCACGGTGTAGACGGTCGTCTCGAGGCCGAGCCGGCGGGCTGCCGCGACCCCCCGCCGGGTCACGCGCCGGTCCTGGAACCCGGCCGCCCAGGCCCCGGCGGCGGCGCGGATCGAGACCCCGAAGCCCACGTGCTGGACGGTGCGCATCCCCGGCCGCAGCCGCCGCACCTCCTCGAGCGCCGGGCGCTGGAAGCAGACGATCACCGCGTCGTCGTCGAGGAGCGCGAGCGTCCGGCGCACGAGGTCGTGCCGCTTGTAGCGGCCCGGCGTCTTCAGCTCGACCATGAGGCCGATGCGGCCGCGGCAGAGGTCGAGCGCCTCCTCGAGCGAGGATGGGCCGGGGGCGCGGGGAGGGTCGTGCGTGACGACGAGGCGGCCGTTGCGGTCGGCGTGGACGTCGAGCTCGACGTAGTCCGCTCCCACCTCGATCGCACGCGCGAAGGCGGGCAGAGTGTTCTCCGGGAGGTCCCAGGAAGCGCCGCCATGCGCGATCACGAGCGGCCTTGACGTGGTTGGCGGCAATCCGGCGTGGAGCCTACCCTTCCGCCGTGCCCGCCTCTGCCTTCGGCCTCGCGCTCGGAGCCGCGTTCGTGCACGCCCTCTGGAACGTCCTGCTCGCCCGCGCGCGCGACACCGAGGCGGCGACGGCTGTGGCGCTGCTCGTGGCGGTGCTCGTGTTCGCGCCGGTCGCCGCGCTCACCTGGGACGTGCGGCCGGGGGTCTGGCCCTTCCTGCTCGCCACAGCGGGCTTCGAGCTCGTGTACTTCGCGCTTCTCGCCGCCGCCTACCGGCGCTCCGAGCTGTCGGTCGTCTACCCGCTGGCGCGCGGGGCGGCGCCGGTGCTCGTCCTCGTCATCGGGGTGGTCGCGCTCGGGAAGTCGAGCTCCTGGGGCCAGGCGACCGGCGTCGCGCTGGTCGGGACGGGGATCCTCCTCGTGCGGGGCTTGCGCCGGGGCAGCGACGTCGGCGACGTCGCGTTCGGGCTCGGGATCGCCGGCTGCATCGCCGCCTACACGCTGATCGACAAGCACGGCATCACGCACGCGGCGCCGATTCCGTACCTCGAGCTCTCGATGCTGCTCCCGGCGCTCGCCTATGCGGGTGGGATCGCGAAGCTGAAGGGTCGCGCCGCGCTGCGGGCGGAGCTCGGGCCGGCGACGATCGCCGCCGGGATCGCGACCTTCGGCGCGTACGCGCTCGTGCTCACCGCGCTCGCGCGCGCCTCGGCTGCCTCGGTCGCGGCCGTCCGGGAGACGAGCGTCGTGATCGCAGTACTGCTCGCAGGCGCCGTCCTGCGCGAGCGCGTGGGACCGGGCCGGCTGGCCGGCGCGGCGCTCGTGGCCGGCGGCGTGGCGCTGCTCAGCCTGGCGTGATCGGTACGCTCGGCGCCGTGACGAGGAACCCCGTGCGCGCGGTCACCTTCGACTTCAACGGCACGCTCTCGCACGACGAGCCGATCCTGTGCGAGATCTTCTGCGAGCTGTTCGCCGAGGAAGGCCGTCCGCTCTCGGCCCAGGAGTACTTCGACGAGCTCGCCGGGCTCTCCGATCCGGAGATCGTCTGGACGTGGCTCGGGCGTGACCACCCGCGGGCCGACGAGGTGATCGCCGAGCGAGTCGCCCGCTATCGTGCAGCCGTGTCCGACGGCTCGACCGTGCCCGCCTCCCTCCGCGAGGCCGTGCGCTACGCGGCGAGCGCCGTGCCGGTCGCAGTCGTGACCGGCGCTGCACGGAGCGAGGTCGAGCCGGTGCTCGCCGCAGCCGGCCTGGCCGGGTCGATCACGGCCATCGTCTCGTCGGACGACGTTCTCGAGGGCAAGCCGCATCCGGAGAGCTACCTGCGCGCGCTCGAGCTGCTCGACGTCGGCCTGCGTCCGGGCGAGGCCGTCGCGTTCGAGGACACGGAAGCCGGCGTTGCCTCGGCGAAGGCTGCGGGGCTGCGTTGCCTCGCCGTGCTCGGAACCCTCGCGCCGGAGCGCCTCGCCGCGGCCGACGAGATCGTGCCGGCGATCGACGTCGGGCTGATGCGGCGGCTGCTCACAGGGGCCGGCCCGGCGTGAGCGCGTCGTTCCAGGAGCGTCTCGCCGAGGGCCGCGTGCTGATCGCGGACGGCGCGACCGGCACGAACTACCAGGAGATGGGCCTCCCGATCGGGACCGCGCCGGAGGAGTGGCTCTTCGAGGCGCCCGAGCAGGTGGTCGAGCTGCACCGCGCCTTCGTGGACGCGGGCGCCGACCTGATCCTCACCGACACCTTCGGCGCCACGCCTCTGCGGCTGCAGCACACGTCGCTTGCCGGCCGTGTCCGCGACGTCAACGTGCGGGCGGTCGAGCTGGCGCGGGAAGCCGCCGGCGACAGAGCGCTCGTCGCGGGCTCGATGGGGCCGACCGGCCACCTGTTCGAGCCGCTCGGCCCGCTGACCCGAGCGGAGTGCATCGACAACTACGCCGACCAGGCTGCCGCGCTGGCGGAGGGTGGAGCCGATCTCCTCGTGCTGGAGACGTTCTTCGCGCTCGACGAGGGCCTGGCCGCGATCGAGGGCACGCGCCGGTCGAGCGACCTCCCGCTCGTCGTCTCGTTCAGCTTCGATCAGGGCACCCGGACGATGATGGGCCTCTCGCCCGCGAACGTGGTCGAGGCGGTCCTGCCGCTCGGCATTGCCGCGGTCGGCGCCAACTGCGGGAAGTCGCTGGAGAACGCGGACATCGTCGTCGCCGAGCTCCTCGATCTCGCCGGAGACCTGCCGGTGTGGGCGAAGCCGAACGCGGGCGTGCCGAAGATCGTCGGGGACGCCGTCGTCTACGAGGCCGGCCCGACGATGCTGGCCGCGCACGCGCGCCGCTATGCGGAGCTGGGAGCGCGCGTCGTCGGCGGCTGCTGCGGCTCGACGCCGGAGCACGTCGCCGCTGTCGTGCAGGCGGTCGCGTCGCTCGGATGAAGCGGGCGCCGGGACCCGACGGTCCCGGCGCCCGGATGACTCAGATCGTGTGGCTCAGGTGAGCCACTTCTTGACGACCTTCGGGTTCGCCTTCACCCACTTCTCCGCCGCCTTGTCCGGGGACATGTGGTCACCGGCGATGTAGCTGGCGACGAGGCTCTGGTCGGCGTTCGTCCAGCTCCACTTCTTCAGGAACTTGACCGCCGGCGAGCCGCTCGTGGCGAACTTCTTGCTGAACAGCTTCTCGAGCGTGTACGTCGGGTAGGCACACGCGTACAGCTTCGGGTCACCGCCCTGCTTCTCGTCGTCCCGGCAGCCCTTGAAGCGCTTCGGCAGCTGCACCATGTCCAGCTTGTACGTGGCGTTCAGGTACTGCGGGTCGTACCAGTAGAACAGGACCGGCTTGTGCTGCTTGTAGAGCTGCGTCCAGCGCGCGACCTGGGCCGCCTCGGCGCCGACGCTGACGAACTTCAGGTTGAGCCCGAGCGCCTTGATCAGCGTCCTGTCCTTCTGCTGGTAGGACGGGTCGCCGCCGAGGAACATGCCCTGCGAGCCGGACTCGGGGCTCTTGAAGATCGTCTCCTTGCCCTTCAACCCTTTCCAGGTCTTGAACTGCGGGTACTGCTTCATCAGGTAGTCGGGGATGTACCAGCCGATCAGGCCCGTGACGCCGTTCGGCCCGATCATCACGACGGTCTTCTGCTTGGTCACGTACTGCTTCTGCTGGTCGACGTGGCCCCAGTCCTCGAGCACCGCGTCGGTCTTGCCGTCGGCCATCGCCTGGTAGACGGGAACCTCGGCGATCTGCGTGATGTTCACCTTGCAGCCGAGGTTGTGCTCGAGCACGTACTTGGTGACGTAGGTGTTGGCCGTCGAGCCGGCCCAGGCCTGCTCGTTGAGTGTCACCGTGCCGCAGGACTTCGCCCCGGCCGTTGCGCTGCCTACGGCTGCGAACGCGGCCGCCCCGAGGGCGAGCACGAGCAGCGGCAGGAGCAAGCGGCTCCGCCGCGGCAGATGTCTCGTCATGTAGCCCTCCTCCGTTGTTCTGTCAACGATTTCCCTCCAACCGCGGCCGCCTGTTGCCCCGGGTGACTCGATCCAGCGCGATGCCGAGCGCGAGGATGGCGAGCGACGCCACCACGCCCGGCCCGAACTGGCCCTGCTGCAGCCCGTACGCGACCTCGTAGCCGAGGCCGCCCGAGCCGACGAGCCCGCCGATCACGACGACGGCGAGCACCATGATGATCCCCTGGTTCACGCCCAGCATGATCGCATCGCGCGCCAGCGGGATCTTGACCTTCAACAGCACCTGCGTTCGCGTGGCGCCGAACGCCTGCGCGGCCTCGACCGTGTTCGGCGTCACCTCGCGGATCCCGGCGGCGACGAGCCGGATCACGACCGGGGACGCGTAGAGCACGGCGGCGATGATCCCGGGCACGATCGAGACCGGCATCAGGTAGATGAACGGGATCAGGTAGACGAGCTGCGGCAGCGTCTGGAGGACGTCCAGGATCGGCCGCACGATCGTCGCCACACGAGCGCTCTCCGCAACCCAGACGCCGAGCGGGAATGCGACGATCATCGTCAGCACGAGCGCGACGATCACCTGCGAGGCGGTGTCCATGGCGCTGCCCCACTCGCCGACGACGCCGATCACCGCCAGCATCGCGAACGTCATCACCGCCGGGCGCAGGCCCGAGAGCAGCAGGGCGATCAGCGTCAGTCCCGCCAGCATGACCGGGGCCGGCGTCTCGACGAAGAAGTTCTGCAGCGGCTGCAGGCCGTACTCGACCAGGTGGTTCCCGATCCAACTCGTGATCGAGAAGACGAACGTCGACGGGTTCTCGACGTAGTCGAGCGCCGACTGGAGCCGGGCCTGCAGCCAGTCGGGCGATCCGCCGACGTTCGTGTAGGCGCTGCCGGCGTCGAGCGCGTAGCCGATGCCGACGGCGAGGCCGATCGCAGCGCCCGTGGCCGCCGTCGCGACGCGGAGCCGCCCCCGGATCGCCTCGGTGACGTGCATCCGGGCCGGGTCGGTGCGTTCCGCCATCGCCTCGGTGGCCCGGTCGATCGAGATCGCCATGATCACGATCGCCGCGCCGGCGAGGAGCGCCAGCGCCGGGTTCGTGTTCAGGCCGTTCGTGACCAGGCTGCCGAGGCCCTGCCCGGTGTTGATCAGGCCGGCGATCACGACCATCGAGAGGGCGAACAGGATCGTCTGGTTGACCGACAGGAGCAGCATCTTCCGGGCGAGCGGGAGCTGGACCTTCGCCAGCATCTGCAAGCGCGTCGCGCCCATCGCCGCAGCCGCCTCGACGGTGTTCGCGGGCACTCCGCGGATGCCGAGCGCCGTGATCCGGACGGCGGGTGGGACGGAGTAGATCATCGTGGTGATCACCGCCGCCCCCGGGCCGACGGAGAACAGGATCACGATCGGCATCAGGTACGCGAAGGCCGGAACGATCTGCATCGCGTCGAGCACCGGAGTGATCGCCCGCTGGAAGCGGTCGGACCGGCCGGCGAGGACACCGAGCGGCATGCCGACGACCAGCGAGAGGATCACGGCGGCGAACATGAGCGCGAACGTCTGCACGCAGTCCTCCCACAGGCCCATGGCCGCGAAGGACAGGAAGGCGCCCATGACCCAGAGCCCGGCGCGCACCCCGCCGAAGCGGAGCGTCACGAGCACGCCGAGTGCCGTCGTCCCGGCCCAGGTGAGGTCGTGGAACAGCGTCGCCAGCCAGGAGACGAGGTCGTCGAGCCCGGTGGAGATGCCGTTCAGGACGGAGAAGACGACGTTCGGATGCGCCGAGCTCTGCTGGTCCGAGAGCCAGGTCTGGAAGTTGTCGAGGCCGGTGCTGAGCGACTTCCACTCCAGCGCCGAGGGCCACTGGTAGCCGTTGCTCCACGCCTGGTAGACGATCACCAGCGCCCCGATCACGGCGCCGACGAGAACGAGCCGGTGCCGCCACCACTGGTTCGCCGCCGGCCGCGGGATCGTCGCGACGCGCTCGGCGGCGACGGACACTAGTCCCGCTCCCCGGCGATCGCCTGCAGGACGGCGTCACGGTCGACGACGCCGACCACCTTGGCCCCGTCGACGGCGCAGACCGGGCGCTCGTTGGCCGCGATCATCGGCACCGCTTCCCGGACGGTGGTCTGGACGTCGAGCCTCGGGCCGTCCTCCTCGCCGGGCCTGGCGTCGCGCATGATCCAGCGCAGCGTCAGGACGTGGCTGCGCGGGATGTCGCGCACGAAGTTGGCCACGTACTCGTCGGCCGGAGACCCGACGACCTCCTCGGGCGTGCCCACCTGGACAAAGCGGCCGTCGCGCATGATCGCGATCCGGTCGCCGAGCCGCAGCGCCTCGGGCAGGTCGTGGGTGATGAAGATCATCGTCTTGCCGGTCTCCTCCTGCAGCCTGCAGACCTCGTCCTGCATGTCGCGGCGGATGAGCGGGTCGAGCGCGCTGAACGGCTCGTCGTAGAGCATCACCTTCGGGTCGACGGCGAACGCACGGGCGACGCCGACGCGCTGCTGCATCCCGCCCGAGAGCTGGTCCGGGAACTGGTTGGCGGCGTCCTCGAGCCCGACCAGGCGCAGCATCTCCGCCGCCCGCTCGAGCCGCTTGCTCTTGGGCACGCCCTGCACCTCGAGGCCGAACGCGACGTTGTCGATCACGCGGCGGTGGGCGAGGAGGCCGAAGTGCTGGAAGATCATCGACACGGCGTGGCGCCGGAGGTCGCGGAGCTCAGCGGGGGTCGCCGCGATCACGTCGCGGCCGGTGATCTCGATCGCGCCGGCGGTCGGCTCGATCAGCCGGATCAGCGTGCGCACCAGGGTCGACTTTCCCGAGCCGGACAGGCCCATGACGACGAACACCTCGCCGGGCCAGACCTCGAGCGACACGTCGCGGACGGCGGCGACGCAGCCGGTCTTCTCGCGCAGCTCGCCTCGCGGCAGGTCGGCGTCCGGGCTCCCGATGATCCGCTCGGCGTGGGGCCCGAACACCTTCCAGACTCCGTGCGCACGGATCAGAGGATCGCCGCGCTGCTCCCCCGCTGGCTCGACCGCGTCGGCACTCACCGTCGTGGTCGTCATGCGATCAACCTGGTCAGATGCGCACCGTACCCCCGGGTGGAGGCGATGACAAGCGCGATACGCTCTCGATTCCTTGGGCGACCACCCGGAACCTGCCGGCACCCTGCCTCCTTCCGCCCGCGCCGTCGTGATCGGCGCCGGGATCGTCGGCAACAGCCTCGTCTTCCACCTCGCCGAGCTCGGCTGGCGCGACCTGCTCCTGCTCGACAAGGGCCCGCTCCCGAACCCGGGCGGCTCGACCGGCCACGCGTCCAACTTCATCTATCCGGTCGACCACTCGAAGGAGATGACCCAGCTGACGCTCGAGAGCATGCGCCAGTACAAGGAGCTCGGCGTCTTCACCGAGAGCGGCGGCATCGAGGTCGCGCGCACGGAGGAGCGGATGCAGGAGCTCCACCGGCGCGTCGCATCGGCGAAGTCGTGGGGCATCGAGCCGGTGTCGATCCTCTCTCCGGCCGAGGTGAAGAAGCTGGTCCCCTTCCTCGACGAGACCGTAATCCTCGGGGGCTTCTCGAGCCCGACCGTCGGGGTGGTCGACTCGCTCCGGGCGGGAACGATCATGCGCGAGCGCGCGCAGGAGTCGGGAGCCCTGACGGTGTCGGCGAACACCGAGGTGCTGGCGATCGAGGTGGAAGGCGGCCGGGTGCGCCGCGTCAAGACGACCCGCGGCGACGTCGAGGCCGAGAACGTGGTCATCTGCTGTGGCTGCTGGAGCCCGCGGCTCGCCCGCATGGCCGGCGCGTCGATCCCGCTCACCCCGGCCGTGCACCAGATGATCGACGTCGGGCCGGTGCCGCGCTTCGAGGGCGCGAGCGGGATGATCGAGTTCCCGATCGTCCGCGACATGGACACGAACATGTACGAGCGCCAGGACGGGACGGGGCTCGAGATCGGCTCCTACGCGCACCGGCCGATCCTCCACGACCCGGACGAGATCCCGTCCGTCGAGGAAGCCGCCCTGTCGCCGACGGAGTTCCCGTTCACGCAGGCCGACTTCACGCTGCAGATGGAGCAGGCGCTCGAGCTGATGCCGGAGATCGTCGGCGACGAGTCGGTGGGCGTGAAGTACGCGGTCAACGGCATCCTCTCGCTCACTCCCGACGGCCTGCCGATCCTCGGCGAGACGCCCGATGTGAAGGGCCTCTGGTCGGCCGCCGCCGTCTGGGTCAAGGAGGGCCCGGGCGTGGGCAAGTCCGTCGCCGAGTGGATGGTGCACGGCGACACCGAGATCGACCTGCAGTCCTCCGACGTCGCCCGCTTCTACGAGCACCAGAGGACGGCCACCCACGTCAAGGCGCGCTCCGCCGAGGGTTTCAACAAGACCTACGGCATCGTCCACCCCTCGGAGCAGTGGGAGTCGAACCGGAACGTCCGGCTGTCGCCGTTCTTCGAGCGGGAGCGCGCGCTCGGCGCCGTCTTCTTCGAGACGGCGGGCTGGGAGCGGCCGCACTGGTACGAGTCGAACGCGGCCCTGCTGGACGAGTACGGCGACCGCGTCGGCCGCCGCGAGGCCGAGTGGGAGTCGCGCTGGTGGTCGCCGACCATCAACGCCGAGCATCTGGCCATGCGCGATCGCGCCGGGATGTTCGACCTCACGGCGTTCGTCGTCCTCGACGTCGTCGGGCCGGGCGCGCTCGCTTCGCTGCAGCAGGTGGCGATGCGGCAGATGAACGTCGCCGCGGGCCGCGTCGTCTACACGCCGGTCCTCTCGGCGTCGGGCGGCTTCAAGTCGGACCTGACGATCATGCGTCTCGGCGACGAGCACTTCCGCGTCGTCACGGGCGGTGCGCACGGAATGGCCGACCTGAAGTGGTTCTCGGACCACCTGCCCGCGGATGGCTCGGCGCAGGTCTTCGACCTGACCTCGGCCTGGTGCACGCTCGGGCTCTGGGGGCCGCGGGCCCGCGACATCCTCGAGAGCGTCACGCGTGACGACGTCTCGCACGAGGGCTTCCCGTTCGCGACCTGCAAGACGATCGAGGCCGGCCCGTTGCGCGTGCTCGCCTCTCGCATCTCCTACGTCGGCGACCTCGGCTGGGAGCTGTATGTGCCGATCGAGCAGGGCGCGCGGCTCTGGGATCTGATCGCCGAAGCGGGGGAGCCGCACGGGATCGTCCCGGCCGGGATCGGCGTCTACGGGACGACCGGTCGCCTCGAGAAGTGCTACCGCGCGTTCGGCTTCGAGCTCGACAACGACTACGACGTGGTCGAGGCAGGCATGGCCTGGGGGAAGGTGAAGGACGAGGACTTCGTCGGCAAGGAGGCGCACGTCGCACAGCGCGAGGCCGAGCCGGCCGCGATCCTCTGCACGCTGACCGTCGACGACCACACGTCGAGCTCGGGCGTGAAGCGCTACATGCTCGGCAGCGAGCCGGTGCTGACGCGCGACGGCAAGCCGCTCACCGACGCGAAGGGGCGCCGCTCGTACGTGACCAGCGCCGGCGCCGGGCCGTCGATCGGCAAGCACATCCTCATGTCCTACCTCCCGCCCGATTGGGCGAACGAGGGCGAGCAGCTCGCGGTCGAGTACATGGGCGAGCGCTATCCCGTGACCGTCGACGTCGTCGGCTCGGCCCCGATCTTCGATCCCGAGAACACGCGGATCCGGTCGTGAAGGTGCTCACGTGTGTCAAGCGCGTCCCGATCACGGGCGGGAAGATCGTGCTCACGGACGACGAAACGGCGATCAGGACGCTGCACCTCGGCTTCACGATCAGCCCGCACGAGGAGTGCGGCGTCGAGGAGGCGGTGCGGATCGTCGAGCAGTCGGGCGGCGAATCGGTCGTGCTCACGCTGGGACCCGCGGAGGCGGAGGAGCAGCTGCGCGAGTGCCTGGCGATCGGCGCCGACCGGGCAATCCACCTCGTCACGGACGGTGAGGAGTGGGACCCGCAGGCGACGGCGGCAGCGATCGTCGAGGTCGTGCGCGCCGAGGCGGAGCCGTTCGACCTGGTCGTCTTCGGCAACGAGTCCGCGGACGCAGGCGGCTACCAGGTCGGGATCCGCGTCGCGTACGCCCTCGGGCTGCCGGTCGTGACCGGGCTCAAGGGCCTGACGGTCGCGGACGGCCGTGCGCGCTGCGAGCAGGAGTCGGCCGGCGGGCGTGACGTCTACGAGGTCTCGCTGCCCGCGGTCGTGACGGTGCTCGAAGGCCTGAACCTGCCGCGCTACCCGTCCGTCCCGGCGAAGCTGCGCGCGCAGCGCAAGCCGGTCGCGTCGAGCACGCCGGCGCGGCCGGAGCCGCGGCTCGAGAAGCTGCGCCTCGTCGTCCCGCCCGGCCAGGGCAAGCAGGCCGAGATCCTCGGCAACGGGCCGGGGGCGGCACCCGCGGTAGTCGCGATGATGCAGCAGATCGGGGTTGCGTGAGCGTTCTGGTCCTCGTCGAGCCGGGGGACGAGCTCTCGCTCCAGGCGCTCGGGTTCGCCCGCACCCTCGGCGACGTGAGGGCCGTCTCCGTCGAAGGGCCGTACGCTCCCGGCGCCTGGGCCAAGACGATCACGGCAGCGGCCGAGGGTGCCGACGCGATCGTCGCCGCAGGCTCCGAGCGCGGCAACGAGGTGCTCGCCCACGTCGCGGCGCGGCTCGACCAGCCGTTCGCGGCGAACGTGACCCGGATCGACGGTGACGTCGTCACGCGCGTGCGCTGGGGCGGCAGCCTGCTCGAGGAGGCGCGCGTGCACGGCTCGCCGCTGATCCTCTCGGTCGCGCCGCACGTGCACGCGGCCGAGCCCGCCGGGGAGCCGGTGGAGACGCTCGTCCCGGATTCATCGGACGAGTCGCCGCGGGTCGTCGAGCACGTGGCCGCTGCGACGGGGGGCGTCTCGCTGGCCGAGGCGAAGGTCGTCGTCAGCGGCGGGCGCGGCGTCGGCTCGGCGGAGGGCTTCGCGATCATCGAGGAGCTGGCCGAGCTGCTCGGAGGCGCGGTCGGCTGCTCGCGCGTCGTCACGAGCGCCGGCTGGCGGCCGCACACGAACCAGGTCGGCCAGACCGGCACGAAGGTCTCGCCCGACCTCTACGTCGCCTGCGGGATCAGCGGCGCCACGCAGCACATCGCGGGCTGCAAGGGGGCGAAGAAGATCCTCGCGATCAACGCCGACCCCGAGGCGCCGATCCTCGCCAGCGCCGACTACGCCGTGATCGGCGACCTGCACGAGATCGTGCCGGCCATCTCGGCCGAGCTCAGGAAGGCGCGAGGGGCATAGAGACGCTCGCCGGCGCGCTCGGGCTGGCAGCGCTGCTGGCCGTGGCCGGCGGGCTGTTCGCCCGGCGCGCGCTCTTCCTCGTTCGGCTCGTCCGCGCCGGGAAGCCGGTGGCGCGCTCGGGCGACGTGCCGCGCCGTGCCCGCAACGAGGCGGTGCTCGTGCTCGGCCAGCGGAAGCTGCTCGACCGGCTCGTGCCCGGCCTGCTGCACGCGTTCATCTTCTGGGGCTTCATCGTCCTCTTCCCGACGATCGTGATGGCGATGGTCGCGGCCGTCGACAAGCACAGCGAGATCCCGCAGACCTGGTTCGGCGACCTCGTGGACGTCTTCGTCCTGCTCGTCCTCACCGGTGTCGTGACGGCGCTCGTGATCCGCAAGCTGGTACGGCCGAAGCGCTTTGCGGGCTCGCACCTCGGCGAAGCCGACTTCATCCTCGCGATGATCGCCGGCGTCGTCCTGACGCTCCTGTGCTGGCACGCGGCGGCCGTGGCGGCGGGGATCGAGACACACGCGGGCTTCCTCGCGAACGCATTCGCGCACGCGTTCCCGTCCGGCGGCCCGTGGGAGCGGCTCTTCGTCTGGGCGCACCTCTGCTTCATCTTCGGCTTCCTCGCCTACCTCCCGCACTCGAAGCACCTGCACATCGCGACCGCCGCGGTCAACGTCTGGTTCGGGCGGACGCGCGCGCGCGGCCGGCTCGAGCCGCTGCGCTTCGACGTCCCGGACGACGAGATGCGCTTCGGCGCCGGCACCGTCGCCGACCTGACCTGGAAGCAGGTGCTGGACGGCTTCTCGTGCACCGAGTGCGGCCGCTGCCAGGACGTGTGCCCGGCCCACGCGACCGGCAAGATCCTCTCGCCGAAGCTCCTGATCATGGGCATCCGCGATCAGGTGTTCTCCCGTAGCGACGCGCCGATCGCGGGCAACGGCGTGCCCGAGGACATGATCTGGGACTGCGTCACCTGCGGCGCGTGCGTCGAGGTCTGCCCGGTCTCGATCGAGCACGTCGACCACATCGTCGACCTGCGCCGCCACCTGGTCATGGTCGAGTCGAGCTTCCCGGCCGAGGCCGAGCCGATGCTGCGCGACGTCGAGCGCTCCGCGAATCCTTGGGGCAAGCCGCAGACCGAGCGGGCGGCGTGGGCGGAGGGCCTCGGCGTTCGCGTCCTCGAGCCTGGCGACCCGGCGCCCGAGGTGCTGTACTGGGTCGGCTGCGCCGCCTCGTTCGACGAGCGGGCGAGGAAGAGCGCCGAGTCGACGGCGAAGCTGCTCCAGACCGCCGGCGTCGACTTCGCCATCCTCGGCCCGCGCGAGGCCTGCACCGGCGATCCCGCCAGGCGTATGGGGAACGAGTACGTCTTCCAGGCCTACGCCGAGCAGAACGTGTCCACGCTGAACGACGCGGGCGTGACGAAGATCGTCGCCTCGTGCCCGCACTGCTTCAACACGCTCGCGAACGAGTACCCGGACTTCGGCGGCAGCTATGAGGTCGTCCACCACACGGAGCTGCTGGCCGAGCTGGTGCGTGAGGGCCGGCTCACCCCGGCGGGCGGGGCCGGCTCGATCACGTACCACGACTCCTGCTACCTCGCCCGCCACAACGACGTCAGCTCGGCGCCGCGCGAGCTGGTCGCCGCCGTCGGCACGCCGGTCGAGATGGGCCGGAGCGGCAAGCAGACCTTCTGCTGCGGCGCCGGCGGCGCGCACATGTGGATGGAGGAGCGCGGGACGGGAATCAACGAGGAGCGTGTGCGCGAGGCGGCCGAGACGGGCGCCGGCACGCTCGCCGTCGCCTGCCCGTTCTGCACGGTGATGCTGGACGACGGCGTCCGCGCGAGCGGCAAGGCGTTGCGCGTCGTGGACGTGTCGACGCTGCTCGCCGAGTCGTTGGCTGAGTCAGACTCCTCCGATACCTTGAGCTCATGACTCGCCTCACGGCCTCCGAGGTGGCGAGGAACTTCTCGGCGATCGTCGACCGCGTCGCGACCGGCGAGAGGATCGAGGTGACTCGCGGCGGCACGACCGTCGCCGTAATCGCGCCGAGGGGGCCGCGGCTGCTCTCGGCTCAACGCTTCCGCGAATTGCTCGCTTCGGCGCCTCCGGTGGACAACGAATTCGCGGACGATCTTCGCCAAATTCGCCGCGGGGCGGGCTTGATGCCGGGATCTCACTGGCGTCCTGACGAGTGATCGTCGGGCTCGGGCACGTCGATCTCGTCTGCTGCGACCTCGGGCGCTCGCTCGCGTTCTACCGCGCCGTCTTCGGGCCGCTCGGCCTCGAGGAACCGGTGCTGTTCGACGGCGAGCGCGGCGAGTCGATCCACTACCTGCGCTTCCCCGCCGCAGGCTCCGGCTCGCTGGGTCTGAGGCAGGCGCTCGAGGAGCAGCCGTTCGAGCTGTACGCGCCGGGCCTGCACCATCTCGCGCTCGCGGTCGAGACAAGGGCCGACGTCGACCTCGCCCACACCGGCGCCGTGGCCGCGGGCGCCGAGGTGCTGCACGCGCCGCGGGTCTTCCCGCAGTACCACCCCGACTACTACGCAACGTTCTTCCTCGACCCGAACGGCTTCAGGATCGAGGTCGCGAGCGCGCGCGACGCGCGCCTCTAGCGCGAGACCGTGCGGAGTGAGACGTCGAGCTAGATTCAGCCCTCGATGACCTCGAAGCTCCTCGACGAGACCGCCTTCGCCGGCCCCGAGCACCTCGATCCGGTGTACGTAGCGGGCTACGACTGGAAGGCTCGTTTCGATCCGACCAACGACCTGGTTGTATTGCGCGAGCACGGCCTCGACTCGGCGAGCACGGTGATCGACTTCGGCGCAGGAACCGGCACGTTCGCTCTGGCAGTTGCCTCGGAGTGCAAGCAAGTGGTCGCGGTAGACATCTCGCCGGCGATGGTCGAGCGCATGCGGACGAAGGCGGCAGAGCTCGGCATGACGAACGTCCGGTGTGTCCAGGCCGGCTTCCTCAGCTACGAGCACGCTAGCACGGCAGCCGACTTCATCTACACGCGGAACGCGCTCCACCACCTTCCCGATTTCTGGAAGGCGCTCGCCCTGCAGCGCATGGCGGACATTCTTCGCCCCGGCGGCTTGCTGTATCTCGACGATCTCGTCTTCGCCTTCGAGCCGCGCGAGGCTGAGAACTTCATCAGTGCATGGCTGGACACCGGAGCTCAGAGCACCGAGGACGGCTGGACACGTGAGGAGCTCGAGGTGCACCTGCTCGACGAGTACAGCACCTTCAGCTGGCTCCTCGAGCCTATGATCGAGCGCGCGGGCTTTCAGATCGAGCGGGTGGACTATGGAGAGAGCAAGGTCTACGCCTGGTACCTCTGCACGAAGAGCCCGAGGGGACCAGCCTCCTGACGGCTTGACACGCGTGGAACTGCTGTTCCACACTATGGGCTCGTGTCGACCGAGACAGGCACACAGGCGATCGATCGCGCGGCGGCACTGCTCGTGCGCGTCGTCGAGTCGTCGCGGCCGGTCGGCGTGAACGAGTTGGCCGCGCGCTCGGGCCTGCCGAAGAGCACGACCTCCCGCCTCGTCGGCGCGCTCGAGCGGCAGGGGCTCGTCCAGCGCCTCGGCGACCGTGGCCGGCTGCGCCCCGGGCCTGTCCTGCTCCGCTTCGCGCAGCGCGGCGTCCCCGACGAGAGCCTCGTCGAGCTCGGGGGCCCGGCCCTGCACCGTCTCGCGGAGGCGAGCGGCGAGACGATCAACCTCGGCGTGCCGACGCCGCTCGGAGTCGAGCACCTGGCCCAGCAGGACAGCCGGCACTTCGTCGGCGGCACGAACTGGGTCGGCCGGCGCGTCCCACACGACCTGACCGCGAACGGCAAGGTCTTCCTCGCCTACGGCGCCGCGCCGCCCGGCACGGTCGCCGAAGCGGAGCTCGAGGCGATTCGCCAGCGCGGCTACGCGGTCGCGATCGACGAGCTCGAGGATGGCCTGTCGGCGCTGGCCGCCCCCGTCTTCGGCCCCGGCGGCGACGCGGTCGCGGCGCTCTCCGTCTCGGGCCCGACGATCCGCCTGACGCTCGAGCGCATCCATGGGCTCGCACCACTCGTGGTCGAGCAGGCAGGCTTGCTCTCGGCACGGCTGGGACACCACGACGAACGAGGAGCGGCATGACGCACGAGGAGATCCTCCAGGGCCTGTACGACAACACGCTGATCGGGAACGCCCCCGAAGTCCGTGACCTCGTCAACCAGGGGCTCGAGGACGCGCTCGAGCCCGAGACGATGCTCTACGAGGCGCTGATCCCCTCGCTCGAGGAGGTCGG
>PLBK01000041.1 GCA_003134505.1 Actinomycetota bacterium | reverse complement strand
TTGCCATGCAGAAGGTCGTGGGTTCGAATCCCATCATCCGCTCCATGAAGGCCCTGGAAACAGGGCCTTTTCTTCAGCTCGAAGAGGAGCAGATCTTGGGGAAGCCGATCCTCGCCCCGGCAGCGGACGCGGCCCGCGCCTCCTTCATGAAGCGCAGATACGCAACCGCTGTGGCCGGGATGTCCGGTGCCTCGGCTGCGTGGAGTGTCTGCTCGAGCGCGGCCATGACGCGAGCCTTGAGCGCGAGCCACTGTTCGATTCGTGCGGAGAGCTCGGTCGGCGGCCGCAACGCGCCCACCTCATTCGTCTCCGCCTGGACGAGCGGAATCACCCGGCGGAGCGGGGTAGCGACTTCACCCGGAATCGTCACGTCCGTCGGAGGAGCGATCTGGTCGAGCTGCGGTCCGTACACGCCGCAGATCCTCGCAACGCGCGCGAAGTACTCGGCCTTCGTCGGCGCCGCGTCCGAGTTGCCGCTGAAGCCGAGCAGGATCCCCGTGGCCACGCTGCCCGCGACGACCGCCGCTCCAAGCCCTATGGCGACCTGGCGCCGACGCTTCATCAGCTGCACTCTTTCACGCCTCGTGTCTACGAGCGCGGAAGCCGGGTGATCAGCCGGCGGTGGCCCGTCGACCGTTCGAGAGCACGATGTCGAGCACCTCGCCCACGGTCGTCGCCTGGGCGATGGGGTGCCGGAGGCCGGCGCCCAGGCGAACCTTGTACCGGTTCCGCCGCCCGATTCTGATGCGCTCGAGATATCCCTCATGCGCGAGGTCGCTCAGGATCGCCTGCGTCGCCCGCTCGGTGATGCCGACCGCGGTGGCGATGTCGCGTACACGCAGATCCGGCTTGTCGGCGACGCTTGCGAGTACCAGGAAGTGGTTCGTGAAGAACGTCCAGTGGGGAGCTGCGCCGTGACTGATCGACACGCCCCCGACATCGCGCAACTGGTCCATCGCACTCCTTGATCGACTGACGGCACTCGCGTTCTATCACGCAGCGCAGCGGTCGCGCCGCGCATCGCGAGGTAGCCTTGGTGACCGTGGGGAAGAGCCTGTTCGAGAAGATCTGGGACGCTCACGTCGTCCACGAGGCCAAGGGAGAGCCGACGCTCCTCTACGTCGATCTCCACCTGGTGCACGAGGTGACCTCGCCCCAGGCGTTCGACGGTCTGCGCCTGGCCGGACGCGCCGTGCGCCGGCCCGATCTGACCGTCGCCACGATGGATCACAACGTGCCCACGCTCCCCGGGCCGATCGAGGACCCGCTCGCGCGGGCGCAGCTCGACGCCCTCCGGCGCAACTGCGAGGAGTTCGACGTGCGCCTGTACGCCACCGGGAGCGGCCGCGAGGGGATCGTCCACGTGATCGGGCCCGAGCTCGGGCTCACCCAGCCCGGCATGACGATCGTCTGCGGGGACAGCCACACCTCCACGCACGGAGCCTTCGGCGCGCTCGCCTTCGGTGTCGGCACCTCCGAGGTCGAGCACGTGCTGGCTGCGCAAACGCTCCCGCTCGTCAAGCCGGAGCAGACGCTCGTCCGCTTCGACGGATCGCTGCCGCCGGGACTCACGCCGAAGGACGTCGTGCTCGGGATGATCGGACAGGTCGGCGTGGCGGGCGGCGTCGGACACGTGTTCGAGTACGCGGGCGAGGCGATCCGCGGCTTCTCGATGGAAGGCCGCATGACGCTCTGCAACATGTCGATCGAGGCCGGAGCCCGCGCGGGCATGGTCGCGCCGGACGACACGACGTTCGGCTATCTCGAGCGCCGGGAGTTCGCACCCACCGGAGGCGAGTGGGAGCGGGCGCTCGACCGGTGGCGCGCGTTCGCCTCCGACGACGGCGTGCGCTACGACCGGGAGATCGTCGTCGACGTCGAGGCGCTCGAGCCGCAGGTGACGTGGGGGACGAACCCCGGCATGGTCGCGCCCGTCGGCGGGGTCGTGCCCGATCCGGCCCAGTACGCCGATCCGGACGACCGCGGCGCCGTCGAGCGCGCCCTCGCCTACATGGCGCTCGAGCCCGGGACGCCGATCGGCGAGATCCGGATCGACCGCGTGTTCATCGGCTCGTGCACGAACGCGCGCATCGAGGACCTGCGGGCGGCGGCGGCGGTCGCGTCCGGGAAGCGAGTCGCGCCGGGGGTGACGGCCCTCGTCGTCCCGGGCTCGGCGGCCGTGAAGCGCCTGGCCGAGGAGGAGGGGCTCGACCGGGTCTTCGTCGCCGCAGGCTTCGAATGGCGGAACGCGGGCTGCTCGATGTGCCTCGGCATGAACCCCGACGTGCTCCAGCCCGGCGAGCGGTGCGCCTCGACCTCGAACCGGAACTTCGAAGGGCGCCAGGGCCGGCTCGGCCGCACGCATCTGGTCAGCCCCGCGATGGCCGCCGCGGCGGCGATCGCCGGCCACTTCGTGGACGTGCGCGAGTTGGATGTCGAGGCGGTGCCGGCGTGAAGCCCTTCACGCGCCGGACGGCGGTGGCCGCGGTGCTCGACCGCGCCGACGTCGACACCGACCAGATCATGCCCAAGCAGTTCCTGAAGCGGATCGAGCGGACGGGGTTCGGCGAGTTCCTGTTCTTCGACTGGGCGATGGACCCGGGCTTCGAGCTGAACCGGCCCGAGTACCGGGGCGCCGGGATCCTGCTCGCGGGGCGCAATTTCGGCTGCGGCTCATCACGCGAGCACGCGCCCTGGGGGCTGCAGGACGGTGGCTTCGACGTCGTGATCGCCCCGTCGTTCGGCGACATCTTCCGGCAGAACTGCATCAAGATCGGGCTCGTCCCGATCGCGCTCCCGGCGGCGCAGGTGAAGCGCCTGCAGCAGTTCGGCGGGCGCGAGCTGACCGTCGATCTCGAGCAGCAGACGATCGAGGATCCGAGCGGCGAGCTGACCCCGTTCCCGTTCGACGCGTTCGAGCGCCACCGGCTGCTGAACGGCCTGGACGACATCGGCCTGACGCTCGAGCACGAGGATGCGATCACGGCCTTCGAGGCAGCCCGGGGCTAGGATTGGTCACGTTGGCGACGTGGCCGAGTGGCTAGGCAGAGGCCTGCAAAGCCTCGTACAGCGGTTCGAGTCCGCTCGTCGCCTTGACTAGGACGGGTCCCGGAAAAGGCATAAGGTCGTTCCGTGGCAGGTGAGCTCAGCGTCGACGACGTCGCCACCGTGGCCGAGTTCAGGTCGGCGCTGCGGAAGTTCCTGCGCCGCTCGGAGCTCGTCGCCGATGGCTGCGGGCTGACGCCCCAGCGCTACCTGCTCCTGCTGATGATTAAGGGAGCACCCGACCGGAGCGGCCGCGCGACGGTGACCGACCTCGCCGAACGCCTTCAGCTCGCGCAGAGCACGGTCACCGAGCTCGTCGCGCGCGGGGTCGACGCCGGCCTGATCGCGCGCGAGGGCTCGAGCTCGGATGCGCGCGTCTCGTACCTCCGCCTGACGCCGGAGGGCGAGCGGCGGCTTGCGTGCTCGTTCACCGGCCTGAGTGCCGAGCGGACCGCGCTCTACGAGGCGATCGGCAGCCTGCGCCCCAAATCGGCCAGATGAGGTAGAGCGAGTCGCGGGACGGCGCCTGCCACCCCGCGACTCGACGAGTTGACTCGCTAGATGGCGCTCGAAACGGCGTTGATCGCGCCCGAGATCCCACCGGCGAGCGCGGTGAAGACACCGACGACCGCCAGCGTGATCACGCCGAGGACGACGGCGTACTCTGCCATCGTCTGGCCGTCCTCACGCTTGCCGACGAGCCACAAATACGGCTTCAGAAACACAGTGCAGCTCCTTCCAAGATCGCCCTACGATGAGACCGTGATCGTCAGCGCGCGCGCCGCTCCGCATCCCTCGAAACGGGGAACAAGCCCGCCGTGCGTCCTCACAGAGCGATCACGGGGCTCGGGTAGACTCGGCTCCCGGTCGTGAGGGCGGCGAATGAGCAGTCGGTGGGCACTGCGGTGCTCGGTGCTGGGCCGGCCGGTTTGACGGCCGCCTACGTGCTCGCACTCCGCCAGTCGCCCGGCGTCGTGTACGAGGCGGACGGCATGGTCGGAGGAATCGCCAAGACCGTCCGCTACGGCGGATACCGCTTCGACCTCGGCGGCCATCGGTTCTTCACGAAGCTCGCTCCGGTGCAGCGGCTCTGGGAGGAGCTGATGGGGGACGACTTCCTCGTCCGGCCGCGGCTGTCGCGGATCTACTACGACGGGAAGTTCCTCGCCTACCCGCTCCAGGCGCGAGACGTCGTCAGCCGCCTCGGCCTCTACGAGTCGGCGCTCTGCTCCTTTTCCTACTTCTGGAGCCGCCTGAACCGCGGCCGCGAGCACCTCGAGACCTTCGAGGATTGGGTCACGGCGCACTTCGGCAAGCGGCTCTACGATACGTTCTTCCGCTCGTACACGGAGAAGGTGTGGGGGATCCCGGGCTCCGAGATCCAGTCGGAATGGGCGGTGCAGCGCATCAAGGACTTCTCCTTCTGGCGGGCGCTGCTCGCCGTGCTGCACCTGCAGCGGGGCAACATCACGACGCTGATCGAGGAGTTCCACTACCCGAGGCTCGGCCCCGGGCAGATGTGGGAGCGCATGCAGGAGCGCGTGGAGTCGCGCGGCATCCCGGTCCGGCTCAATCATCGCGTCGTCTCGATCCGCCACGAGCACGACGTCGTGAACGGGATCACGGTCGAGTCGGACGGGCACGTCGTCGACGTGCCGGTGGACGCCGTGCTGTCGTCGATCCCGCTCAGCGAGCTGATCCTGTCCCTCGACCCGCGGCCCCCCGACGACATCATCGAGGCGGCGCAGCGCCTCCGCTACCGCTCGCTCTGCCTCGTCGCCCTCGTGATCGACAACGAGCAGCCGTTTCCGGACAACTGGATCTACCTCCACGATCCCGGCACACGGGCCGGGCGCGTGCAGAACTTCGGCGCCTGGAGCCCCGACATGGTCAAGCCCGGCACCACCTGTCTCGGCGCCGAGTACTTCTGCTTCGAGGGCGACGACATCTGGGAGATGTCCGACGAGGAGGCGGTGGAGCTGACCACGACCGAGTTCGCGCGCATCGGCCTCGTCGACCCCGCGGACGTGATCGACGGCGTCAAGGTGCGCGTCCCCAAGGCCTATCCCGTGTACGACTCGCACTATCGCGAGGCGGTCGCGGTCATCCACGGCTACCTCGCCGCCTTCGAGAACCTGAAGACGTTCGGGCGCAACGGGCTGCACCGCTACAACAACCAGGACCATTCGATGTGGACGGCGATCCTCGCCACGCTGAACCTCCTCGACGGCACCACGCACGACGTCTGGGCCGTGAACACCGAGGCCGAGTACCACGAGGAGGGCAAGATCGTCGACGAGCTGCTCGACGTCGAGCTCGTTGGCTGAACCGGCCCAGTCTGCTGAACCGGCGCTGTCGATCGTGGTCGGCTCGAACGGGGCGCCGGGCTCGGTCGAGTCCTGCCTCGAGGCGCTCGCCGCCCAGGTCGACGGGGCAGAGGTGATCGTGGTGGAGCCGGAGGCGAGCGCCGCGGCGGTCCAGGCCCGGTTTCCGTTCGCGACCTTCCTCGAGCGCCCGGGAGCGCTCGTGCCCGAGCTCTGGCGCGAGGGGATCGACGCCGCAGCCGGGCGGTCGGTTGCGCTGACGATCTCCCCGATGCGGCCGGCGCCGGACTGGGTCGAGCGGCTGCGCGAGCGGCTCGCCGGGGACGAGGTCGTGGCCGGCGCGATCGAGCCGGGGGAGGGGTTGCGGATCGTCGACTGGGCCGAGTACTTCTGCCGGTACGCGCGCGACATGCTCCCGTTCGCGCGTCGCGAGAATCCCGAGATCCCCGGCGACAACTGCGCCTATCGACGGGACCTGCTCGAGCGCAGGCGCGCGCTCTTCCGCGACGGCTTCTGGGAGCCCGAGGTGAACCGGGCGCTGCGCGCGCAGGGGGTCGCCCTCTGGCACGACCCGGAGGTCGTCGTCTACCAGGGGCGCTCGGCGGGGTTCGCCGCGTTTTGCGGACAGCGGTTCCGGCACGGGCGCGCGTACGGGCGGCAGCGCGGGGCGCGGTTCAGCGCAGGGAGGAACAGCGCCGGCGTCGTGCTCGCGGTCGTCGTTCCGGCCGTGCTCGTCGCGCGGACGGCTCGTGAGGTGCTCTCGCGGCGGCGCTGCCGGGGGCGGTTGCTCGCGGCGCTGCCTGCGCTGCTCGCCTTCGACGCGGCCTGGGCCGCGGGCGAGGCGCTCGGCCATCTCGATAGCCTGCGGCGGCCATGACCGAGCCGGATCGGTCGGGCCCGGTGCTGTCGGTTGTGATCGCGTCCGTCAACGGCATGCCCTACCTGGGCCGGTGCCTCGACGCCCTGGCCGCGCGTTGCCCGCAGGCCGAGGTCGTCGTCGCCGACTGGACGGACGAGGCGACCCGCGCCGAGGTGAGGAGGCGCTGGCCCTCGGTGAAGCTGCTCTCCTTCGACGAGCCGATGGCGATTCCGGAGCTGCGCGCGCAGGGCGTCTTCGCGGCGACGGCCCCGGTCGTGGCCCTGATCGAGGATCACTGCCTCGTCACGCCACCCTGGGGCGAGCGGCTCACCGCGGCGCATGCCGCCGGCCACGGCGTCGTCGGCGGGCCGATCCGGAACGTCGCCACGAGCAGGGTCCGCGACTGGGCGGCCTTCTTCTGCGAGTACAGCGCTGTGATGGAGCCGATGCCCGAAGGCCCCGTGGACGGCCTGCCGGGCATGAACGTCTCCTACGGTCGTGACGCGCTCGCGGCGATCGACGACCTGCTTCGCGAGGGGCGCTGGGAGAACTGGCTGCACCCGCGGCTCCGGGAGCGCGGCTTCGACCTCTGGTGCGAGCCGAGCGCGATCGTCGAGCACGACAAGGGCTTCGAGCTCGGCGAGTTCCTGTGGCAGCGCTACCACTACTCGCGCTCCTACGCCGGCATGCGCAACCCGGAGCTCGGCCCCCGACGCGTGCTCTACGCGCTCGGCACGCCGCTGCTCTTGCCGCTCCTCTACTGGCGGATGGCGCGCAACGTCTTCTCGCGCCGGCGCCTGCGCAGGGAGTTCCTGCTCGCGACGCCGCTCGTGCTCGCGTACATCGCCGTGTGGGCCTTCGGCGAGTCGGTCGGATACGCGTTCGGCGCCGGGCGCAGCCTGCTGAAGGTCCGCTAGATGACGTCTCTCACGAGAATCGGCGTCGACGCGACGAGCTGGGTCAACCGCCGCGGGTACGGCCGGTTCGCGCGGAACGCGATCGGCCGGCTGGTCGCGCTCGACGGCGACACCACGTACGTGCTCGTGATCGACGAGGAGAGCGCACGCACGGCCGAGCTCCCGCCCGGCGCCGAGCAGCTGCGCGTCTCCCTCTCGCGGGTGCCGTCGGAAGCAGCCTCGGCCGACTCCTTCCGTCCGCCCGGTGACCTCGTGCGTCTCGGCGCCGCGGTGTCGCGCGCGCGCTTCGACGCCTTCCTGTTCCCGTCCGTGTACACGTACTTCCCGTCGGTCCGGGTGCCCACCGTCGTCGGCCTGCACGACCTGATCGCCGAGGACTTCCCGGAGCTGACGCTGCCGAGCCGGCGCTCGAGGGTGTTCTGGGGCGTCAAGCAACAGCTCGCGGTCAGGCTCGCGCGGCGGCTGTTCACCGTCTCCGAGGCGGCGCGGCAGGAGATCTCGGCGCGGCTCCGGATTCCTGCGGAGAAGCTCGCCGTCGTGCCCGAGGCGCCGGACCCGGTCTTCCGGGCCCGCCCGCACGCCGAGGTCGAGCGGGAGCTGACCGCGGTCGGCTTGGCGGCGGGGGAGCCCTACCTGCTCTACGCGAGCGGGATCAGCCCCCACAAGAACGTCGAGACGCTGCTGGAGGCCTACGCGAGCATCCGGCGCAGCGGGCCGATCGCCCTGAAGCTGGTCGTCGCCGGCGCTCTCGACGACGCGTTCCTCTCGGCGGCCGACTCCGTGCGGGCCCGAATCGACCAGCTCGAGATCGGCGACGGCGTCCTGCTGCCGGGGTTCGTGTCCGACGACGCGCTCGCGTGCCTGTACACCGGGGCGACGGCGGTCGTGGTCCCCTCGCTCGCCGAGGGCTTCGGCCTGCCGGCGGTCGAGGCGGCAGCCTGCGGGGCACCCGTCGTCCTGAGCGACATCCCGGCGCACCGGGAGACGATGGGCGACGAGGCGCTCTTCTTCTCGGCGCGCGACCCGGACGAGCTGTCGGAGCGGATCCTGCGGCTGCTCGGATCGGACATGCTCCGGCGCTCGCTGGCCGAGCGCGGGCACCGGCGCGCCGCGCGGTTCACCTGGGACGCGTCGGCCGAGGCGCTGCGGGACGTGCTGCACAGCGCGGTGAAGGGTGCTCCGCGTGGCTGAGCCGCTCTCGTTCTGCATGGTCACGACCTTCTATCCGCCGCACCACTTCGGCGGCGACGCGATGCACGCCTACCGGCTGACCAACGCCCTGGCCCGCCGCGGGCACACCGTGACCGTGGTGCACAGCGAGGATGCGTATCGCGCCCTCGGCGGCCGTGATGCGGCCGAGGCGTTCCCGCACGAGCCGGGTGTGACGCTGCGACCGCTGCGGACGGCGTTCCCGATGGCGGCCGCCGCTGCGACCTCCGTCACCGGCCGGCCCGCGCTCTACGGCGCGCAGCTCGACGAGATCTTCGGGGCGCAGCGCTTCGACGTCGTCCACTTCCACAACGTCTCGCTCGCGGGTGGGCCGGGCGCGCTCCGCTACGGCGACGGGGTGAAGCTCTACACGACCAGCGAGCACTGGCTCGTGTGCCCGATGCACGTGCTCTTCCGGTACAACCGCGAACCCTGTATCGAGCCGCATTGCCTGCGCTGCACGCTCGCCTTCCAGCGGCCGCCGCAGCTCTGGCGCTACACCGGCCTGCTCGAGCGGGCCCTGCCTCACGTCGACCTGTTCCTGGCGCCGAGCCGGTTCACGCTCCAGGCACACCGCGACCGCGGCTTCTCCCGGCCGATGCGGCACCTGCCGCACTTCCTGGCCGCGGCGGAGGTCGTCCCCGGGGCGGGCGGAGCACGGGCAGAGCGGCCGTACTTCCTGTTCGTCGGGCGGCTCGAGCGGCTGAAGGGCGCCGACGTGCTGATCGAGGCGTTCCGCTCCTATCGGGACGCCGATCTCCTGATCGCCGGGACCGGGGAGGAGGACGCACCTCTGCGGAGTCGGGCCGCCGGCCTCGATCACGTTCGCTTTCTCGGCCACGTCCCGCAGGCCGGGCTCGCCGAGCTCTACGCCGGTGCGACGGCGCTGCTCGTGCCGTCGGTCGGCTACGAGGTCTTCGGCCTGGTCGTCCTCGAGGCGTTCGCCCGGGGCACGCCTGCCATCGTCCACGACCTGGGCGCGCTGCCCGAGCTGATCGCGGATTCCGGCGGCGGCCTCGTCTACCGGACGCCGGCCGAGCTGGTCGAGGCGCTCGGCCGGATGCAGGGAGATCCGTCGCTGCGCGACGAGCTCGGGCAGCGCGGCCGCAGCGCTCTGGAGGAGCTCTGGAGCGAG
Organism: Actinomycetota bacterium; assembly: GCA_003134505.1. Classification (GTDB taxonomy): domain Bacteria; phylum Actinomycetota; class Thermoleophilia; order Gaiellales; family Gaiellaceae; genus PALSA-612. The sequence goes on along the minus strand of PLBK01000041.1, from coordinate 25,639 downwards.
GAGCGGCACCTGGAGAGGTACTTCGAGGCGATCGACGAGGCGCGCTCCGGGTCGTCGGGGCGAGCCTGAGACTCCCCGGCAGGCACCCGAGTAAGCTACGAGCCTTGGATCCTTCCGAGGCTTCGCGGGGCGTCGCAGCCGCAGGCAGCGCCTATGTGAGAGCCCAGGTGAACAGGGTGCTGTTCGGGCATCTCTTTTTCGCCGACGTCCTGCGCAGCTTCGCCACGCTCGCGACGGGAGAGAGCATCGCCAGGCTCATCGGCGTCGGGATCCAGGTCTGGCTCGCCCGCCAGCTGACCCCGGGACCGTACGGCCTGATCACGTTCGGCATCGCCCTCATCGGCTGGTTCGGCCTGGTCGTGGACTCGGGCACGGAGCAGCTCAACGTCCGCGAGATCTCCCGCCACCCGGAGCGGTTCCGCGACCTCGCGGACGCCGTGCTCGGCCTGCGGCTCGTGCTCTCGGTCGCCGCAGCGGTCGTGCTCGGCGTCGTCACCTACGAGTTCTCGAAGTCGGCCGAGTCGAGTCACGTCCTGCCGCGCTTCGCGCTCGTCCTGCCCGCCCTCGCGCTCAACCTGCGCTGGATGGTGCTGGGGATCGGCAAGGCCCGAGCGGTCGCGTACGGCAACATCGCCTCGCGCGTCGTCTTCCTGGCGGCGATCCTCCTGCTCGTCACCCAGCCGCACAATGCCGACCGCGTGCCGCTGCTGGAGGCGCTGAGCGAGGCCACCTACGGGCTCGTGATCATCTTCATGGTCTCGCGGGCCTACGGCTGGGTACGGCCGCGCATCGACCTGGCCGCCTGGCGCGCGACGCTGACGCAGGGCTTTCCGCTGCTCGTCTACGGAGCCTGCCGGGCGACGATCCTGACCATCGACGTCGTCCTGATCGCGCTCATCCTGGGCCACGGCGACACGGGCCTCTACGGCGCGGCACTCAAGCCGGTGGCGTTCTTCCTCGGCGCGCTCGGCCTGTTCTCGGTCTCGTTCCTGTCGGGGTACAGCGCCGCTCCCACCAGCGAGACGATTCCGATCTTCCGGCGGTCGGCGCTGCTCGGGTTCGGATCGATGCTCGTCGTCGCGGTCGCGATCAGCGCCGGCTCGCCGCTCGTCACCGTCCTCTTCGGACACGGGTACTCGGGCTCCGCGGCGCCGCTCGCCGTGCTCGCCTGGACGCTTCCGCTGGCCGCGCTCGCCGTCCCCTACAGCTCCGTGCTCGTGGCGCGGGAACGGCAGGACCTGCTCATGCACAACAACATCGTGGGCGCCGTCTTCAACGTCTGCGCGAACGTGGTCGCAATCGAGTACGGCGGGATCACGGCGGCGGCGGGCGTGAGGTTCGCCACCTACGCGATCATGCTCTTCCTCAACCACACGACCTGCGTGAAGCGGGACCTGGCGCCGTCGCTGGCGACGATCTTCGCCCGCCGCACGCCGCGACCGGCAGCGGAAGGCGGGTAGCGGCCGGCCCATGAAGGACGTCCCCGGCGACTACTACCGCCGCCTGCACGACGTCGACAGCCGCCACTGGTGGCACCGGGGGATGCGCGACATCGCCCGCGCGATGCTCGCAGGCCGGCTCGAGGGCGGCGCGCTCCTCGACGCGGGCTGCGGGACCGGCGGCTTCCTCGCCTGGGCGGCGAGCCTGGGGACGTTCGAGCGGCTCTGCGGGGTGGACATCAGCGCGGAGGCGATCGAGATCGCGCGCGAGGTCGTGCCGGCCGCGGACCTCCGCGTCTCCCCGCTCGACCGCCTCCCGTTCGGGGACGGGGAGTTCGACCTCGTGGTGTCGCTCGACGTCCTCCAGCACGTGCCGGAAGGAGCGCTCGCCGCGAGCCTGCTCGAGCTGCGGCGCGTGCTCGAGCCAGGAGGAGCGCTCCTCGTGCGCACGAACGGCGACCGGCGCGCGCGACGCGAGCGCGACGACTGGCGCGCTTACGACGCCGCGACCCTGGCCGCCGACCTGCGCCGGGCGGGGCTCGCCGTGCGGCGGGTCACGTACGCGAACTCGCTGCTCTCGGCCGCCGCGGCCGCCCGGGGCCGCGCGCCGCACGCGCCGACGACGGAGCGAACGGGCATCCCGACGCAGGATGCAGGCCTGACGGCCGCGGTCGGCTCGGCCCTGCTCGGCCTGGAAGCCCGTCTGCTCGCCTCGCCGCGGGTGCGCCTGCCGTTCGGCCACACGCTGTTCGCGCTCGCCGAGCGAGAGGTCGGGCCGTGACGGGCGACGCCGTGCAGACGCTCTGGGACACGCAGGCGGCGCAGTACGACAGCGCCTACGACGCGCCCGGGCGGCGCGGGGCGCTCGTGCGCGCGAGGCTCGCCGCCGCCGCCGAGCTGCTCGGGGACGCCCCCGGGAGGGTGCTCGACGTGGGCATGGGGGCGGGACGTCTCTGCGCCGAGCTCGCGGCCCGCGGCTTCGAGGTGACCGGCGTCGACGCGTCGGACGCGATGGTCGAGCTGGCCCGCCGGCGGCTTCCCGAACGCGCCGACTCGCTCGTCCGGGCGCAGGTCGAGCGCCTGCCGTTCGCGGACGGCTCCTTCGACGCCGTGATCGCGCTCGGCGTGCTCGAGTACTCGGCCGAGGTCGGCGCCGCGCTGGTGGAGCTCGCGCGCGTGCTCCGGGGTGGGGGGACGGCGGTAGTCAGCTGGCCCAACTTCGCCGGCCTTCCAACGATCTGGCGCCGGCGCGTCCTCTGCCCGGGGGCGCGGGCGGCAAAACGGATCGTCCCCGTCGGCGGGCCGGTGCCGCCGCCTCCGCGGCACCCTCTCGGCGAGAGCCGGTTCCTCGCGCTCATGGGCGACGCGGGGCTCGAGCCGACGCGGATCGTCCGGCTGGGCGCCCACGGGCGACCCGGCCACCGCCTGCTCGCAGTCCAGATCCTCGTCGGCGCGCGGAAGGCCTAGCCGCGTGATCCTGGGCGTCGACGTCAGCCGGCTCGTCGGACAGCGAACGGGGATCGGCCGCGCCTACGAGTACCTCGTCGAGGGGTGGTCGAGGCAGGAGGAGCTTCCGTTCGAGCGGATCGAGCTCTACAGCCCGGCTCCGATCGACGACGTGCCCCGGGACGAGCGCTTCCGCTCGGTCGTCCTGCCGAGCCGCGGCCCCGGCCTCTGGTGGGAGAGCGTGACGATGGCGCGCCGCTGCCGCGGGATCGACCTCCTCTTCTCGCCCTACACGCTGCCGGTCGGCTACCGCGGACGCTGCGTGGTCGAGAACTGGGGCATCCTCGAGGGCGAGCACGCGGTTCCGGTCTGGCAGCTCCGGAACCGGGGCCGCAACTGGCACCTCGCCCACAGCGCCAGGCGCGCGGACGAGGTGATCGTCGTCTCGGGCGTCGTCGAGGAGGACCTNNGACGAGAGCGGGGTCGTCGAGCGCGTACTCGGGTCGTCGGCGCCGTTCCTGATCTTCGTGGGCAAGCTCTCGCCGCGGCGCCACCTTCCGGAGCTGCTCGCGGCGTTCGACCGCGTCGCGGCGGATCATCCCGACCTGCACCTGCTCGTCGTCGGGCCGAACACGTGGAACATCCCGGTCGACGAGATCGCGGCGGGCCTGGCGAGCGGCCCGCGGGTGCGGCGGGTCGACTACCTCGACCACGAGACGCTCGCGGCGCTCTACCGCGCGTCGATCGCCCTCGCCATGCCGACCACGAAGGAAGGCTGGTCGATTCCGATCCGCGAGGCGCTCGCCTGCGGCTGCCCGGTCGTCACCGTCGAGGGGCCGTGGCTCGACCTCGACCGTGCGCGGGAGGCCGTGATCTCACTGCCGGAGCCGGCCGTGGAGCTCCTAGCCGAGGCGATGCGGCGTGTCGTCGAGGACACCGGGACGCGGGCCGACCTGCGCGAGCGGGGCCTCCGGGTCGCGGCCGGGTTCCCTTCGCACGAGCGGCGGGCGCGGACCGTGATCGACCTGCTCGCGGAGATCGCGGCGCGCTAGAGCCGGACCCGCTCGCCGGTCTCGGCGGAGCGGTACGCGGCTTCGATCACGCGCAGCACGTCGCGCGCCTCGCGGGCGCTCGACGGCGGCTCGCGCCCCTCGCGGAAGGCCTCCAGCACCAGCGCCAGCAGCTTGCCCGTCCCGTAGGCGCCGTCGTCCCGCGGATTGCGCGCGAGCACCTTCCGGTCGAGGCCGCGCTCGAGCCAGGCCATGCCGCCCGGGGCGTATTCGAGCCGGATCCCCGTCTTCTGCGCCCGTTTCGCGCCGATCCGCAGGTTCGCCCGCCCGCCGTGCGAGGCGCGGAGCGAGACGTGCTCGCAGTCGGCCCGGAGCTCCACGTACCGCGTGCCGGCCGGGCACAGGCGGTCGATCGTGATCTGCGCCAGGCGGCCGTCGGGGAAGTCGAGCGTGACGAGGTGGATCGCGTCCGCGTTCCGCGTCTGGTCGAGCCCGCTCGAATGGCGGGCGTAGACGCCTGCTGGCATCGCCTCGTGGAGGTGGAGCAGGAGGTCGACGAGGTGGACGCCACCCTCGAAGAGCGTTCGATTCGGCATCGCCGCGCGCCACGACACGGGCTCGTCCCAGGGTGCGAGGTTCATCAGCTGCCAGATCTGGGTGAAGACGAGCCGCCCCGCGTCCGGCGTGCCGATCTGCTCCTTGACCGCCTTGAAGATCGGCTTCTCGCGGAACTCGTGGTTGACCGCGACCTGCCGGCTCGCGGAGGCCGCGGCAGCCAGGACCCGGTCGGCCTCGTCCACCGTCGCCACGAACGGCTTCTCGCAGAAGACGTCGAGGCCAGCCGCGATCGCGTCCAGGCAGAGCTGCGCGTGCGAGTCGGGCGGCGTGGCGACGACGAGCACCTCCGGCTTCGCCTGCTCGAGCAGCTCGTCCAGGCTCGTGAACGCCGGGAGCCCCGTCTCTCGCGTCCAGGACTCGCGCTGCTCGGCGGAGCTGTCGAAGCCGCCGACGGCCTCGGCGCCGGGCACGGCCTTCACGGCGGGCAGGTGGAAGCCGCGGGCCGCCCAGCCGACGCCGGCAAAGCCGATCCTCATCGAACCGCCTCCGGCGAGGGCGCGCGGTCGCCCGCGAAGAACGAGCCGACGGCGCGCAGGTCCGCGAACGATGGCGGCAGCAGGCAGATGGCGTAGACCGACTCGTTCGGCGCCCCGCCCAGCTCGTACGTGGCCACGAGCTCGGCCCGGTCGAGGTCGATCGCGTGCAGGGCGAGCGGCTGCTGGCTGCCGACGAGATAGATCTCGTCCCGCAGGTGAGCGAGGCCACGGGCGAAGCTCGGGTCGCCCGGAACGGCCACGGCCGCCAGCTCGGCCCGCGCGGCGCGGTCGTAGGAGACGAGCCGTCCGCCGTTCGTGTCGTTGTAGACGACGCCGCCGCTCGCCTCGAGCACGTTGTGGCTCGGGAGCCCGATGCCGCGCCGGTGAACGAGGAGCTCCGCACCCGCGTGACCGTCCCGGAGGAGCACGATCGCAGACGACGAGCCCGAGACGACGCTTGCCGGAGTCGGCTGGGGCCCTGCCGGAGCCCGGCGGACGATCCCGACGCGGGTCGCGACCCTGCCGAGGCGGGACCGGAGCTTCCGCCGGGCGACGGTGCGTGGGTCGAGGATGCGGCCGAAGCTGAGCAGCAGGCCGACGCGACCGCGCGCGACGCCGTTCAGGTGGACGACGTTGTGCGAGCCGCCCTGGAGCACGCGCGGATCGCGATAGTCGAGCCCGAGGTCGATCGCGGGCAGCGACCGGAAGCCCAGCGCGCCGACGAGCCCGGGATCGTCGCGCCAGGACCAGGTGCGCAGGAGCCGTCCCTCCCAGTCGAGCTTGACGAGCAGATCGCAGTTCGCGGCCGTGATCCAGATCCCGTCGTCCTCTGCCAGCACGTCGTGGATGGCGCCGGCCAGCGGGTGCGTGAGCACCGAGACGGGTCGCAGCGCGCTGTCGACGACGAACACGGAATCGGAGTTGCAGACGACGAAGCGGTCGCCGTGCACCGACATGCCCTTGGCGCCGCGGGTGCCGCCGCGCGGGTTCGGATCGACCTGCCGCCACGGGCTTTCGGGCACGGGCTCGGTGTGGATCACGTCTCCCGACTCCAGGTCGAGCACGCGCAGGTACCCGGAGAACTCCCGGGCGCCCGCGTGTCGGACGGCGGTCGTGACGGCGACCCGGGTCACGCGGCCGGCTTGCGGGCGAAGACGTGGAAGAAGGGACCGACGGCCAGAAGAGCCGGACGGGCGAGCGGCGACGTGCGCACACGGTTGTAGGCCCGGACGAGCGCGAGCTCGGGTCCCGAATAGAGCGCCTGCGTCTCCACCGGCACCGCCGGCGAGACGATCTTCGGCTCGAGGCCGTGCGCGCGGAGGAGACTCCGCAGCGCGGAGGCTGAGAGCAGGCGGACGTGGGAGTAGGACGTCTTGCGCATCGCCTGGACATAGCGCTCCGCCCACCGGCGCGGGAGATAGCCGACGCCCCAGAGCCTGACGTGCGGCTCGAGGCCGAGCGAGAAGCGGTTCGGAGTGGCCAGGAAGACGAGCCCGCCGGGCCGCAGCACGCGCGCGCACTCGGCGGCGAAGCGGTTCACGTCCTCGACGTGCTCGATCACGTCGCTGGCGACGACGAGGTCGAAGCAGGCGTCCGGGAACGGGAGCGCCTCGGCCGCGGAAGCGACGAGCTCGACCCCGTGTGCGGACTCCTCGGCGAGCCTCTTCGCAGCGAGGACGAGCCAGCGCAGGGAGACGTCGCTGGCGACGACGGACGCTCCCCGACGCCCAGAGGCGGAAGCGAGAGCGCCGGTCCCGCAGCCCACTTCGAGCACGCGGTCCCCGGGGCCGAGCGGCGATCCGCGCTCCGCCTCGATCGCGTCCAGGACGGACTCGCCCCTCTCGGCCGCCTTCAGCTCCTGCGCCGTGAACCGTGCGGCGAGCTCGGGGCGCTTGCCTACCTCGCGCCAGTGCTCGTCGAGCAACCCGGCGAGATCGCGCTCGTCGGCCACGTCCGCCAGCGCGCGGGCCATGCGCGCGTCGTCCTCGCGTGAGAGCTGGGGATCCGGGTAGGTGAGCCGGAGATCGGCGATCTCACCGAGGAGGTCGTAGCGGCGCCCGCACTCCGCGCAACCGAGCGCTTCGCCCTCTCCCCGGGTCTCCCCGCCACAGGCCGGGCAGCGGAGACGAAGGGCGGGAGCGTCCGTCGCGGCGGTCGTCCGGGTCACGGTCTGAGCCTAGCGGGCGAGACCGGCGGCCTCGTCGTCGTGCGCGAGGAGGACGACGAGCCGCTCGCGGTCGCAGAACTCGGCGACCTCGGCGGGCAGCTCGGCGGGGATCCGGGCGAGATCTCCCCCGAGGAAGAAGCCTCCGGCCCCGTCGCACGCGAGGAGTGCCAGGTGACCCGGCGTGTGCCCGGGCGCCGCCAGGAGCAGGAGCCGCCCGTCGCCGGACAGGTCGAAGGAGCCCGGGAACGGCCCGACCGCCGGGCCGGCGAGATCGACGAGCACGGGCTCGCCGGCCGGCCAGTGCTGGGGGACGTATCCGCGCAACCGCCCCGCAAGGCCGCGGGCGCGCTCCCACTCGACCCGCGAGACGATCACCTCGGCGCCCGGAAAGGCGCCGACTCCGCCGACGTGATCGGTGTGCAGATGAGACAGCACGACCCAGCGGACGCTCTCCGGGTCGACCCCTCGCCGGCGAAGCTGCGCGCCGATCTCGTCCTCAGGGGCGAGCTCGAAGCGCGCGAGGCGCAGGAACGGATGCCAGCGCGGGTGATAGCCGGGAGTTGCCGCGCGGGCCGTCTGCCCCGTGTCGAACAGGCAGAGCCCGGCCGGGTGGTGGACGAGGAAGACGTTGACCGGGAGCGTGTCCGGGCTCCAGCCGCCGGGGAGATAGCGGCGCGGCCCGCGCGAGGCGCGCTTGGGCCGCACGCGGCCCGTCGAGAAGCGCTCGACCTCCACGCGTCAGCCGTCGTGCCGGTCGCGCCCGCGCAGGTGCTCGACGATCGCTACCGGCACGGAGAGCGCGCCGACCACGTGGTGGAGCACGTGCAGCCCGACCCCCGCCGCCGCCTGCAGTCGCCCGCGCCGCCGGGCGAGCAGCGCGTAGAAGGAGCGGTTCAGCGCGACGAGCACGCCGAGTGCCACCACCGTCCTGCGGAACCGCCCCCGGAGCAGCGATCCGACGGCGACGAGCGAGGCGACCGCGCTCAGCCGGTGGCGCCAGCCGAGGTTCAGCGCCGACGAGCCCGTCCCGTGGCGGAGCACGAGCTCGACCCACGGCACGCCGCGGTCCCAGAAGTCGCTCGCGACCATTCCGTACAGGCTCCAGGCCTTCAGGTGCGTGCCCTGGATCGACGGGTCGAGCTCGATCCTGCAGCCGGCCGCCGTCAGCCGCGTCCCGAGGTCGATGTCCTCGACGGACGGGACGAGGTAGCGCTCGGCGTCGAACCCTCCGACCGCTGCGAAGCGCTCGCGCCGGACGGCACCGAGGCCGGCCCAGAACGTCGTCGCCCGGCCCGCGCCCTCCTGGTGCACGTGGTGATGGAGCAGGTTCCGGAACGCCGAGACCGCCCCCGGATCGGCCGGCCGGTCGTCGTAGGAGCCGAACAGCGCGCCCAGCGAGGGATCGTCGTCGAAGGCGCGGCGGATGCGGGCGAACGCATCGTCGTGGACGAGCACGTCGGCGTCGACGAACACGAGCACGTCCCCGGAAGCCCGTCCGGCGCCGCGATTGCGAGCGTCCGCAGGGCCGCCGCCTTCCTCCACGACGATCAGCTCCTCCGGAGGCTCGTGGGCCGCCCGGATCGCCTTCACGCACGACGCCAGCGTCGGTGGCGCGTTGGTGGCCGGCACGATCGCGCTGAGAGTCACTCTCAAGATGATGCTTCGTCGTTCGGGCGCGTTGGGCGAGTGCAGCGGAAGGACGCAGGGAACGCTCGTATCTGGAAGATACGGGTGCGACTGAGGACGCCCCGCGGCGCCGTCCAGCGTGGTCGAACGACACCAGGCTCAGCTTGAGAGGGGCTCTGGCCAGGAGTCGGCATGCGCCGATTCTAGGCCCCGGCTAACGTAGCGCTGTGCCGGCCGTCCTGATGAGAGGAGCGCCGCTCGCGGAGCGCGTCCGGGAGCAGGTTCGCGCCGACGCCGCCGAGCTCGGCGCGATCGGTCTCGCGACCGTCCTTGTCGGCGACGATCCCGCCTCGCACGTGTACGTGTCGAGAAAGCACGAAGCGGCCGTGGCGGACGGCCTGCACAGCTTCGACCGACGCCTTCCCGGCGACGTGTCCCAGGCCGAGCTGCTCGCGGTGCTCGACGAGCTGAACGGCAGCGACGAGGTCGACGGCATCCTCGTCCAGCTGCAGCTGCCGGCGCAGATCGACGAGGAGGTCGTGCTGCGCGCGGTCGAGCCGATCAAGGACGTGGACGGCTTCCATCCGTTCAACGCGGGCCGACTCTACGCAGGGCATCCGACCTTCGTGCCCGCGACGCCGCTCGGGATCATGGCGCTGCTCGAGGAGCACGGCATCGCGCTCGAAGGCGCCCGCGCGGTCGTCGTCGGCCGCAGCACGATCGTCGGCAAGCCGATTGCGCATCTGCTGCTGGGGGCCAACGCCACGGTCACGATCTGCCACTCGCGGACCCGCGATCTGGCCGCCGAGACGCGTGCGGCCGACGTGCTCGTGGTCGGGATCGGCAAGGCCGGCCTGATCACGGTGGACATGGTCAAGGACGGGGCCGCGGTCGTCGACGTCGGCATCACCCGGACCGAGACGGGGCTCGCGGGCGACGTCGCGCCCGAGGTCGCCGAGCGCGCCGCCTTCCTCACGCCGGTGCCGGGCGGGGTCGGCCCGATGACCATCGCCATGCTCCTGCGCAACACGATTCAGGCGGCCCGGTACCGGCGAAATCTGCTTGCGTTTCCCTAGAGCCCTCGTTACAGTGGCCGCGCTCGAGACCACGTACGGCGGCTCGGTGCCCGGGCCGTCGTTTGATGTTCAAGGAGGACGAGTTGGCTCAGGGCACCGTGAAGTGGTTCTCGAACGAGAAGGGGTACGGCTTCATCGAGCGCGAGGAGGGCGACGACGTGTTCGTGCACTTCTCCGCGATCACCATGGAGGGCTACAAGACGCTGACCGAGGGTCAGAAGGTCGAGTTCGAGGTCGTCCAGGGCGACAAAGGCCTGCAGGCGGCCAACGTCCAGGCAGCAGCCTGACCTCGCTTTGGGTCGTGTTCTCCGGGCCCCGCAAGGGGCCTGTTTCATTTTGCGAGGATTGACCAGATGGCGATCACACGAGAAGACGTCCTCCACGTAGCCCGGCTCGCGCGGCTCGAGCTGAGTGACGCCGAGGTCGAACGCATGCAGGAGCAGCTGTCCGCGATCCTGGAGGCGGTCGGCAAGGTCGCCGAGCTCGACCTCGAGGGCGTCGAGCCGACGGCGCATCCGCTCGATCTCGTCAACGTGCTCGCCGAGGACGTGCCCCGGCCCTCGCTCACGCGGGAGGACGCGCTCGCGAATGCGCCCGATCCCGAGGACGGCTTCTTCGGGGTGCCCGCGGTATGACCGAGATCGACACGCTCCGCCTGACCGCCGAGGACGCGATCGCGCTGCTCGAGCGGGGTGAGGTGTCCTCGACGGAGCTCCGCGAGGCCTACCTCGACGCGATCGCGGCCCGCGACGGCGAGCTGCACGCCTATCTGCGGACACTGCCCGCGGACTCCGGCGAGGGCGTCCCGATCGCCTTCAAGGACGTGATCTCCACGAAAGGCGTCGAGACGACCGCGGGCTCGCGAATCCTCGAGGGCTACAAGCCGGTCTTCGACGCGACCGTTGCGACGCGCTGCTACGACGCCGGGCTCAGCCTCCTCGGCAAGACGAACATGGATGAGTTCGCCATGGGCTCGTCCACGGAGAACTCGGCCTTCGGGCCTACGAGCAATCCCTGGGACCCGGGGCGCGTGCCGGGCGGGTCCTCGGGCGGCTCCGCGGCGGCGGTGGCGGGCGGTCTCGCGCCGTGGGCGCTTGGCTCGGACACCGGCGGGTCGATCAAGCAGCCGGCCGCGCTCTGCGGCATCGTCGGCCTGCGCCCGACCTACGGCACCGTCTCGCGCTACGGCATCGTCGCCTTCGCNNTCGACCACCGTCGAGCTTCCCGAGCCGGTCGAGCTTCCCGAGGCGACCGACCTCGCCGGGCTCAGCGTGGGCGTGCCGCGGCAGCTGAACGAGGCCGAGGGGATCGAGCCGGGCGTGAAGGACGCGGTCGCGCAGGCGATCGCGCTGTGCGGCGAGCTCGGCGCGGACGTGGACGAGTGCGAGCTGCCGCTCTCGGTCGAGTACGGCATGCCGTGCTACTACCTGATCGCGCCGGCCGAGGCCTCCTCGAACCTGGCCCGCTACGACGGCGTCCGCTACGGCCACCGCTCGGCGGTCGACGGCGACCTCGGCGCGCTCTACGAGAAGACGCGGCACGACGGCTTCGGGGACGAGCCGAAGCGCCGGATCATGCTCGGCACCTACGCGCTCTCGGCCGGCTACTACGACGCGTTCTACGGCCAGGCGCAGAAGGTGCGGACGATCATCGGCGACGAGTTCAAGGCCGTGCTCGAGCGCTTCGACGTGCTCGTCAGCCCGACCTCGCCGACGGTGGCGTTCCGGCTCGGCGAGAAGACCGCGAACCCGCTGGCCATGTACCTGTCGGACGTGCTCGCGATCCCGCCCAACATGGCCGGCCTGCCGGGGCTCTCGATCCCGTGCGGCCTGTCGGACGGCCTGCCGGTCGGCCTGCAGCTGGTCGGGCGGCAGTTCTCGGAGAACCTGCTCTTCCGCACCGGGCACGCGCTCGAGCAGGCGATCGGGTTCGACACGGTTCCGGAGCGGCTCCGATGACCTGGGAGACCGTCATCGGGCTGGAGATCCATGCCCATCTCAAGACCCGGACGAAGATGTTCTGCCGCTGCGAGACCGGCTTCGGCGAGGAGCCGAACACGCGGACGTGCCCGGTCTGCCTCGCGCACCCGGGAACGCTGCCCGTGCCGAACCGGACGGCGGTCGAGTGGACGATCAAGCTCGGCCTCGCGCTCGGCTGCGAGATCGCGCCGCGCGCCGTGTTCCACCGCAAGAACTACTTCTATCCGGACCTGCCCAAGGGGTACCAGATCTCCCAGTACGACGAGCCGCTCTGCGTGGACGGGCGCTTCACCGTCACGGGCGAGGACGGCGATCTCGAGGTCGGGATCGTCCGCGCGCACCTCGAGGAGGACGCGGCGAAGACCGTCCACCTGGAAGGCGCCGGGGGCCGCATCGTCGGCGCGACGCGCTCCCTCGTCGACTTCAACCGCGGCGGCACGCCGCTCGTCGAGATCGTCACCCAGCCCGACCTGCGCTCGGCCGAGGAGGCGCGCCGCTTCCTGCAGCTCCTGCGCCAGACGATCGTCGAGCTCGGGATCTCCGACGCGGAGATGGAGAAGGGGACGCTGCGCTGCGACGCCAACGTGTCCGTCCGCAAGGTGGGGGAGGAGGGCTACCGGACACGCTGGGAGCTCAAGAACATGAACTCGTTCAGCTACATCGTCCGCGGGATCGACGCCGCCGTGCGCGCCCAGATCGCGCTGCACGAGGCCGGTGCGCCCGTCGAGCAGGACACGTACGACTACGACGCCGACGCCGACTCGCTGACCGTGCACCGCTCGAAGGAGGAGGCGGAGGACTACCGCTACTTCCCGGAGCCTGACCTCGTCCCGGTCGAGCCCGAGCCGAAGCTGGTCGAGCGGCTGCGCGGCGAGGTGCCGGAGCTTCCAGGGGCGCGGATCCAGAGGTACGCATACGAGCTGGGCGTGAACGACGCATGGGCGCTTGTAATGACGGATCGCGAGTCGGATTTCTCCGAGCTCGTCCGAGCAAGCGTGCCGCCTCGCTCTGCGTTCAACTTCGTCATGAACCAGCAGATTCCGAGCGGCGCCAATCTGGGTGAGCTGGCGCGAATCGCGACCGCGACCGATCTGACGCGGACAGGTTTGCAGGCCGCAGTCGCCGCAAGCGCCAACCCCGGCTTCTCTGCCGACGACTATCTCGAAGAGAAGACCGTCAGCGACGCCGCCGAGCTCGAGCCGCTGATCGACCGGATCCTGGCCGCCAATCCCGGCCAGGTCGCGGCCTATCGCGGCGGCAAGGAGGGCCTGCTCGGCTTCTTCGTCGGTCAGGCGATGAAGGAGACCGGCGGCAAGGCGAATCCGAAGGTGCTGAACGAGCTGATCCGTGAGAAGCTGAAGGCGTGAACGAGGCGATCGTCGATGAAGCGAACGAGATTCTGCGCGGCAAGGGCTACAAGGAGGCCCACCTCGCCGTGTTCTCGACGCCGATGGCGAGCAAGCTCCTGATCAAGGGCACGAAGATCGGCAGCCCCTTCGCGGACTCGCCCGAGACCGTCCTGCGCGCCGTCCGCGAGTGTGTCCCGACGGCAGACGATCTCGGTCGCCACACGATCACCCCGACCGAGCTGCGCGCCTGCCTCGATCAGGCCTAGCACTCAGTTCGTCGACGGGTCCTCGGGCATGAGCGCCAGCACGCGATACGTCCCGCCCTTTCGCCTCAGGACCGAGCCGAACAGATCGTCGCCGGGCTCCGGGAACAGGTCGACGCCCTCCGCCGGCTCGACGAGCCACGACTCCTCCTCCAGCTCCGCCTCGAGCTGGCCCGGCCCCCAGCCGGAATAGCCGGCGAAGACGCGCGCCCGCCGGACCGCCTCGCCGAGCTCCTCCAGGTCGCCCTCGCTCGACGCGAAGCCGACGTCGCCGACGACGATCGATGCCGCCGCGCCCGGATCGTCGAACTCGGCCAGCACCAGCACCGCCTCCGGCTGCACCGGGCCGCCGACGTACACGCGCGACTCCTCGCCGGCCAGCGCAGCGAGCGGCGGCACCGCCTCGCCCACGGTCACGTCGGCAGGACGGTTCAGCACGAGCCCCATCGCGCCTTCCTGGCCGTGTTCGCCGACCAGCACCACCGTCCGCCGGAAGTTCGGGTCGAACAGCGCAGGCGTGGCGAAGAGCAGCCGGCCCTTGAGCGAGGTCACCTACTCATATTGCAGGGCTTCGAGCACGTTCAGGCGTGCTGCCCGCCTCGCGGGCAGGATCGCCGCCAGCAGCCCGGCTGCGACCGCGACGAGGGCGAACAGGACGAGCGAGCCGATCGGCCAGGCGAGCACGATGAAATCGACGCGCGCGATCAGGAGCACGGCGAGCACGATGCCGAGCGCGATCCCGATCACCGCCCCGATCAGCGCCGTGATCACGCTCTCGTAGCGGATCATCCGCCGCACCTGCCGCCGCGTCATCCCGACGGCGCGCAGCATGCCGAGCTCCCGCGTCCGCTCGAACACGGTCAGGACGAGCGTGTTCACGATCCCGAACAGCGAGACGATCACGGACAGCGCCAGCAGCACGTAGAGGATGTTGAGCACGCTGTCGAGGCCGGCGGCCTGGTTCTTCTTGAACTGCGAGATCGTCTGCACCTTCGCGTTCGGGAAGCCGGCGAGCGCCCGGTCGAGCGCCTTCGTGTTCGCGTCGGTGACGCCGCCCACCGTGTTGATGAAGACGAACAGGTCCTGCGGTTGCGTGTAGAGCCGGTCGAAGGTCGCGCTCGAGATGGTGACGGGCCCGAACGGGGATCCGCCGGGGGGCGGCTTGAAGATGCCCTTGACCGTGAATACCTGCTTCGTCCCGCTGGGGACGATCGCCGGGATCGGCGAGCCGACCTGGAGGTGATTGGACTTGGCGAAATCCTTGTCGACAAATGCGCCGGTCGCTCCGAGCGTCTCGAACACGGACTGCGAGCCGGCGATCCAGGTCAGCTTCACGACCTTGCTGCCTCCCGGGTCGATCGCGGTCACGCTGTGCGTCGCGTCGAAGATCCTCGCGTCGCCGGCCCGGACGCCGACGACCGCCGTCACCCCGGGCACGCTCCGCGCAGGATCGGCCGAGGCGACCGGGATCGGATCGAAGTTGTTCTCGGCGGTGACGGCGTAGTTGGACGTCAGCAGCTGGTCGACGGCGCCGAAGAAGGAGCTGCGGATGCCCTGCGCCAGCATCGCGACCAGCGTGACGAGCGCGAGCCCGATCATGAGCGCGGCGGCGGTCGAGCCTGTCCGCTGCGGGTTCCGCTGCGCGTTCTCGCGAGCCAGCACACCCGCTGCGCCGCCGATGGCCGCTCCGGGAGCCCCGAGCACGGTTGCCAGCGGGATGACGAGGTGGGACGAGAAGAGCGCCACGCCGAAGAAGATGAGCAGCGCCCCGAGCCCCATGAAGACGAGGATCCCGGTGGTCGAGAGCCCGCTGCCGAAGAGGCCGAAGGCGAGCGCCGCGAAGCCGAGCGCGGCCAGCGTGCCCGAGCCGTAGGCCCGGTAGCGCGCGAACCGCCCCGGCGGAAGCGTCGAGCCCTCGCGAACCGCGGCGATCGGTGGTACGCGCGTCGCGCGCAGCGCGGGGCGGAGGCTGGCGATCACCGTGACGAGGATGCCGACCACGAGCGCCACCACCACGGTCCGACCCTCGAGCAGCAAGCCGCTGTTCGGAAGCGTGAAGCCGAGCGAGTCGAACAACTGGAACAGCCCCTTGGCGAGCCCGAGGCCGAGGAAGAGCCCGACCACCGACGCGAGCACGCCCATCACCGTTGACTCGATCAGGACGGAGCGCAGGATCTGGCGACGCGACGCGCCGATCGTCCGCAGGGTCGCGAACTCGCGCGTGCGCTGGGCGATCGTGATCGAGAGCGAGTTCGCGATCACGAACGAGCCGACGAACAGCGCGATCCCGCCGAAGGCGAGCAGGAAGTCCTGCAGGAAGCTGGTGAAGCTCTTCGTGTCGCTCGCGTCCGTGGACGCCTGGGAGACGCCGGAGCGCACCTGGGTCTGCGGCGGCAGCACCGAGCGGACCTGCGCCAGGAGCGCGGCTTCGCTCACGCCCGCCTTGCGCTCGATCCGGATCTGGTCGAGCTTGCCCTCCTTGCGGAAGAGCTTCTGGGCCGTCGCGAGGTCGAACCCCGCCAGCGTCGCACCGCCGATATCGAGCCCACTCGTTCCGAACTTGACCAGCCCGGACACGCGGAAGGGAATCGCAGTCCCCTGCGCCTCGATCCGGATCGTGTCGCCCACCTTGATCTTCTTCTTGCCCGCGGTCGTGTGGTCGATGACGACCTGGCCCGACTTCGGCCAGGAGCCGGTGACGAGCGACAGCGAGTTGAACTGCGGCTGGCTCGGGTCGACGGAGAAGCCGAGGTGCGGAGCGCCGCCGAAGCTGATCACCTTGCCGTTGGAGCCGATCAGGTTGGTGCTCGAGTCCGCGACGCCGCCGATCGCCGCCGCCACGTCCGGAAGCCTGCGCACCCGCCCGAGCAGCGACTGGTCGAACGGCGGCAGGTTCGTCGTCGAGCTCTTGCTGACGGCGGACCGGCCCGTGATCGCGGCGTCGGTGCCGCGGTAGATGCTCGAGAAGATCGTGTCGAAGGCGCTCGAGATCGAGTCCGTCAGCACATACGTGCCGCTGACCGTCGCCACGCCGAGGACGATGGCGAGCGCGGTCAGGACGGTGCGGAGCTTGCGTCCCCAGAGCGCGCGGAGCGCGAGCTTGGTCACGTGCCGATTTCCTCCATCGCCGCGATCACGGTCTTGGCGTCGGAGCGGGGGAGATCGCGGACGATCTCGCCGTCGTCGAGGAACAGGATGCGATCGGCGATCGCGGCGGCGCGCGCGTCGTGCGTCACCATCACGGTCGTCTGACCGAAGCTGTCAACCGAGTCGCGCATCAGCTCGAGGATCTCGCCGCTCGTCCTGGAGTCGAGGTTGCCCGTCGGCTCGTCCGCGAACACGACCGTCGGCTTGGAGACGAGCGCGCGAGCGATCGCGACGCGCTGCTGCTGGCCGCCGGAGAGCTCGCTCGGCCGGTGCTTGCGCCGGTCGGTGAGGCCGGTCTTCTCGAGCAGGGCGGCGAACCACTGCTCGTCGGGCTTCTCGCCCGCGATCGTGAGCGGGAGCAGCACGTTCTCCTCGGCCGTGAGCATCGGCAGCAGGTTGAAGAACTGGAAGACGAAGCCGATGTGCTCGCGGCGCAGCTTCGTCAGCTGCGTGTCGTTGAGATCGGCGATCGGCTGGCCGGCGATGGAGATCGCGCCCGAGGTCGGCCGGTCGAGCCCGGCGAGCAGGTGCATCAGCGTGGACTTCCCGGAGCCGGACGGCCCCATGACGGCGGTCAGCTTCCCCCCCGTGACGTCGAGCGAGACGTCGTGCAGCGCCTGCACGGCCGTGTCTCCCTCTCCGTAGATCCGCGTCAGATCGCGGGCCGAGACGACCGTCCCGTTCGGTTCCACGTTGCTCATCGACTACTCCCTCGCCGAGGTGACTGACATCGCGGCACCCTAGCGAGAACCTCGAGCCGAAAGCGGTACGGCTAGCCCCCTCTTGGCTCGACCGGCCTCTTGGCTAGGCTGAGCCTTGTGGCGGCGAAGCGCTACCTGTTCACGCCGGGGCCGACGACGGTGCCGCCGGAGGTGCTGGCGGCGCTCGCCGAGCCGGTCGTCCACCATCGCGGCTCCGACTTCCGTGCGGTGTACCAGGAGTGCCTGCAGCGGCTCAAGCAGATCTTCCGCACGTCCTCCGAGGTGCTGCTGTTCACGGCTTCCGGCACGGGCGCGATGGAGTCCGCCGTCGCCAACCTCTGCTCTCCGGGAAACCGCGTGGTCGTCGTCTCGGCCGGGAGCTTCGGCGAGCGATGGGCGCAGATCGCCGAGCGCTACGGCTGCGAGGTCGTGCCCGTCCGGTACGAGTGGGGAGAGACGCCCGCTGCCGACGATCTCGCCGCGGCGTTGCGCGACACGAACGGTGCTCGCGCGGTCTTCCTGACCCAGTCCGAGACGTCGACCGGTGTCGTCGCCGACGTGCAGGCGCTCGCCGCCGCGGCCCGGCCCTCCGGCGCGCACGTCGTCGTCGACGCGATCTCGAGCGTCGGCGCAGTGCCGCTCGAGGTCGACGCGTGGGGGATCGACGTCGCCTGCGCCGGCTCGCAGAAGGCGCTGATGACCCCGCCGGGCCTGGCCATGGCCTCGGTGTCGGACGCCGTCTGGGCTCCCGAGGGCCGGTCGTCCTCGCCGCGCTACTACTTCGACTGGGACCGCACGCGGCGCGCGCAGGAGCAGCTCGACTCCGCCTTCACGCCCGCGACCTCGCTCGTCGTCGCCCTGAACGTCGCGCTCGGGCTGATCCTCGACGCCGGCCTCGAGCAGGCCTTCGAGCGGCATCGCCTGCTCGGCCGTGCCTGCCGCGAGGGCGCGAAGGCGATGGGCCTCGAGCTGTTCTCGCCGGACGACGACTCCGCCGCCGTCGTGACGGCGATCAAGACGCCGGAGGGGATCGACGCGACCGAGCTCGTCTCGCTGCTCCGTGACCGCTACGGCGTGCAGCTCGCGAACGGGCAGGCCCAGCTCAAGGGCAAGGTCTTCCGCATCGGCCACATCGGCTACTACGACGTGTTCGACATCGCCACGGCGCTCGGCGCGGTCGAGCTCGGGCTCGCCGAGCTGGGCGCCGACATCGAGCGCGGGGTCGCCGTCACCAAGGCCCTCGACGTGTTCGCCGAGGGCGCCAAGGTGTGAGCCGGTCCGCGCAGCGAATCCTCGTTCGCGAGCCGATCGCGGATGCGGGCCTCCAGCTGCTTCGCGAGCAGTTCGAGGTCGACGTCGACTCCGAGTCCGACCTCGCCGGGATCATCGGCCGCTACGACGGCATCGTGATCCGCTCGGCGACGCGGCTGACCGCCGACCTGATCGCGCAGGCCGACCGCCTCAAGGTGATCGCCCGCGCGGGCGTGGGGGTCGACAACATCGACCTGGACGCGGCCACACGCAAGGGAATCGTCGTCGCGAACGCTCCGGAGTCGACCGTCGTGTCGGCGGCCGAGCACACGCTCGGGCTGCTGCTCGCGCTCTCGCGCAACATCCCGCAGGCCTACGCGGCGCTCAAGCAGGGCCGCTGGGAGCGCTCCCGCTACGGCGGGATCGAGCTGGCGGACAAGACACTCGGCGTGCTCGGCTTCGGGCGCATCGGCCAGCAGGTGGCTCGCCGCGCGCTCGCGCTCGGGATGCGCGTCCTGGCGTACGACCCGTTCGTCGCCCGCGACCGGTTCCGTGAGCTCGGGGTGGAGCGGGCCGAGACCGCCGACGAGGTGTTCGCCGCCGCGGACTTCCTGACCCTGCACGTGCCGCTGACCGAGGACACCCGCGGGCTCGTCGGCACGGATACGCTCGCCCGGATGCGGGACGGCGTTCGCATCGTCAACACCGCGCGGGGCGAGCTCGTGGACGAAGGCGCGCTCGCCGTGGCGCTGCAGTCGGGCAAGGTCGCCGCGGCCGCGCTCGACGTGTTCTCGCAGGAGCCGTACTCGGGCCCGCTGCTGGAGCTCGACAACGTCGTCGCCACCCCACACCTCGCCGCCTCGACCGAGGAGGCGCAGGACCGGGCCGGGGTGATCGTGGCCGAGCAGGTCGTGGCCGCGCTCAGCGGCGGCGTCGTCTCGAACGCGGTCAACATCCCGTCGGTCGGAGCGGAGGACCTCGACGTGCTCGGCCCCTTCGTTCCGCTCGCCACCAAGCTCGGCCGGCTGGCGATGGAGCTCTCGGAGGGCCGCGCCGACCGCATCATGCTCGCGTACCTGGGAGCACTGGCCGAGCGCGACACGCGCCTGCTCACCGTCGCAGCGCTGAACGGCGCGTTCCAGGGTCGCTGCGACCAGCCGGTCAACGTCGTGAACGCGCCGCTGATCGCCGCCGAGCGGGGGATCGCGGTCGAGGAGGAGAAGCGGGCGCAGTCGCGCGGCTACACGAACCTGCTCCAGGTCGTCGTCCACGCGAACGGCGACCGTGTGGCGGTCGAGGGCACGACGATCGGCCGTGACGACCGGCTCTGGCTCGCCGCGGCGCTCGACTACCAGATCGAGATCGAGCTCGCGCCCCTGATGGCGTTCTTCCGGTACGACGACATGCCGGGCGTGATCGGCCGCGTGGGCACGACGTTCGGTCGGGCCGGCGTGAACATCGCCAACATGGCCGTGTCGCGGACGAACCAGGGCGGCAAGGCGCTGATGGCGCTGTCGATCGACACGCCCGCCCCACCCGAGCTGGTCGACGAGTTCCTCGCCGCGGGCTTCGACGACGCCCGATTCATTACGCTGGGCTAGCGATGGGAGCCTGGCCCGAGCCGGTCCAGCGGGTGGCGGCTTTTCTCGGCTACACCGGCGCCGAGGTGCGGGTCGAGGAGTTCCCCGCCGGGACGCCGACGGCCCAGGATGCCGCGGACGCGATCGGCTGCAAGCTCGGCGAGATCGTCAAGTCGCTCGTGTTCGAGTGCGACGGGCGCTCCGTTCTGGCGCTGGTGCCGGGCGACCGCCGCGCCGACGCGGCCAAGATCGCCCGCGCGGTCGGGGCCGAGCGCGCCAGCGTCGCATCCGCGCCGCGGGTCCGCGAGCTGACCGGCTTCGAGCCCGGGGCAGTCGCGCCGTTCCCGCCGGCCAACGTCGACCACGTGCTGATCGACCGGCTGCTCCTCCTGCACGAGCACGTCTGGGTCGGCGCCGGCTCGACGACCCACCTGGCCAGGCTCGCGCCCACCGAGCTCGTGCGCCTGTCGCGGGCGGTGGCTCTCGACCTCGCGGCCGACCCGTAAGATTCGACGGGAGATGCAAGAGACCGAGAAGATCTGGTTCAACGGCGAGCTGGTCGACTGGGCCGACGCGCGGATCCACGTCGGCTCGCACGGGCTCCACTACGGCACCGGCGTCTTCGAGGGGATCCGCTGCTACGAGACCGAGCGCGGCCCGGCCGTGTTCCGCCTCACCGACCACCTGCAGCGCTTCGAGAGCTCGGCGCGGCTTCTGTACATGACCCTTCCGTACACGGTCGACGAGCTGCGCGCCGCCGTCCACGAGACGGTCGGCGTCAACGGGCTCGAGGAGTGCTACGTCCGGCCGATCGCGTTCTACGGCTACGGCGAGCTGGGCGTCCACACGGGGACGAACCCGGTCGAGGTGGCGATCATGTGCTGGCCGTGGGGCGCCTATCTCGGCGAGGAAGGCCAGCGCCAGGGCATCCGCGCGATGATCTCCTCGTGGAAGCGGGTCGGCCCGAACACGATCCCGCACGTCGCCAAGGCGACCGGCATCTACCTGAACTCGATGCTCGCCACCCACGAGGCGCGCCGCTGCGGCTACGACGAGGCGATCCTGCTCACCGACGACGGCTACGTCGCCGACGGGCCGGGCGAGAACGTGTTCGTGATCAAGGACGATGTGATCTCGACGCCGCCGCTCGCGACCTCGATCCTGCACGGGATCACTCGTGAGACGATCATGCAGATCGCCCGCGACCTCGGCTACACGGTCGTCGAGAAGAGCATCATCCGGCCCGACCTCTACCTGGCCGACGAGGTGTTCATGACCGGCACCGCCGCCGAGGTGACGCCGGTGCGCTCCGTCGACGACCAGGAGATCGGCGCCGGGCGGATCACGCTGCAGCTCCAGCAGGCCTACTGGGACCTCGTTCGCGGCAAGAATGCACGGTACGCGGACTGGTTGGATTTTCTCGCTGTTCGCGAGAAAATCTAGGTTCCACGGGTCGCCAGCAGGATCTCGGCGATTCGCTCCTGATCGCCCGACGTCAGGGCGGAACCGCTCGGGAGGCAGAGCCCGCGCTCGAACAGCGATGCGGACACGTCCCCGCCGACCATCGGCGCCTCCCGGAACACCGGCTGGAGGTGCATGGGCTTCCAGAGCGGGCGCGCCTCGATGTCCTCCGCCTCCAGCGCGAGCCGGATCGACTCGCGATCCGTGCCGGCCGTCTCCGGGTCGACGAGGATGCACGTCAGCCAGCAGTTGCCCCGTCCGTACGACGCCTCGGGCATGAACGAGATCCCGGGGGCGTCGGCGAGCAGCTCCCGGTAGCGCTCGTTGACGCGGCGCCGCGCGGCGACCCTGTCCGCAAGCACCTCCAGCTGGGCGCGGCCGACGGCCGCGAGCAGGTTGCTCAGCCGGTAGTTGAACCCGATCTCGGTGTGCTCGTAGTGAGGGGCGGGCTCGCGCGCCTGGGTGGACAGCTTGCGGGCATGGGCGATCCAGTCCGCGTTGCGCGAGACGAGCATGCCGCCGCCGCTCGTGGTGATCACCTTGTTGCCGTTGAACGAGAAGGCTGCGATCGCGGCCTGGCCCCCGGCCGGCGCGCCCCGGTAGGAGGCGCCGAGCGACTCGGCCGCGTCCTGGAGGAGCGCGATTCCGCGTCGGTCGCAGATCGCCGTGATCGCGTCGTAGTCGCAGCACTGCCCGTAGAGGTCGACTGCGACGACCGCGCGGATCTGCGGCCGGTCGGCGAGCGCCCGGTCGAGGAGCTCGGGATCCATCGTCCAGGTCGCAGCGTCCACGTCCACGAAGACCGGCGCCGCCCCGGTGTAGTGGATCGGATTGGCGCTCGCGGAGAAGGTCAGCGAGGCGCAGGCGACCTCGTCGCCCGGGCCGATTCCGAGCACGATCAGGGCGAGATGCAACGCCGCCGTCCCGCTCGAGAGAGCGAGCGCGTGCGGCACGCCCACGACCCCGGCGAGCTCCCGCTCGAACGCCTCGACGTGAGGGCCGAGCGGAGCGATCCAGTTCGACTCCACGGCGTCACGGAGCAAATCGAGCTCACGGCCGGAGAGGTGTGGGGGCGAGAGATAGATGCGGGCCACTGCGCCACGAGCCTAGCGGCTGGAATCGCTGCATAATCCCCGCATGACGGACGGCCCGTCCCGGATGGTCTTCCTCGGCTTCGGCAAGTACGCGCGCGCCGACAAGATCTATCTGCTCGAGCCGATCACGGACGCGCGCCGCGGGAGCGGGAGCCGGACGCTCGTCTGGATCGAGGGCGTTCCCGACCCGGTCGTAGCGTCGCGCACCGAGCGCACGATCCTCCACGACATGGGCCAGGACGCCGCGGCCGGGTCGCAGCTCGTCGACCAGGCGCTCGACCTCGCCGAGCGGCTCGCGCAGCAGGCTGAGACGGGCCGCGTCGATCTCGCCGACCTCGGCCGCCGGGCCCGGAAGCTGCTCGAGCTGACCGCGAAGCCGGCCGGGCCGCAGCAGCTGTTCTGAAGCTCTCGCGGGATTTCTTCGCGCGGTCCGTGCACGAGGTCGCGCGGGAGCTGATCGGCGCCGTCCTGCTCGTCGACGGAGCCGGCGGCGTCCTGGTCGAGGTCGAGGCCTACGACCAGGAGGATCCGGCCAGCCATGCCTACCGGGGCCAGACCGCGCGAAACGCCTCGATGTTCGGCCCGCCCGGCCACGCGTACGTGTACCGCTCCTACGGAGTCCACTGGTGCCTGAACCTCGTCTGCGCCGAGGAGGGCAGAGCCGATGCGGTGCTCGTGCGCGCGCTCGAGCCGCAGCGCGGCCTCGACGCGATGCGCGCGCGGCGCGGCCTCGACGATCCACGGCTCCTGTGCGCGGGGCCGGGCCGGCTCTGCCAGGCGCTGGGCATCACCGGGGAGCACGACGGCCTCGCCCTCGACGCGCCGCCGTTCGAGCTGCACGCGCGGTCGGCTTCGGTCGAGATCAAGGCCGGCCCGCGCATCGGCATCACGCGAGCAACGGATCGCCCGTGGCGCTACGGCCTCGCCGGCTCGGGCTTCCTGAGTCGGCGGATCTCGCCGCGCGCCTAGCGTGCGACGACGAGCGTGATGCCGAGGCCCGGAGCGGCCGCTGCGCCTGCCGCAGGCTGCTGGGATACCACCCGCCCTGGCCCGCCGCCGTCGGCGAGCAATCCACCCACGACCGGCTTCAGGCCCTGGCCGGCGAGACGCTCGAGCGCTGCCTGTATCGACAGGCCGACCACGCTCGGCACCACGCCGTGCAGCGACTTCGCCAGCACGAGCTGAACGGTGGCGAACGACGAGAGATACGTGCCGATGCCGGGGATCTCCCCGACCACGACGCCGACCCGCTGCCCCGGCGAAGCCGGCTTGTAGATCGCCTGCGTCCGCAACGGCTGGCTGGAGAGCTGGGCGGTCGCGTCGTCGAAGCTCTCGCCGAGCACGTTCGGCACCTGCACCTCGTTCGGCCGGCAGTTCGCGAGCTGCGACGGCCCCTCGCCGCTGAAGTAGAGCAGCGAGATCGTCCCCTTGCACTGGCCGTTGTCGCGTTGCCAGACGCCGTTCCGCTGGACGACGCTCTCCGACACCGGCGGCGGGAACGACGGCGACGGGAACGCCTCCGGCTGGTCGCCCAGGTACGCCAGCGCCTGCTCCATGAACGTCTTGAAGATCAGCGCCGGGTAGGTGCCGCCGGCGACCGGCGCCCCGTCGAACTCGCTCGTCATCGGCCGCAGCCGGTTCGGATAGCCGACCCAGACCGAGACCGCCAGCTGCGGGGTATAGCCGACGAACCAGGCGTCGCCGTAGTTCTCGGTCGTGCCCGTCTTGCCGGCCACCGGCCGGCCGTCGGCGAGCTGTGCCCGCACGCCGGTTCCCTGCTGGACGACCTCCTGGAGGAAGCGCGTCACGATCGCGGCGTTGTTCGAGCTGATCGCCTGGTGCGGCACCGGGTTGTTGGCGCTGCCGTTCACGGACAGGATCGCCCGCGGCTCGTTGCCGAAGATCGACCCGTCGACCCGCTTGCCGCCGTTGGCGAAGGCCGAGAAGGCGCGCGCCATCTCAAGCGGGTTGACCGCCTCGCCGCCGAGCACGATCGAGAAGAACGGGTCGAGGTGGCTCCTGATCCCGAGCGCCGTCGCGGTGTCGGCGATGCTCTGCGGGCCGACGATCCGCGCGAGCTGCGCGTAGACCGTGTTATCCGAGTGGATCGTCGCCTGCTCGAGGTTGATCGTGCCGAGGTTCGAGCCCTCGTAGTTGTGGACGTACCAGACCTTCCCGCTGTCGAGCGAGATCGTCACCGGCTTCGAGACGAAGGTCGTCGCCGGCGAGATCCCCTGTTGCAGCGCGGCCGCGAGCGCGAACGGCTTCCCCTCGTCCTTGAGCCACGCGGCGCGGTACACGAGCTGGCGGCCCGCGTCGATCTCGGTCGCCATGTCGGCGAGCGCGAACTGGATCGCCTGGAACGTCGCGATCGGGCGGCCGAACTGCTGGCGCTCCTTCGCATATGCGAGCGCGAGGTCGTACGCGCCCTGCGCGAGCCCGACGCCCATCGCCGCGACGNNGGCTCTCCTTGAAGCTCCGCCCGCCGTACATCGCCAGCACGCGCCCGTCCCGCGGGTCGATCGCCACGAGCGCCGCCGACGGCCCGGTGTTCGACGGCAGCCACTTGGCGATCGTCTGGCGCGCGATCTCCTGCAGGTTGAGGTCGATCGACGTCCTCACCTGCAGGCCGCCGCCGAACGCCCGCCCGGTCCCGTACGTGTCGACGAGCAGCTGCTTCACGTAGTTCGTGAAGTACTGCGCCGGGCCCTGGCTTCCCGGCAGGTGCACGTCCTCGGGCCGGGGGAGAGGAGCCGCGAGCGCGAGCCGGTACTGGTCGCGGGTGATGTCCTGCTGGTCGAGCATGTCCGTGAGCACGCGCGCTCGCCGCAGCCGCGCGAGGCTCGGGTGGGTGACCGGGTCGTACGCGGTCGGGTCGGAGGGGATTCCCGCGAGCAGAGCCGCCTGCGAGAGCGACAGGGCCGAGGCGGTCTCGCCGAAGTAGACCTGCGCCGCC
>PLBK01000020.1 GCA_003134505.1 Actinomycetota bacterium | reverse complement strand
ATCCCCTCGCTCGAGGAGGTCGGTGCGCGCTTCGAGCGCGGCGACTACTTCGTCCCGGAGATGCTGATTTCCGCTCGCGCCATGCAGGGCGCGCTCGACATCCTGCGCCCGCTGCTGGCGGAGACCGGCGCCGTGCAGGTAGGCACGTTCGTGATGGGCACGGTCAAGGGCGACGTGCACGACATCGGCAAGAACCTCGTCAACATCATGCTCGAGGGCGCCGGCTTCACGGTCTACGACCTCGGCGTCAACGTGGCGCCCGAGACCTTCGTCGCGAAGGTGCAGGAGGTCAAGCCGGAGATCGTCGGCTTCTCGGCCTTCCTGACGACGACGATGCCGATGTTCAAGGCGAACATCAACGCGCTCGAGAAGGCCGGCATCCGCGACGAGGTGATCGTGATGGTCGGAGGCGCGCCGGTCACACAGGAGTACGCCGACGCGGTCGGTGCCGACGGCTACGCGGCCGACGCCTCGACGGCCGTGCGGCTGGCCAAGGACCTGATCCAGCGCAAGCGCGCCGCCGTGCCGGCGTGATGAAGCCGCTCGCCTTCGTCGAGGCCGCGGTCAAAGGGCCGATCTTCGGCTGCCACATGTGCGGCCAGTGCGTCCTGCACTCGACCGGCCTCACCTGCCCGATGAACTGCCCGAAGCGGCTGCGCAACGGGCCCTGCGGCGGCGTCCGTCCCGACGGGCACTGCGAGGTCGTCCCCGAGATGGAGTGCGTCTGGGTGAAGGCCGTCGAGCGCTCGCGGAGGCTGCCCTGGGCCGACGAGATCCACGATCTGCGCCCGCCCGTCGACAACAGGCTCTGGGACACGTCGTCCTGGCGCAACCTCGTGACCGGGCGCGACAAGCAGGCGCCGGCCGGGTGGCATGTCGAGGCTTGAGGACGCGATCCGGGCGGGCCGCTTCGTCGTCACCGCCGAGCTCCTGACCGTCGACAGCGGCGGTCTCGACGGGGTGCGCGAGCGCTTCGAGCCCTACGAGGACTTCGCCGACGCCGTCAACGCGACCGACAACACCGCCGCGCACGCGCACGCCTCGTCGGTCGCGGTCGCGATCGCGCTCAAGCAGCTGGGCATGGAGCCGGTCCTGCAGCTGGTCTGCCGCGACCGCAACCGGCTCGCGCTCGAGTCCGACATCGTCGGTGCCGCCCTGCACGGGGTCGAGAACCTCTGCTGCCTGACGGGCGACGACGTCACGGCCGGCGACGAGCCGGAGGCCCGCCGCGTCTTCGATCTCGACAGCCCGCAGCTCCTGGCCATGGCGCGCGCCCTCGCCGGCGGCCACTACCTCTCGGGCCGCAAGCTCGAGCCGGCGCCGCACCTCTTCCTCGGCGCCGTCGAGAACCCGGCCGCGCCGCCGTACGACTACCGGGTCGACCGCGCGCTGAAGAAGGTCGCCGCCGGCGCGCAGTTCCTCCAGCTGCAGATCTGCTTCGAGCGCGACCACCTGGAGCGGTTCATGCAGGAGGCGGTCTCGTCCGGGCTCGCGGCGAAGGCGGCGCTGATCCCGTCGATCTGCCTCGTCCGCACGCCGTCGGCGCTCCGCTTCATCGACGAGAAGGTGCCTGGGATCTCGGTTCCCGCCGAGTTCATCGAGCGCGTGGAGAGCGCCGACGACGCCGAGGAGGCCTGCTTCCAGGTCGGGCTCGAGCTGGCCCGCCACGCGCTCTCGCTGCCCGGTGTCGCCGGGCTGCACCTGATCAGCTTCCGCCGCGAGGCCGGCATCGCCCGGCTGTGCGGCGAGCTCGCAATCCCCACCCGTGCCGAAAGGGAGGCGCATGGATACCGTCATCCGGTCGCGGTCTAGGACGCTCGTCATCGGTCCCGAGCAGCCGTTCTGCGTGATCGGCGAGCGGATCAACCCCACGAGCCGGAAGGCCTTCCAGGCGCAGCTGCAGGCCGGCGACCTCTCGCAGATAGAGATCGACGTCGCCGAGCAGGTCGCGGGCGGCGCCGACGCGCTCGACGTCAACGTCGGCGACCCGCTCGCGGACGAGGTCGGCCTGATGCGACAGGCGGTCGGCCTCGTCCAGGAGCTCACCGACCTGCCGGTCTGCATCGACTCGTCGATCATCGAGGCGCTCGAGGCCGGACTCTCGGCGTACGAGGGCAAGGCGCTCGTCAACTCGGTCACCGGCGAGGACGAGCGGCTCGAGGCGATCCTCCCGATCGTCGCGCGCCACGGCGCCGCCGTGATCGGCCTCGCGAACGCCGAGGACATCCCGATGGAGCCGGAACGGCGCCTGGAGGTGGCGAGGAAGATCGTGTCGGCCGCCGGCGACCACGGCATTCCGCGCGAGGACGTCATGATCGACCCGCTGGCGATGCCGGTCGGCGCGGAGCCTCGCGCGGTGACCCTGTTCCTCGAGACGGTGCGCCTGATCCGCGACGAGCTCGGCGTGAACATGTGCTGCGGAGCGTCGAACACGTCCTTCGGCCTGCCGGGCCGGCACGCGCTCGGCGCCGCGTTCCTGTCGGTCGCGCAGAGCCACGGGCTGACGAGCGCGATCATGGATGCCCGCAACCAGCAGACGGTCGAGGCCGTGCGCGCGACCGACTTCCTGCTCGGCCACGACGAGTGGGGCGCACGCTGGATCGCGAACTACCGCGCCAGGCTGGCGGCGGAGCAGGCTGGATGACCGTGGTCGAGCCGGTTACCGAGCTCCACCCCGACCGGGTCCGGCTCACCTTCGAGCAGGCGGACGGTCAGGTGAAGGAGACGCGCGTCCCGGCCGGCACGACGCTCTTCGACGCGGGCAGCTGGAACGGCGTCGCGATCGACTCGACCTGTGGCGGTCACGGCACGTGCAAGAAGTGCAAGGTGCGCGTCGCGTCGGGGTCGATGCCGCTTTCGCCGGTCGATCCGCGGGCGTTCTCGCCCGAGGAGCTGAAGGCGGGCTGGCGGCTCGCGTGCCGCGCGGAGGCGCGCGCCGATCTCGTCGTCGAGGTGCCGCCGCTGCAGACGCGGCCCAAGGCGGCGCTGGCGGGCGTCGGGCGGCACGTGATCCTCAGGCCGGCCGTCCAGAAGCGCTACCTCGAGCTGACCGAGCCGACGATGGAGGACCAGACGCCCGACCTCGATCGCGTCTTCGCGGCGATGGACGACGTCGAGCTGCAAGCGCCGCTCGACCTGCTGACGGATCTCGGCGGGACGCTGCGCACGTCCGACTGGAAGGTCACCGCGGTGCTCTGCGACGACGTCCTGATCGACGTCGAGCCCGGCGACACGACCGCGCGCCGGTTCGCGCTCGCCTTCGACCTCGGCACGACCACGGTGGTCGCGAACCTCCTCGATCTGGAGACGGGGCTGCCCGCCGCCGTGCGTTCGATGCTGAACAAGCAGCAGCCGTTCGGCGCCGACGTGATCACGCGGATCTCCGCCGTGATGATGGACCCCGAGGCGCTCGGCACACTGCGCCTGCGGGCCCACGAGACGCTTGCCGAGCTCACCGCCGAGGTGTGCGAGGAGGCCGGGGTCGAGCCGGGCGAGATCTACGAGGTCGTCGTCGTCGGGAACATGACGATGATCCAGCTCGCGCTCGGGATCGACCCGGAGCCGCTCTCGATGGCGCCGTTCACGATCGTGGCGCAGACGCTGCCTCAGGCGAAGGCGTCCGACTTCGGCCTGGCCGTCCACCCCCGCGCCCCCGCCGTGCTCTTCCCCGCCCTCGGCGCCTACGTCGGCCCGGACATCGTCGCCGGCGTGCTCGCGACCGGGCTCACGCTCGACCGTCGCCTGCGCCTGTTCATCGACGTCGGCACGAACTCCGAGATCGTGCTCGGCTCGTCGTCGCGAGCGCTCGCGACCGCGGCGCCCGCCGGGCCCGCCTTCGAGGCGGCCCAGATCCGCTGCGGGATGCGCGCGGGCGACGGGGCGATCGAGGGCGTCAGGATCCGCGGCGACGAGGTCGAGCTGACCGTGATCGGCGACGTCGAGCCGGTCGGGATCTGCGGCTCAGGCCTCGTCGACGCGGTCGCGGAGCTCGTCGGCGCCGGCCTGCTCGACAGGAGCGGCAAGTTCGTGCTCGGCGAAGGGCCGCTCGCGGAGCGGTTCGGCAAGATCGGCGAGGAGAACGTGTTCCACCTGTACGAGGGCGTCTTCCTGTCGCAGCGCGACGTGCGCGAGCTCCAGTTCGCGAAGGCGTCGATCGCGACCGGCTGGACGATCCTCTGTCGCGAGTTCGGCATCGAGCCGACGGAGATCGCGCAGGTGCTGCTGGCCGGGTCGTTCGGCTCGTACCTCTCGGCGGCGAGCGCGGTCCGGATCGGCCTCGTCCCGAAGCTGGCCCTGCCGCGGATCGTCTCGGCCGGCAACGTCGCCGGCGAGGGCGCCAAGATCGCGGCGCTGTCCGTCACCGAGCGCCACGCCGCGCGGGCCGTGCTCGACGAGGTCGACTACGTCGAGCTCTCCGGCCGCGCCGACTTCAACGACCTGTTCGTCGACCAGCTGGCGTTTCCGGGATGAGCCAACCGGTCGTCGCCTGCGGGGCGCTCGCGCTCCAGATCACTCGGATCGCGCGCCGGCGCGGCTGGGACCTGGAGGTGCGGCCGATCCCGCCCGAGCTCCACAACCGGCCGGAGCGGATCCGGGCTGCGGTCGAGGACGCGGCCGCCGGCGACGAAGTGGTCGTCGCCTACGCGCACTGCGGCGCCGACCTCGCCGGCTTCCCGCGTTTCGAGGGAGCTGACTGCTACGAGGTCTACGGCGCGCGGCACGAGCCCGGCGTGTACTTCCTGACCGACTTCCTCGTGCGCACGTTCGACCGCCTGGTCGTGCGACCGCTCGGGCTCGACCGCTACCCGGAGCTGCGCGACGACTACTTCCGCCACTACACGCAGGTTGTCTGGCTCGCGCAGCGCCCGACGCCCGAGCTCCGCGCACGCGCCGAGCGCGCCGCGGCCGTCCTCGGCCTGCCGCTCGAGGTGCGCGAGACGGGCGACGCCGGCCTCGAAGCGGCCCTCGAACGACTTCTCGACCCCCAGGAGGCCACGTGCTGATCAACAAGCTGCCGCGCTACGAGATCCTGTCCGAGGAGGCCGTGGCCACTCTGGACAAGGGCTGGCGGCGGATCGTCTCCGAGCTCGGGATCGAGTTCCTCCACGACGACGCGCTCGACGCCTTCCGCAAGGCGGGCATGACCGTCGACGACAAGAACGTGAAGCTCGACCCGGACTTCGTGCTCGAGCAGGTCGCGAAAGCGCCGCGCGAGTTCGACCTGCAGGCGCGCAACCCGGAGCGGAGCGTCCACATCGGCGGCGACCACATGGTCTTCTCGCCGGTCTACGGCTGTCCGTTCATCCGCGCCGGCCTGGAGCGGCGGGAAGCGACGCTCGCCGACTTCCAGAACCTGGCCAGGCTCTCGCAGTACTTCCCGGAGCTCGACTCGGTGGGCGGGACGATCTGCGAGCCGAACGACGTGGCGCTCGACTCGCGCCACCTGGACATGGTCTTCAACCTCATGACCCTTTCGGACAAGCCGTTCATGGGCTCAGTCACCTCCGGCCCGAACGCGGCGGACACGATTGCGATGGCCGAGATGGTCTTCGGCCGCGAGTCGATGGAAGAGACGCCCTGCGTGATCTCGCTGATCAACGTCAACTCGCCGCTCCGCTACGACGACCGCATGCTCGCGTCGCTGCTCGAGTACGCGCGCGCGAACCAGCCGACCATCGTGACGCCGTTCCTGCTCATGGGCGCGATGTCGCCGGTGACGGTTCCGGCGGCGCTGGCCCAGCAGATGGCGGAGGCGCTGGCCGGGATCGCGCTCGTCCAGCTGATCCGTCCCGGTTGCCCGGTCGTGTTCGGCTCGTTCCTGTCCAACACGGACATGCAGTCCGGCTCGCCGAGCTTCGGCACGCCCGAGTCGGCGGTCGGCCTCCTCTGCACCGGCCAGATGGCGCGGCACTTCGGGCTCCCCTGGCGCTCGGGCGGCGGGCTCACGTCCAGCCAGGCCGTGGACGCTCAGGCCGCCTACGAGGCGATGATGACGATGCTGCCGACCATGCTCGCCGGTGCGAACTACGTCATGCACGCAGCCGGCTGGCTCGAGTCGGGGCTGGTCTCGTGCTACGAGAAGTTCATCGTCGACGTCGAGATCCTCCGCATGCTGCACGAGGAGTTCACGCCGCTCGAGGTGAGCGAGGCCACGCTCGCGTTCTCGGCGCACGAGGAGGTCGGCGCGGGCGGGCACTTCCTCGGCGCGGTGCACACGTTGGAGCGCTTCCGCGAGTGCTTCTACCGGCCGCTGCTCTCCTCGACCGCCAACTACGAGCGCTGGAAGCGCGACGGCGGCAAGGACACTGCCGCCCGCGCCACGGACATCTACCAGCGGACGCTCGAGGAGTACGAGGAGCCGGCGATGGACGCCGGGCTCCGGGCCGAGCTGAAGGCCTACGTCGACCGCCGCCGCACGGAGCTCGGCGACTGAGCGCGCCGTACCGCATGTTCGTGGACGGCGACTGGGTCGACGCCGGCTCCGGTGAGACGTTCACGGCCGAGAGCCCGGCGACGGGCGAGGCGATCGGCGAGGTGCCGCGGGGCGGCCGGGAGGACGCGCAGCGCGCGATCGAGGCCGCGAACCGAGCTGCCGACGGCTGGGCGCGGCTGACGGCATTCGAGCGGGCGGCGAAGATGCACGCGGTCGCGGACGCGATCGAGGCGCGGCGCGACGACCTCGCCAGGGTCCTGACGCTCGACCAGGGCAAGCCGCTGCACGCCGAGGCGCACGCCGAGGTGGACGAGCTCCTCGAGTACTGGCGGATGGCGGCCGAGGACGCCAAGCGGCTCGAGGGCCGGCTGCCGAACTCGTTCTCGCCCGGCAAGCGCGTGCTGCTCGTCCGCCGGCCGCGCGGCGTCGTCGGCGTGATCACGCCGTGGAACTGGCCGTACACCATGCCCGCCGAGCTGATCGCGCCCGCGCTGGCCAGCGGCAACACCGTCGTCTGGACGCCTGCGACGACGACGGCGGTCTGCTCGGTCGCCCTGGCCGAGTGCGTCGTCGAGGCGGATCTGCCGCCGGGCGTCTTCAACCTCGTCACCGGGCCGGGCTCGGTGGTGGGCGACGAGATCGCGGCCAATCCGGGCACGCACGGGGTCGCGTTCATCGGCTCGACGGAGACCGGCCGGAAGGTCGCCGCCGCCGCGGCCGGAAAGGCGCTCGTCCTCGAGATGGGAGGAAACGGCCCGGTCGTGGTGCTCGAGGACGCCGATCTGGACGCGGCCGCGGAGGCCACCGTCACCGCGTGCTTCCTGTGCGCCGGCCAGAGCTGCACCGCCGGCGAGCGGCTGCTCGTCCACCGGGAAGTCGCCGGGCCGTTCGTCGAGCGGCTCACCCGGCTCGTGACCGAGCGGATCGTCCTCGGCGACCCGTTCGCAGAGGCCACGACGATGGGGCCGCTCAACAACGAGGGCGTCGCCGCGAAGATGGACGAGCACGTGGCCGACGCGCTCGATCGCGGCGCCTCGCTCGCCGCCGGCGGTTCCCGCGCCGGAGGCTTCCCGACCGGGCTCTACTGGCAGCCGACCGTCCTCGCAGGCGTGCCCCCGGATGCGCTCGTGGCCGTCGAGGAGACCTTCGGGCCGGTTGCGCCCGTGGTCGAGATCGGTTCGCTCCAGGAGGCGATCGACCTCGCGAACGCGTCGCCGTACGGATTGCTGGCCGCGATCTTCACCGCGGACGTCGCGCGCGGGCTCGAGTTCGCCGACCGCGTTCGCACCGGCTGGGTGAACGTGAACGAGTCGTCGAACTACTGGGAGAGCCACCTCCCGTTCGGCGGGCGCTCCGGTACGGCCAGCGGGATCGGCCGCGTCGGCGGGGCGTCCGTCATGGAGTCGTTCACCGAGCTCCAGACCGTCGTCCTCGGGTGAGCAGCCGGCCCTACGACTTCGTGATCGTCGGGGGCGGCTCGGCCGGCTGCGCGCTGGCCAGCCGGCTGAGCGCCGACCCGTCCACCCGCGTCCTCGTGCTCGAGGCCGGTCGCCCCGACTACCTCTGGGATCTCTACATCCACATGCCGGCGGCGCTCTCGTTCCCGATCGGGAACCGGCTCTACGACTGGAAGTACCGGTCCGAGCCCGAGCCGTTCATGCACGGCCGCCGGATCTACCACGCGCGCGGCAAGGTGCTCGGTGGCTCGAGCTCGATCAACGGGATGATCTTCCAGCGCGGGAACCCGCTGGACTACGAGCGCTGGGCCGCCGACCCCGGGATGGAGGGCTGGGACTACGCGCACTGCCTGCCGTACTTCAAGCGGATGGAGTCGAGCGCCGCCGGTGCCGACGAGCGGCGAGGCGGCGACGGGCCGATCGCGCTGGAGCGAGGGCCGGCGACGAACCCGTTGTTCGCAGCCTTCCTCGAGGCTGTCCAGCAAGCCGGTTACATGCTCACCGATGACGTCAACGGCGAGCGGCAGGAAGGGTTCGCGACGTTCGACCGGACGATCCGCGACGGTCGCCGCCTGAGCGCCGCACGCGCGTACCTCCATCCGGTGATGAGCCGCCCGAACCTCGACGTGGAGTGCCGGCGCTTCGTGACGCGGGTCGTCTTCGAGGGGCCGAGGGCAGTCGGCGTCGAGGTCGCCGGCCGGGGGGTGATCCGCGCGGGCGAGGTGATCCTGTGCGGCGGCGCGATCAACTCGCCGCAGCTCCTCCAGCTCTCGGGAATCGGCAACGCCTCCGAGCTGGAGGCGCTGGGCGTGCCCGTCGTCCACGACCTGCCGGGCGTCGGCGAGAACCTCCAGGACCATCTCGAGGCCTACGTGCAGCACCTGTCGAGGCAGCCCGTCTCGCTCGCACCGGCGTACAAGTGGCGGAACCGGCCGCTCATCGGCCTGCGCTGGCTCCTCTTCAAGAGCGGCCCGGGCGCCAGCAACCACTTCGAGGCGGGCGGGTTCGTCCGCTCGAACAACGACGTGGCCTACCCGAACC
This sequence comes from Actinomycetota bacterium, assembly GCA_003134505.1. Lineage (GTDB taxonomy): Bacteria > Actinomycetota > Thermoleophilia > Gaiellales > Gaiellaceae > PALSA-612. The sequence continues at coordinate 1,189 of PLBK01000020.1, read as the reverse complement.
TGATGCTCCATTTCCTGCCGATCGCGGTCCGCTACGACGGCACGGCGGCGAAGGGCCACGGCTACCAGTTGCACGTCGGGCCGATGTACTCCGACGCCCGCGGATCGGTGAAGATCGTCTCGACCGACCCGCGGGTGCACCCGGCGTTGCGCTTCAACTACCTGTCGACGGACCAGGACCGGCGCGAGTGGGTCGAGGCGATCGGCTGCGCCCGCTCCATCCTCGAGCAGCCTGCCTTCGGCGACTACAGCGCGGGCGAGCTCTCACCCGGCGCGGGGGTGCAGACCGACGCGGAGGTCCTCGACTGGGTCGCGCGGGACGCGGAGACGGCGCTCCACCCCTCCTGCACGTGCCGGATGGGGATCGACAGGATGTCGGCGGTCGATCCCGAGACGGTGCGCGTCCACGGCGTCGACGGTCTGCGAGTGGTCGACGCCTCGATCATGCCCTACGTCACGAACGCGAACATCTACGCGCCCGTGATGATGGTCGCCGAGAAGGCCGCCGACCTCATCCTCGGCAACACGCCGCTTCCGCCGGAGCCGGTGCCGTACTACCGGCACTCTGCCCTCGTCCCCTAGAGAGCGGGGGCCCCCTCGTCGAGCTGGTACGCGCTTTCGCCGTGCATCGCCGTGTCGAGCCCGCGTTCGGCCTCCTCGGCGACCCGCACGGGAACGATCAGGTCGATCACCTTCAGCATCGCGTACGTGAACAGGAAGGCATACAGAGAGCAACCCGCCCCGGCCGCGAGCTGCTTGCCCAAGAACGAGCCGGAGCCATGGATCAGGCCGACGCCGCCGGCCGGGTTGATCGCGGTGCCCGCGAACACGCCGAGCAGGACGATGCCGAGCATGCCTCCGACACCGTGCACGCCCCAGACGTCGAGGGCGTCGTCCCAGTGCAGGCGATTCTTGAGCTGGATCGCGTAGTAGCACACGACTCCGGCGGCGATCCCGATCACCACCGAGGCCCAGATCGGGACGTACCCGGCGGCCGGCGTGATCGTCGCCAGACCGGCGACCGCCCCGGTGAGCAGCCCGACGAAGTGCGGCTTCTTCGCGTTCCACCACTCGACGAACAGCCAGGTGACGGCTGCGAACGAGGCCGCGAGATCGGTGTTCAGGAAGGCCTGCGCGGTGATGTCGTCCACCTTCAGCTCGCTGCCGGCGTTGAAGCCGTACCAGCCGAA
>PLBK01000049.1 GCA_003134505.1 Actinomycetota bacterium | reverse complement strand
ATCCTCGGCATGGACGAGCTGTCGGACGAGGACAAGCTGATCGTGCAGCGCGCCCGCAAGATCGAGCGGTTCCTGTCACAGCCCATGTTCGTGGCCGAGGCGTTCACGGCCCGCCCAGGCGTGTACGTCAAGCTCGAGGACACGGTGCGCGGCTTCCAGGAGATCGTCGAGGGCAAGCACGACGACCTGCCGGAGCAGGCGTTCTACATGGCCGGACCGATCGAGGAGGCCGTCGAGAACGCCAAGGGCTCGGCGGTCGCCGCCTAGGGCGGGGCACGGTGGCCGACGAGCGCAGGCGCTTCGAGGTATCGCTCGTCACGCCCGAGGGCGCGGCCTACGAGGGCGAGTGCGAGATGCTGATCGTCCCCGGCGCGGCCGGCGAGATCGGGATCCTGGCCCGGCACGCGCCGCTCGTCGCGATGCTCAAGGCAGGGTCGACGCGCGTGCACGTGCGGGAGACCGAGGTGCTCGAGTTCGCGACCGGCCCGGGCTTCTTCAAGGTCGAGCAGGATCGCGCCCTGGCGCTCGTGGACGACGCGGTCGACGCCCGCGAGATCGACTCCGAGCGGGCCCGTGGTCAGCTCGAGGCGGCGAGCGCCGAGCTCGAGCGTCTCGAAGCCGGCGCGTCGGATGCCGACCGCTGGCAGATCGAGCAGCGGATCCGCCACGCCGAGAACCAGCTCGCGGTCGCGAGCGGCGGGTCACCGGCAGACGCCCGCGTCGCCGCCCCACCGGGCGGCTAACACCGCCGGGCGGCTAGATCGGCAAGTTCTAAAGAAGTCCCAACATCCCCTCGGGTATCCTGGCCTTCCGGCCTCCGGACCTCTCCGGAGGGCGGCTTCGCGCCCTACCGCCTGCTCGTGCGTACCACGCTCAAACGAGGACACGGCCGCACGGCCCTCGACGGAAATGGATCGGGGCCGTCGACGCTGCCCCCCGACGCGCTCTCCGCGATGACGCTCTACCAGGTCGAGCCGCCGCGGCCGAAGAGCCGACTTCGCCGCATCGGCAGGGGGTTCGCCTGGGTCCTCCTCGTCCTGGTCATGCTCGGCGCCGGCTTCGGCGGCGGCGTCTATCTCTGGCTGCACGAGGCAGTGGGTGCGCTCAACCCGACCGACCGCCAGACCGTGCAGTCCTTGAAGCACCTCATCAAGCCGTTGCCCGGCCACGCCGTGATCGCGCTCGTCCTCGGCTACGACCATCGCGCCGGCCAGGGAAACGCTCCGTCGCGATCCGACTCGATGATGCTCCTGCGCCTCGATCCCAAGACGCGCACGATCTCGATGCTGTCGCTCCCACGCGATCTCGCCGTCACCATCGATTGCCCATCGAACACCGGCATCGCCCCCTATACGGACAAGATCAACGCCGCCTATTCGCGGTGCGGCCCGAGCGGCAGCATCCTGACGGTGTCGGCGGTGACCGGTCTGAAGATCAACTACCTGATCACGGTCAACTTCCGCGGTTTCAAGAAGGTCGTCAACACGCTCGGGGGCGTCTGGATCGACGTCGATCGGCGGTACCTCAACACGGATACGGGGCCTTACGGCTACGCGAGCATCAACCTGCAGCCCGGATACCAGCGGCTCTCCGGCGGCTCGGCGCTCGACTTCGTCCGCTTCCGACACACCGACTCCGACCTCTTCCGGGTCGCTCGCCAGCAGCTGTTCGTTCAGGCGATGAAGGAGCAGGTCAAGCAGAGCTTCGATCTGTCGAACGCGCTGGCGATCATCAAGGCCGCGTCCGACAACGTCGCGGTTGGCATCGGCGGCGGGAAGAAGGTCGACCTGAATTTCGTCCTGAGCTGGGGGCAGTTCATCTACGGCCTGCCGGGCGGCCACTTCTGCCAGGCGAAGATCGCCGACCTGACGGGCGCCTCCGACCTGACGGCGTCCCAGGACAACATCTCCGCCGCGGTGCAGCAGTTCACGACGCCGTGCACGGTTCAGCAGTCGAAGCAGGCGAACACGGTCGCGCTCGGGGGTCACATCAAACTGGCCGTCCCGAAGCCCTCGGAGACGTCGATCGTCGTGCTGAACGGGAACGGCGTTCCCGGCTCGGCCACCGATGCCAAGATCAGGCTGGGGCAGAACGGCTACGTCATGCTCGACCCGCCCGGCGGCAGGCAGCCGAACGCCCCGACGTTCGACTACTTCCACACGAAGGTCTACTACCTGTCCTGGAGCAAGCGCAGCAAGGCGGCCGCCGGCTCCCTCGCCCAGGTGCTCGCACCCGCCGAAGCGGTGCCGCTCCCGCGCGCGCTGGCGCCGCTCCGCGGCACCGCGTTGCTCGTGATCGTCGTCGGCAAGACGTACCACAACTCGCTCACGACGGTGCCGCAGCAGCCCACGATCGTCCACCAGGCGCCGAGCGTCACCTATGACCCGTCGGCGTCCGAGTCGCTGGTCGTCGGCGCGCAGCGGCAGGTCCCCTTCCCGCTGATGGTGCCGGCCACGCTCGAGTCCTCGTCCTCGCCGGACTCGCTAAACGGCGACGTGCCTGTCAGGGTCTACGACATCGCCGACAAGCACAAGGCCGTCCGGCTCGTCTTCCGGCGCGGGGGCGTGAACGAGTACTGGGGTGTCGAGGAGACCGACTGGCGGGACGCGCCGGTGCTGAACGAGAAGAGCTTCCACCGCACGATCGGCGGCCGCTCCTACGACTTCTACTACCACGGGACGAAGCTGCACATGATCGTCCTGCACGTCGGCAAGACCGACTACTGGGTCGTCAACACTCTCATCGACTCGCTCTCGAACGAGACGATGATCGCGATCGCCAAGGGCCTGCAGCCGCTCCATTCGGCGAGCGCGACGAAGACGGCGGGGAAGGCGTAGACCGGGACATGTCCAGGATCGCCGTCTTCGGAGCGGGCTACGTCGGCCTCGTCACCGGTGCCTGCTTCGCGGAGCTGGGGCACGAGGTGATGGTGCGCGACATCGTCCCCGAGCGGATCGAGGAGCTTCGCGCCGGCCGCGTGCCGATGCACGAACCGGGTCTCGAGGAGCTGCTCGCCCGGAACGCGGGCCGCCTCGGCTTCACGCTCGACGTCGAGGAGGCGCTCGACGGCGCCGAGTTCGCGTTCGTCGCCGTCGGCACGCCGCCGACCTATTCGGGCGACGCCGACCTCTCCGCTGTCTGGACGGTCGTCGACTCGCTCCCGAAGCTCGAGCAGGGACTGACGCTGGTGATGAAGAGCACGGTGCCGGTCGGCACGGGTGAGAAGGTGCGTGCGAACCTCGACGTCCGCGGTCTCGGCGGCGTTGCCTACGTCTCGAACCCCGAGTTCCTGGCCGAGGGCAGCGCCGTCCGCGACTTCATGCACCCGGACCGGGTCGTGATCGGCGCCTTCGAGCCCGAGCACGCAGCCCGGGTTGCCGCGCTCTACGACTCGATCGAGACGACGGTCGTCACCACCGATGTCGCCTCAGCCGAGATGATCAAGCTCGCGTCCAACGCATTCCTGACGACGCGGATCAGCTTCATCAACGAGATCGCGAACGTGTGCGAGCTCGTCGGCGCCGACGTCATGGACGTGGCCAGGGGGATCGGGCTCGACCACCGGCTCGGGTCGCACTTCCTGCGGGCCGGTGTCGGCTGGGGCGGCAGCTGTTTCGGCAAGGACGTCTCGGCGCTCAAGCAGCTGGCCGGCAACTCCGGCTACCACTTCCAGCTGCTCTCGGCGGTGATCGAGGTGAACGAGCTGCAGAAGCGGCGGCTCGTCGCCAAGCTCGAGAAGCACCTCGGCAAGCTCCGCGACCGCTCGATCGCGCTGCTCGGCCTCGCGTTCAAGCCGGGCACCGACGACCTGCGCGACGCTCCCAGCCTCGTGCTCGCATCGCGACTGCTGGCGGAGGGCGCCGAGGTGCGGGCCTGGGATCCCGTGGCGGACGCGAGCCATCTCCTGCACGGGGTCACGTTCTGCGACTCGTTTCTCGAGGCCGTCCAGGGCGCCGATGCGGCCGTGATCGTCACGGAATGGCCGGAGCTCGTCGGGCTGCTCGTGCCCGGAGTTCGGGACTCGATGCGCAACCCGCTGATCGTCGACGGGCGCAACCTGCTCGATCCGGCCGCGGCCCACGCGGCGGGCTTCCGTTACGAGGGCGTCGGGCGGCCGTCGCTCACTCACCAGGCGCCGGTCGTGGCGCCTGACCCGGACGCCGTCGCGCAGTGATCAGAGAAGCGATCGTGCTCGCCGGCGGCAAGGCCGAGCGGCTCGGCGAGGCCGCCGGCGGCAGGCCGAAGTCCCTCGTCCACGTCGGCGAGCGCCCGTTGCTCGCCTACCAGGTGCTCCTGCTCGCCCGGGCCGGAGTCGAGCGCGTGATCGTGAGCTGCTCCGCCGGCAAGGGGTCGCTCTTCCGCGACGACCTGAGCGGCCTCGGCGTCGAGATCGTGGCCGTCGAGGAGCCGGAGCCGCTCGGTCGCGGGGGCGGCCTGCGGTTCGCCGCCGCGGCGCGTGAGGAGAGCGGTGACGTCTACGCCTTGAACGGCGACGAGCTCGTCGACCTCGATCTGCGCGCGCTCGCCGAGCAGCATCGCTCGACCGGGGCCGCGGCGACGATCACGGTCGTCCCGCTCCAGTCCCACCTCGGCATCGTCGACCTCGACGAGGCCAACGTCGTGCTCGGGTTCCGGGAGAAGCCGCGCCTGCCGCACTGGGTGAGCTGCGGCATCTACGTGCTCGGCGAGGAGGCGCTTTGCCGACTCCCCGAGCGGGGCGACCACGAGTCGACCACGTTCCCGGAGCTCGCCCGCGAGCGGCGGCTGCGCGCGTTCCGGCACGAGGGCCTCTGGATCACGATCAATACGCCGAAGGACCTTCGCGTCGCCCAGGAGCACGTGGCGGCCCATCCCGAGTGGCTCGGCGCAGCGTGACCTTCGAGGCATGGGAGCGAGCGGCCGAGCGGGTCGAGAAGCCGTGGGGCTGGGAGCTGATCTGGGCGCTGACCGACCGCTACTGCGGCAAGCTGCTCTTCGTGCGCGCCGGGCAGGCCCTCTCGCTCCAGTACCACGAGGTCAAGGACGAGTCCTGGTACGTCGAGAAGGGCCGCGCGACGCTCGAGCTCGGCTCGGTCGGGGAGGAGCTCGGAACCGGCGAGATCGGGCCGGGCGACTGCTTCCACTTCCCGCCCGGCACGGTTCACCGGTTGCGCGCGCTCGAGGACACGCTGATCGTCGAGGTCTCGACCCCGGATCTCACGGACGTCGTCCGGCTCGCCGACGACTACGGTCGCGAGGGCACGAGCGAACCTTGACATAACTGTGTTAAGGTTTGGTCGTGGAACCGCTGACGGTCGGACGGGCTGCCCGGCAGACAGGCTGGTCGCCACGGATGCTCCGCTACATCGAGCGCAGCAAGCTCGTCGTGCCGTCGCGCACGGCAAGCCGCTACCGGCTGTACGGTCTCCGCGAGCTGAACCAGCTGCGGGCGCTCCGTGACCTGCTGACGAGCTTCGCGATCGAGCTCTCGGACCTCGCCTTCGCGGCGAGGCTCCGGCGCGAGGCAGCGCTCCGCGCGGCCGTCGACGCCTGGCTCGTCGGCACCGAGCTCGACGCGCTCGAGTGGGAACAGCGCAAGCACGAGCGGCTGCTCGCGGCCTGACTACACTGACGAAGCCTTGCAACAGACTGTTGCAAGGGGAGGGAGAGGGAGATGGCGACCACGAAACGCTACGACGTCAAGGATCTCGCACTCGCGCCCGAGGGCGTGCGACGGATCGAATGGGCCGATCGCAACATGCCCGTCCTGCGAGCGATCCGGGAGCGCTTCGAGCGCGAGCGGCCGCTGGCCGGGTACCGCGTGTCGGCCTGTCTCCATGTCACGACCGAGACCGCGAACCTCATGCGCACGCTCAAGGCCGGCGGCGCCGATGTCGTCCTCTGCGCGTCCAACCCGCTCTCCACCCAGGACGATGTCGCGGCCGCCCTCGTCCAGGAGAACGACATCGCCACGTATGCGATCAAGGGCGAGGACAACGACACCTACTACGCCCACATCGACGCCGCGGTCGACCACCGGCCGCAGCTGACGATGGACGACGGCGCCGACGTGATCGGCGTCCTGCACGCCGCGCGGCGTGAGCAGCTGGGCGACATCGTCGCCGGGACCGAGGAGACGACGACCGGCGTCATCCGACTCAAGGCGCTCGAGCGCGAGGGCAAGCTCGGCTTCCCGATCATCGCGGTCAACGACGCGAAGACGAAGCATCTGTTCGACAACCGCTANNTGCGCTATCCCATCATCGCGGTGAACGATGCCGACACCAAGCATCTGTTCGACAACCGCTACGGCACCGGCCAGTCGACGATCGACGGCATCGTGCGGGCGACCAACGCGCTGCTCGCGGGCAAGACGTTCGTCGTCGCGGGCTACGGCTGGGTCGGGCGTGGCGTCGCCATGCGGGCCCGCGGGATGGGCGCCCAGGTCGTCGTCACCGAGGTCGACGCGATGCACGCTCTCGAGGCGGTCATGGAAGGCTTCCAGGTGATGTCGATGGCGAAGGCGGCGGAGATCGGCGAGATCTTCTGCACCGCGACCGGCGACAAGAACGTGATCCGCCGCGAGCACATGCAGGTGATGAAGGACGGCGCCATCCTCTCGAACACAGGTCACTTCAACGTCGAGATCGAGATCCCCGGGCTGCGCGCGCTGGCGACCGAGACGCGCGAGGCGCGCACGTTCGTCGAGGAGTTCCTGCTCGAGGACGGCCGGCGGATCTACCTGATCGCGGACGGCCGGCTGGTCAATCTCGCGGCCGCCGAGGGTCACCCGGCACAGGTGATGGACATGTCCTTCGCCAACCAGGCGCTGTCGGCCGAGTACGCCGTCCAGAACGCGGCCTCGCTCGAGCGCAAGGTGTATTCGGTGCCGGAGGAGATCGACAACGAGATCGCCCGGCTCAAGCTGGCGACGATGGGCATCGAGATCGACGAGCTGAGCGAGGAGCAGGCGAAATACCTGGCCAGCTGGGACGAAGGCACCTGAGAGCGCGAGAGCTCGCTCCCGAGCGGATCGTCCGGCTCGAGGCGGATCGCGTCGTCGTGCTCGACCAGCGGCGGCTGCCGGACGAGGAGGTCGAGCTCGAGTGCCGCTCCGCGGCGGAGGTTGCGGAGGCGATCCGCACGCTCGCCGTCCGGGGCGCGCCGGCAATCGGCATCGCCGCCGCGTACGGGTACGCGCTGGCCGTGGCGCGCGGGGAGGACCTCGAGGCCGCCGCAGCGACACTCGCCGCTGCGAGGCCGACCGCGGTCAACCTCGCCTGGGCCCTGCGCGAGGTGCAGGCTGCCGACGACCCGGCCGGGCGCGCGCGCGAGCTCCATCGCCAGGAGGTCGAGCGCTGCCGGAAGATGTCCGTCCACGCGGCTGCACTGCTCGACCCGGGTACGCGTGCTCTCACGCACTGCAACACGGGCGGCCTCGCGACCGGCGGCTACGGCACGGCGCTTGGCGCTCTGCGCGCGGCCCACGAGCAGGGGCGGCTCGACCACGTCTGGGTGGACGAGACCCGGCCGCTCCTGCAGGGAGCCAGGTTGACGGCCTGGGAGCTGCACGCGCTGGGCATTCCGCACGCGGTGATCGTGGACGCGGCCGCGGGAGCCCTGATGGCGGCCGGAGAGGTCGACTGCGTGCTGGTCGGCGCCGACCGGATCGCGGCCAACGGCGACACGGCGAACAAGGTCGGCACCTACTCGCTCGCGGTGCTCGCCGCTCACCACGGCCTGCCGTTCTACGTCGTGGCGCCGACCTCGACGATCGACCGGGAGACGCTCTCCGGCGAGGCGATCGTGATCGAGGAGCGGGCTCCGGAGGAGGTGACGGCGCGATCGCCGGCCAGGAATCCCGCTTTCGACGTCACGCCGGCAGAGCTCGTGACCGCGATCGTCACCGAGGCCGGCGTCCACCGTGCGCCCTACAGCGAGTCGCTGCCGCGGACGATGGAGGTCGTGAGATGAAGGCGCTCATCCTTGCGGCCGGCTACGCGACACGGCTCTATCCACTGACGGAGACCACGCCGAAGCACCTGCTCGAGATCGGCGGCCGGCCGATGATCGACTGGGTGCTCGAGCGGCTCGATCCGCTCGACGGCCTGGACGCGGTCTATCTGGCGACGAATGCGAAGTTCGCTCCGGCGTTCGCGGCCTGGGCGGCGGCTCGGGAGGGCGGGCAGGTCGTGGTGATCGACGACGGGACGACGAGCGAGGACGACCGGCTCGGCGCGATCGGCGACATCGGCCTCGTGCTCGACCGCGAGGCGATCGACGACGACCTGATCGTCGTCGCGGGCGACAACCTGTTCACCGGCCGTATCGAGGGGCTCGTCGACGAGGGCCGTCGCCGCGAGCGGCCCGTCCTGGCCGTGTACGACGTGGGCGACCCGGAGCTGATGTCCCAGTTCAACACGGTGGAGACCGACACCGACGGCCGGATCACGTACTTCGAGGAGAAACCGGAGCGTGCCCGGTCGACGCTGGCCGGCATCGCGCTCTACTGGTACCCGCGCGAGGTCTTGCCCCTGATCCACACCTATCTCGGCGAGGCCAACAACCCCGACCAGCCGGGCCGGCTCGTCGAGTGGCTGTACACCAGGACGCCGGTGTACACCTGGGAGCTGCGCGGCAAGTGGTACGACATCGGCACCCCGGAGCAGCTCGAGGCCGCTCGCGTGGAATTCGACACACACGCGGCACACTGAAGGCACAGGTTCCCGGCTAGCGTCGGGTCCTGCTCGATCTGCTCCTTCCGCAGCGCTGCCTCGTCTGCCGCCGGTCCGGCGCGCAGCTCTGCGTGCGCTGCCGGGACCGGCTGCCGGTGATCGTCCCGCCGCTCTGCGCGCGCTGCGGAGCTCCGACCGTCTGGCCGGTCTCGCGTTGTCGTGAGTGCGCCGGCCGCCGGCTCGGGTTCGCATCGGCTCGCGCGGCGGTCGAGTACGACGACGCGGTCCGCAGGCTCGTCGGCGGCTGGAAGGAGCGCGGGCTGCGCCGGATCGCGGCCGAGGCCGCCGCGCTCGTGGTGGACGTCGCTCCGCGGCCGGCGGTCGACTCGATCTCCTTCGTCCCGGCGGACGGCGAACGCAGCCTGCGCCGCGGGCACCACCCGGCGGAGCGGCTCGCGCGCGAGCTGGCGCGGCGCTGGGAGCTCCCGCTGGAGGCTCTGCTCAGCCGCAGCGGCTCCAGGCGCCGCCAGCGCGGGCTCACTCTTCCCGAACGGAGGCGCAACGTTCGCGGTGCGTTCCGCGCGACCCGCGCGGTGCCGGCAACCGTCTGCCTCGTCGACGACGTCTACACGAGCGGCGCAACGGCCAGCGCCGCCGCCCAGGCGCTCCGCAAAGCGGGAGCGCAGCGCGTGGAGGTCGTCTGTTTCGCCCGCGCGGTGAGATAGATTTGGTCGCAGCACGGCGGCGACCCGGACCGAGGAGGCGCAATGCGTTTGCACGTGAAGGGGAAGAACGTCGAGGTCACGGACGCGATCCACGACTACGCCGAGCGGAAGCTCGGGAAGCTTGCACCGCAGCTCGCCGAACCGACTCGTGTCGAGCTGGAGCTGGCGGTCGAGCGGAACCCGTCGATCGCGGACAACCACGTCGCGGAGGCCACCATCTGGACGAAAGGCCCGGTGCTTCGCGCCCGGGAGGCCTCGAGTGACATGAAGGCGTCGATCGACCTGCTCGCGGACAAGCTCGAGCGGCAGGTGACGAGGTACCGGCAGAAGCGGCGTCACGAGCACGACCGCCACGGACGGGCGAACGGCTCCGTCCCGGCGGCGGCCCCGATCTCGGCTCAGGAGGGAGCAATGATCGTCAAGACCAAGCAGTTCGTGCTGAACGCGATGAGCCCCGAAGAGGCCGTCGAGCAGCTCGAGCTGATCGGCCACGACTTCTTCGTGTTCCGCAACGACGACTCGGGTGAGATCAACGTCGTCTATCGGCGCCGCGACGGCGACTACGGGGTGATCGAGCCAGCTTGAGCCTTTTCCGTCGGGGCGAGCCCTTGCATGTTCGGCTCGCGCGCGAGGCGGGACTCCAGGGCGACGAGAGGCCGCCGCACGATCCCACTCCGCGTTGGGGCGAGGTCGGCATCCACGGCGTCTCCCGGCCGCGCGAGTGGGATGCGGTCGTCACCGCGGAGGCGCCGCGCCTCGGGGTCGGCGAGCTCGAGTTCGCCGTGTTGCCGGACGGGACGCTGGTCGTCGACGATGCGCTCGATCTCGAGGCGGGCTCGCTCGACCCGCTGGCCGCGGCGCTGGAGTCCGAGCTGAAGCCGCCCTATCGCGCGTCGGCGGTGTGGCGTGGAGCGTCGCGCTGGGGCGTGGCGGGACGGCGGATCGAGGTGGTGGAGCTGCCCGCCAGCGTGCGCGGCGACGAGATCGTCCTCTCGGTCGCCGAGGGGGAGCGCTCGCTCGTCGTCGACGGCGAGCCGTCGTCCGGCAGCATTCCGGCGCTGGAGAGGCTCGGCGCGTCCCGCGGCGCGGCCTTCGTGATCCGCGCCGAGCGGCTTGCCGATCTGGCCTGGGAGATCGAGGTGGCGCTGCTCTAACGACCGGTCCTCAGCACGCCCCGGGTGGGTGGGGGTTAGGGACGGAGCAGCATCGACAGGGAACAAGTAGCAGCCCGAGCCCCGCGCGACTGTGCCGAAATTGCAACTTTTTCGCGTGCGGGCCGGTCGGCACGAGGCGGTACCCTGTAGCCCATGCCGCAGAACTACGGCGCTCTCGAGAAGGTCCTCCGAGCCGGCGAAGGTCGCCGGATCAAGACGCTGGTGGATCAGGCCGCCTACATCACCTCGCTCGAGCCCGACTTCGAGCAGCTCTCCGACGACGAACTCCGCGCCAAGACCGCCGAGCTCAAGCAGCGCTTCGAGAACGGCGAGTCCCTCGAAAACCTGCTGTTCGAGGCCTTCGCGGCCGTCCGTGAAGCGCGCAAGCGCGAGTCCGACCAGCGCATCTTCGACGTGCAGCTGATGGGCGGCATCGTGCTCCACGAGGGCGATATCGCCGAGATGAAGACCGGCGAGGGCAAGACCTTCGTCGCCAGCCTGGCGCTCTACCTGAACGCGATCTCCGGGCGCAACGTCCACCTGGTCACCGTCAACGACTACCTCGCCAAGCGCGACGCGGAGTGGAACCGCGGCGTCTTCGAGCGGCTCGGCGCGACCGTGGCCTACATCGAGAACATGATGCCGTTCGACACGCGCAAGGTCGCGTACGAGTGCGACATCACCTATGGCACGAACTCGGAGTTCGGGTTCGACTACCTCCGCGACAACATGGCCGTCTCGATGGACGGCGTCGTCCAGCGCGGCCACGCCTACGCGATCGTGGACGAGGTCGACTCGATCCTGGTCGACGAGGCGCGGACGCCGCTGATCATCTCGGGCGAGCCGGAGACGGCGGCGAAGACCTACTACGACTTCGCGCGCATCATCCGCGGGCTCGAGGGCGCGCCGTACAAGCCCCCGTCGAAGATCGACAAGACCGAGGAGCCGGACGTCGACTACACGTTCGACGAGAAGTTCAAGACCGTCTCACCGCTTCCGCGCGGCATCCAGACGGTCGAGCGCGCGCTCAGGGTCGACAACCTGTACGACCCGCGCAATGTCCAGCTCGTCAACCACCTGAGCCAGGCGCTGAAGGCACAAGCGCTGTTCCATCGTGACGTCGACTACGTCGTCCAGGACGGCGAGGTGAAGATCGTCGACGAGTTCACCGGCCGGATCATGGAGGGGCGCCGTTGGAGCGAAGGACTGCACCAGGCGGTCGAGGCCAAGGAGGGCGTGGACATCCAGGAGGAGCACGTCACGCTCGCGACGATCACGCTCCAGAACTACTTCCGCCTCTACGAGAAGCTCGCCGGCATGACCGGAACCGCCAAGACCGAGGAGAAGGAGTTCACGGAGATCTACGACCTGCACGTGGTCGAGATCCCGACCAACGAACCGATCGGCCGCGACGACAAGAACGACCTGATCTTCCGCACCAAGGAGGCGAAGTTCAACGCCGCGCTCGACGACATCGCCGAGCGCCATGCCAAGGGCCAGCCGGTGCTCGTCGGCACGATCGACGTCGAGACCTCCGAGTACTTCTCCGAGATGTTCAAGCGCCGCGGGATCCCGCACAACGTCCTGAACGCGAAGCAGCACGACCGCGAGGCGGAGATCATCAAGGACGCCGGCCAGTTCGGCGCGGTGACGATCTCGACCAACATGGCCGGCCGCGGCGTCGACATCAAGCTCGGCGAGGGCGTCCTGGAGCTCGGCGGCCTCTACGTCGTCGGCACCGAGCGCCACGAGGCGCGGCGCATCGACAACCAGCTGCGCGGCCGCTCCGGGCGCCAGGGTGACCCCGGCGAGTCCCGCTTCTATCTGTCCGGCGAGGACCAGCTCGTGCGGCTGTTCGCCGGCGACCGGATCAAGAACATCATGTCCCGGTTCAAGGTGCCGGACGACCAGCCGATGGAGGCCAAGGTCCTGTCGCGCCAGATCGAGAACGCGCAGAAGAAGGTCGAGGAGCAGAACTTCGTCATGCGCAAGAACGTCCTCAAGTACGACGACGTCATGAACAAGCAGCGGACGGTCGTCTACGAGCAGCGGCGCCAGGTGCTCGAGGGGCAGGACCTGTCCGGGGAGGTCAGGGATTGGATCGGCGAGATGATCGAGCACACCGTCGACCTGTTCGCGACCGACACCGGCGAGGGCTGGGATCTCGACCAGCTCTGCCAGGCGATGACGACGCTGTACGGCTCGGACGTGACCGCGGACGAGCTGCGCGAGGACTACGCGGGCCGGCTCGAGCGAGAGGTGCTCGTCGACGACTTCCGCGAGGACGCCCAGGAGGCGTACACCGAGAAGGAGCAGCAGCTCGGCGAGGAGCTGATGCGGGAGCTCGAGCGGTTCGTGATCCTCCAGGTGGTCGACACCCGCTGGCGCGAGCACCTCGAGTCGATGGACTACCTCCGCGAGGGCGTGCACCTGCGCTCCATGGCCCAGAAGGACCCGCTGGTCGAGTACACGGCCGAGGGGCACAAGATGTTCGAGGAGCTGTCGCAGACGATCCGCGAGGAGGTCGTGTTCACGCTCTTCCACGCGGAGCTGGCCCCCGAGGAGGCTGCCGAGCTGTCGCTGAACGGGCAGGACGGCGGGAACGGCGCCCTGAGCTACGAGCACCAGTCGCTGGCCGGGGCCGACGCGATCGCCGCGGCGACGAGCGGCGAGCTGGTACCGGCCGGGCCGTCCCAGCCGCAGCAGCGCCACGTCTCCGAGCACGACAAGGTCGGTCGCAACGACCCCTGCTGGTGCGGCTCCGGCAAGAAGTACAAGAAGTGCCACGGTGCATAGCCGCTTCCTGCACTAGAAATCGGCGCAGTTCCGCCACAGACGCGTGACGATTTCCGTGCGATGCTGACTGCAGGGGGACTCGCGTCCCCTTGGGGGCACGTGGGGAGGCGGTCGCCTCGCTACGATGGCTGCATGGCCGACGAGCAGCAACCTCTCGCGGAGCAGCTCAGGGAGATCGGGGTCCAGCTCGACTGGGTCCGTGATTACCTTTGACCCGGATGGCCTGAAGACCAGGATCGCGGCGCTGGAGGCCGAGATGGGGCGGCCCGGCTTCTGGGACGATCAGCAACACGCCGCCTCCGTCTCGACCGAGCAGTCCCGCCTGGCACGGCGCCTCGAGCGCTACGACCGCCTGCGCGGCGAGTACGAGGACGCGGCCGAGCTCGCAGCCCTGGACGGGGACATGGACGCTGACATCGCCGAGTCGATCCGGCCGCTCCGCCGTGAGCTCGAGCGCCTCGAGGAGGACGCGCTGTTCAACGGCGAGTACGACGCCGGGGACGCGATCGTCACGATCGTCGGCGGCACCGGCGGCACGGACGCCCAGGACTGGGCCGAGATCCTGCTCCGCATGTACCTGCGCTGGGCCGAGCACCGCGGCTACCAGGCGGAGCTGCTCGAAGCGAGCCCGGGGGAGGAGGCCGGACTGAAGTCGGCCACGTTCACGGTCAAGGGCGAGAACGCGTACGGAGCCCTGAAGGCGGAGCGCGGCGTCCACCGGCTCGTCCGCCTGTCGCCGTTCGACCAGGCCCACCGCCGCCACACGTCCTTCGCGCAGGTGATCGTCAGCCCGCTCGTCCCGGATGACGTCGACGTCGAGGTCGACGAGGCCGATTTGCGCATCGACACCTACCGGGCCTCGGGCGCCGGCGGCCAGCACGTGAACAAGACCGACTCCGCCGTTCGTATCACGCACATCCCGACCGGCATCGTCGTCCAGTGCCAGAACGAGCGGTCGCAGTCCTCGAACAAGGCCACCGCCATGCGCGTCTTGAACTCCCGTCTCGCCGAGCTCGAGCAGGAGCGCCGCGAGGAAGAGATGGCCCGTGAACGGGGCGTGGTGCAGGACACCGGCTTCGGAAGTCAAATCCGGAGCTATGTCCTCCACCCGTACCAGATCGTCAAGGACCACCGCACCGATCACGAGGCCGGAAACGCGCAGGGCGTCCTCGACGGAGACCTGGACGGGTTCATCCACGCCTACCTGCTGGCGCAGGCAACCGGCGAGGCCCGCCGGGGGATCGGCTAAACTCCCTGCATCCGGCGTTGATCGCCGCCCCTTGTTGTGCAGGAGCTGAACCTCCAAACCGAAGCGCCGCCGGCGGCCACGCCCGAGGTCATGGCCGATCCGATCGCCCCCAAGGCCTCGGCCGGCCCGGGCGCGATGATCGTCTTCGACGGCGTGACGAAGGTCTACGAGCCCGACGTGACGGCGCTTCGAGACGTCTCGTTCGTGATCGACAAGGGCGACTTCGTGTTCATCGTCGGCGCTTCCGGATCGGGCAAGTCGACGATCATCCGCATGCTGCTCAAGGAGATCGAGCCGACGCAGGGGCGCATCATGGTCGGCGGTCGTGACCTCGGGCGGCTCGAGCGCTCCAAGGTGCCGAACCTGCGCCGCAACGTCCAGTGCGTGTTCCAGGACTTCAAGCTGCTGCCGAACCGCACGGCCTACGAGAACGTGGCGTACGCGCTCAAGGTGCAGGGCGAGAGCCGCGAGTCGATTCGCAAGAAGGTGCCCGAGGTGCTGGGGCTCGTCGGCCTCGCGCACAAGGGGTCGTCGCTTCCGGACGAGCTGTCCGGCGGCGAGCAGCAGCGCGTCTCGATCGCGCGCGCCGTCGTCAACCACCCGCCGCTGCTCGTCTGCGACGAGCCGACGGGGAACCTCGACCCGGACACGTCGGTCGGGATCATGCAGCTGCTCTACCGGATCAACCGGGCGGGCACGACGATCCTGATGGTCACGCACGATCGCGAGATGGTCGACAAGATGCGCAAGCGCGTCATCGCGCTCGACGGGGGGCGCCTCGCCCGCGACGAGCGCCGCGGAGGCTACGAATGAAGCTGCGGACGATCGTCGGCGAGGCCGTCCGCTCGCTGGGCGCGACGATGTCGACCACCGTCGCCGCCACGCTGACCGTGCTGATCGGCATGTTCGTGCTCGGCGTCTCGATCGCACTCGGAAGCTGGGTGCTCTCGTGGAGCGACCACGTCAAGAATCAGCTGCTGGTCAAGACGTACTTCACCCTCGACGCGACCCCGCGCCAGATGAACAACGTCCGGGTGCTGCTGGTCAAGCAGCAGGAAGTCGGCAAGGTCAAGACCTTCCACTTCATCTCCGCGCGAGAGGCGTACAAGCAGATGAAGAAGCAGTACCCCGATCAGGTCAAGGAGCTGTCGTACAACCCGTTCCCCAACGAGTACGAGGTGATCCCGAAAAAGGCCGAGTACAACGCGGGAATCGCAAGCGCGATCCTGCACCTGGGCCCGGGCGGCACGAAGCCGGCGGGAGTCGACAAGGTCGACGACGGGGGGGCGACGTCGCAGCGCATCCTGCGAGTCGGCAGCATCATCGAGGTCGTCTTCCTCGTCGGGCTGATCGTGCTGCTGATCGCCTCGACGCTGCTGATCGCGAACACGATCAGGCTGTCGATCTTCGCGCGGCGCCGCGAGATCGAGGTGATGAAGCTCGTCGGCGCGTCGAACTGGTTCGTGCGCGGCCCGTTCATGCTCGAGGGGCTGCTCTGCGGCATCGCAGGGTCGGTGCTGGCCGTGTTACTGCTGCTGATCGGAAAGCTCGTCGTCTTACCGGCGATCCTCGGGCACATCAAGGACTCGAAGGACGTGCACGCGATGGGGTTCGAGGTGATCGCGCTGCTGATGATCGCCGCCGGGCTGGCGCTCGGAGCCGCCGGTTCGGGCCTGACCGTCCGCCGGTTCCTGCGCGTCTGACGGCTTCGCGCGCGGCGCTGCAGCCTCGGTCTCCGTGTCGCGCCGCGGCTCACTCCATTTGTCTTCCCCCCGGGGCCTTCTCCCCGCGCCGGAGCCTTCGGCTCCGCCGCCTCGGAGACGTTGCCGCGGGTACACCCAAGGCCCGCGACAGCTCTCGGCCCTGACCCCCCGGTTTTGAGCGTAGTCGAAATTTGAGGCGTCCACAGCAGTGAGCGAGCCCGACCCTCGTAGTGGGCGGCTCGTCGTCGAGATCGGCAGCCGCGGCAAGCTCGTCGTCGGGGAGCCGTTCTTCGAGCCGGCCGTCCCGGTCGTCATCGACCGCAAGGGGCTCGGCGAGGCTCGACCGGGCGATCTCGTCGTCGTCCGTACCGGGCGCGGTCGAGCCAGGCTCGAGCGGGTGATCGGCCCTGCCGACCGGATCGAGAACGTCCTCGATGGGTTGCTCGCCTCGCGCGGCGAGCGCGGCGCGCACGCGCCGCACGCGCTCCCCGAGCCGTCGCTCGAGGGGCGGGTCGACCTTCGCGAGCTGCCCACGTTCACGATCGACCCGGAGACGGCGAAGGACTTCGACGATGCGATCTCGATTCGCCGCGAAGGCGACGGGCTCCGCGCCTACGTCCACATCGCCGACGTCTCCTTCTTCGTCCCGGCGGGAACGCCGCTCGACCAGGGCGCGGCCGAACGCGGCTTCTCGGTCTACGTCCCGGGGCTCGTGGCGCCCATGCTCCCGCACGACCTCGCGGACGATGCGTGCAGCCTCCGTCCGCACCAGGATCGGCTCACGGTCACGGTCGAGGTCCCGTTCGACGCCGGGCTCGGCGCCGGCGAGCCGCTCTTCTACCGCTCAGTGATCCGCAGCCGCGCCCGGCTCACGTACGGGCAGGTGGAGCGGATCCTGGCCGGTCGTGAGCAGGCCGATGCGGAGATCGACGACGGCTTGCGACTCGCCGAGCGGTTGGCGACCGAGCTGAGGCGACGCCGGTTCGCGCGCGGCGCGCTCCGCATCGAGACGCGTGAGATCACGTTCGCGTTCGACGGCGAGGGTCATGTCGAGCGTGCCTGGTCGGAGACCGAGCCGCACGCCCACATGCTGGTCGAGGAGCTGATGATCCTCGCGAACGAGGCCGTCGGCGCGCTGCTTGCCGGGCGTCGCCGGGATGCGCTCTACCGCGTCCACGAGCGCCCCGATCCGCAGGCGGTCGAACGGCTGCTCGCGGTGCTCGCCGACCTCGAGGTGCCGACGCCGCCCGCGCCCGACCCGGAGCAGCTGTCGAGCGGCGTGGCGGCACGGCTCGTCGCCGACGTCTCCGAACGGGTCACCGACTACGTGCGGCGGACGGGGCGTGGGGTGGAGGCCTTTCCGGCACTCGTCCTCCGCTCGCTCGAGCGGGCGCGCTACGACCCGCGCAACCTCGGCCATTCCGGGCTCGCGAGCACGGCTTACTGCCACTTCACCTCGCCGATCCGCCGCTACCCCGACCTCGTCGTCCACCGCGCGCTGCTCCTCGAGCTCGGCGCGGCCGACGAGCCGCTGCCCGAGGATCTCTCCGGGCTCGCGGGGCACGTCTCGGCCCGGGAGCGTGTCGCGGCCGACGTCGAGTACGCCGCCGATGCGATCTGCCTGGCCTGGCTGCTCGACGACACGCTGTTCGAGCAGGGCTGGGAAGCGACGTTCGAAGGCGAGATCATCGGCCTGATCGGCTCAGGCCTGTTCGCCCGCTTCGGCGCCGTCTTCGAGGGCTTCCTCCCGGCCCGGCTGCTCCCCGGCGAGTACTACGAGCTGAACGTGCTCGGCACTGCACTCGAGGGTCGGCGGACCGGCAAGCGCTTCCGGCTCGGGGACCCGATCGAAGTCTGCGTCGGCAAGATCGACCGCTCGGACGGCAAGGTCTCGCTCACGCTCGCCTGATCCGCGCCACGCGGCTGCCATACTTCGCCCATCGAGCGAAGGAGGGAGCCGTGGCCTGGTCGATCGAGGGCGAGTACATGGAGAACTGCAACTGCGAGATCTTGTGCCCGTGCATCACGTCGTCGATGGCGGGGCCGGCCGACAACGAGCGCTGCTACGTCCCGCTCGCGATGCACATCGAGAAGGGTGAGAAGGACGGCGTCGCGCTCGACGGGCTGAACGCGATCATGGTCGTGGACGCTCCCCAGGTGATGGGCGAGGGTGGATGGCGCGTGGCCGTCTACCTCGACGAGCGCGCCGACGAGAGCCAGCAGGCCGCGCTCGGCGAGATCCTCTCCGGCGCCGTCGGCGGAGTGCCGTCGGTCCTGGCCGGCCTGGTCGGCGAGCAGCTCGGAGTCAGGGTCGTCCCGATCAACTACACGTCAGACGGGGCGCACAAGCGTGTCGAGGTGCCCGGGATCATGGACTTCGAGATCGAGCCGGTCAGGAATCCCGAGACGGGCGAGGTGCTCGAGGTCACGAACACGATCCACCCGATGGGCTCGAACCTGCCGATCGCGAAGAGCATCCGGGGAACGTTCGACGACTTCGGCCTCAGCTTCGACAACACCGGCAAGAACGGCCACTACCGCGAGTTCGCCTGGAGCGGCTGAGCAGCGCGGATAGGCGCTCCACCTCGCTCTGAGCGGCTGACTGCCGCATTGACGCCCGCAGCAGATTGATCGGCCCGGGGTCGCGGGTCATCGGCCTGACGATCTGCGACTCAGGAATCAAAGCTCCATACCCCAAACCGGGCGATTTGCTGCGCATTTTCTACTCAAGAATCTTCCCCCGGCAGCCGATCCCCATCCCTAGATCGAGTTACCGCTGGATCACGTCCCCGGGTGAGGAAGGTGCGAGTTGCCGACAGTCGAGCCACATACGTCTCTCCAACGAACGCGCTCGTCAGGGGAGGGATCTCGATGAACGTCGGCGGGTCGGCCCTCGGGACCTACCTGCAGGTCCTGCGGCGCCGGAAACTGATCGCGCTCCAGGCGATCGTCATCGTCCCGGCCGTCGCAGTCGCGCTTTCGATGATGCAGCCGCCGAGGTATTCCGCTTCGGCCGAGGTGCTGCTGAGCAGGCAGAACCTCGCCAACAGCCTCACCAACGTCGCCGACCCGACGCTCACCATCGACGCACAACGGCTCGTCGACACGCAGACGAACGTCGCGGAGACGCCGCAGATCGCCTCGGCCGTCCTCGCCGCAGCCCACCTGATCGACCGCACGCCCGGGCAGTTCCTGGCGGCGTCAAGCGTGACCGCGAAGGGCGACGCAGACGTCCTCGTGTTCCAGGTCTCCGATCGACACGCGACGACCGCTGCCCTGTTGGCGACCCTCTACGCGCAGCAGTATCTCGTCTACTCGAATCAACTGGCGACCCGGGCGCTCAGGACGGCTCGCCAGGAGGTCGACGCGAAGATCGCCGACCTGGAGGCCGCAGGCGCCAGGAGGAGCCCGCTCTACGCCGATCTGCTCGGGAAGGACCAGCAGCTGGCGACGATGGAAGCGCTGCAGACCGGGAACGCAACACTCCTGAAAACCGCCGACAGCGCGTCGCAGGTGCAGCCGACACCGGTGCGGAACGGTCTGCTCGGCCTGCTCGTCGGCATCATTCTCGGACTAGGCCTCGCGTTCCTGCGCGACCATCTCGACACTAGGGTCAGGAACGCCGCCGACGTCTCCGAACAGCTCGGGCTGCCGCTGCTCGCCCGGCTCCCGGCTCCGTCCCGGAGCCTCCGGCGGGACAACCGGCTGGTCATGCTCGAAGAGCCGACGAGCAACGACGCGGAGCCGTTCCGAATGCTCCTGACGAATCTCGAGTTCGTCTCGCACGAGCACGAGGCCCGCACGATCATGGTCACGAGCGCGTGCGCAGGCGAGGGAAAGTCGACGACCGCCGCCAACCTTGCGTTGACGCTCGCGCGGACCGGCAAGCACGTCGCCCTGGTCGACCTCGACCTCAGGCGGCCGTTCCTGCACGAGCTCTTTCACGTGCCCCAGGCGCCGGGTCTCACCAACATGGTTCTCGGCAATGCCACCCTGGACGACGCGCTCGTATCGGTGTCCGTGGGAAGCCGTCCCGGGCCGGGAACGCGGGGCCAGGTCGAGCGGCCGGGCGACAGCAGCCTGGCGGTGCTCTGCTCCGGCCCGCTTCCCCCGAACCCGGGCGAGTTCATCCGTTCGCGAGGGATCGGCCGGCTGATGGCAGCCCTGAAGGAGGGCTTCGACACAGTCATCGTCGACGCAGCTCCGCTCCTCGGCCTCGGCGACTCGCTCGCGCTGATCCCCGGCGTTGACGCCCTCCTTCTCGTTGCCCGGCTGGAGCTGCTCCGACGTCCGATGCTCCATGAGCTCCAGAGGGTGCTCGAGGGCTCCGGGGCGAATGCCCTCGGGATCGTCGTCACTGACGCGCAGCGCGAAGGCGATGCGTACGGGTACGGGTACGGGTACGGGTACGGGTACGGCGCGTCGAAGAACGGCCGGCGGCAGATCCCTCTCGAAGTCAGCGAGCCCAGCCGGGTCTGATGAGCAGTGTGGGCCAAAGCATCGAGGTCGGCCGAGCTGCTGCCGCTCGCCGGGCGCGGCCGCGCGGCTGGGTCGTTCGCAGGGCCTTGCTCGCAGCCGACATCGTCGGTCTGACCTTCTCGTTCGCCGTCACGGAGTCCATCTACGGCGACATCACGCGCCAGGAGACGTTCAGTACCAGTGCCGAGATCGGATTGTTCGTGCTCACGCTACCGGTCTGGATCCTGCTCGCGAAGCTCTACGGCCTCTACGACCGGGATGAGACCCGCACCGACCACCGGACGTCCGACGAGGTCGCCGACGTGTTTCACCTGACGACGGTCGGCACCTGGCTCGTGATCGCCGGCTCGCGCATCACCCACGTCGCGGATCCGCATCTGCTCCGCGTCACTGTTTTCTGGGCCCTGGCGATCGCCAGCATCGTCCTGACCCGGTCGATCGCCCGCGCGTCCTGCCGGCGGCTCGACAGCTACATCGAGAAGACCCTCGTCGTGGGGGCCGGGCCCGAGGGTCGCCTGATCGCGCGACGGCTCGAGCAGAACTCCGGGTTCGGGCTGCGGATCGTCGGCTTCATCGACCGGAACCCCGGCGCCGCCGTCCCCGGCTTCCGTGATCTTCGTGTGATCGGCACCCTCGCTGACCTGCCACGGCTCGTCCGGGAGCGAGACATCGGGCGCGTCGTCGTGGGCTTCACGGACGACGGGCACGAGGCGATGCTCCGGCAGATCCGCGAGCTCAACGCGCACGGAGTCCAAGTCGACGTCATTCCCAGGTTCCCCGACCTGGTCGGCCCGGAGGTGGACCTGCACACGGCGGGCGGGCTCACGGTGTGGAGCCTGCGCCCGTTCTCGCTCTCGCGGTCGTCCCGCATGTTGAAGCGGTTCGGCGACATCGTCCTCGCGACCATCGGCCTGGTGCTGCTCGCTCCTGTGTTCGCAGTCGTCGCGCTCGCTGTCAAGCTCGACTCGCGCGGGCCTGTCTTCTTCCGGCAGGAACGGATCCGTGACGGCCGCCGCACCTTCCGGATCTGGAAGTTCCGGACGATGGCACCGGACGCCGAGGCGCGCAAGGCCGAGATCGCCCACCTCAACATCCATGCGCGCGGCGGCGGCGACGGCCGGATGTTCAAGGCCGACAACGACCCGCGCGTCACGCGCGTCGGTCGCGTCCTGCGGCAATCGTCGCTCGACGAGCTGCCCCAGCTCTTCAACGTGCTAACGGGCGAGATGTCGCTCGTCGGGCCACGCCCGCTGATCCCGCAGGAGCATCTGCACGTCACGGAATGGCGTCGGAGACGGCTCGAGCTGAAGCCCGGTCTCACCGGTCTCTGGCAGGTGAACGGGCGCAGTGCGCTGCCCTTCGAGGAGATGGTCGCACTGGACTACCGCTACGTCACGAACTGGTCGCCGTGGCTCGATCTCAGGCTGATCCTGATGACGTTCCCGCTGGTACTGCGAGGCCCCGCGGGGGCACAGTGACCTCCGGCGAGAGCACTTGCCGTGTCCTCGGTGTCGACTGCTTCGTAGGGGATCTGAGCGAAGCGGCGGCGCTCGTCGTCGATCGTGCCCGGGGCGGGCTGGGCGGCTTCGTCTCGCTGATGAACGTGCACGTCGGGATGACGGCTCAGCGCGACGCGGAGCTGCGTGGGGCGCTCGGCGAGGCGTGGGCCGTCTTCCCCGACGGCGCCCCGATCGGCTGGCTCCAGCGGCGAAAGGGTGCGGTCGGCGCCGAGCGGATTGCCGGGCCCGACCTGATGCTGACGGTGTTGCACGAAGGTGGGGAGGATCTGCGCCACTTCCTCTTCGGGTCGACGGCGAGAGTGCTCTCGCAGCTCGAAGATCGTGTTACAGCAGCCGTTCCCGGGCTCGAGCTCGTCGGCGCCCTGGCCCCGGCTCCGGCGAGGGAGCACGACCCGGTCGTCATCGAGGCGATCCGATCGGCGCAGGCGGACGTGATCTGGGTCGCGCTCGGCGCGCCGAAGCAGGAGCTCTGGGCCCGGCGTCACGCCGAGTCGCTCGCTCCGGCCCTCGTGGTCGGTGTCGGTGCCGCATTCGACTTTCATGCGGGCACGAAGCCGCGCGCTCCGAGGTGGATGCAGAACGCCGGCCTCGAATGGCTCCACCGCTTCGCCAGCGAGCCGGGACGGCTCGGCTGGCGGTACCTGTCGACGAACTCGCGCTTTCTCGTCCAGGCCGCCAGGGAGCTCGGGCTGGTGGGCAGATGAGTAGGCCGGTGCTGTCCGTGGTGGGGATCCGCCCGGGGCAGGTGCCCGAGGCAGTCCGCGCCCGGGCGGTACGGGTCGGTCTCGCCGTCTCGATGACGCTGGTCTCGCTCGAGGCGGGACGGTTCGTCGCGGGCGGCTCGGTGCGCAACCTCTCGCTCATCCTCGGGCTCGTCGTCGCCGGGGCCCTGGCCCAGCTCGAGCCCCGCGGAGTGCTGGCCGTCACGCTCGCGCTCACGCCGCTTCCGCTCTACGTCCACGGGTTGCACGTCTCGCTGCTCGTGCCGCTCGTCGCCGGGGTCTGGCTCTCGGTACTGGCCCGGTCGACGGCCACCGCGAACGTCGTGCACTCACTCGCGCTTCGCGGCTACGGCCTCCCGCTGCTCGCCGTCGCTGCGACCAGCCTGATCGCGCTCTGGCGTGGCTCGAGCGACAGGACAGGAGCCGATCTGGGGGCGCTTGGTCGCCTCGCCGTCGGCATGGCCCTGTTTGCCGCCTGCCTCTTCGTGATTCGATCGAGCCGCGAGCTTCGACTCGCGCTCGTCGCTCTCGGCGCGTCGGCGGGGATCGTGCTCGCGCTGACCGCGCTCCAGCTCGCGGCGCCGTCGCTTCACATTCCCGGCCTCCTGTCCACCGACGCCGGGACCGTCCAGCAGAACCTCTACGGCATCGCGAGCAACCTCCGCGTCACCGGCCCGCTCGGCGACTACGAGCTGCTCGCGGAGTTCTTCGCCCTTGCCGGAAGCATGGGGGCGTACCTCGGGCTCCGCAGCAGCGGGCGCGCGCGGCTGGCCTGGCTCTCACTCGTCCCGGCGTCGCTCGCGGGCATCGCCGCCACGTCGACGCGCTCGGGGCTCGTCGTCCTCGTGGTCGGCTGCGCGCTCTCGGTCTTCGGGCGTCGCGCCGCGGGCCGCCGGCTCCAGCTCATCCCGCTCGCCGCCTGCATCTGGCTGCTCGGTCTTCCCCTGCTCCACGCCCTCCAGGCGCGCGCCGGGACGGGCTTTCTCTTCAACCGTTCCATTGCCCTGCCGACAGGGTCCGGGCTCTCGGGCTTCCTCGACCGGGGACACGTCTGGCCCTTCTTCCTCGACCGCCTGCCGCACGGAGTCGACCTCCTGTTCGGACGGAGCCTGGCGTTCGATTACGGAACCTACGGGACGTACCCGCACAGCCTTCCGCTGACGCTCGTGTTCACCGTCGGCATCGCCGGCGCAGTGGCGTTCTACTGGCTGCTGGTCACGGTTTTCTGGCGCTGCGTGCAGGGCCTGCGGTCCCGCGCGCCGTACGCCGGCCTCGGCGCCCTGCTGGTCTTCCTGTTCGTCGTCGACCAGGTCAAGATCGAGTACCTCCGCGTCTTCAACTACCAGTGGTTCGTCTGGGGGTTGCTCGGCGTCTGCGCGGCAACTGCCCGGATCGGCGAGTCGGATGGCAGGGGCGCGGAGGTCACCGGTTGACGAGCATCGCCGAGAGCGTTCGCCCGCGGCTACTGATTTCGGCGACGCTGGCGTTGTGGGCGGCCCAGATCGTCGGGCTCATGGCCGGGCTCGTGCGGGGGAAGGTCAACGCGGTCTACCTCGGGCCGAGCGGAGTCGGCCTCGTGTCTCAGCTCAACTACCTGAGCACGCTGATCGCGACCGTCGCCGTCTTCGGGATGTGGAACGGCTGCATCAAGCTGCTCGCGGAGGCCAGGGCGAAGGGGGACCAGGCACTTGAGGCGCGTGTTCGCTCGATCACCCTGTTCTATCCGCTCGTCGCCGGGCTCCTCGTCGCCGTCGGCGTCTCCGTCGTCTCGACTCCGGTGGGACATGCCCTGCTCGGCTCGAACGCGCACTCGGGTGCGGTGATCGTCGCTGCCTTCTCGGTCCCGGCAGGCCTGCTCGCGGCGGCGCTGTCGGTTGGCTTGCAAGCGCGCGGAGAGATGCACAGGCTTGCCGTCGCGAACACGGTCATCGCGCTCGGAAATACGGCGCTCGTGGTCGCGCTGGTCGTCGCCTTCGGCATCCAGGGAGCGATCGCCGGCGTCCTGCTCACGTCCGTCCTGGCCACTGTCGTCCTCGCGAGCCGCGAGCCCGCGCTCTTCAAGGGCGTCAGCTTCCGCCCCGGGGTCGTCTTCGACCGAAGCGTCCTGCGGGCGATCTATGCCTTCGGCGCCGCGGCGATCGTCCTCTCCCTTGCCTCGGGCGGCACCGACCTGGGCGTCCGGACACTGATCGTGCGGCAGCTCGGGATCGCCTCCAACGGTCTCTATCAGCCGGTCACCATGCTTTCCACGCAGGTCTTCCTCGCGCTCGTGTCCGCGCTCGGGATCTATCTGTTCCCGCGCCTGACCGGTCTCTACGCCCGTGGCGAGCACGAACAGGCGAACTCCGAGGTCAACGCGGGCGTCAGGTTGATGCTGGCCGCCGCCGTCCCGGCCGTCATCCTCACGATCACGCTCGCGCCGTTCCTGCTCCGGGTCGTGTTCAGCGGCGAGTTCGTGTCGGCGAAGTCCGCGCTCACGTGGCAGATGGCGGGCGAGGTCTTCCGGGCGCTCGGGTGGACGATCGGCGCCGTCCTGCTTCCGCTCGGCCTGATCCGACCCTGGCTCGGGATCGGGCTGCTCACGGTCGCCACCCAGGCCGTTCTCGTGGCGGCGCTGATCGGTCCCCTCGGGCTCGTGGGCGTCTCGATCGCCTATTCAAGCTCCTGGCTCGTCAACGCTGCCCTCGCGATCTTCGTGGCCCGACGCCACGCGCGCCTGGGCCTCGACCCGAAAACGGTTCGTCTCATCGTGGGCGCGCTGGTGTTCACGGCCGTCTCGGTGGCCGTCGCCCGCCTGTCGGGCAGAGTCGTGCCGGTCGCCGGGGTCGGCCTGCTCACCCTCTGGCTGGCGCTGACCGTACGGCGCGACTCCCTGCGCGCGCTGACTCGAGGGCCGCGGCCATGAGGATCTTCTACGCCTCCGGATCGGTGCCGAACGGCGCCCTGCCGGCCTCGAAGATCTGGCGCTCGAACCTCCACGGCGCACTCGTCGACCTCGGCCATGACGTGGTCGAGTTCGACTTCGACCTCGAGCCGCTGATCGCCGCGGCGGGCGCGACCGACTCGCAGGAGGCCGGGTTCGTGGAGCGGGAGCGGCCACGCGCGAGCCGCGAGCTGATCGAGCAGGTTCGACGGGCGCACGCGGCCGCGCCCGTCGATCTCTTCTTCAGCTACTTCTACTCCTCCTGCGCGACCCCACAGGCGATCCGGGACATCGGGGCGCTCGGCATCACGACCGTGAACTGGTTCTGCAACGCCTCATACCAGCTTGGCCTGGTGGAGGAGATTGCCCCGGCCTACGACGCATGCCTGGTTCCCGAGCGCTTCCGACTCGACGACTACCGGCGGCTCGGAGCTAGCCCGGTCTACTGCCAGGAAGCCGCGAATCCCGTCCTCTACAGGCCGCAGCCGGTGGAGCGGGATCTGGACGTGGTGTTCATCGGTGCCCGGTACGGCGACCGCCCACACGCGATCCGGCGGCTGCTCGACGCGGGTGTGAACGTTCGTGTTTTCGGGCCGGGCTGGAAGCCCGATCCGCTCCGCACCAGGGTGAGGCGCCTGCGGCCGAGAGCGGTGCTCGGGAAGGTGAGATCGAGACTGGCAGGGCGTGCAGCCGGCTCGGGCGCTGCCGGGTCTGAGGTTCCGTTCGACGCCTGCGGAGGCGTGCTCGCGGACGACCAGCTGCCCGTCGTCTACAGCCGGGCGAAGATCGCGCTCGGCTTCTCGAGCGTCGGGAACACGCACGCGGCGGGCGACCGGCTGACCCAGATCCGGCTGCGCGACTTCGAGGCACCGATGAGCGGCGCCTTCTACATGGTCGAGCACATGTCCGACCTGGCCGAGTTCTTCGAGATCGACCGCGAGGTCGTGACCTACCGGAACGAGGACGAACTGGTCGAGAAGTGCCTCTACTACCTCGGCCACGACGCCGAACGCGAGCGGATCCGGGTCGCAGGGCACGCGCGGGCACTTCGCGACCACACCTGGCAGCGCCGGCTGACCGACGTCTTCGAGCAACTGGGGCTTCCGACGTGACCGTCCGGCCTCGGGTGAGCGTCGTCGTCCCGGTCTTCAACGGCGCCGCGCACGTGTCCGATGCGATCGAGAGCGTCCTGGCCCAGACGGCCGGCGACCTCGAGTTGATCGTCGTCGACGACGGCTCGACGGACGACACGGCCGCGGTCATCGCCGGTCATGCCGATCGCGACCTCCGGATCGTGCCGCTGGCACGGCCGCACCGGGGGTTGTCGGCCGCGCGGAACGCGGGGCTCGCCGTCGCGCGAGCCGACCTGGTCGCGTTCCTCGACGCGGACGACGTCTGGCTGCCCCGGAAGCTCGAGGCCCAGATAGCGTGGCTCACGGCCCACCCGGGCTGCGAGGCGTGCTTCACACACACCGAGGAGATCGATGACGCGCTCCGCGTGATCACACCCTGGGGCGACATCGAGGAGCGGTACGGGCGCGCCAGTGTGGGCCCGCGGGTGCTCGTCGAGCACGGCAACCTCGTTGCAGGATCGGGATCCGGTGTCATGGCGATCGCGGCGGGCCTGCGAGAGGCGGGCGGGTTCGACGAACGTCTCGTCGCCTGCGAGGACCTGGATCTCTGGTACCGGCTGGCACTCCGGGCACCGCTTCGCGCTGTCCCCGAGGTGCTCGTGCAGATCCGCCGTTCGCCCGGGCAGATGCAGTCCGACTTCAACCGCGTGCTCCAGGGGCGCATCCAGTTCCTGGACAACGTGAAGCGGCGAGGCGACGAGAGCCATCGAGAGCTCGCGGGCCGGCTGCAACGGGAGCTGCGGGTCCAGCTGCTTCGCCGCTCGCTGCGGCGCGGGCAGCTGCGCCGGAGTGGAGCCCAGGCGTTCGCACTCGTATCGGCCGGCCGGGGAGGAGTCTGACGTGGGGCCCACCGTCTCCGCGATCGTCATCTTCCTCGACGCACGGCCGTTCATGGCCGAGGCGATCGAGAGCGTCCTCGGTCAGTCGTTCGGATCGTGGGAGCTCGTTCTCGTCGACGACGGCTCCTCCGACGGGAGCCGTGAGGTGGCCGACGACTATGCGCGCCGCCACCCCCACCGCGTGCGCGTGGTCGAGCACGAGGGTCGCGTCAACCGGGGAATGAGCGCATCGCGGAACCTCGGCCTCGAAGCTGCAACCGGGGAGTACGTCGGCTTTCTGGACGCTGACGACCGCTGGCCCCCCGAGAAGCTCAACGTGTTCGTCGCCGAGCTCGAACGTGACAAGTCACTCGCCGGGGTCGTCGGCTCGATCGAGCTTTTCGGAGAGGTGGCTCAGACGCGGGTGGTCCCTGCCGGCCTGCCGTTCGGAGAGGCCATCGACCCACCGGCGCTACTCGGCGCAACGCTACTTCGGCGGCCCGCGATGCTGACCACGTTCGGGAATCCCCTCGTCCGCCGGCAGGCGCTGCTCGAGGTCGGAGGGTTCGAGGAAGAATTCACGGGTCTGGCCGAGGACGCGGTCGCGTGGTGCAAGCTCGCGCTGCGGTTCCGCTTCGGGGCCGTCGCGGCTACAGGGCTCCAGTATCGGCGGCACCAGGCGACGAGCGGCGCCTCCGATGTCCGCTCGGGAGCCCTTGCCGCCGGCCACGCTCGCTTTGCGCGCTGGCTCTGGGAGTACACGATCGGCCAACCGGCGGCGACGCGTGCCTGGGCTGCGCCGATCGTCGTGGAGCACCTCTTCCGCAGCACCGTCCTCGAGGCGTGGCTGACCCTGCCGGACGACCCGGTGAGGCGACGCGCTCGGCTCGTCAACGCGTGGCGCGACCTCGTGCGCGCCTGCCCCGCCACAGTCACGTCCCGCCGCCGGCTGCGGCTCGCTGCGCAGCTCGCGGCCGGCCTGCGCGCCGGCGCAGTCGGCGGGCTGCAGGAGCCCGGGCTCCGGGGAGGGATCTCCTGATGCCGCTGGTCAGCGTCGTCATGGCCGTTCGGGACGGGGAGGACTATCTCCGGGAGGCCGTCGACAGCATTCTCGGCCAGACGCTTGAGGACTTCGAGCTCGTCGTCGTCGACGACGGGTCGACGGATGCGACAGGCGAGATCCTCGCCTCGTACCCGGACGATCGCCTGCGCGTGCTGACGCAGCCCAGGCGAGGGGTGGCAGCCAGCCTGAATACAGGGATCCGGTCGGCGCGAGCCGATCTGATCGCGCGCATGGACGCCGACGACGCGTCGGAGCCGACCCGGCTCGAGCGCCAGGTGGCGTTCATGCTCGCGCACGCTGACCACGTCCTTGCCGGCACGGACGTCCACGTGATTTCCGAGGACGGCTCGTATCTCTACGAGGCGCAGCTTGTCACGGATGATGCGGCGATCCGGGGCTGCCTCGACCAACTGGTGGCGCCGTTCTACCACGGCTCGGTGATGTTCAGGCGCGATGCGGTCGTCGCGTGCGGCCTCTACGACGAGCGCATTCCCCAGCAGGTCGAGGACATGCTTCTGTGGCTTCGCCTCCGCCGTCTCGGTGCGATGGCGAACATTCCCGTGCCTCTGTACCGGTATCGCTTGCGGCCCGGCTCGCTCTCCCGGCTGCCGCGCGGCCTGGCCGAGGCGAAGGCCAGGGTCATCCGGAACTACGCGGCGACCATGACGGTAAACCCGGCCGACGTCCAGGCGCTGACGGAGCCCACGAGTCCCGCGTCAGGCCGGGAGCGGAGAGCGTCGTTCGAGCTCGATCTCGGCAAGGTCTATCTCGACCAGGCGGGAGACGTTCAGCGTGCGCGACGTCATCTCGCCCGTGCAGTCGCGCTCGCGCCGATGTCGGCACGAGCATGGTTCAACCTCGGGCTGAGCCTCTCGCCGTCCCGTCTACGTGCGCTGCGGATCAGGAAGCGGAACCACCGGGTCCACCTCCGAGCCGGAGCCTGCCGGTGAGTACACAGCCCCGCATCCTCTACTTCAGCTCGCTCTTCCCGTCGCCCTGCGAGCCGTATCGGGGCTCGTTCTCGTTGCGGCGCGTGCAGGCGCTGATCCGGGCCGGCGCCGACGTGCAGGTGGTCTGTCCCGTCGGGCTCACCCCGCCGATCCGTCTGAGCCTCGAGCCTGGCAGCGCCGTTCGTTGGGTCGGCAGACAGCTATCGATTCCGTCCCGATCGACCGTTGAGGGCGTGCCCGTGTCGTATCCGAAATGGGTCTGGCCGCCGAAGGCGCTGATCGGGGGCCTCGAGGGCCATCTGCTCTACCGGCAGGTAACCGGAAAGCTCGACCGCCTGATCGGGACGTTCCGCCCCGACGCGATCGTCGCCTCCTGGTTGCCCGACGCGGCCGCGGCATGCCTTGTCGGCCGTCGCCACGGGATACCCGTCGTCGCGATCGCCGAGGGCTCTGATCTTCTCTACCTGCCCCGGATGTACCGATGGTGGCCGCAGATGCGCTCGGCGCTCAATACCGCCCAGGCGGTCGTCTTCGTCTCCGAGCACCTCAGATCACGCGCGCCCGCGGCGGGGTTGCACGGCCACGCCGAGTTCGTCGTGCACAACGGGTTCGACGAGACGCTGTTCGTCCCACCAGAAGAGCGCAAGGAGGGGAACGAGGCCGTCGTGCTCACCGTCGGCTGGCACACGGAAGTGAAGGACCAGGCGACGCTTCTGAAGGCTGCGGCGATCGCGACGCCGCGGATCGGACGGCCACTCCGTGTCGTCCTGGTCGGCGAGGGACCCCTGAAGCCGAGGCTGAGGGAGCTTGCCGGCGATCTGGGATTGACCGCCGTCGACTTCCTCGGCCAGCGCTCACAAGCGGAGCTCGTACCGCTCTACCAGGCCGCGGACGTCTTCTGCCTGCCGAGCCGTTCCGAAGGCATGGGCTGCGTCCTGCTCGAAGCGATGGGCTGCGGGACTCCCGTCGTCGCGTCGCGCGTCGGCGGCATCCCCGAGGTCGTGCCGGAGGAGAGCGGAATCCTCGTTCCCGCCTCCGATTCGCCTGCGCTCGCCGTCGCGCTGAAGGCGGCGCTCGAGCGATCCTGGGATCACGACACGATCCGGCGCCGCGCGCTCGATCGTTTCACCTGGGAGCAGACGGCTGCAGGGCTTCTAGGCGTCGTGGCGGACGTTCTGGCACAGCCGCACCCGACGTCGGTCCGCTCACGGGAGGTGCTCGTATGAGGCGGCCGCGCGTCCTGATCGCGTACAAGAGCCTGCCTCGCTACAGGGTGCCTTTCTTCGAGGCACTCCGTGACCGGCTCGCAGAAGATCGTGTCGACCTCTCGCTCGTGTACGGCCAAGGCACGCCGCGGGAGGCAGCTCGCAACGATGGTGCGCGGCTCGAATGGGCGATCAGCCGACATAACAAGGTGCTGCTGGTCGGAGGTCGCGAGGTGATCTGGCAGCCGTGCCTTGCGGAAGCCCGTTCTGCCGACCTCGTGATCGTCGAGCAGGCAAGCCGTCTTCTTCTCAACTACGCGCTGCTCGGACTCCAGGCGGCCGGACACGTGAACGTCGCGTTCTGGGGTCACGGCGCGAACCTTCAGGCGCGGACGGCGAACACCCCATCCGAAAGGCTGAAGCGCAGGGTCTCGCGCCTGCCGCACTGGTGGTTCGCATACACCGAGGGAAGCAAGAACCGCGTCACCGCGCTCGGCTACCCACCCGAGCGCGTCACCGTCGTGCAGAACGCGCAGGACACCGAGCAGCTGGCAGACGCCGTTGCAGCGGTCTCGCTTCGGGAGCGAGATCGCTTCCGGGCGGAACACGATCTGGGTGAAGGCCCGGTCGGCCTGTTTCTCGGCAGCCTCTCGCGGGATAAGCGCCTCGACTTCCTTCTCGACGCGGCTGCGCGCATTGCGGCCGACAGGCCTGACTTCCGGCTGCTCGTGGCCGGCGAAGGGGAGGAACGCGCACGCGTGTTGGCGGCGGCCGAAGCTCATCACTGGATCAGGTACCTGGGACGCGTGAATGGGCTTCAGGAGCGCGCCCTCGTCCTGGCTGCCTCGGACGCGTTGCTCATGCCGGGGCTGGTGGGACTCGTGGCGCTGGACAGCTTCGCCGCCGGTGTCCCGCTCCTGACGACAGCCGTCGACTTCCACAGCCCCGAGATCGAGTACATGCAGCACGACGTCAACGGGGTGATCGCCCCCGACCCTGGCGATCCTGCGGCCTACGCGGGGTTCGCCATCGAGCTCATGACGAGCGAGGAGAAGCGCCCTCGGCTCCTCGAGGGCTGCCTCGAAGCCCGCCGGACCTTCACCCTGGCTTCCATGGTGGACCGGTTCGAAGACGGCGTACAGGCAGCGTTGGCGGCACCATGACGCCCGCGAAGGTGATCCGCCTGCTCTGGCAGCTCGTGTATCGGCGTTACGCGGTTCGCGCGAACGTGTCGATCGGGCGCGGCGTTCATCTCGGTCTCGGAACGGTGCTATGGGCACCGAAGGCGCTGACGATCGGCGACAACGTCTACATCGGTAAGGGCTGCACGATCGAGTGCGACGGAACGATGGGAAGCGGCGTGCTGATCGGAAATCGCGTCGGGATCGTCGGTCGCAAGGATCACGACATGCACGCGATCGGCATCCCGATCCGTCGCGCCCCATGGGTCGGCGATCCGGACGGGCCCCGGAACGACCCGGTCGAAATCGGTGATGACGTCTGGATCGGGTACGGCGCAGTCGTGCTCAGTGGCGTCACGGTCGGCCGCGGAGCCGTCGTCGCCGCCGGGGCGGTGGTGACGACGGACGTTCCGCCGTACGGCATCGTCGCGGGCAACCCGGCCGAACTCGTCGGCGTGCGCTTCTCCGAGGACGAGCGGTGCGTCCACGAGGATCGCCTGGCCGCGGTCGGTGTGGCGCGATGAGCTCTGCTACCGCAACGGTCGTGGCCCGGGCCGCCCGCGTCTCCGTGTGGGAGCTGCGCCGGCATTTTTGCGCGCTGGGCCTCGCCCTGGTCGTCGGCGTCCTCGCTGCTGCGAACGGAGGGTACTTCCCGACGGCGTGGGGCTGGGCGGCGGCGCCCCTGGCCTGGGCGGCCGGGATGGCCCTGATCGTGCAGGCACGCATCCGCCTGCATCCGCTCGAGATCGCGTTCCTCGCGGCTCTCGGCCTCCTCTCCGCCTGGATCGGCCTGTCGCTGCTCTGGAGCCGGAACGTTCCGCAGACGGTGCTCGAACTCGAGCGCGTGCTCGTCTACCTGGCGGGAGCGCTCGCTGCCGCGCTGGTGGTGCGGCGCCGACAGGTTCCCTGGCTCGCGGGCGGCCTGGCGACCGCGGTCGCGCTCGTCTGCGCCTACGCGCTCGCCACGCGCCTGTTTCCCTCCGCGGCCGGCGGCGACTCGGTCGCGCTCAACCGCCTGCAGGCGCCGATCGGCTACTGGAACGCGCTGGGCATCTTCGCCGTGATCGGCTTGCTGCTCCTGGCCGGCCTCGCCACGCGCGGCAGCTGGCTGCCGGGTTGCGCGCTCGCGGCCGCCGGCACGGTCGTCTGCACGACCACGCTCTACTTCACGTTCAGCCGTGGTGCCTGGTTCGCGCTCGGCGTCGGGATCCTTGCCGCCCTCGCCCTCGACCCACGCCGGCTCCGGCTGTCGGTCGACCTCCTGGTTCTGGCGCCCTTCCCTGCGGCAGCGGTGCTGGTCGCGTCGCGTTCGCTCGCCCTGACCGGATTGAACCGCCCGCTTGCCGAGGCGACGGCCGACGGCCACCGGGTAGCCGTCGTCGTCTGCCTGCTGGCGATCGGCGCCGCCGGCGCGGTCGTCGTCCAGCTCCTCGACGAGCTCCTGCACATGCTCGATCAGAACATCGAGGTCGCGAACGGGTCCGAGCATGCCCGCGAGCCAACGCAACTCCCGTTGCAGATCGTCGACTCCGGAACACGGACGGAGCAGTGCGCGAGAGCGCCTGGTGGCGACGCGGAAGCGATGGAGCGTCTCGGCGTCGCCCCCGCGCACTCCGCTCTCGTTCGCCTCGAGCTCTGAGATCTGGCGCTCCAACTCCAACCGGAGCTGGTCGACTGCTGCCACGACGGCCATCAGCCAATCGTAGTCGCGATAGGGCCCCGGCCTCGTCGGAGACCCCATCGCAGCACGTGGCAGCCGACGCTTCCGAGCTACTCCTTCAGCGCATAGGTTTCTAGATGAGATGCGTGCCCTCCTCGCGGTGGCCTGCATCGCCGCCCTGACGGCTTGCGGCTCAACCTCGGCGCCCGTTGCCGGGACGGATCGCGAATGGGTCGCCAATACCAGCGGAGTGATCGACGAGCTGGAACGCGACGTCTCGCTCGCCGGCAGCGGCGGCGACACGCTCACAGCTGCACGACAAGCGCTGGGCGACCAGTCGAACCTGTACACGATCCTCGTCGCGTACACGGATTTTGGCGGTTGCAGCCACATGGTCTCGGCCGCGGGTACGCCGACGGAGCGCTTCGCACGCGTGGAGCGGACGCTCGCCAGTGCCTGCACGCGCTTCGAGCGCGCCGCCGGGCTGTTCACACGGGCGATAACCCGCCACAACGCGCGCGACCTGCTCGCGGCATCGCGCACGACGCTGGACGCCTCTCCGCTACTCACGCGTGCGAAGGTCGAGCTCGAACGCGCCGATCAACTCTAGGCAGCGACGAGGCTGCGCTGCACTTCGCGAAACTGCGGCTCGCTGTCGGCAAATGCGGCGACGACGCGCGGGTCGAACTGGCTTCCGGATGCGCGTTCGATCTCGGCGATGGCTCGCGCCGCGGACCAGGCATGCTTGTACGG
>PLBK01000050.1:82455-82974 GCA_003134505.1 Actinomycetota bacterium | reverse complement strand
GGTTTCCAGGGGCCGAAGGGCGACACCGGGGAGACCGGGCCCTCGGACGTTTGGCAAGACAACCCTAGCGGGGTGCTCCTGCCCGCCAACGGCGGTGCGGTGGCATCAGTCTCGCTGCCGGCAGGCATATACGTGGTGTCTGCTACTGCAGCGCTCTATTACGTTTCCTCGGCTGATGCTCACTGCTCGCTGGGGGACAACGAGGCTGGTCTTCTGTATGCGAGCGACGGGTCAGTTGGGGGAGGTCAAGGGGTGACGCTGGCTGTGCAAGGTGTGTTCACGCTCGCCAGTTCCGACTTTGTCTACCTGTTCTGCGCCTCAACCGTGGCGATGAACGCCGCCTACAACGACCTCGTCGCGATCAAGGTTGGCACATTGCACTGACCTGCGGGTCATGAGCGGTCGTTCGACCGCAAGGCGCAGCAACCTACGCAAGGGAGCGGGCCCGGTGGCATCCAACCCACCGGGCCCGCCGATCACAACGGAACCACGACGGAGGGAGACGCATGCCGACATACA
>PLBK01000050.1:0-82434 GCA_003134505.1 Actinomycetota bacterium | reverse complement strand
CGCCGAGGAGCTGCGCTAACTCCGCGGATCCTGCAAGGACAGGGGAAGCGGCCCGAGGTCAGCTCCACCGCATCTGCAAGGTCAGACGCTCTCAGCGCTCGACCGTCGTCCGGAAGCGTCCCTCGTCCGGAGCGAGTTCTCGCGCCATCTTGAGGTGCCGCTCCGCTTCGACGGTCTCGCCCCTCGCTCGGAGCAGGAGCGCGTAGTTGTAGTGGGTCTCGGGGTCGTCGGGGCGCGCCGCGAGCGCGGCGGCGTAGTGCTCGATGGCCGCCTCGAGTCGGCCCTCGAGCTGGAGGAGGACGGCCAGGTTGTTGTGCGCCTCGGGATAGTCCGGGCGCAGCTCGAGAGCCTCGCGATAGTGCTCCTCGGCGGCTTGGACGTTGCCACGGCTCTCCAGGAACAGCGCGAAATTGTAGTGGGCCTCGGCGTACCGGGGACGAAGACGCAGAGCCTCACGGTAATGCTGCTCCGCGCTTTCGAGGTCGCCGCTTTCCTCGAGCAGGATGGCGAGGTTGTTGTGCACCTCCGGGTAGTCGGGCCGAAGACGCAGGGCTTCGCGGTAGTGCTCCTCGGCCTCTGCCCGCTCGCCGCGGGCCTCGAGCAGATTGGCGAGACCGTGGTGAGCGTCGGCGTACTCCGGGCGAGACGCAAGCGCCTGCCGGTAGTGCTCTTCTGCGCCGGCGATGCTGCCGCGGGCTGCCAGAAGGGTCGCGTAGTTGTAGTGGGCTTCGGGGTAGTCGGGGCGGAGTCGAAGCGCTTCCTGGTAGTTCCGGGCCGCCTCGCCGGGGCTGCCGCGTGCCCGCAGGACGGCGGCCAGGTTGCCGTGCGCCTCGGCGAACTCCGGCCTCAGACGGAGCGCCTCGCGGTAACAGTCGGCCTCTTCCTCGCTCCATTCCTCGGCGGTCCCGATCAACCCGGCACCCTTCAGGAACCAGTCGTCCGCGGTGAGCTCGTCCGGTGGTCGTTGCTCCAAAAGCTCCTGCGAAAAGACCGTCACCACAAACAGCCGCCGGGTCTGGAGGTAGTCGCCCTTCAGGCTCCGCTCACCGACCGTCACGAACTCGTAGAGGGGCAGGTCGAGGAGGTCGAGCACGACTTCCGACACGAGCAGCGAATCCGGCTCGGCCTCGGACTCGACCCGCTTCGCGATCGCGTTCCCACGGCCGATCCAGGCCGCCCCCTCGTCGAGCGGCGTGCACTCGCCGAAGTGGCACCCGAGCCGCAGCGGCAGCCGCGGGACGTCGCGGAGCGCGGCCAACTCGGCGGACGCGATGCTCCAGCTCTCGATCATCTTCAGCCCGAACCGCACGGCGGCGTCCGCGCTCTCGAACAGGAACATGTGTCCGTCGCCGGCCCACTCCCGGTAGTGGCAACCGTACTGGCCGGAGAGCGACTCGGCGAGGTATCGGTACTCGCCCACAGCCGCCACCATTCGCTCACGGGGCACACGGCTCCACTCGACCGAGTGCCGCTCGAGATCGGAGAAGAGCACCGCGAAATACCTGGTCACGGAGACACCCTCCCTATACTCGCTGACGGAACGACTGAAGGGAGACGCATGCCGACATACATGGTCGAGCGGCACTTGCCGGGTTTCACGAACGAGCAGTTGCCCGTCGCCGCCGGGGCGGCGAAGCAGACGACCGAGGAGATGAGCAGCGAGGGGGTTCCGGTCAGGTATTTGCGCTCGACCTTCGTCCCCGGTGAGGACAAGTGCTACTGCCTCTTTACCGGGCCTTCGCCCGAGGTCGTGCGAGAGGCGAACGAGCGGGCCGGGCTGCCGTTCGAGCGCATCGTCGAGGCGACGCCGATCACCGCCGAGGAGCTGCGCTAACTCCCCTGATCCTGCGATCAGGGCCGGGGAAGCGGCCCCACCCCGACGCGACAACCGGTTCCGCCACGTTCTATGCTCGGCACCTCGTGCTGAGCTTCGGCGTCACCGTCCTGCCCGATCCGCCGGCGAGCCGGCTCGTCGAGCTGTTCCAGCTCGCGGAGCAGAACGGGTTCCAGTACGGCTGGACGTACGACTCGCACATCCTCTGGCAGGAGCCGTACCCGCTGCTGACGATGTCCGCGCTCGCCACCTCGAGGCTCCACCTGGGGCTGAACGTGACCAACCCCGGCACACGCGAGCCGACCGTGACCGCGAGCGCGTTCGCCACACTCCAGGACATCTCGGGCGGCCGGATGATCATGGGCATCGGGCGCGGCGACTCGGCGCGCCGGACGATCGGGCTCCAGCCGGTCAAGGTCGCGGAGTTCGAGCGCTCGCTGACCGTGATCCGCGACCTGCTGCACGGCCGGCAGGTGCACTGGAACGACACGGACATCGAGCTCGCCTGGCCGAAGGCGCTGCCGCAGGAGCTCCCGCCGGTGCCCGTCTACGTGGCCGGCTACGGGCCGAAGGTGCTGGCGATCGCCGGCCGCTGCGCGGACGGCGTGATCATCCAGCTCGCCGATCCCGACATCGTCGAGTGGATCGTCGGCCAGGTGCGTGCCGCAGCCGAGGAGGCCGGCCGCGATCCGGCCGAGCTGAAGGTGGTGGCCTGCGCTCCGGCGTACGTCTCCGCGGACATCGCCGGAGCCTGCGAGCAGGTGCGCTGGTTCCCGGCGATGGTCTCGAACCACGTCTTCGACCTGCTCTCGAAGTACGACAAGTCGTCGCTGCCCGCGTCCCTGACGGACTTCGTGGAGCGGATGGAGCGCGAGAGCTACGACTACGCCGAGCACAGCCGGGTCGGTGCGAGCCACGGCGAGCAGGTGAGCGACGAGATCTGCGAGCGCTTCTGCGTCCTCGGCACCGCCGAGCAGCACGTCGAGAAGCTGCGGCGGCTCGAGGCCGCCGGTGTCGACCAGTGGAACATCTATCTGATGACCCGCGGCCAGGAAGAGACGCTCTCGGTGTACGGCGAGGAGATCATCCCGCGATTCGAAGCCGGCACCGCCTAGGGCTCCTGCTGCTGGTCGTGGCGCTGGCCGCGTCGGCGGCCGGTGCCGCCCTGTCCCGGCAGGCTGCGCAAGGCCCGTCGCCGGTGACCGGATGGCTCACGTTCGGCGGCGGGAACGGGAGGCTCGGCGCGACGACGTCGGCCGTCGGCGCGCTGCGCACCTCCTGGTTCTCCCCGCTGTCGGGGACGGTCACGACGCAGCCGCTCGTCGCTCGCAACGTGCCGAGGGCCGGGGACGCGACCGTGTACGTCGGGACCGCGGCCGGGATCGTGTACGCGCTCGCCGCGAACGGCTATGTGCGCTGGCGGGTCGACCTGGGACGGTTCACGAACACGGCGTGTCCGCAGATTCCGGACGGGTGGGGGGTGACGGGGACGCCGGTCGTCGATTCCGAAACACGGACGCTCTACGTCGCCGACGCCTTCGGTCGCCTCCATGCGCTCGATCTCGCCACGGGCGCCGAGCGGCCGGGCTGGCCCGTCGTCCTCTACCGGGACTACAAGCGCGAGCTCGCGTGGGGGGCGCTGCTCCTCGTGGACGGGTCGGTCTACGCGGGCACGGGGTCGTACTGCGACCAGCCGATGGAGGGAAAGCTGATCCGCGTCGCCCTCGCCTCGCGCCAGGTGTCCAGCTGGACGACCGTGCCCGCCGCGCTCGGCGGCGGCGGCGGCATCTGGGGCTGGGGCGGGCCCGCCTACAGCGCCGTGCGGAAGTCGATCCTCGTCGTCACGGGCAATGCCTTCGAGGGCGGCTCGAACAGCGGCAGCGCCTTCACCGAGTCGGCCGGCTATGGCGAGCATCTCGTCGAGCTGTCGCCCGACCTGGACGTTCTTTCCTCCGACGCTCCCGGCCTGTCCGGGTTCACCGACCTCGACTTCGTCGGGTCGCCGGTCGTCGCGGACACGGCGAGCTGCGGCGAGGTCGTGGCCGCGCAGGCGAAGAACGGCATGCTCTTCGGTTGGCGCGCGGATGCGATCTCGGCCGGGCCCGCCTGGTCGCTGAAGCTCCAGAAGGCGGACCCGGGCGCACCGCTCCTGACCCAGCCGACGTGGTCGCCCGTCTACCGATCCTTCTACGTCGTCACGGCGTCGAAGCTCGTCCGGATCCAGCTCGGCGCCGACTGCATGCCGCACGTCATCTGGCAGACGACGCTCGGCGACGCGACGCTCTATCCGTCTCCCACCGTCGCCGGCACCACGGTCTGGGTTCCGCTGCCCGTGAAGGACCTGTCCGGCGTCGGGGAGGCACTGCTCGGCATCGATGCCCGAACCGGGCGCGTCCGCGTCCGGCGAGCGATCCAGGGCGTCTCGTTCGCGCCGCCGACCGTGGTCGGAGGGATGCTGTTCATGGCCTCGATGCACGGCCTCACCGCCGGCTCCTTTCCCGTCGCGCAAGGACGCCCCGCATCGACCCTGCGCAGGTACACGAGCCGGCTGGACGGGCTGCACCTGTGGCAGAGCCGCGAGGACGGCGTCTACTCGACGGACGACAACGGCCGGCACTGGCGGCGGATCTATGCGCGCTCAGCGGCGCGTGTCCTGCGAACCTCGGTGTCCTCGGGGCTGATCAGCGTCGGATCGCCCGCGCCGCCGTGCGGGTGTGCGACCACACGACTCTGGACCGAGAACGGAGGCCGGACCTGGCGGGTGGTCACCAGCGTCGGGGAGAACTTCGCCGGGCGGGGGAGCTCCATCTACTGGTGGACCGATACGTCGCTCTTCCTCACCGGCCCCGGCTTCCGCGGATCGGCGCGGGTGGCCACGACCGACGGCACCATCGTCTCCGCCCAGGTCGTCCCGGGCGGCGTGGCAGCGCTCGTCGACCGGCGCGACAAGGCGCCGCAGGTGATCCTGGCGCAGGGTGCCACCGCGCGGGTCGTCACCCTCCCGCCCGGCCCGGCCACGACGGTCGTCCGCTCGATCACCTCGGACGGCTCCGCGCTCGTCATCCGCGCCAGCTACGCGTCCATGGAGGCGCCCGGCCAGCTGCCGATCGACTGGCGCTCGCAGGACGAGGGCCAGACCTGGACGCTCACGCCTTTAGGATCGTTGGATGACCCTCGAGGCTCGTGAGCGGGCCGAGGTCGCCGTCGAGCCTGCGCTCGACGTCGCGCTCGTCTCGATCCGCAAGCACTACGGCGACGTCGTGGCCGTCGACGGCGTCGACCTGGAGGTGCTCCGCGGCGAGTTCTTCACCATGCTCGGCCCGTCCGGCTCCGGCAAGACGACAACGCTCCGCCTGATCGCC
This sequence comes from Actinomycetota bacterium, assembly GCA_003134505.1. GTDB lineage: Bacteria > Actinomycetota > Thermoleophilia > Gaiellales > Gaiellaceae > PALSA-612. The sequence goes on along the minus strand of PLBK01000050.1, from coordinate 77,238 downwards.
GGCTTCGAGCGGCCTGACGCGGGCAGGATCATGCTGGGCGGCGAGGACGTCGCCGGCCGGCCGCCGTACGAGCGCGACGTCAACACCGTCTTCCAGGACTACGCGCTCTTCCCCCACATGACCGTCGGCGAGAACGTGGCCTACGGCCTCAAGGTGAAGGGCGTCCGGAAGGCCGAGAGGGAGACCCGGGTCACCGACGCCCTCAGGACCGTACGGCTCGAGGGCTACGACGCGCGCAAGCCCTCACAGCTCTCCGGCGGCCAGCGTCAGCGTGTAGCGCTCGCGCGGGCGATCGTCAACCACCCGCGCGTGCTGCTGCTGGACGAGCCGCTCGGGGCGCTCGACCTCAAGTTGCGCCAGGAGATGCAGACGGAGCTGAAGCGCATCCAGCAGGAGGTCGGCATCACCTTCGTCTACGTGACCCACGACCAGGAAGAGGCGCTCACGATGAGCGACCGGATCGCGGTCTTCAACCACGGCCGCGTCGAGCAGGTCGGAACCCCGGTCGAGGTCTACGAGCACCCGGCGAGCGAGTTCGTGGCCGGCTTCGTCGGCGTGTCCAACGTCCTCGAGCGCGGCGGGCGTCGCTTCACGATCAGGCCCGAGAAGATCACGCTCGAGTCGGGCGACGGGCCACGCGCGCCCGGATACGTGACCGAGGCAGGCGTCGTCAGGGAAGTGATCTACGTCGGCTCGGTCACGCGGCATGTCGTCGAGCTCGAGTCGGGCGGAACGCTCACCGTCGTCAGGCAGAACACCGAGCCGGGCAGCGCCGTCGACGCGCAGGGGCAGCGTGTTGTCCTCGCATGGCGGCCCGAGAACACGTTTACGATCGCGTCTGACAAGGAGGTAACGGAATGAGATGGCTTACCAGGCGGAGGGCGATCGGCGCTCTCGCTGCGGCGGGTCTCCTGGCGGCCCTGGTCGTGCCGGCGACGAGCATCGGCTCCGGCAGCGCGGCGTTCTCACCGCCGACCAAGATCGGCAAGGGCGAGGGCTCGCTGAACGTGATCGAGTGGCCTGCCTACACGGATCCGAGCTTCGCCAAGCCGTTCGAGAAGGCGACCGGCTGCACGATCCATCGGAAGGACGCCGGGTCCTCGAACCAGATGGTCGCCCTCATGCGGGCGGGCGGCGGTGGCGGCGGGGGTCAGTACGACCTGGTCTCGGCGTCGGGTGACGCCAGCCTGCGGCTGATCTACGGCAAGGACGTCGTCCCGATCAACGTCAACCTGTTGCCGGGCTGGAAGCAGTTCTTCCCGTACTTCAAGTCGCCGGCGCACAACACCGTGAACGGCGTGCACTACGGGATCTCCCTGCAGTGGGGACCGAACACGCTGATCTACAACACGAAGAAGGTGAAGCCGGCTCCGACGAGCTGGAGCGTGGTGTACGGCAAGAAGTACGCCGGCAAGATCAGCATCCCCAACAACCCGATCCAGATCGCCGACGCGGCCCTGTACCTGATGAAGACGAAGCCGGCGCTCGGGATCCGTGACCCGTACGAGCTGACCAAGGGGCAGTTCGACGCGGCGGTTGCCCTGCTCAAGCGGCAGAAGCCGCTCGTCAAGCGCTACTGGAACTACGCCGCGGACCAGATCACGGACTTCAAGAACGGCGACGTGACCGTCGGCTCGACCTGGCCGTACCAGACGCTCACCCTCCAGGCCTCGAAGCTTTCCGTCAAGGACCTGATTCCGCGCGAGGGGACGACCGGCTGGGCGGACACGTGGATGCTGGCGGCGAAGGCCCCGCACCCGAACTGCGCCTACATGTGGATGAAGTACGTGACGATGCCGAAGGTCGAGGCGCAGCAGGCAATCGTCTTCGGCGAGACGCCGGTCACCCCGCTCGCGTGCCCGTACATGAACAAGCTGCAGGCGGGCTCGTGCGCGCAGTACCACCTGAACGCGCCGGCGGCCTATCTGAAGTCGATCCATTTCTGGAAGGTGCCGATCGCGGACTGCGGCTGGGGCGGGCGGAAGGACTGCGTCGACTTCACGGCCTGGCAGCAGGCCTGGACGCAGATCACCGGCTAGCTCCGGGTCTTGGCAGTCGACGTTGCACGAGAGGCGGGCTCCCTGCGGGGGGCCCGCCTTCGTGTCTCGGCCGCGTTCTGGCGGCGGCCGTGGCTGAAGCTGGCGGCGCTGGTCGGGCCGCCGGTGGGCATCTACACGATCGTTTACGTCGGCTCGCTCGCGGTCCTGCTCGCGTCGGGCTTCTGGGCCGTGAACGCGTTCACGAGCGAGACGGTCCACACCTGGAACCTCGGGAACTTCCGGACGATCTTCTCGACCACCGACCTCACCTACTGGCGGATCATCGGCCGGACGGTGGCCATGGCCGCGGCCGTGACGGTGACCGACGCGGTGCTCGCCTTCCCGCTCGCGTACTTCATGGCGCGGCTCGCGATGCCTCGGCTGCGGGCGCTCCTGTTCGTGGCGGTGCTTTTGCCGCTCTGGTCGAGCTACCTCGTCCGCATCTACTCCTGGCGGACGATCCTGTCGACGAGCGGCGCGCTCAACTGGGTCCTGACCGGCCTCGGGCTGCCGGCCCAGCACCTGTCCGGGACGAACTGGGCGATGTGGCTCGTCTTCTCCTACATCTGGCTGCCGTTCATGGTGCTGCCCGTGTTCGCCGCGATCGAGCGCATCCCGGACAGCTACCTCGAGGCCTCCGGAGACCTCGGCGCCCGCGCCGGCCGGACGTTCCGGAGCGTGATGCTCCCGCTCGTCCTGCCGGGCTTCGTCGCCGGCTCGATCTTCACGTTCGCGCTGACGCTCGGGGACTTCATCACGCCGGCGCTCATCGGCGGCGGGCCCGGGACGGCGATGATCGGCAGCACGGTCGAGGCCAACGTGGGGTTGAACGTGCCGTTCGCGGCGGCGCTGACGGCGGTGCCGGTCGCGATCATGGGCCTGTACCTCATGGCCGCGAAGCGGCTCGGCGCGTTCGAGGCGCTCTAAGGTGGCCCGCCACTGATGGAGACTCGCGGCGCCAGGATCGGGTTCGGCGTCTCGACGGCGCTCGTCGTCTGCTTCCTCTGGCTGCCCCTCGTCGTGATCGCGGTCTACGCGTTCAACAAGTCCTCGATCCAGAGCTGGCCCGTCTCGGGCTGGACGCTGCACTGGTTCCGGGTCGCCTGGCAGGCCTCCGACGTGCGGAGCGCGCTCTGGCTCTCCGTCAGGGTGGGGCTGCTGGCGAGCGGGATCGCCATCGTGCTCGGCTCGATGGCCGCGTTCGGCGTCCACCGCTTCCGGTTCTTCGGGCGGGAGTCCGTTTCGCTCCTGCTGCTGCTTCCGCTGGCGCTGCCGGGGATCATCACCGGCCTGGCGCTGAGCTCGTTCTTCACGTTCGCGAACCAGCAGGCGTCGTGGCTGCCGGGCCTGCCGTTCTCGATGTGGACGATCGTGATCGGGCACGCGACGTTCTGCGTGGTCGTCGTCTACAACAACGTGCTGGCGCGGCTGCGGCGGACGTCCGGGTCGCTCGTCGAGGCGTCGATGGACCTGGGCGCCGACGGCTGGCAGACCTTCCGCTACGTGACCTGGCCGACGATCTCGACCGCGCTCGTCGGCGGCGCGCTGCTCGCCTTCGCGCTGTCCTTCGACGAGGTGATCGTCACGACCTTCACGGCGGGCGCTCAGACGACGCTGCCCATCTTCATCTTCAACAACATCAACCGCGGGTCCCAGCTGCCCGTGATCAACGTGGTCGCCTTCGTGGTGATCGCGCTGACGGTGATCCCGGTCTGGGCGTCGGTGCGCCTGACGCACACGTCGGGGTTGTCGAGGCGGAGCTAGATTGCTGGAAACGGGGAGGTCGAGATGTCGACGGCGGTGACGAGCTACAAGAACCTCATCGGCGGGGAGTGGGTCGACGCGGTCGAGGGCGAGACGATGGAGGTTCTCAACCCCGCGACCGGCGAGGTGATCGCCGAGGTCCCGCGCGGCGGGGAGCGCGACGTGACCCGCGCGGTCGAGGCGGCTGCGAAGGCGCTGCCGGACTGGCTCGAGAAGACGCCGAAGGACCGGATGGAGCTGCTGCTGTCACTCGCCGACGTGCTGGAGGAGCACGGGGAGGAGCTGGCGCAGCTCGAGTCGCTGAATGTCGGCAAGCCGATGTGGATCGCACGCGACGAGATTCCCTTCACCGCGGACAACCTGCGTTTCTTCGCCGGTGCGGCGCGGAATCTGGAGGGCAAGGCGGCCGGTGAGTACGTCGCCGGCTACACGTCGTTCCTGCGCCGCGAGCCGCTCGGCATCGTGGTCGGGATCACGCCCTGGAACTACCCGCTGATGATGGCCATCTGGAAGCTCGGGCCCGCGCTTGCCGCCGGCAACGTCCAGATCCTCAAGCCGGCCGAGCAGACGCCGCTGACGACGCTGCGCTTCCTCGAGCTGGCGCAGGAGGTGCTGCCGCCGGGGGTCGTGAACGTGATCACGGGTGACGGTGTGCCCGTCGGCGACGGGCTCGTCCGCCATCCGGACGTCGCCCTCGTCTCGCTGACCGGTGACGTCGAGACCGGCAAGACGATCGCCCGCACCGCAGCCGACACGCTCAAGCGCGTCCACCTCGAGCTCGGCGGCAAGGCCCCGATGGTCGTCCTCGACGATGCCGACCCGGAGGCCGTCGCCGCCGCGGTGAAGATCGGCGGCTACTTCAACTCGGGCCAGGACTGCACCGCCTCGTCACGCATCCTCGTCGCGGACCGGATCTACGACGACGTCATGTCCGAGACGGTGAGCGCGGTCGAGTCGCTCAAGGTCGGCGACCCGTCCGAGGCGGACGACGTCGAGATGGGGCCTGTCATCTCGGCCTCGCAGCAGGAGCGGGTGCTGGGCTTCCTCGAGCGCGCCGTCGCGGCGAAGGCCACGGTCGTGACGGGCGGCGGCACCGTCGGAGACCGCGGCTTCTTCGTCGCGCCGACGATCGTCGCCGACGTGACGCAGGACGCCGAGATCGTGCAGCGGGAGGTGTTCGGCCCGGTCGTGACGGTGCAGCGGTTCTCGTCGGACGAGGAGGCGCTCGAGCTCGCGAACGGCGTCCGCTACGGGCTCGCGGCGTCGGTGTTCTCGCAGAACGTCGGCCGCGCGCTCTCCGCCGCGCGCAAGCTCGCGTTCGGCACCGTCTGGATCAACGAGCACCTGTTCCCGCTCACCCCGGAGATGCCCCACGGCGGCATCAAGGAGTCGGGCTACGGGAAGGACATGTCGCTCTACTCCATGGAGGAGTACACGCGCGTCAAGCACGTGGTGGCGAAACTCAGCTAGCCGCGGCTCGCTCCGAGATGACCAAGAAGGCATTCTCTGGAAGGATCGTCGTCCTGGGGTTCGGCAGCATCGGCTCGGGGCTGATGCCGCTGCTGTTCGGTCATTTCGAGGACCCGCGGGTCACCGTCATCACGGCGGACGACAGGAATATCGAGATCGCAAGGGAGTACGGCGTGGAACACCAGATCCACCCGATAACGAAGGCGAACTACGCCCGGATCCTGCAGGACAATCTGATGGCAGGCGACTTCCTCGTCAATGTGACGGTGGACGTCGACTCGCTGGACGTCATCAAGTGGTGCGCCGACAGGGGCGTGCTCTACCTCGACACGGTCGTCGAGCCGTGGGCCGGTTACTACACGGACGAGAGACTTCCGGTCCACGAGCGGTCGAACTACTTCCTCAGGCAGAGGGTGCTGGATCACAGGGCCGAGATCGAGCCCGGCGCGACCGCGATCATCGCCCACGGAGCAAATCCCGGACTGGTCAACCACTTCGTAAAGGACGCGCTCCTGCAGATAGCTGCCGAGAACGGCATGGACGCGAAGCCCGAGACCAGGCAGGAGTGGGTCGAGCTGGCCCACGGCCTCGGGATCAAGGTCATTCACATCGCCGAGCGTGACACGCAACGAAGCTCAGTCCCGAAGGATCGCGGCGAGTTCGTCAACACCTGGTCCGTGGACGGCTTCATCAGCGAGGGCTGCCAGCCCTCCGAGCTCGGCTGGGGGACACATGAGAAGTCGTTTCCCGTCGACGGCAACACGAATCCGGCGGGCTCCGGCGCAGCCATCTATCTCAACCAACCGGGACTGATGACCCGGGTGAGGTCCTGGACCCCCGACGAGGGGCCGATGCACGGCTGGGCCATCACCCACAACGAGACCATCTCAATCGCCGACTTCTTCAGCGGTGTCGTTTCCGGGTCGCTCTATCGCCCGACGGTGCACTACGCGTATCACCCGTGCGATGCCGCCGTCAGCAGCATGCACGAGATCGCCGGCAAGAACTTCGTGCCCCAGGAACGGCAGAGGATCATCACCGACGACGTGGTGGACGGTGTCGACGAGCTCGGCGTCTTGCTGATGGGGAACGAGGTGGGGAGCCTCTGGTACGGATCGAACCTGTCGATCGACCAGGCGCGGGAGGCGGCTCCTCACAACAACGCGACGAGCCTGCAGGTCGTTGCACCGGTGCTGGCGGGAATGCTGTGGGCCGTCGACAATCCTGACCGGGGAATCCTCGAGGCCGACGAGCTGCCGCACGACACGATCATCGAGACGTGCAGGCCGTATCTCGGCACCATGGTTTCGGCGTGGACGGACTGGACGCCGCTCGAGGGCCGCGGCGTGCTCTTCGACGAGGACGTCGACGATTCCGACCCCTGGCAGTTCGGGAACTTCAGAGTCAGCTGATCTGCAGCGTTCCGGGCGTTCGCTCCGAGATCCCGTGCGGGGAGCCGTATTCGGCCAGCAGGTCGAGGAACGGCACCGCGTCGAACGACTCGGGGCCGACCACGCCCGACCCCTTCCAGTCGCCGCGGGCGAGCAGCTCGAGCGCGACGACCGTGTTGATCGCCGTCTGCCAGACGACGGCCTGCGAGCCGTACTCGCGCATCGTCCACTCGTTGTCGACGACGTGGTAGACGTAGGTGGCGCGCGGTGCACCGTCCTTCCCCTTGCCGGTCACGTACGTGCCGGCGCACGTCTTGCCCATCATCCGCTCGCCGAGACCGCCCGGGTCGGGCAGGCACGCGGCCACCACGTCTCGCGGGGCCACCTCGACGCCGCCGACGCGGATCTTCTCCTTCGAGTCGAGGCCCAGCTCGTGCAACCACTTCAGGACCGCCACGAACTCGAGGCCGAGCCCGTACTTGAACGTGACCCGGCGGCAGTCGATCACGCGCGGGATCAACGCGACCTCCTCGTGCTCGACGTTGACGCACTCCATCGCTCCGATCCCCTCCGGGAACTCGAACATCTCGGGCTCGGAGAGCGGCGCGGTCGTGAACCAGCCCCGCTCCCGCTCCCAGACGAGGGCCGGGTTCAGGCACTCCTCGATCGTCGTCCAGATCGAGAAGGTCGGCGCGAACTCGTACCCCTCGACGACGAGGTTCGCGCCGTCGCGGACCGAGACCTCGTCCAGCTCGGAGAAGAGGTGGTCGGCGGCATAGCGGGCCGCGACGTCCGAGAAGCCGGGCTCGACGCCCATGCCCACGATCGCCAGCCGGCCAGCGCTCCGCCACTCGTCATCCCGCTCGAACTGCCGGTCGGCGAGCTTGACGCCACACTCAGAGTAGGGGTTCGTCGGGTGCGGCTCCGAGAGCGTCGTGGCCATGTCGAGGTACGTCGCGCCCGCTCGGAAGCAGGCGTCGAAGATGGTGAGGACGAAGCGCGGATCGACGGCGTTGAGGACTGCGTCCACGCGGAGCGCCCGGATCAGCGCCGACAGCGAGACGGAATCCGTCGCGTCGGCATACGCGGCGTCGAACCGGTCCGGCTCACCGAGGGACTCTGCGACGGCCGCAGCTCGCCCGACGTCGAGGTCGGCGAGGATGATCCGGTCGAAGAAGCTCCGGCGTTGCGCGATCCTGGCGAACGCCGCGCCGACGCCCCCGGAGCCGATCACGAGGATGTTCATCGATCTCTACCTTTGCTCGCTCAGATTGACGTAATGCGTCGAAGTATGGTAGGAGTGTCCCGCATTGCGAGCAAGCCGCGGACAACGCTACCGTAATGCGCAGGCGCGTTCACGCGGCCCGGTGTCGCAGGGACGCAAGCTCGACGACGTCGACCAGGCGCTGATCGAGTCGCTGCAGCAGAACGGCCGCGACTCGTTCCGTCGGATCGCCGCGGAGATCGGCGTCTCCGAGGCGACCATCCGGGCGCGGTACCAGCACCTATGCGAGGACGAGATCCTCCAGGTCACCGCGGTCACGAACCCGCTCGGGCTCGGCTTCGACGCGATGGCGATGGTCGGCATCCGCACGTCGGGGGCGCCGGAGGAGGTCGCGGCGCAGATCGAGCAGTTCGAGGAGGCGGACTACGTCGTGGTCACGGCGGGCCAGTTCGACCTGCTCGTCGAGGTCGTCTGCGTCGACCGCCGGCACCTGCTCGACGTGACGAACCGGATCAGGGCGCTTCCGGGGGTCGCCTCGACGGAGAGCTTTCTCTACCTCGAGCTGCGGAAGCAGCTCTACGACTGGGGTATCAGCAAGGCGCCGGACGACGTGCCGGCCAAGGCGCAGGCGGGAAGGAGCTAGATGGCAACCGTAGAGGTGGCGGCCCCCGCGGCCGGCGTTCAGGAGAAGGGCCTCAAGGCGAACGCGCTCGGATTCATGTCGAGCGTCGTCATCGGCGTCGCCTCGACCGCCCCTGCCTACAGCCTGGCGGCGACGCTCGGCTTCGTCACGCTGATCGCCGGCATCGGCTTCCGGGCGCCGATCATCATGGTGATCGCGTTCGTGCCGATGCTGCTGATCGCGCTCGCCTTCAAGTACCTGAACCAGGCCGACCCGGACTGCGGGACGACGTTCACCTGGGCGACGCGGGCGTTCGGGCCCGTGACCGGCTGGCTCGGGGGCTGGGGCATCCTCTACGCCGACGTGCTCGTGATGGCGAGCCTGTCGCAGATCGCGGGCATCTATTCGTTCCTGCTCGTCGGCGCCGACGGCGCGGCGAACAGCAAGCTCTGGGTGGGCGTGGTGGGCGTGATCTGGATCCTGCTCATGAGCGTCATCTGCTACATCGGGATCGAGATCTCGGCGCGGACGCAGTGGTTCCTCCTGGGCGCCGAGGTGATCGTGCTCGCGATCTTTGCGGTCGTGGCGCTCGCCAAGGTCTACTCCGGGCATCCCGTGGGCAGCGTCCATCCGAGCTGGAGCTGGCTGAACCCGTTCGACATCGGCGGCTTCGGGGCGCTCACCGACGGCCTCCTCCTGGCGATCTTCATCTACTGGGGCTGGGACACCGCGGTCTCGGTGAACGAGGAGACCACCGATGCGAAGAAGACACCCGGCCGTGCCGCCGTCGTCTCGACGTTCCTGCTGCTCGGGATCTACTTCGTCGTGTCGATCGCCGCGCAGGCCTTCCACGGCATCAACTTCCTGAACAACCACGCGGACGACATCCTCAGCGCCCTCGGCAAGGACGTCCTCCCGTGGCATCTGGACAAGCTGCTGATCATCGCCGTACTGACGTCGGCCTCGGCGTCGACACAGACGACGATCCTGCCGACGACGCGCGCGACGCTGTCGATGGCCGCCCACGGGGCTATTCCGAAGCACTTCGCGCGGATCAACCCGCGTTACCTGACGCCGGGTGTGTCGACGATCTGGATGGCGGCTGTGTCGATCGCGTGCTTCGTGACGCTCAACTCGCTCTCCAGCAACATCCTCAGCGACTCGGTGACCGCAACCGGCTTCGGCATCGCCTTCTACTACGGGCTGAGCGGCTTCGCCTGCACCTGGTACTTCCGTCGCGAGCTGACGAAGAGCCTCCGCAATCTCGTGTACGTCGGCCTCCTGCCGCTCATCGGCGGCCTGGTGCTGTTCACCCTGCTCGCCTACGACGTCTACCAGCAGACCGACCCGTCGTTCTCGAATGTGGGCCACGCCTGGCTCGGCGTCGGGCCGCCGGTCGCGATCGGTGGCATCGGGCTCGCGGTCGGCATCGTCCTGTTGGTCGTCCAGCGCGTCGTCGCGCCGGATCCCTTCTTCCGCCGCAAGCCCGAGGTCGCGGACCCGGGCGTTCTCGAAGCCCAGCCGGAGGTGGCACATGCCTAGCCCGATCGTCCTCGGCTACGACGCCTCGGACAACGCCCGCGCCGCGCTCGACAAGGCCGTCGAGCTTGCCAAGACCACCGGGTCGAAGCTCGTCGTCGTCTTCGCCTACGAGATTCCGTCCGCCTGGGGCGGCGAGACCGGCGACTACCGGCGCGCGGTCAAGGAGCTCGGAGAGCAGACGGCCGAGCACGCGACGGAGCGCCTCCGTGAGGCCGGCGTCGAATACGAGGTCGAGCTCGTGCCCGAGCGGCCGGCGGAGGGGCTCGTCCACGTCGCCGAGCGCCTCGGGGCCTCGATGATCGTCGTCGGCACCCACGGGGAGCATCCGATCGCCGGAGCGATCCTCGGCTCGGTCCCGCACAAGCTGCTGCACATCTCGTCGATCCCGGTCCTCGTCGTGCCCGAGCCCGAGCCCGAGTGACGTCGACCGCCCCGTCCGTGTCCGGGCTCGACCTCCAGCGGGCCGCGCGCGAGCACCTGTGGATGCACTTCACGCGCATGAGCAGCTACGCGAGCGCCGACGTGCCGATCATCGTCCGCGGCGACGGTTGCTACCTCGAGGACTCGAACGGGAAGCGGTACCTCGACGCGCTCGCAGGGCTGTTCTCGGTCAACATCGGCTACGGCTACGGCGAGGAGGTCGGGCAGGCGGCGCTCGAGCAGATGCGCGAACTCCCGTTCTACACGACCTGGTCGTACGCGCACCCCCGGGCCGTCGAGCTTGCCGCCGAGGTCGCCTCGCTCGCCCCCGGCGACCTGAACCGCGTCTTCTTCGTGTCGGGCGGCTCCGAGGCCGTCGAATCGGCCTGGAAGCTCGCGCGCCAGTACTACCAGGTGCGGGAGGGCCACCCTGGGAAGGCCGGCATCGAGCCCGGGACGCGGGTCGAGCCGGGGAGGGCCGGCCGTCGCTACAAGGCGATCGCGCGGCGCCTGGCCTACCACGGGACGACGATGGGCGCGCTGTCGCTGAACGGCGTCCCGGCGATCCGGCAGCCGTTCGAGCCGCTCGTGCCCGAGGTGCGGCACGTCCGCAACACGAACCGCTATCACCGGCCTCCCGAGGAGACCGAGGAGCAGTTCACCGCCCTCCTGCTCGAGGAGCTCGAGCACACGATCCAGGCGATAGGGCCGGAGACGGTCTGTCTCGTCCACATGGAGCCGGTGCAGTCGACCGGCGGCTGTCTCACGCCCCCGGCCGGCTATTTCCAGGGCGTGCGGGAGATCTGCGACCGCTACGACATCCTGCTCTCGGCGGACGAGGTGATCTGCGCCTTCGGCCGGCTGGGCTACTGGTTCGGCTCGGAGCGGTATGACATCCGGCCTGACCTGATGACCTGCGCGAAGGGGCTCTCGTCGTCGTATGCGTCGATCGGCGCGGTGATCGCGACGGATCGGGTCTTCGAGCCGTTCCTGTCCTCCTCGTCGATGTTCTCGCACGGGATCACGTTCGGCGGCCATCCGGTGATGTGCGCGATCGCGCTCAAGAACATCGAGATCATGAAGCGCGAGCGGATGATCGAGGGCGTGCGCGAGCACGAGGATGCCTTCCGGAGCACGCTCGAGCAGCTGCTCGACCTTCCGATTGTCGGAGACGTGCGCGGCGCGGGGTTCTTCTACTCCGTCGAGCTCGTGAAGGACAAGGAGACGCGGGAGACGTTCAGCGCCGACGAGTGCGAGTGGCTGCTGCGCGGCTTCCTCTCCAGGCGGCTGCTCGAGTGCGGGCTGATCTGCCGGGCCGACGACCGCGGCGACCCGGTCATCCAGCTGTCGCCGCCGCTCGTGGCCAGGCAGGGCGAGTTCGACGAGATCGTCCGCATCCTCGGCGATGTGCTGACCGAGGCGTGGGCCGAGCTTCGCCGGAGGTGAGCGTGAGGCCGGGCGACCGGCCCGCCTGGTGGCTCGAGGAGGCGCCGCCCGACCCGGCTGCGCCGGCGCTCGAGGGCGAGCTCGACGTCGACGTCGCGATCGTCGGCGGCGGTTACACCGGGCTGTGGACGGCGCTCGCGCTGAAGGAGCGTGACCCGGCGCTCGACGTCGTGGTCCTTGAGGCCGAGTTCTGCGGCTTCGGCCCGAGCGGCCGGAACGGCGGCTTCCTGGAGAGCTTCTGGCCGGCGCTCTCGCGGCTGCGGGACCGGCTCGGCGACGCTGGTGCGCTGGAGGTGGCGAGGTCGTCGACGGGAGTCTTCGCGGCCGTTCGCGGGCTCGGCGATGACGTCTGGCTCCGCGAGCGCGGCATGCTCCTGGTCTCGGCCGGCCCGAGCCAGGACGCGGGTGTCGTCGCGGCGGTGGAGACGGCGCGGGCGCTCGGCGCGGCCGAAGAGGCGCGGCGGCTGTCCGCGGAGGAGGTCGCCGCCCGGTGCCGTTCCCCACGCTTCAGGAACGGCGTTCTCTTCCCGTCGGCGGGGACGGTGCAGCCTGCGAGGCTCGTCCGGGCGCTGCGCCGGGCAGCGCTCGCGCGCGGTGTCGGCCTGTACGAGGGGACGCGCGCAACGGCAATCCGGCCGGGGCTCGTCGAGACTGCGGGCGGCCGGGTTCGTGCCCGCGAGATCGTCGTCGCCACCAACGCCTGGATGACCGGCTGGCGGCCTGCGTCGCGGCGGCTGACGAACTTCGGCAGCTACGTCGTCCTGACCGAGCCTGCGCCGGATCGGCTCGCCGACATCGGCTGGACCGGTGGCGAGGCGATCGTCGACGGGCGCATGTTCCTGCACTACTTCCGCACGACGGCGGACGGGCGGGTGCTGATGGGCTCGGGATCGGGGCCGATCGGCTTCGGCGGCCGCGTCGACCGCCGCTTCACGCACGACGTGCCGAGCGTGCGCCGGGCTGAGGCCGCGCTCCGCCGGCTCCTGCCCGCGCTCGACGGAGCGAGGATCGAGCGCGCCTGGGGAGGGCCGATCGACGTCTCCTCCGACCACCTGCCCTTCTTCGGCACCGTTCCCGGCGCGCGGATCCACTTCGGGGCCGGGTACTCGGGGAACGGCGTCGGCCCGTCCTGGCTCGGCGGGCAGATCCTCGCGTCGCTCGCCTGCGGCTCGGACGACGAGTGGTCGCGGTCACCGCTGGCGACGAGGCTCGTTCCGTCGTTCCCGCCCGAGCCCGTGCGGCGCCTCGGCGGAGGGCTCGTCCGCTGGGGGATCCTCGGCCTGGAGGAGGCCGAAGACGCGGGCCGGCGGCCTCCGCCGGGCGCACGCGCCGTCGCGTCGCTCCCGCGCCGCTTCGGCATGCGCGTCGGGACGCGTTAGCCTTCGACTTCCACCTGGGAGCGCTTCAGGCCGACGACGTAGGGGAGGATGCGCGCGGTCATGGTCGCGTTGTACGTCGTCCGCTCGAGCCAGGTCGCCGGCTCGGACGGCGCCACCGGCTGGGCCACGCTCGCCATGTCCACGTAGTGCAAGCGCTGCTCGCCGAGCCCTTCGAGCTCCTCGTCGATCGGCGTGGCGAGCTCGGCGAACGGCGGGCCGGCGAGCGTGCGAACAGCCTCTGTCATCAGCACGTACTCGTCGACCGGCACCGAGTTCTTCAGCATCCGGTGCACGAGGATCACGTCGATGCCGGCGAGTGTGGTGCCGCCACGCCGTGGGGTGAGCACGACCTCCCCGTAGTGCGCGACGGCCTTGACGTTGAGCTTGCCCGTCTGGTGGCACGCGTCGCAGCGGCAGACGCTCAGCGACTCCATCTTCCCCTGCTCCATGTGGAAGGCCGCGTGCATCGCCGTCGTCACGCCCGCGAGCGAGCGGGTCAGCTCCTCTGCGGTCGGCTCGGTCGCGTAGAGGAAAGCGGCGTCTCCCTCCAGGCCGGACAGCTCGAGGTCGGGAGCGGCGTCGATGATGGCGTCGAGGAGGCGGAGCGTGTTCTCCTGCGCGTGCGCGAGGCTCATGCGGTGGAGGTTCATGAACTGCGTGTAGCCACCGATGTCGGCGATCACGAGCAGCGCGTTGACGGTCTCCGCAGACATGGCCCGATGCTACTTCGTCAGGGCCGCCGCGTCGGATCGCGCCCCGTCTTTCCAAGCAACAGACTGTTACTTGGCTAGGCGATCGCCAGCTGGCGGAACGGCTCCAGGTTGGAGACGCCGACGCCGACGAGCCGAAGCGGGCCGGGGCGGTCGCGCAGCGCCCGGTCGAGCAGCGAGCAGGCGAGGTCGCCGATCGTCTCGGCGTCGTCGATCCCGGCCGGGAGGGTCGTCGAGCGGCTGCGGATCGAGAAGTCGGGATAGCGGACCTTCGTCGTCACCGTCCTTGCGGCCTCGCCGCGGCCGGCCAGGTACCCGGCCAGGTTCTGAGACATACGGCGGAGCTCGGCTCGGAGAACCTCGAGCTCGGCGACGTCGCGCTCGAATGTCTCCTCCTGGCTGATCGAGATGCGCTCGACCGCAAGCTCGAGCGGGCGCGGGTCGATCCCGCGGGCGCGGTCGCGGAGCATCCCGCCGACCTTGCCGGGAAGGAGCCGGGCGAGCGTCGAATCGTCCAGGGCTGCCAGCTGTGCGACGGTCTCGATGCCTGCGCGGGCGAGCCTGAGCTCCGCCTTCGGGCCGACTCCCGGGAGCTTGCGGACGGCGAACGACGCGAGGTAGGCTGCCTCCCGGCCCGCGGGCACGACTGTGATCCCGCCCGGCTTGCGCGCGTCGCTCGCGACCTTGGCGACGACCTTGCACGCTGCGACTCCGAGCGAGCAGGTGAGGCTCGTCGATCCGCGGACGGCGGCCTGAACGGCACCGGCGACGCGTCGCGCCGCGAGAAAGTTGTCGTGAGCCGATCTTGCTTGTCTCACGGCAATGTGGCTCTCGCCGCGCCGCGACCGCGGCGCGGCGGAGACAAAGTCCCCCGCCACCTCCCCTACGTCGAGGTAGCCCTCGTCGATCCCGGTGCGCTCCACCGTCGGCACCACCTCCCGCACCGCCGTCCACACGGCTTGCGAGTACTGGCGGTAGAGGGCGTGCCGCGGCCGGACGAACACCGCGTGCGGACAGCGGCGCAGCGCCTCGGCGCAGCTCATCGCCGAGTGGATGCCGAACGCCCGGGCGGCGTAGTTGGCGGTCGCGACGACTCCTCGCCCGCGCGGATCGCCGCCGACGATGAGCGGCTTGGTCCGGAGCGAGGGCTCCTCCAGCTCCTCGACCCCGGCGAAGAAGGCGTCCAGGTCGAGGTGCGCGACGATCACGCGCCAAGCATATGAGCCGCTCCGGCGTTAGATGGTTGATGCCATGATCTCGCGCGCTCGGCTGCGCGATCTGGCGTGCCTGGGCCGCGCCCGCCTGTCGGATGCCGGCGGGGCCGGCCTCCACCAGGCGTGCGCTTCACGCCGCCGCGCCGTCACCGATACCGCTACGGGTATCGCCGACGTCACGTCGCCGCGCCCCAGAGCAGCCAGCTCACGCCCCGAGGAGCACGATCTCATGGCATCACCCATCTAGCGGAAACCGCCGATCAGGGCGCCGCCGGCGACGATCAGCGCGGCGCCGATCCAGAGGTCGCGGCCGACCAGCTCGCTGCGGCCGAGCACCACCGCGGCGAGCACAACGCCGACGAGCGACTCGACTGCGACGAGCGGGCTCACGACCGAGACCCGGCCGCGGGCGAAGGCCTCGAACAGGAACACGTAGGAGAGGCCCCAGACGATCCCGGACGGCGCGAAGGCGGCGAAGGCGGGCCCGAGCCCTCGAACCGGGCCGCTCGGCCCCCGCCTCGCGACCAGGTAGAGCGCGATCAGGACGCCCCCCGCGACGATCGTGGCCGCTGCGGCAAGCTCCGGCGAGACGTGCTCGTGCGTCGCCAGCCGGCGGACGACGTTGTCGCGCGTCGCGAAGAAGGCCGCCGAGCCTAAGGCGAACGCGAGGCCGATCGCCCGGAACGCCTCCGGCCTGACGCGCTCTCTGGCGAGCGCGATCCCGCCGAGGACGATCAGCACCGCGCCGGCGATCAGCGGGGCGCGCACCGGCTCGCCGAACGCCGTCAGCGCGATCGTCACGGAGACGAGCGGCGCCGCCCCGACGACGAGGGCGGTGCGCGACGAGCCGGCGTCCCGGATGGCGACGACGTAGAAGATCTGCGAGGCGCCCGGTGCCAGCAGCCCGGCGAGGAGGTAGGGCCAGACCCTCCAGCTCCAGTCGAAGCGTGCGAGCGCCACGACGCCGACCGGGATCAGGGCCGCGAGCACGGTCGCGAACGCTCCCAGCTCCGCGTCGGGGCAGCGCCGGAGCGCGAAGTTGAGCGTCACTGCCAGCGAGCCGAACGCCACCGCCGAGCAGAGTGCGAGGAGGACCGCCGCCACGGGCGGAAGCTACAGCGTTAGGTTTGCCGGGTGAGCATCGACCGGGTCTGTGTCGTCGGGGGAGGCGTGATCGGGAGCCTGTACGCCGGGCACCTCGCGCGCTGCGCCGAGACCTGGGTGCTGACCCGGAGGGCGGCCCACGCGGAGGCGCTCGCGTCGCACGGCCTGCGCGTGACCGGGAAGAGCGACTTCACCGCGACGCTGCACGCGACCGTCGACGAGGCCGCGCTCCCCGATGCCGATCTGGTCATCCTGGCGACCAAGGCCACCGACGTGGACGAGGCGGCTGCACGGCTGGCGGGAAGGCTCCCCTCGGCGACGGTGATGACGATCCAGAACGGGCTCGGCGCGGAGGAGATCGTGCGGGCGCACGGCGAGCGGCCGCTCGTCTCGGCGGTGACCTTCATGAGCGGGGTGCGGCACTCCGACGCGCACGTCGAGTACGAGCTCGACACGGAGACCTGGCTCGGGCCCTACGCGGAGACGACCACGTTCGAGCGCACGCAGGAGATCGAGCGGCTGCTGGTCGAGTCGGGGCTGCGCGCGCGCGCGTTCCCGGACCTGCGGCCGGCACAGTGGTCGAAGCTGATCTTCAACGCGACGGTGAATACGGTCGCAGCGCTCACCGACCTGCCGCACGTCGGCGCGTTCGCCGAGGTCGGGGCGCCGACCGACCTCGGCCTGCTCGTGCGCGACCTGATGGACGAGGGCAAGCGCGTTGCCGCCGCGGCCGGGGTCGAGCTGCACGAGGATCCGTGGGAGATGAACGTCCATGCCGTTCGCCGGGGCGAGACCGAGGCT
Source organism: Actinomycetota bacterium (assembly GCA_003134505.1). Taxonomy (GTDB): domain Bacteria; phylum Actinomycetota; class Thermoleophilia; order Gaiellales; family Gaiellaceae; genus PALSA-612. The sequence continues at coordinate 60,111 of PLBK01000050.1, read as the reverse complement.
GCTGCCGGCGCATACGCGCACGTGCCGTCGATGCTGGACGACGTCCGCTCGCGGCGGCCGACCGAGGTCGACTTCATCACCGGCTCGCTCGTGCGCGAGGCGGAGCGGGCGGGCGTGCCCGTCCCGCTGCACGCGGCCATGTACCGCCTCGTCAGGGCCCGGGAGGCCGCGTACTGATGCGGGTCGCGGTGGTCGGCTGCGGGGCGGTCGGGTCGCTGTTCGCGGCCGCGCTCGCCCAGCTCGACGACGTCGAGGTCTGGGCCTACGACCTGGACGAGGCGCACGTGCGGGCGATCAACGAGCACGGCCTGCGGATCACCGGCGCGGGCGAGCTCGTCGGGCGCGTGCGCGCGACGACCGACGCCGCGGAGTTGCCGCCGTGCGACTTCGGGATCGTCGCGGTCAAGAGCATGTACACCGACCGGGCCATGGCCGAGACGGCGCATGCCTTCGCGGACGGCGGCGCGGCCTGCTCGGTGCAGAACGGCGCCGGCAACGAGGAGCTGATCGCCGGCCACGTCGCCGAGGTGATCCGCGGCACGACCTTTCCGGCCGGCCATATCGTCGAGCCGGGACTCGTCGGCTGGGATACGAAGGGTGACACGCACATCGGGCCGTTCGAGCCGAGCCCGGCGCCGATGGACAAGGTCGAGGCGCTCGCGGACGCGTGCACGCGCGGCGGCATGCCCACGCACGCCCTCGCGGACGCGCGCGGGGCCCAGTGGCGCAAGCTGATCTTCAACTCGGCCTCGAACGCGATCGGGGCGCTCACCGGGCTCACGCACGGACGCATCGCCGAGTCGCCCACGCGCGACCTGGCCTGGGCGGTCATGGCCGAGGGCCGCGCCGTAGCCGACGCGCAGGGGATCGTGCTCGACCGCAGCCCGGAGGAGCTCTTCGACTTCGCGGCGCGCAAGGAGATCGCCTACGACCACAAGCCGTCGATGCTCCAGGACGTCGAGGCCGGCCGCGCGACCGAGATCGACTTCCTGAACGGCGCCGTCGTCTCGTTCGGCGAGCGCCATGGTGTCGACGCGCCGCTCAACCGGGCGCTGACTGCGCTCGTCAAGGGACTCGAGAGGGGCAACGAATGACGCAGACGTCGCAGGCCGAGATCGAGCAGCGCTACGAAGCGGTTCGCGAGGCCGCGCAGGCCGCGGATGTCGACGCGGTGGTCGTCTCGGGATCCGAGTACACGGGCTTCGAGGGCGCCGTCCGCTACCTGTCCGGCTTTCGCATCCTGCACCGTTACGCCTACGTCGTGCTGCCGGTCGACGGCGACCCTGCGATCGTCTTCCCCCGCGAGGCGCGCTGGGTCGGCGACCACGGCGAAGCCTGGATGGAGCAGGTGTTCGCCGAGCACCCGGGCGGCTGGATCGCCGACCAGGCCCGCGCTCGGGGCTGGCGGCGCGTCGGGGTGAGCGGCCTGGACTACGTGATGGCCGTGCGCGACTTCCGGGCTCTTGCCGACGGACCGGCGGAGCTCGTGCCGTTCGACGGGCAGTTCGACCTGGCCCGGGCGGTCAAGTCCGAAGCCGAGCTGGAGTCGGTGCGCGAGGGCATGCGGATCAACGAGGCGGGCGTCGAGGCGGTACTGGGCGCCTACGAGCCGGGGAAGACCGAGGCCGAGCTGATGGGCGAGGCCGAGCGCGTGTTCACGGCTGCGGGCTGCTACCGCACGACGATGGACATGATCATCGGCGGGCCCGACGGGGCGGCGTACCCGGAGTTCCGCTTCCCCTCGGCCGAGAAGCGGGTCGCGCAGGGCGACCTGCTCCTGTACGGGCTCGAGATCGCCGGGCCCGGCGGCCACTGGGTCGAGTTCTCACGGCCGATCTGCGCGGGGACGCCGTCCCCGGACACGCTGGCCGCGATGGACGCCTACCACGAGTACGCGGCCGCGGCGCGCGCGACGATGAGGGCCGGCGCCACCGCGCACGACGTCCACCGCGCCGTCTCGAAGGGCTTCGTCGACCGCGGTTTCCAGCTCGGTCACGTCACCGGCCACTCGATCGGGATGACGATGATCGAGCACCCGCGGATCGGCGAGGGCAACGAGACCGTGTTGCGCGCGAACATGGTCGTCTCGATGCACCCGCACGCCTTCACACAGGACGAGCGCACGTGCCTCTACATGCAGGACACGTGGCTCGTCACGGCGGAAGGCGGCGTGCCCTTCTCGGACGTGCCGCTCCGGATCTACGACGGTTCGGAGGCAAGCCTGTAGCCGCCTACGTGGTCGGAGCGGAAACCATCTCCGAAAGCGACTAGGCTCGTAGCCGTGTCCCAGGCGAATCTCGACGTCTTCGTCGAAGCGTTACCACCCGGTCTCCAGATCGACTACGGCGTGCGGGCCGAGCAGCGTGGCTTCCGTGCCGCCTGGTTCCCGGAGATCACCTTCGGCGACGCGTTCGGCCCGGCCACGGCAGTGGCGACCAAGACGTCGCGCATCGAGCTCGGCACGGGCGTCGTCGGCATCTGGAGCCGGTCGCCGGTGACGATGGCGCTGCAGGCGGCGACGCTGAACGAGCTCTCGGGCGGGCGGCTGCTGCTCGGCGTCGGCTTGCAGGCGCGCGGGTACGTGGAGGGCTGGCACGGCCAGCGCTACGAGCGGCCCGTGCGCGCGATGCGCGAGTTCGTGACCATCCTGCGCCGCATCCTGTCCGGCGAGGCCGTGACCTTCGAGGGCGAGATCTTCTCCGTGCAGGGCTTCCAGCTGCAGATGCAGCCGCCCGAGCGGCCCGTGCGCATCTACATGGCGGCGATCGGCCCGCAGATGACCCGCCTCGCCGGCGAGCTCGCCGACGGCATTCTCGGCTACTGCTATTCGGCCGAGTACGTGCGGGACACCGTCCTGCCGAACCTGCGGGCCGGCGCGGAGCGCGCCGGGCGGACGCTCGAGGGCTTCGATATCGCCTGCGGCTTTCCGACGATCGTGACGCCGGACGGCGCGGGGCTCGAGCAGGTCAAGGGCCAGGTGATGATGTTCGCGACGGCGAAGAGCTCCTCGCCCGAGTACGCGTCGAGCTTCGCGGCGGCCGGCTACGACGTCGGCCCGATCCAGGAGCGCGTCGACGCGGGCGACGTGGACGGAGCGCTCGGGCTCGTCACCGACGAGATGGCCGACGCCATGACGATCGCCGGCTCGCCGGAGAACGTGCGCCGGCGGATCGAGGAGTACCGCGCGGCGGGCCTGACGACGATTGCGCTCAACCCGTCTGCGCCGAACGTCTGGTTCCCGCTCTACCAGGGCCATTTCCCGGACGCGGCGCTGGCGAAGATCCCGGAGTTCTCGTTCCCGGCCTACCTGGGTGTGATCGACGCGACGCTCGACCTCGCCGGGTCATGAGCGTAGGCTCGACGGAGCTCACCAATGAGCGGAGGAGCCGGCTTTGCCGGCGCCGGGAGCGGGAATGACCGGCCGCGAGTCCGTCCCGTTCCGGGTCGTCACCGCCGACGGCGAGACGATCGAGCTCTCGTATTCGTCGCCGCGGCCGGCCGCCGAGCACGACGAGCGGGCGCTGCTCGAGCAGACGCCCTGGTTCGAGGCGGGCAAGCCGCTCCGCAACTACATGCTCCACGAGACCGACTTCTACGACGAGGTCGAGCAGATCTGGGGGCGGCGCTGGGGCGCGGAGGGAATCGGCAGGCTCCGCGAGGTGCTCGTCTCGCGGCCGAGCGAGAACGAGATCCGGCCCGAGTACGCCGAGGAGTGGCAGTACTACTACTCGGCGGCGGCCGGGAACGCCGATCTCGGCAAGCTGCAGGCGCAATTCGACGAGTACTACGACGTGCTGCGTGCAAACGGCGTCCGCGTCAACTCGGTCGAGGCGCCCGTGCCGGCCATCGGCACGTACGGCTACATCAAGAATCTGGTCACGCTCGCCGGCGCCGGGCTGGTCGTGCGCGGGGGCGTGATCATGCACCGCTACGGGCTCGGCTCGTGGCAGCGCGGCCGGGAGGTGATCTGGGCGAAGGCGTTCGCGGCGCTGCAGCTCCCGGTCTACCTCACGATCCACGGGCGCGGCATCTGCGAGCCGGGTGCCGGGCGTTGGCTCGACTCGAAGACGTTCGTCTTCAACGAGAGCGTGGTCGCGAACGAGGAGGGCCTACGACAGTTGCAGTTCGTGCTCGAGGGCCTCGGGATCGAGCTCATCGTCGCGCACAGCCCGGGGTGGTTCGACTCGATCGGCGGCGGGAACATCGGCACGTCCCACATGGACATGGTGCTGATGGTTCCCGGCGAGCGGATCGCCGTGCTCTCGCCGCATCTCGTCAACTACGGCTTCGTACGCGAGCTTCTGCGCCGCGACTTCCGGATCGTCGAGGTGCCGGTCGAGGAGTACTGGGACCTGGCCGTGAACGGCGTCACGCTCGAGCCCGGCAAGGTCGTGATCAACAAGGGCTCGCCGACCGTTGTGACGGCGCTCGAGCAGGCCGGCGTCGAGGTGATCCAGGTCGACTTCTCGGAGAGCCAGAAGTTCGCGATCGCCGGCCTGCACTGCGCCACGCTCGAGCTCGTCCGCGACCAGCTGGACTAGTAGACGCGCCAGCTCTGGCGGCTGAGGAAGAAGCCGTGGCCGCGCGGGTTCGTGCACGTCAGCCCGGCCGCGCGTGACGTGCAGCGGAAGCCGTCGCGCGACCAGCGCGTGCCGTAGGCGAGCACCCGCGCCTGCGGGTTGTAGGTCGTGTCGCTGATGCAGAGGACGTGCGCAGCGCCGGTCTTCGTCATCCCGACCGACTCGCCGTAGACGCCCTCGACGCACTTGCGCGGCGTCGGCGCGGGCTTCAGGTGGCTGCGGATGTCGCAGCGGAGGAAGGCCGGCGAGGGCGCGTCCGCCGAGTTGTAGGCGCAGTAGATGTTGGCGCTCGGCGTGCGGAAGGAGATGTACGTGACGGTGCGCGCCGAGGCGGGAAGCGCTACGGAGACGGCGGCCACGGCGACGGCGAGGACGACGAGAGCCCGCATCAGCGGGACCTTAACCGAGGTCTCGCGAACGTCGAGGGCAGCGAGAACTCCCGGCCGCCGGTGATCCCGGCAGGGCGGAGCAGCAGGATCACCAACATCACGACCGCGACGCCGACCAAGCTCGTCCCTGCCGGTGCCTTGATCCCCCAGCCGAACACGTGGATGCCCTCCTCCGAGTTCCCGAGCAAGATCGTGAACAGGCTGATCGCGATCGCGCCCACGACCGCGCCCAGGAGGCTCGAGATCCCGCCGACGACGAGCATCGCCAGGGTGAGGAAGGTCAGGTCGAGGTACACCTGGTTCGTCTGGATGCTGCCGAGCAGGTGGACGTAGAGGCCGCCGGTGAAGCCCGACAGGGCGCCCGAGAGCGTGAACGCCCAGAGACGCTGGCGGTGGATGTCGATCCCCGCCGCGCGCGCCGCCGCCGGATCCTCGCGCGCCGCCCGCAGCTGGCGGCCGAACCGGCTCCGTTGATAGCCGAACGCCACGAGGATCACGCTGATCGCCCCCACGGTCGCCTGCCAGTAGTCGGTGGTCTCCGGAATCAGGGACAGGGTGGTCGCACCGGGGCCGATGCTGTTCCAGTACGTGAGCAGGTTGTACGTGATGCCGAGCACGGCCAGCGTGGCGATGCCCGCCGCGATCCCGGACAGGCGCATCAGCGGGATGCCGACGGCGAAGGCATAGACACCTCCGAGCCCGGCGGCGAGGACCAGCGACCAGACGTTCGAGATCGAGTGGTCGCGGAGCAGCGGAAAGAGCGTCGGAAGGACGCCCGGCTTGGTGCCGGCCGGGATCGTCATCACGCCGGCCGAGAAGGCGCCCACGGCGACGAAGCTGACCTGGCCGAACGAGAGCACGCCCGAGTTCCCGACGAAGACGTAGAGCGCCGCGACGATGGCCACGTACACGATCGCGGTCTGGAACTTGGACTGGTCGGCCGACGAGACCCACAGGCTGGAGGCGATCGCGAGCAGGGCGACGAGGGCGATCGGCGCCAGCAGCTCCTGCAGCCAGGTCGTCCTCCTCACACGCGCTCCACGGTCCGCTGTCCCCGCCGCGCGAACAGGCCTGCCGGCCGTAGGAGCAGCACGACGATCACCGCGAGGTAGATCACCGACGGCATGTAGACGTTGGACGTGAACGGGGTGGCACCCGAGTTGGGCAGCTCGGTGCCGACGAGCTCGATCGCGAAGCCGATCGCGAACGCGCCCAGCGTCGCCGAGACGAGCCGGTCGATCCCGCCTGCGACGACGCCGACGAGGACGAAGATCGTCTCCTGGAAGCCCGTCGTCGGGTTCACGGACGTGGACGAGATGCTGAGGACGACGGCGGCGACCGCGGCCAGGACGCCGGAGATCGCGACGGCGGCCATGATCACCGTGTCCGCCTTCACGCCGAGCAGCCGCGCGGTGCGGAAGTCCATCGACGCGGCCCGCATCTGCAGGCCGATCGACGTCCGGGTGAGGATCAGCGCGAGCCCGCCGAGCGACACGAGCCCGGCGCCGATCGCGAGGAACGTCACCCAGCGGATGTGGAGCGACCCGATCGTGACCGCCTGGTTGAGCCCGGAGAGGGTGCCGATCGAATCGCCGAGACCGCCCTGCTGGCGGTACGTGTACTGGAGCAGCGCCCCGTTCTGCAGCAGGTAGGCGATGGCGAAGGTCGCGACGAGCATCGTCGACGGATCGGCCGTGCGGAGCGGCCGGAAGGCGATGCGCTCCATGACCAGCGACGCGACGACCGCGGCGAGCACCGCGAGCCCGATGCTGGCCGCGTCCGGCCAGTTGCCGGGGAACGCGAGCGCGTACGCCGCGACCATGATCAGCTGGCCGTAGGCGAAGTTGATCAGGCGCAGGACGCCGAAGACGAGCCCGATGCCGACCGCGATCAGCGCGAAGACGGCGCCCTCGCCGATCGCGTCGATCAGTGCCTGAACGTGATTCACGAGGCCATGTAGGCGGCGATGATGCGCTCGGTGTCGTCCGCATCCGCCGGGGTCAGGGTCATCCGGATCTCGCCGTTCGTCATCACGTAGGTCCGGTCGGCGAGCGCGACCGTGCGCTGGGCCCGCTGCTCCACCAGCAGCACCGTGACGCCGCGCTCGCGGATGTCCGTGAGCGCCCCGAAGACGACGTCCACGATCGTCGGGGCGAGGCCGAGCGACGGCTCGTCGAGCAGCAGGACGTCCGGGCCGGCCACGAGCGCCCGTGCGATTGCGAGCTGCTGCTGCTGGCCGCCGGAGAGCGTGCCCGCCTGCCGGGCCCGGAACTCGCGGACGACCGGGAACAGCTCCTCGATCCAGCCGAGGTCGCGGTCGGCGTCGTTGTGGCCGGTGCGTGCGACGAGCCCGAGCCGCAGGTTCTCCTCCACGGTCAGCTGCGCGAAGATCCGACGTCCTTCCGGGACGAGCGAGATGCCGGCGCGGGCGATCGTCTCCGGCTTGCGTCCGAGGATCGACGCGCCGCGAAGACGGATGTCGCCGGACCGGGCCGGCACGAGACCGACGATCGCGTGCAGCGTCGTCGACTTCCCGGCTCCGTTCGGGCCGATCAGGCCGACGATCTCGCCGCCGCCGACCGTCAGCCCGAGCTTCCTGACTGCGGGGACGGTGCCGTAGTGGACCCAGAGGTCGTCGACCTCGAGGACGGGCTGCGCGTTCATCCGGCCGCCTCGTGCACCGCGCTCTCGCCGAGGTATGCGGCCGTGACGTCGAGGTTGCCGCGGATCTCCTTCGGCGTGCCCTCGGCGAGCGTCCGGCCCTGGTCGAGGACGTGGATGCGGTCGCACACCTCCATGATCAGCGCCATGTTGTGGTCGATCAGCAGGACGCCCGCCGCGTACTCGTCCCGCACGGCGCGCACGACTGCGGCGAAGTCGGGCACCTCGGCCTCGGGCAGGCCAGCGGCGGGCTCGTCCATGAGCACGAAGCGCGGCGCCGTCGCCAGCGCCCGCGCCACGCCGAGCTTCCGCTCGTCGCCGTGCGCCAGCGTCGCCGCCGGGCGCGACGCGTACGCCTCGAGCCCGAGCAGGCCGAGCAGCGTCGACGCCCTCCGGCGCGCGTCGCGGCTGCGCGCGCCTGAGCCGAGTGCGGCCACCTCGACGTTCTCGCGGACGGACAGGTTCCGGAACGAGCGGCTGTGCTGGAAGGTGCGGGCGAGCCCGGCACGGCCGCGCCGGCTCGGGCTCCAGGAGGTGATCAGCTCGTCGCCGAGCGCGACCGAGCCGGACGTCGGGAAGTCGAAGCCGGTGATGACGTTGACGAGCGTGGTCTTGCCGGCCCCGTTCGGCCCGATCAGCCCGACGACCTCGTGTCGGTGCAGCTCGAAATCGACGGTTCGCAGCGCGTGGACGCCCTCGAAGGAGCGTGAGACGCCGGTGGCCCGGAGAGATCCTCCGGGCCACCGATTCGACTCAGACGCGAGTGCGTCCGTCAACGTCGCTCAGAGCGTGCCGAGCTTCTTCGTCGTGTAGAGCTGGACGAATTTCGGCTTGGAGTTCTGCACCTCCATGACGCGGTAGGCGCGCCCGAACACGCTGTGCAACGACGGCGAGAAGCTGACCTTGCCCGAGATCGTGGGGAGGTTGTGGAACTTGACCATGATCGCGGCCAGCGTGCTGCCGGTCGTCGAGCCCTTCGCCGACTTGATCGCGGCCACGATGCCGTCGATTGCTGCCGACCCCTGGACGAACGCTCCGGTTGCCGGAGGCTGGTGGATCGCCTTCATCTGCGCGATCAGGGCCTTCACCTGCGGGCTCGGGTCGTCACCGAACACCGAGGCGTACGTCACGTACCAATAGTTGGACACCTTCGTCCCCTTCGGGTACCAGTAGGTGCCGTCACCGGCCCACGAGTTCATGATCGGCGTGTTGTTGCCGAGGCTCCGGATGCCGGCGAACTCGGTCGGCCAGTCGGCGAAGCCGTCGCTCGTGACGATGACCGCGGCTTTGTGGCTGTTCACGCGGCTGACGACACTCGAGATCGTCTTGTCGCCGGCCGTGAAGCTCTCGGCGTCGACGATCTTGCCGCCCAGCTGCTTGAACCGCGACGTGAACGCCTGGACGATGTTCTTGAAGTAGACGATCACATTGTCGGTGACGGTAATCGCCGTCTTCCAGTGCTTGACGTTGTAGGCGTACTCCGCCATCGCGGCGCCCTCGTCCTGCGCCACGTTGCCGAAGCTGAACGCGAGCTTGCCCTTGGCGCCGAAGCGCTTCGGGCCCATCTGATCCGTGCCGATGCACGGCGAGACCGTGAGCAGGTTCTTGTTCAGGAACTCCTGGATCGCCGCGGTCGCGGCGTCGACGTCGCAGGTCACGAGGCCGATCACCGCTCCCTGGCCGACGAGGTTGTCGACGCAGGACTTCGAGACGTCCGGCTTCGAGTTCTGGGTATCGCACTGGAGCAGGACGAGCTTCTTGCCGAGCACGCCGCCCTTCGCGTTCACGTTCTTGATCTCCAGCTTCGCCGCCGTCAGCGCCGGGTTGTCGAACGGCGCCATCTGGCCGGTGAAATCGGCGACATACGCCAGCTTGATCGTGCCCGCCGACTGCGCGCCGGACGCGGTCGTCACTCCGACCGCGGCCACGGCGATGGCCACGACGAGTGCGAGCGCGACCGCGAGGCCCCACCTCTTCGTACCTCTCATGCTGCCCTCCCTTTCGTGCTGCTTGACGTTTCCAACTCGGTGAATCGTGCCCACCCGCGCTCGGCGAGCCCCCGGGGAGGGAGCCGCCAGAGCGAGTCCTCGAACTCGTCCCCGAACGTGCCGTCGTCCGAGAAGACCTCGAGGTCATAGCAGCCCGCCCAGCCTGTCCGCTCGACCGCGTCGAGCACCGGGGCCAGATCGATCACGCCGTCGCCCGGCAGGGCGCGGTCGCACCAGCTCCGCGTCGGGCTGCGCCAGTCGTTCACCTGCACGGCGACGAAACGGTCGCCGTAGCGCGCGATCTCCTCTTCGAGCGCCGGCGAGTCCCAAAGGTGCCAGGTGTCGAACACGAGGCCGACGTCCGCACGCGACTCGTCGACGAGCGCCGCCGCGTCGCCGAGCGTGGTCACGAGCGTCCAGTCCTCCTGCTCGTAGGTCGACATCGGCTCGAGCCCGACGGGGATGCCGAGCCGCGCAGACTCGTCGGCGAGGACGCGCAGGCCCTCGATCGCGATCCCTCGCGCGTCGGCCTCGTCGAGCTCGCCGGCCGGGCCGGTCGGGCAGACGAACGCGCTCGGCCCGAACGGCGCGAGCCGGCGCATGCCGGCGACCATCGCTTCCAGGCGCTCCTCCGGGCGCTCGGGCCCGGGGAATTTGGGCAGCGGCAGGATCGAAGGCACGGCCGGGACCGCGGCGCTCGCCTCGAGGCCGCTGGCGCGGAACGCGTCGAGCTGCTCCGCCTCCCGGCCCTCGACCAGCTTCAGCTCGCAGATCGAGATGCCGTCCGCCCCGGCGGCGCGGTAGGCGGCCAGGTCCTCCTCGAAGCTCGCCTTCAGCGTCGAGAACTCGCAGATCGCGAACCTCCTACGCAACCGCCGTGGCCTCGCGATCTCCGGCCTGGAAGTGGGGCATCACGTGGTCGGCGAACAGCTCCTGTGCCTTGATCGCCTGCCAGTGGGAGGTGCCGCCCGCGTTCACCGTGATCGACACCTCGCTGAGGCCCTCGCAGACGTCGCGGACGGCCTCGATCCGCTCGATCACGTCGGCTGGCGTCCCGACCCAGACGATGTCGCCGTCGATCATCTCGTCGTACGGGGTCTGCGCGAGCTTCTCCATGATCCCGGAGATGTAGAAGCCGTAGCCCGCCGCCTCCATGTCCTCCGCGGGCGGCAGGTGATCGTCGCCCGTCAGCGGCGAAGCGTTCCCCTCCAGGAACTGCCGCATCCCGCGCTCGGCCTCGCGCTGCGCCGTGTCTCTGTCCTCGTCGAGGTAGCACGCGTGGATCCAGACGATGTCCGGCTCGGTGCCGTGCTCGGCGCACTTGGCCCTGTAGAGGTCGAGCTGGTCCTTGAGCGCGGCGTAGGGGAGGAGCGGCGGGACGACGACGGCCCAGCCCCGCTCGGCGGCGAGCTCGTACGTGCGGTCGCTCGTGCCGCCGAGGAAGACCCGGAACTTGTGTTCCGGCCGCGGATGGATGTGCGCGTCGTCGATCGAGTAGTACTTGCCGTCGTAGGAGAACCGCTCGTCCTCGAGCGCCTTGAACAGGATGTCGAGCGACTCCTCGTAGATGGCGCGCGACTCGCGGATCGGCACGCCGGCCTTCGCGGGAACCCACCCGTGGCCGCGGAGCGCGCCGAACTCGTAGCGCCCCTCGAACATGATCCCGGCCTGGGCGATCTGGGAGGCCAGGACGGTCGGGTTGTGGTACGGCAGGACGTGGCCGAGCGTGCGGAACTTGATGTTGCGCGTCTTCGCGGCGCACTGCCCCCAGAGTGCGAACGGGTTGGCCGAGATGGAGAACTTCGGGAAGAAGAAGTGCTCGATCACGCCGTACGCGTCGTAGCCGAGCCGGTCGGCGTGGACGACCTGCTCGATCACCTCGTCGTACAGCCGCTTCGGCGACTTCCCACCCCAGTACTGGATCTCCGAGTAGATCGAGAACCTCATCACGGCTCCTTCCGTCATCCGACTCTGACCGGATTTTGATCAAGTGTCAAAGGGCTTCGTCTCTCTCACCGAGGTGTCGGGCGAGGCTTGCCAGCGCGCGACGTGCCCGATTCTGGCGCAGGAGGTCGTGGGCGACGATCGTGCCCGAACCGGCGCCGAGGCCCGGGCCCGGGTGCGTGCTGGCGCCGATGTGGTAGAGGCCCGTGACCGGCGTGCGGTGTCCCGGAAGCGACGGCCGCGGCCGCCAGAGCAGGTTCTGGTCGAGGGCGCAGGAGCCCGAGTAGATGTCCCCGCCGGGCATGTTCACGTTCGCCTGCTCGATGTCCGCCGGCGAGAGGACGACGCGCTTCAGCAGCGCCGATTCGAGGTTCGGGACGTGCCGCGCGATCCGGGCCTGGATCCGATCGGCGTAGCGCTCGCGGAGCTCCGCCGTCCAGGTGCCGTCGCCGACGTCGATCCCGCCCGCCGCGTCCCCTTTCGGTCGCGAGGGCACCTCCTGCAGCTGGATCCAGAGGATCGACTTGCCCTCCGGCGCGCGCGAGGGGTCGACGGCGAGCGGCTGGCCGACGACGACGGTCGCCTCCGCCGGGAGCAGCCCCCGCTCCGCCTCGTTGACGGCCCGCGAGACGCCGTCCAGCCCCGGTGTGAGGTGGACGATCGCGGTGCCGGCGAGCCGCTCGTCGCCCTCCCAGCGCGGCGGCTCGTCGAGCGCCAGATGGATCTGCATCTCGCCGCGGCCGTAGCGGAAGCGCCGCCCGGCCTCGACGGCGGACGGCGGGACGTCCGTCTCGGAGAGCAGGCGTCCGTAGAGCTGCGTCGGCGTCACGTTGGCGACGACACGGCGCGCTGCGACGGTCGTGCCGTCCGCAACACGGACGCCGGTCGCGCGGCCGTTCTCGACCAGGATCCGCTCGACGTCCCGATCGGTCTCGAGCGCGCCGCCGCCGGCCCGCACGATCCAGGCCAGCGCCTCGACGAGCTTCACTCCGCCGCCCTTCGGCACCGGCATCCCGCCGAGCTCGACCGCGACCGCGATCACCTGGGTCATGAACCCCGACACGGCGGCGTCCGGGCCGAGCCCCGTGTGCAGGACCCACGGCGCTAGCAGGCCGTGCGTGTGCGGCGAGGCGAACGTCTCCGTCAGCCAGTCGCGCGCGCTGACGAGGACGTTGCCGGTGAAGTCGACGAGCCCGCGCCGACCGAGCCGGCGGTAGGCCCTGAGCCCGAGCCGTGCTCCCGCCGCCGACCACAGCTCGGTCGTCAGGACGCCGAACGAGAGGTCGGCGTGGGGCATGAAGCCCTGGACGACCCGGCTCCACGCCTCGCCGTCGCCCGGCGCGAGCCGCTCGAGCTCCTCGACGTTGCGCTCGTGCGAGGTGGTCAGGAATGCGGCCTCGCCGTCGGGCGTGAGCGATGCCGTCGGCAGCTCGGTGTTCAGGTACTCGAGCCCGAGCGCGCGCAGGTCGTCGGCGAGCTCCGCGTAGGCGGCCGAGCCGACGAAGAGCGGATGCCACGAGGCGAACACCTCGTGCAGGAATCCGGGCAGTGTGATCTCCTCCGTCCGGACGGCGCCGCCCAGCCGGTCGTTCCGCTCGAGGACGAGGACGCGCCGGCCGCCGCGGGCCAGCAACGCCGCCCCGGCCAGCGAGTTGATGCCGCTGCCGATGAAGACGACGTCGAAGCGCTCGCTCATTCGACCACCTCGCCGAGCGCGTGGAAGGTGCGGTTGAAGTAGAGCAGCGGGCCCGGCTCCTCGAGCTCGTCGGGGGCGACGCTGACGGCGTGCTCGACGTCTCCGATCACGAGCACGTGGTCGGAGACGCGGAAGGTCCGGTGGACGGCGCAATCGAGGTGCGCGAGCGCGCCGGCGATCATCGTCACGGTGCCGTCGCGGCTCTCGGAGAAGGCGTCGACCTCCTTCGGCCCGCCGGGGACCGCGCCCAGCTCGGCGAGGGGCCGCTGGCCGGCGCGGAGGATCGACAGCCCGAAGCGCCGGGTCTCGAGCACCGCGGGCAGGCAGCTCGCCGACTCGGAAAGCGAGATCAGCACGCGTGGCGGGCTCGCCGAGATGGAGCAGCACGCGCTGATCGTCAGCCCGTAGAGCTGGTCGCCGCGGCGCGCCGTGACCATCACGACGCCGCCCGCGAGCACGCGCATCGCCGCCTTGAACGCCTCCGCGTCGACCGCGGCCGGAGCCTCGGGGGCCGTGTCGAAGGCGCTGTCCGCCTCGATCCTGCCCCGGAGCAGGAAGCGCGAGAGATCGCCCGAGAAGTCGCCGAAATCAGACATCGCCGAACAGATCCTGCGCTCCCATCTGGCGCGCGACGAGGTTGGCCGTAGCCGCGAGGTGGCGGGTCAGCTCCGCCGCGGCGCGATCGGGGTCATGCCGCGCGCACGCGTCGAGGATGCGCTCGTGCTCGCGCTCGATCTCACGGGAGCTCGGGCTCTGCAGCGAGATCGCCCTGTAGCGCTCGCAGTTCTCCCACGCGGGGCGGATCAGGCGGAGCAGCCACTCGGAGCCCGAGGCCGCGTAGAGGGCGAAGTGGAAGGCGGCGTGGGCAGCGCGGGCCGACTGCGGCTCGTCGCGCTCGCGGGCCTGCGCGTAGTCGGCGAGGTGGGCGCGCGCCGCGGCGGCGTCCTCGCCGGTGAACCGCGCTGCGGCCCGGCGGACGGCGAGCGGCTCGAGCACGAGCCTCACCTCGTACGTGTCCCGCAGGTCGTCGAGCGCGAGCTCGCTGACCCGTGCCCCGCGGTGCGGCACGTGCACGGCCAGCCCCAGGTTCTCGAGCCGCCGCACGGCCTCGCGCACCGGCGAGATGCTCATCCCGAGCCGGGCGGCGAGGTCTTCGAGGCGGAGCGGCGCCCCCGGGGCCAGCTCGCCCGACAGGATCGAGTCCTGAAGCTCGGCGAGCGCCGCCTCGGCCATCGTCGGATGCCGCCGCCGTTCGAGGGCCGGGCTCGTCTGCAACGTCACGGCGCGATCGTCTCGCGCCTTTGATCATGTGTCAAATCGCGACGTGCTAGGCCAGGACCTGAGCGACGCGCTGATCGCGCCGATCGACCGCGAGCCGGTCCGGCCGAGCCGGATCGCCGAAGAGGGCGCGCCACCGATCGGGCGAGAGCACGTCCTCGACGACGGTGCAGTTGCAGTGCACGTGCGCACGACCCGTGTCGGCCGCCTCGCGGCTCGCGAAGAGCTTGTTCGCCGCGTGCTTCTGGCACGCGCCGCACGCGCAGGCCGTGCCGATGCACTTCGGGTCGGACGTCGAGAGCAGATACACCGGGACCGCGTGCGCGCTCGTGGTGAAGGCTGTGGACGTCGAAGCCTTCTTGCCGCCGCACGCAACAGGGAGCGCCACGGCGGCGATCAGAGAGCCCGCCCGGGCGAGGAACGTCCTGCGTGTAAGCCTGCCTGCCACCGCCGATCCTCAGGGAGCCGGGTAGTTTCGAGTGGCTCGGCGTAGGAAACGCGCTCCGTCACCCGGCTTGCCCCGGCTTCCTCGGGACCGTCGAGTCGATTCTTAACCGGGCGCGAGGCCCGGGTCAAGCAGTGCACGTCAAGCTGTGCCGGTCAGTTCGGGCCGAGCGAGCGCGCCAGCTCGCGGAACTCGTCGTCGGTGACGAGGCCGCGCTTCTCCGTGCCGAGCTTCTTGACCGCCTCGAGCAGCGCGGCGCGCCGCTCCTCGGACACGTCGAGCCCGAGCTCGTCGGCCTTGATCCGCACCGAGTCGAGGCCGCTCTTCTTGCCGAGCACGATCCTCCGCTCCGCGCCGACGAGCGCCGACGAGAACGGCTCGATCGACGGCGGGTCGTGGAACTGGCTCGCGACCGCGCCACTCTCGCGCACGAACAGGTTCTCGCCGACGATCGCCTTCCACGGCTCGAGCTCGTACCCGCCGAGCGAGCGCAGGAGCGCCGAGATCCCGCGGATCTTCCCGAGGTCGAGGCCGGTCTCCGCTCCGTACAGCGCCGTCAGCGCCATGGCCACCTCGCCGATCGAGGCGTTGCCGGCGCGCTCGCCCATGCCGTTGATCGTGCCCTGGATCCACTCGGCGCCCGCGCGAAAGGCCGCGATCGCGGCCGCGGTGGCGAGGCCGAAGTCGTTGTGCCCGTGGAAGTGGATCGGAACGTCCGGGCCGAGCCAGCTGCGCACGCTCGAGACGAGGAACGCGGCGGTCTCCGGTGCCGCGATGCCGAGCGTGTCGACGACGACGACCTCTCGCGCCCCCGCCTCGACGGCGGCCCGGTAGGCCTGCTCGAGGAAGCCGAGGTCGGCGCGGCTGCCGTCGACGCCGAAGAACGCGACGAGAATCCCCTGCCCCGCGGCATACGAGACGGCGTCGGCGATCCGGCCGAGCATCTTGTCGCGGGAGACCCCGAGTGCGGAGAGCTTCAGGTCGGAGAGCGGCGACTCGATCACCGTCGCCGCCAGGCCGAGCTCGACGATCACGTCGACGTCCGCCTGGACGGCGCGGGAGAAGCCCCAGATCTCGGCGCGCAGGCCGGCGTCGCGGATCAGCTCGACGGCGCGCCGGTCGTCCTCGGAGACGCGCGGGAACCCGGCCTCGATCCGCTCCACTCCCAGCTCGTCCAGCGCCCGCGCGACCACGAGCTTCTGCTCGGGGGTCAGGACGACGCCGACGGTCTGCTCGCCGTCGCGCAGGGTGGTGTCGTAGAAGCGCACGCGGCCGGGCTTCGGCGAGCCGTCGAGCGCGCGCTCGTTCAGGTCGCCGGTCCAGATCCCCTCCATGCGTGGGATTATCTCGCCTGCCGTGCCAGATGCCCCAATCACCGACTCGATCACCGCCGCCGTCGACGAGCAGCGCCTCGTCGACTTCGCCGAGGCGGCGATCTCGGTGCCGAGCTTCACCGGCGACGAGCAGGCGATGGCCGAGCTGATGGCGGAGACGCTGTCCGAGATGGGCCTGGCCGTCCAGTGGCAGCAGGTCGAGGACGGCCGCGCCAACGTGCTCGGCACGCTGGCGGGTTCGGGCGGGGGTCAGACGCTGATGTTCAACGGCCACATGGACACGTCGTACAGCGGCCGCGAGCCGTGGCTGCGGCACGTGCCCGGCTTCCAGCCTCACGGGTTTGTGGAGGACGGCCGCCTGTACGGGCTCGGCGTCTCGAACATGAAGGGCGCGCTCGCCTGCTACGTCGAGGCCGTGCGGGCGTTGCAGGACTCGGGCGTGCGCCTCGCCGGCGACGTCCTCGTCGCGGCCGTGTGCGGCGAGATCGAGAAGACCCAGCAGGGTGAGGCCCAGGGTGCGCAGTACCGGGGCTACGCGGCCGGCTCGCGCTACCTCGTCTCGCACGGCGGCGTCGCGGACATGTGCATTCTCGGCGAGCCGACCGAGGGCAAGGTCGTGCTCGGGCACTTCGGCTCGCTCTGGCTGCGCATCTCGACGCACGGCAACTTCATCCACACCGCGTTCACCGAGGGCAAGCGCGACCAGAACTCGATCCTGCGCATGCGCGAGGTGCTCGACGCGGTGCTCGACTGGATCCCGTCCTGGGAGGCCGATCCCGAGAACGCGTACCGGGGTGCGAAGGCGATCGTCAACGTCGGCGCGCTCCAGGGCGGGTTCGGCTGGAGGGTCTCGCGGACGCCGCACCGCACCGACCTGTTCCTGGACGTGCGCGTGCCCCCGACGAAGGAGATGGCTGTAGCGCGACGGCAGGTGCTCGAGATGGTGCGCGGGCTCGCTGCGCGCTTCCCCGAGTACGGCGTCGAGGGCGAGGTCTACGTCACCGCGCCGGGTGCGGAGATCGACGAGGGCCATCCGCTCGTGGCCGCGATCGACGCCGGGCACGAGGCCGTGTTCGGCGAGCGGCCGGAGCGTGACGTCACGCGCTGGTTCTCGGACGCGTCGGCGCTGACCCGCTACGGAATCCCGACCGTCAACTACGGGACGTCGACCGGCCTCCTCGACACGGAGAAGGGCGAGAACCTGTCGATCGACGGCCTGGTCAAGACGGCGCAGGTGTACGCGCTCGCGGCGGCCGAGGTCTGCGGCGCATCGTGATGAGATCGCTGGACGAGTTCCTGCCGACGTACGAGTTCTCGGAGCGGCACTCGATCGAGATCGGCGCCCCGCCGGAACGGATCGAGGCGGCCCTGCGGGCGGTCACGCTCGCCGACTCGCCGGTGACCTTGGCGCTCTTCCGGCTGCGCGGTCTCCACCGGCAGGCGAGCGAGCCGTTCCTCGCCGGCATGGGGCGGATGGGCGACGTGCTCGAGGACGCGCCCGGGGAGGGAATCGTCCTCGGCCTGGCTGGACAGTTCTGGCGGCTCCGAGGCGGGGCACAGGACGAATGCAAGGCGGTGCTGGACTTCCGCGTCCAGGGCTCGCGGCTCTCGACGGAGACGCGCGTCCACGTCTCGGACGCGGCGGCGCGGCGGAAGTTCGCCCGCTACTGGCTCGTCGTCCGACCGTTCAGCGGGCTGACGCGGAGGCTGATCCTCCGGGCCGTCAAACGCAGGGCGGAGGCGTGAAGCAGTACGCCTACCTCGTGCGGCCCGCGTTCGACGAGGCGTTCATGGCGGCGGCCGGCGAGCGCGAGGGGGCGGTCGTCGACGCGCACTGGGAGTTCCTGCTCGACCTCCATCGTCGTGGGCGCCTGGTCTTCGCCGGCCGCTGCTTCGACGGCCCGTTCGGGATCATCGTCTTCGAGGCGGGTGACGACGAGGAGGCGGCGGCCGTCACGCGCTCCGACCCCTCGGTCGTCGCAGGTGTCCAGCGGGCCGAGCTCCATCCGTTCAAGGTCGGCCTGCTCCGCGGAGAAGCGCCCGCGTGAGCGTGTACTCGCTGCCGCCCGACCTGCCGGCGCCGGTGGACGACGGCGCCTGCGACCATCTCGTCGGGCTCGAGGTTCCGGCGCTCGTGCTCGACTCGACCCGGGAGCCGCTCGACCTGGCCGAGCTCGGGGCCGGGCTCGCCGTTCTCTACGTCTATCCGCGCACCGGCCGGCCCGACCGCGAGGTGCCGGCCGGCTGGGACGCGATCCCGGGCGCGCGCGGGTGCACCCCGCAGTCCTGCGGCTTCCGTGACCACGCGGACGAGCTGGCCGCTCACGGCGCCCGCGTGGCGGGGCTGTCGTCGCAGACGCTCGAGGAGCAGGTCGAGCTCGCCGTGCGCCTGCACATGCCGTTTCCGGTGATCGCCGATTCGGAGCGGCGGCTCGGCGCCGCGATCGGCCTGCCGACCTTCGAGTTCGAGGGTGTCACGCTCTACAAGCGGGTGACACTGGTGCTCCAGGCTGGTCGGATCGCCAAGGTGTTCTACCCGGTCTTTCCACCCGACCGCAACGCGGAGGAGGTGCTCGCATGGCTCGGCTCGTGACCTTCGGCGAGGACTTCCGCGTCGGGCGGGTCGACGGCGACGAGATCCGCGTCCTCGACGTGGCCGACATGCGCACGTACTTCGAGCGCGGTGGCGCGGACGAGACCGGCGAATCCGTCCCGCTCGAGGGCCGGCGCCTCCGCCCGCCGATCGTCCCCAAGAAGTTCTTCCACACCGCCGGCAACTTCCGCGAGCACGAGGAGGAGTCGAAGCAGGTCGGCTGGGCGCACGAGATCGCCCCCTGGATCGTCTTCTTCCAGAACGTCGACGCGCTGATCGGCCAGGACGACCCGGTGATCTACCCGGAGCACCTGACCGAGGAGCTCGACTACGAGCTCGAGCTGGCGGTCGTGATCGGCAAGGACGGCAAGTGGTTCGGGCCCGAGGACGCGGCCGACTACATCGCCGGCTACGTGATCTTCAACGACATCACCGCGCGCGACATCCAGCGCCGCGAGATGCGCTCGGGCGTGTTCTCGTTCTGCAAGGCGATCGACACCTTCTGCCCGCTCGGTCCGTGGATCGTCACGCCGGACGAGATCGGCGACCCGCACGACCTGGCGATGGAGCTGCGGGTGAACGGCGAGCCGCGCCAGGTCTCGAACACCGGTCGCATGTCGGTGACGATCCCGGAGATCCTGTCCCATTACTCGGCCCTCGGGTACTCGGCCGGCGACGTCGTGTCCACGGGGACGGTGTCGGGTGTGGCCGGGTTCTCGCCCGACGCGGCGTCGCTCTACCTCAAGCCCGGCGACGTGATGGAGGCGGAGATCGAGCGGGTCGGCGTGCTCCGGAATCCGGTCGTCTCGTGGCAGGACGGGCACGGGACGCCGCCTCCGCCCAGGGTCCGCTGGTAGAAGTCAGCTCGTGAGCGGCTTCGTCGGTCAACGCGTCCTGCGCAAGGAGGACCCGCGGTTCCTCCGCGGCGAGGGGCGCTACGTCGAGAACCTCGAGCTCGAGGGAGCGCTCCACGTCGTCTTCGTCCGCTCGCTGGTCCCGCACGCTCGGATCAGCGGGATCGACACGAGCATGGTCGAGGGCGCGCGCGTCCTGACCGGCGCCGACATCGGCATCGAGCCGCTCGCGCCGCACTATCCCGGGATCGAGACGCGCATGGCCAGGCAGCCGGTGGCGACCGACGTCGTCCGCTTCGCGGGGGAGATCGTGACGGTCGTTCTCGCCGACACCCAGCGGGACGCGGTCGACGCCGCCGAGCTCGTCTTCGTCGACTACGACCCGCTGCCGATCGTGATCGACCCGGAGCGCGCGCTCGCCGGCGAGCCGTTCCTGTACCCGGAGCTCGGCACGAACGTCTGCTCCCACCTCGCGGTCGGGATCGACGGCGATCCGTTCGAGGGCTGCGAGGTCGTCGCCGGCGGGCGGATCGTCAGCCAGCGCATGGCGCCCGCGCCGCTCGAGCCGCGCTCCTCGGCGGCCCGGGTGGACGAGGACGGCCGCCTGCACGTCTGGCTCTCGACCCAGACGCCGCACTCCGACCGAGACGGGCTCGCGCGCGCGCTCGGGCTCGACCCGTCGGAGGTGCGCGTGATCGCGCGCGACGTCGGCGGCGGCTTCGGCGCCAAGACGCTGTCCACCGAGGACATCCTCGTCGGCTGGCTCGCGCGCGAGACCGGCAGGCCCGTGCGCTGGACGGAGACGCGGAGCGAGAGCATGCTCGCGATCGGCCATTGCCGCGGGCAGATCATGGACTTCACGATCGGCGGCAGCCGCGACGGGAAGATCGAGGCCTACAGGCTCGAGGTGCTCCACGAGGCCGGCGCGTACCCCAACGTCGGCGCCTTCCTGCCGATGCTGACGCAGTGGATGCAGTCCGGGGTCTACGCGATTCCGAAGCTCGCCTACGAGTCGAACTCGGTCGTCACGAACACCGCGTTCACGACGGCGTTTCGCGGCGCCGGACGGCCGGAGGCGGCGCAGGCGATCGAGCGCGCCGTGGACGTCTTCGCCGTGGAAGCCGGGCTCGACCCGGCCGACGTGCGGCGGAAGAACTTCATCGGCGCCGACTCGTTCCCGTTCACGACCGCATCCGGGGTCACGTACGACTCGGGCGACTACGCGCCGGCGCTCGAGCGCGCGCTCGAGGCGGTGGGCTACGACGACCTGCGCGCCGAGCAGTCCCGGCTCCGTGAGAGCGACGACCCGAGGCAGCTCGGCATCGGCATCTCCGTCTACGTCGAGGTGACGAACGGCGGCGCCGAGCCCGAGTTCGGCGCGGTCGAGATCACGCCCGAAGGCGGCGCGATCCTCCGCACCGGCTCGTTCTCGCACGGCCAGGGCCACGAGACCTCCTACGCGCAGATCGTCGCCGACAAGCTCGGGCTCGACCTCGACTCGGTGACCGTCGTCGCCGGAGACACCGACGACGTCGCCCGCGGCGGCGGCACCTACGGCTCGAAATCCCTGCAAATCGGGGGCACGGCTGCGGCTCAGGCGGCGACCGAGGTGGTCGAGCAGGCGAAGCAGCTGGTGGCCGAGGAGCTGGAGGCGAACCCGGTGGACGTCGTGCTCGACCTCGAGGGCGGCCGCTTCCACGTCACCGGCACGCCCGAGCCCTCGCTCACCTGGGCCGAGCTCGCGGCGCGGCTCGTCGAGAGCGACCGTCTCGCCGAGCTCCACGTCGAACGCGACTTCAAGCCGGACGGCGGCACGTTCCCGTTCGGCGCGCACGTCGCGGTCGTCCGCGTCGACACCGAGACCGGAGGCGTCGAGCTCGAGCGCCTCGTCGCCGTCGACGACGCGGGCCGGATCATCAGCCCGACGATCGCCGAAGGGCAGCGACACGGCGGCATCGGCAGCGGCATCGGTCAGGCGCTGTTCGAGGAGTTTCTGTACGACGAGGACGCCAACCCGCTCAGCGGCAACCTGCTTGCCTACCCGTTCCCGAGCGCGGCCGAGCTGCCCTCGTTCGAGCTCGTGCCGATGGAGACGCCGACGCCGATGAACGAGCTGGGCGCGAAGGGGATCGGCGAGTCGGGGACGATCGGCGCGACCCCGGCGGTGCAGAACGCGGTCGTCGACGCGCTGCTGCCTTTGGGCGTCCGCCACGTCGAGATGCCTGCAAACGGCGAGAACGTTTGGCGCGCGATCCAGGCCGCCCGTGCCGCCAAGTAACAGACTGTTNNCTTGGCTCGGGGCCGGCCTCGAGTGTCAACCTTCGCCGCCGCGACCGGCATGACGGGCGCGGCTCTTCACGGCCGGGACCGATGTCGGGGGTCTTGGGGGAGAACCCCCAAGAGGCGCCGCGCCGGATTGGCGCCAGCCGAGCCAGATGAGCTGGCCTCGCGACGACGCCAAGCTCGACCGGGTGCGCGCGCTGATGGCCGAGCGTGAGCTCGACGCGCTCGTCGTCCGCGCGCCCGACAACGTTCTCTACCTCACCGACTACTGGCCCATGAAGGGCTACGACCTCGCCGTCTTCCCGCGGGAGGGGGAGCCGGCGCTCGTCGTGCTCGAGCCGCAGGCGGAGGAGGCTGCGCGGGCGTGGGCGGGCGAGCTACGGCTGTTCGCCGGGTACGACGAGGGCGACCCTCGACCCCCGATGGCTCGCGCGGTGGAGACGGCGCAGGCGGTCGTCCGCGAGGGCGGCTACGAGCGGATCGGCCTCGAGCTCTCGCTCGGCACGCAGGCAGCCGACCGGATGGTCGGCGAGCCGACGACGTACACGCACGATTTTTTCCACGCGTTCGGCGAGGCGGAGGACGCTGTGCCGCTGCTCGCCGAGGCACGGGCGATCAAGACGGCGCAGGAGGTCGAGCGCATGCGCCTGGCCAACGAGCTCGCCGCCGAGGCGATGGAGCACGTGCGCGGGCTGCTCCGGCCGGGGATGAAGGAGAGCGAAGCCGCCGCGCTCTGGGAGGGGTACGTCCACGGCGTGGGCACGGGCTACCGGGGCCAGGTGGAGCTTGCGCTCGCGTTCTCGCTCGTCTGGTCGGGCCTGGGGATCCGGACGTTCAGCGCCACCGGCTCGCGGCCCGTGGTCGAGGGGCAGCCGACGCTGTTCGAGATCTGGGTCTGCTGCGACGGCTACTGGGCCGACCACACGAAGAACCTCTGCATCGGCGAGCTCGAGCCGCGCTACGCCGAGCTGCTCGACGCGCTGCAGGCGGTCTACGACGAGGCGATCGCGTATCTCCGGGACGGGGCCGAGCTGGCCGGGCTCGACCGCATGGTGCGCGAGCGCATCGCCGCGGCCGGCTACCCCGGTCAGCCGTCGCACCCGATCTGCCACGGCGTCGGCGCCCGCGCGCACGAGCCGCCGTACGCGCACCAGGCGGGCGGCGGCGTCATGCGCGCGGGGATGGTGCTGGCGATCGAGCCGGGGGTCTACTGGCCCGAGGGCGGCGGCCTGCGGCTCGAAGACAACTTCCTCGTCACGAAGGACGGGGCCGAGAAGCTGTCGCCGTTCCCGGACGGAATCGTCCACACCGCCTCGTAGCCGGCCGATGACTTTTCGCCGCCGGTTCGGTCTAATCCCGCACAACCGTCGAACCCGGAGGTGTGACCGATGTCGCAGGTGCTGTTGGTTGTGGGAACGCGCAAGGGCTGCTTCGTGCTGGAGAGCGACGGGGACCGGCGCGACTGGAATGTCCGTGGGCCGTTCTGCGAGGGCTGGCCGGTCTACCACGCCCTCTACGACACGGACTCGGGGAACATCTACGCGGCCGCCGCGAGCGAGTGGCACGGCGCCACCGTCTGGCGGAGCCTGGACCGGGGCGAGACGTGGACGCAGTCGAGCGAAGGCCTCGGCTACGCGGACGACGGCGACCTGAAGATGTCGAAGGTCTCGTCCCTCAGCGCCGCGCACGGACGGCTCCTCGCAGGCGCCGAGCAGGCCGGCATCTTCGAGAGCCGCGACGACGGCGCGACCTGGAAGCTCCTGAGCACGCTCGACCATCCGGCGAGCAAGGACTGGAACGATCCAGACAAGCAGCCGCCGGGCCATCTCGGGGTGTCGGCGACGATCCCGCATCCGGACGATGCCGAGCGCTTCTGGGCCATCGTCCAGGGCTACAGCCTGTTCGAGACGGCCGACGACGGCAAGACGTGGACGGCGCGCAACAATGGCCTGCGGGCCGAGTGGCCGCGCGAGTACGACGACATCGGCTTCTGCGTCCACAAGTTCGTCTACTCGCCGACGGACATGAGCCGCATGTACCAGCAGAACCACTGCGGCATGCACCGGAGCGACGACGGCGGGCACTCGTGGACGGAGATCACGGAGGGCCTGCCGAGCGACTTCGGCTTCGCCGCGGCCGTCCATCCGCACGACAAGGACACGTTCTACGTCGTCCCGGTCGACCCGGGCCACGCGCGGACGATGCACGACGGCAAGGCGGCGGTGTGGCGGACGCGCGACGCGGGTTCGTCCTGGCGGCGGCTCCACGAAGGACTGCCGCAGTCGGACGCCTATCTCGGCGTGCTTCGCGAGGGCATGACGAACGACGCGCTGGACTCGCCCGGCTTCTACTTCGGGACGAGCACGGGCCAGGTCTTCGCGAGCTGCGACGAGGGGGACTCGTGGAAGGAGATCGCGAGCTACCTGCCGGCGATCTCGTCTGTCGAGGTTGCGGTGGTGGATTAGTCGTGGCCGACGTCTACCTGCCCTCGACGCTGCCGCCGCTCTTCCCGGGGCTGCCGCGCCGGATCGAGCTCGACGCCCCCACGGTCGACGACGCGATCCGGCAGATCGACGAGCGTTGGCCCGGCTTTCGGGACCGGCTCGTCGAGGGCGGGCCGGCGATCCGGCCGCACATCCACTTCTACGTCGACCAGGAGCGCGCCGGGCTCGGCACCAGGCTCGAGCCGCGCTCCCGCGTCGACGTGATCGCAGCGATCAGCGGCGGCTGATTCGAGCACCTGGTTTCGAGTCTGGCTCACGGCTCACACCGTGAGCCAGACTCACGGCTGCGCGGCCCGGTAGGTCAGCGTGGCTGCGGCACGATGCGGATGTACGGTCGCGGAGCCTCCCAGCCGTCCGGGTAGGTCTCCCGCGCCGCCTCGTCGGAGACCGAGCCGGCGATGATCACGTCCTCGCCCTGCTTCCAGTTCACCGGGGTCGCCACCTTGTGGTTGGCGGTCAGCTGCAGCGAGTCGATCACGCGCAGCACCTCGTCGAAGTTGCGGCCGGTCGTCATCGGGTAGACGAGGATCAGCTTGACCTTCTTGTCCGGGCCGATCACGAACACGTTGCGGACCGTCTGGTTGTCGGCGGGCGTGCGGTCGAGCGGATCGCCTTCGACGCTGGCCGGGAGCATGCCGTACAGCTTCGAGACGTTGAAGTCGACGTCACCGATGATCGGGTAGTTCGGCGCGTGGCCCTGCGTCTCCTGGATGTCCTTGGCCCATTCGGCGTGGCGATCGATCGGGTCGACCGAGAGCCCGATGATCTTGACGTCGCGGCGGTCGAACTCGGGCTTGATCTTGGCCATGTAGCCGAGCTCGGTCGTGCAGATGGGAGTGAAGTCCTTGGGGTGCGAGAACAGCACGGCCCAGGAGTCGCCGAGCCAGTCGTGGAAGCGGATCGTGCCTTCGGTGGTCTGAGCCTCGAAGTCGGGCGCCGTGTCGCCAAGTTGCAGAGCCATCTCTTACCTCCTGGATAAGCCGTTGTTACGAGTGTTTAGCAAAACCCGGCCGGGCTGCGTCCTATTCCTGCTCACGGCGTGAGCCGATTCAGGTCGCGTGGGAAGAGCGTCACCTCTCGGATGTTCTTCGCGCCGGTAAGGCGGGCGACCCAGCGCTCGAGGCCGATCGCGAAGCCTCCGTGCGGCGGCATGCCGTAGCGAAATGCCTGCAAGTAGCCCTCGTACGGCTCCGGCGAGAGCCCGCGCACGGCCAGCGCGGACAGATAGTCCCCGTAGCGGTGTAGGCGCTGGCCGCCGGTGACCAGCTCGAGCCCGCGGAAGAGCAGGTCGAACGAGTTCGAGTGCTCGGGCCGTTCCGGGTCGGGGTGCGTGTAGAAGGGCCGCTTCGCCATCGGGTAGCCGGTCACGAACAGGAGCTCGGTGCCGTGCTCCTCGCAGAGGCGCCGCTCGTCGGCGGGCGACAGGTCGACGTCCTCGACTCCGGTGTCCGCGAAGTGCACCCACGGGATCTCGTCCGGAACGACCGGCAGCTCGACTCCAAGCAGCTCGGCCGCGCCCGGTGCGCGCTCGCGAATCCCCTCCACCATCCCGGCGATCGCCTCGCGCAGGACGCGCATGACGTCGAAGTGGTCGCCGATGAAGCCGAGCTCCGCGTCGAGCGAGACGTACTCGGCCAGATGTCGCGACGTGTCGTGCGGCTCCGCGCGGAACACCGGCCCGACCTCGTAGACGCGCTCGAAGACGCCGACCATGACCTGCTTGAAGAACTGCGGGCTCTGCGCCAGGTACGCCGGTCGGCCGAAGTAGTCGAGCCGGAACACGTTTGCGCCGCCCTCGGTCGCCGTGGCGACGATCTTCGGCGTCTGGATCTCGACGAACCCGAGCCGGTCGAGCGCGGCGCGGTAACCGGCCACGGAGGCGGCGGCGATCTCGAAGGCGGCGCGCTGGCGCGGGTGGCGAAGGGCCACTGAAGCGTGGTCGAGCAGGGTCGGCAGCTGCTCCTTGAGCACGGGTCGGCGGAGCTCGATCGGCGGCGATTCCGCGGGCTCCGACAGGACCGTGAACACCGGGTCGCGGAGCTCGATGCCTCCTGGCGCCTGCTCGCTCTCGGCCACCGTCGCCTCGACCTCGAGCACGGTCTCGGGCAGGAGCCGGCCGATTTCCTCGATCGTCTCGGCGCACTCGACCACGATCTGCGCGAGCCCGTCGCGGTCGCGGAGCAGGACGAAGGTCAGGCGCGCGAGCCGGCGCTGGTGGTGGAGCCAGCCGGCGAGCCGCACGCGCGCGCCGAGCTCTGTCGGCCTTCCGAGCTGGGGGCGCAGCTCGCCCGTGAGCGTCCGTTGCATGTGAGCCTCCTCATCGCATCCCGGTCTCCGCCTTGACCGAGCGGGCGAGGAGGCGTTCCTCGCGGTGCCACCGCTCTTCGCCGCGCCCTGCTGGTTTCTCGGGGCGGCCTCGTTGCCGTACCGGCTCGGGAGTGTCTTCACGGGGACCGGAGACCGCCTTCACAGCTCCCGGCGGCTCTCTCGGCTCCGGCGGGTCCCGCTACTCCTCTCCGTCAGCGCCTCGCGGGCAGGATAACCCCCTCAGCGGAAGTGCGGCAGGACGCGCTCGCCGAACAGGCGGAGCTGGGCGGCGCGGTCGTCGCCCCACAGCTCGAGCATGACGTGCGTGCAGCCGGCGGCGCGGTACTCCTCGATCGCCGCGACGCAGTCCTCCGGCGTGCCCGCGATCGGCTTGCACTTGTCCAGGATCGCGTCCGTCACCGCAGCTTTCGCGGCCAGCCTCCCGCCGCGCTCCATCGCCTCGGCGATCGGCACGATCTCCTCGCGCGACAGCCCGGCGAGCTCGAGCAGCGTGTCGGCGGCGCCCTGGATGTTCTGCACCTTGTTCGCGAGGTACATGCCCGCGATCTCGCGCGCCCCGTCACGGCCGCGGTCGCGGTCCTCGTCGATCGAGGCCACGATCGTGCACCCGAGGTCGAGCGAGTCGGGATCGCGGCCGGTCTCGGCGATCCGCTCGCGCACGTAGCGGACGAACGCAGGTGTGGTGATCGACGCGGTGAGCAACCCGTCACCGGCTTGCGCGGCGGCCTTGAGCATCATCGGGCCGGTGCCCGCGAAGTAGAGCGGCACGTCCCAGCGCGGCGCGTCGGCGTCGGCGGCGAGCGCCGGAACGTGCGCCGAGAACACCTTGCCCTCGAGATCGAACGCGTCGCCGGACAGCACGCCGCGGATGATCTGCGCCGCCTCGCGCATGGCCGCGACGGGCTTCGCGCCCTCGCCGATCCCCGCGTGGCGCATGAAGATCTTCGAGACGCCGAGCCCGAGGTAGAAGCGTCCCGGCCCGGCCGCCTCCTGCGTGACCCGCGCCTCCATCGCGATCTGCACGGGGTGGCGCGTGTAGGGCGAGATGATTCCCCAGCCGACCGCGAGCCGGCTCGTCTCCCGCGCCACGAGCGGCGAGATCGCCGTCGACGAGCGGGCCTCCATCGAGTGCTTGCGCCACCACGGGTACGCCTCGGCCAGCCAGATCGTGTCGAAGCCTGCCTCGTCCATGACGCGGGCGTGCTCGAGGATCTCCTCGAGCGGTTCCATGGTCAGCTGCATGACCCCCACCCGAAACGGCGCAGGGGTCATGCCGCGCTTACTTGCAGGTGAAGGAGCCGGTGAACGTCGGGCCGTTCTGGAACTTGCCGCTGAACGTCCCGCGCGTGCGCTTGCCGCTGATGACGACTTTGACCTTCTCCGCGTTCCGCGACTTGCCCTTGGACTGCAACTCGAGGACGCCGATCCGGTAGGTGCCGTCTCCGGTCGCGCCCACGGCCAGGAAGAACGCGGGGGAGGCAGGCTTGTTGCCGGCGGTCGTGTACCTGCCGAGCCCGACCGTCAGCGAGCCGACCACCCTGAAGCACGCGCCGTTCGAGCGCATGTAGGTGACGCCGCCGGCGTGGACGGTCGCCTTCGCCGAGCCGCAGAAGAGCCTGTAGGTGACGCCGTTCGTGACCTCGGTGCCCGGCCGGACGTTGGGCACGCACTTCTGGATCACCTTCGCCGACGAGGCGCCCGCGAACACGGACAGGCAGGCGGCGGCCAGCGCCGCGAGCACGACGACGCGGCGCGTCATGCGCTCACCTTCGCCTGCTGGATCTGGCCGTCGAGCGCGTTCAGGACGTTCCCGACCTGCTGGTTGACGATGGGCTGGAAGACGCGCTGGCCCATGCTCCCGATCGGCCCGGCGACGTGGATGTCGGCCACCCATCTCATGCTCGTCCGCTCGCCGTCGAGAGGCGTGAGGTGGAACTCCGTGTCCATGCCGACGATAGCGCCGACGCCCTGACCCTTGGCGTTCAGCTTCGAGTACTCGATCGGCCGCTCGTCGGCCTTCTCGAACTTGAACTTGAGCTTCAGGCCGCCCATGCCGAGCGGGACCTTCACGTTCGCCGACCAGTTCTTCTCGTCCTGTACCTCGAACCCCTCGACCCCCGGCAGAAGCTGCGAGATGCGGGACGGGTCCATGAGCACGTCCCAGACGACCTGCGCCGGGGCGTCGAACTCCTTGACTCCTTCGACCTTCACGCGCTTACCACCTCCACGAGAGCCGCGCTCTCCTCGGGATTCGTGATCAATCGCCACACCCGCTCTGCCGGGTTGTGGCTGTCGGAGACGACCCCGGGGATCCCAGCGCTGCGCAGCGCGTCCTGGATTGCCGCGCAGACCGCGTGGATGGCCGCTCCGCCGCCCTCGCCCATCCCCTTGGTGCCGAGGGAGGAGAACGGTGACGGACTCTCAATGTAGCCGGTCCGGATCGGCGGCATGTCGAGTGCGTGCGGCACGTGGTACTCGTAGAAGTTGGCCGTCATCAACTGGCCGTCCTCGTCGTAGGCGAACGTCTCGTGCAGCGCGGCTCCGAGACCGTGCGCCGTGGCGCCGTGCACCTGGCCCTCGACGATCTGCGGATGGATGCGGATCCCGCAGTCGTCGACCGCCGCGTAGTCGACGATCTCGACCACGCCGGTGTCACGGTCGATCTCGACCACGCAGACGTGGATCTGGGTCGCGTAGGTCAGGGTCAGGTTGCCGTAGTTGCGCTCCTTGTCGGGGAGCTCGAACGGCGGCACGTAGACGTAGCGGCAGTTGAGCGTGATGTCGCGCGCGTCGGGCGGCAGCACGGCGTTGTTCGCGTTGACGATCGCGCCGCAGGCCATGAAGGGGAGCGCCGCCTCCGGGTTGCCCTTCAGCGCCGCCATCTTGCCCTCGAGCACGATGTCGTCGGGCGTCGCCCCGAGCACGGCCGCCGCCAGCCTCCGGATCTCGAGCGCCAGCTTCTCGGTCGCGCCCTTGACCGCCTCGAGCCCGGTGACGGCGAACTGGCTCGCGTACGTGCCCGAGAAACCGGCGTGCGAGTTCCAGTAGCTGTCGTGACCGGCGCGGACGTGGACGTCGTCGGGCGAGCAGCCGAGGATGTCGGCGACGACCATCGAGGCCGTGGTCTCGTGCCCCTGTCCCTGCGGGACGGTGCCGAGCGTGACCACGATCTCGCCGAAGATGTCGAGCTTGATCGTCGCCACCTCGTTGTTCCCGGAGAACTGGAGCTCCGGGTTGAGCAGCGTCGACTGGCCGAAGTTGTTCGTGCCCGAGTCGAGCGTCGAGCCGATCCCGATCCCTACCAGCTTGCCGTTACGGGAGCCGCGGCTTGCCTTCCGCTGCTCGTAGTCGACCAGCTCGAGCGCGATGTCGAGGCAGCGCGCGTAGTCGCCGGAGTCGTAGACGCACCCGTTCGGCGTCGTGTAGGGCATCTCGTCGGTGCGCACGTAGTTCTTCTTCCGCACCTCGACCGGGTCGAGCCCCAGCTCGTGGGCCACGATGTCCACGATCCGCTCGGTCAGCCACAGTTGCTGCATCCGCGAGTAGCCCCGGTTCGGCGCCACCGGCGACTTGTTCGTCACGACCTGCGTGAAGTCGACGCGGATGTTCTTCCACCGGTACAGCCCCGGCGTGACCTGGGCCCAGATGATGCAGCCGAGCGGCTCATAGCGCGGGAAAGCGCCGCAGTCGTCGAGCGCGGTGACCTTGAAGCCGAGCATCGTGCCGTCGTTCATGACCGCGACCTCGATGTCCGAGAACCAGCGTTCGTTCCCGTGCGCGTTCGCGGAGTGCTGGTCGGTGCGCCATTCCGTCCACTGGACCGGGCGGCGCAGCTTGCGCGCCAGCAGGCAGCAGGCGGTCAGGTAGGTGTGGGTCGTGATCTTGTTGCCGAAGCCGCNNCCGATGTCCTGGGAGACGAACCGCAGCCGGTCGAGCGGCACGCGCAGCGCCGGCCCCATCCAGATCGCGGCCACGCCCGGCATCTGGTGGTTCGAGTGGATCGTGAACTGCTCGGTGCCGCGGTCGTACTCGACCAGGGCGGCCGAGCACTCGAGCGGTGTGGAGGAGAAGCGGTCGAAATGGAGCTCGGAGATCTTGATCACACGGTCGGCGGCCTTGAGCGCGCCGTCGNNCCGGCAGCGGGTCGTACTCGATCTCGACCAAGTCGGCCGCGTCGCGCGCCACGTCGCGCGTGCGAGCGACCACGGCGACGACCGGCTCACCGACGTGGCGCACCTTGCCGACCGCGAGCGCGTAGTCCTTGATCCGGTTGCCGGGCGGCGTCGTCAGCTCGAAGAACGGGTCGGTCAGCCCGGCGACCTCGTCCGGCGTCAGCGTCCCGTAGACGCCTTCCAGCGCCTCCGCCTGCGACACGTCGACCGAGACGATCCGGGCGTGCGCATACGGGGAGCGGACGAAGTGCACGTAGCCCATCCCGTGCCGCTTGAGGTCGTCGGCGAACACGCCTTCGCCCTGGACGAGCCGCTTGTCCTCCTTGCGCGGGATCGACGTGCCCGCGTACCCGATCTGCAGCTCGACCTTCGGCTCGGTGACGGTCGTCGTGTCGCTCATGGCGTGGATGAGCGTCTCGAGCTCGGCCGCAGTGGCGCGGTAGGCCTGCTCGTCGCGGCCGTACGGGTCGGGAATGCCGAGCTCGTTGAGATCCACGATCCGGTCGGCCCAGTCCTCGAGCTCGGGTGTCAGCTGTCGCGCGCGGTGCGCGGCGAGCTCGGGGGCGATGGCGACGGCGTTCGCCGCGGCAGGCTCGCCGACGCGGGCCCGCCGGCCGGCGCTCAGGAACTCGTGGCCGTCGAGTCCGAGCCGGCGCGCGATCACCTCCGCCAGCGGGCTGCGACAGGTGTTGCCGGTGCAGACGAAGAGGACGTTCACGCGCCCCCTCCCTCCGCGACCGACTTGATCGCCTCGACGATGTTCACGTAGCCCGTGCAGCGGCAGATGTTGCCCTGGATGCCGCGGCGGATCTCCTCCTCGCTCGGGTGCGGGTTCTGCTCCAGCAGGTAGGCCGCGCTCAGCAGCATCCCGGGCGTGCAGTAGCCGCACTGGAGCGCGTGCGAGGCTGAGAACGCGCGCTGGAGCGGCGTCAGCTCGCCGCCGGCCGCCAGGCCCTCGACGGTGGTGATCGTCGCGCCGTCGGCCTGGATCGCGAGCAGCATGCACGACTTGATCGTCTTGCCGTCCATCAGCACCGTGCAGGCGCCGCAGTTGCCGGTGTCACAGCCCACGTGCGTGCCGGTCAGGTCGACGACGTCCCGGATGAAGTGGACGAGCAGCTTGCGCGCCTCCACCTCCTGCTCGTAGGTCTCGCCGTTGATCTCGACGCTGATCGTCTGCTCGGAGACGGGCTCGGGCATCAGGCTCCCGTCCTCTCGAGGGCCTGGCCGACGGCGCGCCAGGCCAGCACCTGGGCGAGGTGGCGCCTGAAGTCGGCAGAGGCGTGGACGTCACTCGGCGGGTCGAGATCGGCGTCGGCCACGGCCTTGCGCACCGACACCTCGTCCGCCTCGGCCTCGACCACGACCGGCACGGCCGAGACGCACCCGATCGCGATGCGCGCCTGGCCGGCTGCGACAGTCGCGGCCACGTTGACGATCCCGGTGCCGTCCTTGCCGAGCGTGACCGAGGCCCAGCCGTCGCTCTCGCCGGGCGCGAGCGCCGGCACGGTCACCCGCGTCAGCATCTCCCCGGGGGTGACCGCCGTCAGGTAGACGCCGAGGAAGAACTCGTCCGAGCTGACGGTGCGCTCGGCCTCGAGGCTGCGGATCGTCATCGTCGCGCCGGTCGTCGCCATCAGCGGCGGGAGGTGGTTGGTCGGGTCGTTGACGCAGAGGTTCCCGCCCACCGTGCCGCGGTTCCGCACCTGGACGTCGGCGATCGTGAGCGCGACCTCGCCCAGGATCGGCCGGGCGGCGCGCACGGCGTCGGAGCGGATCAGCTCGTCGTAGGTGACCATCGCGCCCAGCACGAGCGAGCCGTCCGCGGCTGCCGAGATCCCTCGCAGCTCCTCGATCCGGTTCAGGTCGACGACCAGCTCGGGCGCCGCCACGCGGATCTTCATCACGTTGACCAGGCTCTGCCCGCCCGCGAGCGCACGCGCGTCCTCGCGCGATGAGAGCAGCCGCACCGCCTCGTCGATCGTCTCGGGGCGCGCGTATTCGACCTCCCGCAGCAGCATCGGCCGAGTCTAACCCGCCCTCGCACCACCTTGGGGACTTGACATCGAGCGATGGTTCGACTTGCCTTCTTCGCGTGCGTGTTCACCTGATACCAACCGGCTCGGGCCTATGAGCTGGGTTCTTCCCGTGGTCACTGCGCTGATTGGAGCGGCCGGGGGCCTTGCCGCTGCGGTGCTCGCCGACCGCTTGCGCAGACGTCGCGGCATGCCCGACAGGGATCAGGTACGCGAGTGGCTTTTCTTCTTCAACCGACCGGCCTGGAAGGGACAATTCATCTGGCACTCCGATCTCGACCAGTATGCGGGCGTTCTCGCCGCCACACGTACGGCAATCAACACTGGAATGCTCGAAACCCGCAGCGGTAAGGAGCTCGAGGCGCATCGCGTCCTTGGCGCATCACACCTAGCTGACAGACAGTTGCGGGACGCCATGATCGAGATCGTGAGCAGGATTGAGAGGATCGAAGCGATGGTTAAGGCCGTCCAGGAGGAGGAGCGGCTGAAAGGGAATGCATCTGCTCTGAGAGGGCAGTCAGCAGAGGTGATCGACGTCGAACGAGACGCCGTGGTGCTTCAGCTCAACGACATTGCGCGTAGGTGCAAACTCGATCCGCTTCCCCTTCCGACGTGCGCCAAGCACCTGTGACCGCAGTCGCGCCGGAGTAAGCGCTTCTACGCGAGCAGGTGCCGGTGCCGGGCGAGCGACGTGAGCACGATGTCCACGTCCTCGTCGACGTTGTAGAGATGCAGCGCGATGCGCAGGTTCGAGTCGCGCTCCGAGCAGACGATGCGCGCGGCGGCGAGCGTGTCGACGAGCGTCCTGACGTCGGTCGAACGGACGCAGACGAGCGGGCCGCGGCGCTCGGGCTCCCGCGGCGTCGCGACCGTGGCACCGAGCTCGTCCAGGCCGGCGATCAGTCGGTCGGCAAGCCCGGCGATGTGCTCCTCGATCGCCGCCGTCCCGGCCTCCTCGACGATCGACATGCCCGCGAGGCCGCCGTAGATGTTCGGCACCGGCGGCGTCCCGGCGTCGAAGCGGCGTGCGTCGGCGGCGGGCGAGTAGTCCGAGATGTCCATCTGGAAGATGTCCTCGTCGGCGAACCAGCCCGTCTGCGTGGGCAGCAGCTCGGGCAGGAGCCCGCCGCGCACGTACAGGAACCCGAGGCCGGACGAGGCGAGCAGGTACTTGACGGTGCCGCCGGTGACGAAGTCGACGCCGAGGGCAGGGGCGTCGAAGTCGATCGCCCCGATCCCCTGGTACGAGTCGGCGAGGCACAGCGCGCCCGCGTCGTGGGCGATCCGCGCGATCTCGGCGACGTCGTGCCGGTGGCCGGTGCGGTACGAGATGGTGGTGCAGCAGACGAGCGCCGTTCGCTCGTCGACGACGGCGGCGTAGAGCTCCGGCGGGATCGAGCCGTCGGCCTCGGGCCGCACGTGGACGACCTCGGCGCCGCGGAGCTCCTGCGCGTGTGCGATCTGGCCGACGGTCGGGAACTCGTACTCGGAGATCACGATGCGGGGCCGCGTGGCGAGGTCGAGCGCGCTGACGATCCCGCTGACGCCCTGGCTCACCGACGTCGTGACGGCGATCTCGCCCGGCCCAGCGCGGAGGAGCCGCGCGAACGCGGCGCGTGCGGACTCGGCCCGCTCGACCCAGTGCTCCCACTCGGCGCCGTTCTCGTCCCAGCCGTCCAGGTACTCCTCGTAGGCACGCCGCACGCGGTACGAGAGCGCGCCCTGCGAGCACGAGTTCAGGTAGGTCGTGTGCTCGAAGATCGGGAACTCGCCGCGGATCGCGGCGCCGACCCGGCTCGTCTCAACGGCCAAGGTACGCCTTGCGGAGATTCTCGTCCTGGAGCAGGTCTGCCGCCTTTCCTTCGAGCACAAGTCTGCCTGTCGAGAGGACGTAGCCGCGGTCCGCGATCGAGAGCGAGACGTTGGCGTTCTGCTCGACCACGAGGACGGCGACGCCGGCTTCGTGCACCTGCTGGATGATCTCGAAGCTGCGCTCGACGAGGATCGGCGCCAGGCCCATCGACGGCTCGTCCATCAGCATCAGCTTCGGGCGGGACATGAGCGCTCTCGCCATGGCGACCATCTGCTGCTCGCCGCCGGACAGCGTGCCGGCCAGCTGGTGGCGCCGCTCGTGCAGGAGCGGAAACAGCGTGTACACGCGGTCGTAGTCCTCCTTCGTGCCGCCGCCGGTCAGGTAGGCGCCCATCTGCAGGTTCTCGAGGACGGTCATCGGCCCGAACAGGCGCCGGTTCTCGGGCACGATCGCCATGCCCTTCGCGATCCGGTAGCTGGTCGGGCGGCCGGTGACGTCCTCGCCGTCGAAGCGGACGGCGCCCGACCGGGGCCGGACGATCCCGAGCACGGTCTTGAGCGTCGTCGACTTTCCGGACGCGTTCCCGCCCAGCAGGCAGACGAGCTCGCCCGCCCGGACGACGAGCGAGAGGCCCTGGAGGATGTGGATCGGCCCGTAGAAGGTGTCGACGGCGTCCAGCTCGAGCAAGGGCGCGCCGTTCGCGCTCACTTCGTCTCCGTCGCGCGCAGGCCCAGGTACGCCTCGACGACCTGCTCGCTGGTGGCGACCTCCTCGAAGGAGCCCTCGGCGATCTTGACGCCGTGGTCGAGCGCCACCACGCGGTCGGAGATCCCTTCCACAACGTGCATGTCGTGCTCGATGACGAGGATCGTGTAGCCGCCTTCCTTGCGCAGGCGCGCGATCAGCTCCGTGATCTCGTGTGTCTCGACCGGGTTCATCCCGGCCGCCGGCTCGTCCAGCAGCAGCAGTCGGGGCTTCGCGGCCATCGCACGCGCGATCTCCAGCCGGCGCCGGTTCGCGTACGACAGCGAGTAGGCGGGCTGGTCCCAGCGATAGCCCATCAGCCGCTGGCCGAAGAAGGAGAGCTTCTCCTCGGCGAGCGCGTGGGTCTCCTTCTCCTCGCGGCGGGCACGGGGCAGCCGCAGGATCGACTCGGGCAACGACGCGTGCGTGTGCCCGTACGCGGCGGCCATCACGTTCTCCTTCACCGTCATGTTCAGGAACAGGCGCAGCGTCTGGAACGTCCGCGCGATCCCGCGGTTCGTGATCTTGTGCGGCGCCAGGCCCACGATGCTCTCGCCGTCGAAGCGGATGGCGCCCGAGTCGGGCCTGTAGATGCCGGTGATCAGGTTGAACAGGGTCGTCTTGCCGGCGCCGTTCGGCCCGATCACGCTCACGATCTCGCCCTCGTCGACGTGCAGGTCGAGGTCGCAGATCACGCGCAGGCCGCCGAACGACTTGTTCGCACCGGTGAGCTCGAGCAGCACTTAGACGATCTCCACGCGCGGCCGGCCCAGGAAGCCCTGCGGTCGCACGGCCATGACGACGATCAGCGCTGCTCCGAGCAGCAGGAACCGGGTCGCGCCCGAGCCCTCCTCGATCAGCCTCGCCTCGTAGACCAGCCCGGCCAGCCAGAGGGTCGGGATCATCAGCAGGTCGCGCCGCCAGCCCTTCAGCAGGGTGAGGCAGAGGATCATCGCGATCAGCAGGCAGATCAGGTAGTTGAAGGCCGTGTAGCCACCGATCTCGTAGGTGCCGCTCGGCAGGACGAGCCAGTGGCGCAGCGCCGAGCCGATCCAGCCGCCGCTCGAGAACGTCCCGGCCGAGTTCAGGATCCCTCCGTGCACGCCGCGCGGCCAGGCGGCGCCGACGATCGCGTGTAAGACGAGACCGAACGCGATCGTGCCCCCGAGCACCGCGACGAGCCGCCGCCACGGCCGGAGCCGGACGAGCAGGATCAGCAGGATCGTCACGTAGAAGAGCCCACGGCCGTTCGACGTCCAGTTGCTGAACTCCGTCCCGGGCCGCAGTGCCTCGAGGCCGACGTTCACGACGATTGCGCCGAGGACGGCGCCGGTCAGGCTCCCCGCGCCGCCGAGGATGACGATCGCGTAGATGATGATCAGGACCATCGTGTTGTAGTCGTCCGGGAACGCCCCTTGAAGCAGGGCAGCGTTGATCGTGCCGGCGAGCGCGCCTGCCCCGGCGCCAACGCCGATCGCCAGCAGCTTCAGCCAGTTGATCGGCATGCTCATCACCT
The DNA here is from genome assembly GCA_003134505.1 of Actinomycetota bacterium. Lineage (GTDB taxonomy): Bacteria > Actinomycetota > Thermoleophilia > Gaiellales > Gaiellaceae > PALSA-612. The sequence continues at coordinate 22,953 of PLBK01000050.1, read as the reverse complement.
GCGCCGCGAGCGCGTCGTCGTTGAGCGCGCGCCAGGCCCGGCCCGTGCGCGAGCGGTTGGCCAGGTGCAGCACGGCGTACACGACGGCGACCGCGCTCAGCGCGATCCAGAAGTAGGCGCGCTCGGAGCTCGCGGTCCCCCCGAAGGCCCGGAATCCGTCCACGTTGGCGATGCCGTTCGGGCCGCCGGTGACGTCCCAGTTGGCGCTCTTGAGCCCGACGTCCTTGTTGATCCCGAGCAGCGAGATCTTGTAGCCCTGGATCAACAGCGTGTAGAAGATCTGTCCGAAGAAGAGCGTCACGATCGCGAGGTAGTCGCCGATCAGGCGACGTGAAGGCAGGGCGAGGAAGAAGCCGAGCACGATCGCCCCCGCGACGACGACGGGGATCGACTGCCAGGCCTGCCAGTGGATGCCGAATTTCGAGGACGACAGCATCGCGTAGCCGTAGGCCCCGAAGCCGTAGTAGGCGATGTAGCCGAGGTCGAGGAGGCCGGCGAAGCCGACGGCGACGTTCAGCCCGAGCGCGAGCAGGGCGAACACGGCCGTGACCGTCGCGACGCGGATCAGGTAGGGGTCGGAGGTGATGACCGGGATCAGCGCCGCCAGCCCGCCGACGGCGAGGAAGCGGACGACGGCCGGCACCCGGCGGAGCTCCTTCTCGGCGCGTCCGAGCAATCCGCTGCGGCCGAGGATCCGCTCCGCAGAACGGGAGACCCACTCGTCGACGCCGATCTGGGGGCCGCCGGCCGGCTCGGGGGGCTGCGGGGTGGGAGCGTCCGCCATCGGGCTCTAGACCTTCTGCGGCGCCGGCACGCCGAAAATTCCCGAGGGCCGGATCAGGAGGACGACGATCAGGATGCAGAACACGATCACGTCCTGGTAGGCCGACGACCAGTAGCCGATCGCGAACGCCTTCAGCAGCCCGATCGTGACGCCGCCGACCATCGCGCCGGGGATGCTCCCGATCCCGCCCACGACGGCGGCCGTGAACGCGATCAGGCCGACGTTGAACCCGACGAGCGGGAACGTGTTCGACAGGTAGAGGCCGTTCATCACGCCGCCGGCGCCGGCCAGCGCCGAGCCGACGAAGAACGTGAACACGACGACGCGGTCGACGTCGATCCCCATCATCGATGCCGCCTCGAGGTCGAACGACGCGGCGCGCATCGCCCGCCCGATCTGCGTCCGGGTCACGAGCTGCCAGAGCACGAGCATCAGGAAGGCCGTGGTGAGGATCACGATCATCTGCATCCAGCTCACCTCGAGCGACCCGATGTGCCAGGGGGTCGTCAACGTGCCGCCGCTCAGCCCGAACGGGTTGTACTGCTTGTACTCCGTCCCGAAGAAGATCGAGGCGAGCTGCTGGAGGCAGAACGACACGCCGAGCGCGCTGATCAGCGGCGCGATCCTCGGCGCCTTCGCCACGCGGAGCGGTCGGTATGCGAACCGCTCGATCACGACGCCGAGCACTCCGGAGCCGATCATCGCCGCGCCGAACATGAGGATGATCAGGAGCGCCACCGGCACGGTCGGGTTCGTCGTTCCGCCGAGTGCGACCAGGACGAAGTAGCCGATGTACGACCCGATCATGAACACCTCGCCGTGGGCGAAGTTGAGGAGCTTGAGGATCCCGTACACCATCGAGTAGCCGAGGGCCATCAGGCCGTACAGGCTTCCGAGCGTCAGGCCCGCGACCAGCTGGTCGAGGAAGTAGCTCCACGTCAGCTGGTAGGACTGGAAGTACCCGACGAGCTGCAGTGAGTGCATGAGCGTCTGAGGTTCTCAGAAAGCCGTGCGGCCCGCCTCGAGGACGGGCCGCACGGCGCAGATCGATTGTCTTCCCTACCCGGCCTGTACGGACTTGTACGAGCCGTCGCCCTGGATCTGGAAGATCGTGAAGGAGATGCCGCCCTTCACGTCACCGGACTTCTGGAACGCGATCGGCCGGCCGATGAGCGAGGTCTTCAGGTTGACCTTGTCCAGGTCCTTCCGTGCTTCGGCACGCGTGATCTTGCCGTCGGAGCACGCGATCGAGATCGCAGTCGCCATCGTCTGCACGGCGACCCACGTCGGCACGCCGAACGAGATCGTGTCCTGGTTGAACTTGGACTTGTAGGCGGCGACGATCGGAGCCGCCGACTTGACGGTGTGGATGTCGAGCGAGAACGACGAGATGTACGCACCCGGCACCTTGAAGTTCGTCGAGTCGAAGGTGCCGTCGGTCGAGATCCACTTGCCCGTGAACCCGTCGGCCTTGAGCTGCTGCAGGAAGAGCTGGGCGTTCGAGGCGACCTGACCGGCCAGCACGACAGCCTTCGCCTTCTCTGCAACGGCCTTCTGGGCCAGGGACGTGAAGTCCGTCTGGCTCGCCGGCTGGGACTCGCGGTCGACCTTGACGCCGTCCTTCTGGAGCAGCGAGGTCATCAACGAGATCAACGGGACCGAGTACGCCTCGGCCTGGTCGACCGTCATCACCTGGTCGCCCGAGCCGATGCCGAGCTTCTTCTCCAGGAACGTGACGTCGACGGCCCCCTGTGCGTTGTCGTTCGGCACGACGCGATGGAAGTAGCCGTTCGACAGCACGCTGCCGTCAGGTGTCGACGGGTCGGTGAGGCTCGCCCGGGTGGCCGACCCGGAGACGAAGCCGAGACCGCCGCGCCGCAGGATCGGGCCGCCGGCGACGTTCTCCTGGCTGCCGGAGAATCCGTTCACGAGTACGACAGACGGGTTCGAGCGCAGCTGCACGGCGACCGTCGCCGCGAGCTGCGGGTTGAGCGCCGTGTCCGCGTGGATGGCCTTCAGCTTGACCCGCTTCAGGCTCGCCGGGGTGCCCGGGATCGGCTTGCCGGAGTTCCAGTAGCTGATGAACAGATCGGCCCAGTTGCGCTGGTCGATGCCGGCGGATGCCGCAGGGCCGGTGAACGGCCCGGTGACGCCGATCGTCGCCGTCTTGCACGACGGGCCGGCGGCGACGGTCACCGTCTTGCCGGTGTTCGCGACCGCGACCGACGTCGCAGCCGCTGCGACCCCGAGCACGATGATCACGCCCAGAATCGCTTGTAGCTTCTTCATGCCCTCCTCCTTGCTGGTTGCTCCTTGCTTCCTTCGTGAGACGACGGCATTGCGGGGTTGATTGCCACCGGCTCGCCGCCGCGCCGTTGCTTGTCCTTAGCCCAGAAGGCGACGTACCGGTTCAAGTGGGGATTGTGGCCCGCTTCCCGCGCCGAGTCAATCGAGACCGAGAGCGCCGACCCAGCCGCGCGTGTCGGTGAACTGGTGGAACCGCACGGCCCGGCCGTCCCGGAACCGCCAGACGTGCGCGAACGGGATGTCGAGCGGCGCGCCCGTGCGCTTGCCCCGCCCCGTGTAGCGGCCGAGCACGACCACGTGGTCGCCGCCGCCGAGGAAGTCGGTCGGCGTGGCGTCGAAGTCCTCCCACCACTGCTCGTCGAGTGGGTCGAAGATCGCGGCGCGGACGTTGGCGAGGCCCTGGTACACGCCGCCGTGCGGCAGCCCCTGCGCCTGGTGCCATTCGATGTCGTCGTCCATCATCGCGAGCGCGCCGTCCAGGTCGCCGCGGTGGAACGCCTCGTACGAGCTCTTCGCGATGTCCACGTTGTCCATCTCGCTCATTCTCCCTAAGCCGCGGGTTCAGGCTTCACTGCCGTACCCCTCGGCGAGGAACCGCTCCGCGTAGGCGGCGTGGACCTCCCGGTCCGGGAGGTCGAACCCGAAGGAGTCGGCGAGCCGGTCGATGAGGTTGAAGCAGGCGCAGACCGTGAGCGCGTCCTCGATCGCCTCGTCCGACACGCCCGCCGCACGCACCGCTGCCACGTCTCGCGCCGACACGTCCGCAGGCGACAGCGTCACCTTCTGCAGCAGGTCGAGCGTCGCAGCGAGGCCGGGAGCGATCGGCGCCGTCCGGTGGTCCGCCAGCACCGCCGCGACCAGCTCGTCTCCGAGCGCGAACGACGCGACCGCGCCGTGGGAGTCCGTTCAGAAGGGGCATTGGTTCTGCGCCGAGACGAAGGCGGCAAACAGCTCGCGCTCCCCGACCGGCCAGTCCGAAGGCCCGCGCATCACGCGCTGGAGGATGGCCGAGAACGGCTGTCCGAACAGCTCCGAGCGGTAGCGCATCGTCCGCACGACGTCGAAGTCGCGCTCGGTCAGCGTCTCGCGAACCGTCGTCAGCCGCACGCCGCGAGGCTACACGTACCCGCGCGCGAGGAACTTCGCCTCGTGGCGAAGCAGCCCCTCGTGGCCGAGTGTGTGCGAGATCGGCGTGAAGTGGAACGAGTCGGCGAGCCGGTCGATCAGGTTGAAGTAGGCGCAGACGAGCAGCGCGTCGACGATCGCCTGGCCGGAGACGCCGGCCGCGCGCACGGCCGCTGCGTCGTCCGGGCCGACCTCACCCGGCCGAAGGGTCACCAGCTCCAGGTAGCCGAGCATCGCGCGGAGCGGCGGCTCGACCGGGACGGTCCGCCAGTCCGCGAGCACCGCGTCGACGATCTCGGCCGATCCGAACGCGACGGTCGCGACCGCGCCGTGGGACTCCGTTCAGAACGGGCACTGGTTCTGTGCCGAGACGAAGGCGGCGAACAGCTCGCGCTCGGCGATCGACCACTCGGACGGCCCGCGCATCACGTCCTGGAGCGCCTCCGAGAACGGCCGCCCGAACAGCTCGGGCCGGTACGTGAGCATCATCGCGACCTCGGAGACGAAGCCGTTCTCGGCGCGCGCCTGCTCGAGCTCCGCCTTGACCTCGGCGGTGTGGCCGTGCTCGAGGACGGCGAGGCGGGACACGTCAGACCATCGCCGCGAGGCCGGCCTCGAGGCGGGCCTGGGCCGCACCGAGCGCCGCCGCCAGCGTCAGCTCGAAGATCGCATCCTCCGAGTAGCCGGCTTCACGCAGCCGGGCGATGTCGGCGTCGACGACCTTGTAGGCGTTGCTCGCGACCTTCTCGACGTAGGGACGGAGGTCGTCCGGAAGCTCGGGAACCGGCCCCTCGCGGCCGCCGAGCGACGCGGCGTAGGCCTCGACCCGTGCGCGCAGACCGGTGTCGGCGTCACCCGGGGTGCGGAGGACGGCCTCCGCGACCCGCTTCATCGCCTCGGTGTGTCGCGCCACCGGGCGATTGTAGGACGGCGAGCAGCCGCTCGACGGCGGTCCAGTCAGCTCCCCTGCGGCGTCGTAGCTCCGCTGCTTCGGGCTGCCGGCCGGGAAGAAGACGCCCATGATCCGCATCACCCCCGGCCCCGTGTTCTCGATGCAGTGGACGCACCCGGGCGGCAGGTAGAAGCACGAGCCCGCCCGGAGCGACACCTGGTCGCCGCCGATGTGCGCGATGCCCGCACCCTCGACGATGTAGCCCACCTCGTCGTACGGGTGGCTGTGGTCGGGGGCCCGGCACGGCTCCACGATCCCGATGAACTGCGTCAGCTCACCCTGGTGGAGCACGCGGAACGTGCGCTTTGCGTCCGCGCGCTCCTCGTCCCGGTCGGCGAAGCGCGAGACGACCCGCTCGCGCTCGATCGCTCCGTCGGCGGGCGCGTCGACTGCGACGAGCCGCAGGTCTCCGACGATCGCGTACTCCTCGCCGGGGAGGAGGAGGACGCCCGAGTCGGGCTCCAGGTCGTGCGTCTCGCCCGCGAGCTCGAGCGTCCCCGAGCCGGCGAGCACGTACAGGATCTCCTGCCGGTCGCCCGTCTCGCCCTCGAGTTCGCCGAACACCTCGAGGACGCGCAGGCGCAGCCGCTCCTCGATCGTCCCGCCGACTGTTTGCGCGTAGCCCGTCACGACGGAGTCTCTCCGCCGAGGATTGTCGCAAGCCGCGCGGCGTCGATGTTGCCGCCCGACACGATGCAGACGACCTTCCCCTCGCCGGCGCGGCCTGCCAACGCGGCTGCCGCCGCGAGCGCGCCGGCGCCCTCCGCGATCACGCGCACGCGCTCGGCGAGCAGGCGCACGGCCGCCGCGGTCTCGTCCAGCGACGCCACGAGGCCGCCGTCCACCAGCGAGGAGTCGATCCCCCACATCTTCGGGAGCACGAGCGGCGCGCCGGCCCCGTCCACGAACGACGCCGTGTACTCGACCGGTTGCGGCGAGCCCGCGGCGAACGAGGCGGCGAAGGGCGCGCCCGTCTCGGGCTCGACGGTGAACACCTTCGTCTCGGGTCGCAGGGCCTTGACCGCGCTGGCGATGCCGGCCGTCAGCCCGCCGCCGCCGTAGGGGATCACGACCGCGTCCACGTCCGGAAGGTCCTCGAGCACCTCGAGCCCGATCGTGCCGTTTCCGGCCATGACCCGCTCGTCCTCGACCGGATGGACGAAGAGGCCGTCGACACCCTCGTGCCGATGCTCCTCCATCGTCTGCCACCAGCGCGCGTGCGGCACCTTGATCACCCGCCCGCCGAGCCGCTCGATCGCATCGATCTTCGTCTGCGGGGCGTGATCCGGGACGATGATCGTCGCCGGGACGCCTGCTTCGCGGGCCGCCCAGCTGACGCCCTGCGCCATGTTGCCGGCGCTCGCCGTGACGACCCCGTCCGCGAGCTCTTCCGGCGTGGCCTGCCGGATCGCGTTCGTCGCGCCCCTGATCTTGAACGAGCCGATCGGCTGCAGGCTCTCGAGCTTGAGCCAGATCTCGCACGGCGCCTCGGCGACGTGCAGGCGGACGAGCGGCGTGCGCACCGCGGCGCCGGCGATCGTCTCGCGGGCACGCCGGATCTCGTCGAGCGGGATCAAAACTCGACGGTCGTGCCCGTGCCCGTCTCCTGCGCGCGCCGGACGACGTACTCGGCCGCGGCGAGGTCCTCGACGGCCAGGCCGAGCGACTTGAACACGGTCAGCTCGTCCGGGGCGGTGCGTCCGGGGTGCTTGCCGATCAGGATCTCGCCGATCTCGGCGCGGATGTGATCCGGCCCGATCGCGCCCTCCTTCAGCGGGAAGAGGTAGTCGCCGGCCTCGTTGACCGTCGACTCGCGGCGGTCGACGAAGAGCGAGCCGGCCGCCATCGTCGCCGTGTCGAGCTCGCGTGTCGTCGCGATGCTCGAGCCGACCGCGTTCACGTGCGCGCCGGGCTTCAGCCACTCGTGTCGCAGCACCGGCGCCCTCGAGCTCGTCGCGGTGACGACGACGTCGGCGCCACGCACCGCTTCCTCGACGCTCTCGACGGCCTCGGCGCCGGTCTCGTCCGCCAGTGCCTGCGAGTGGGCGAGCGTGCGGCTGGCGACGCGGATCTGCTGCCACGGCTTGACCGCGCGCATCGCCTCGATATGAGACCGGCCCTGCACGCCCGAGCCGATGATCGCCAGCTCGCTCGCGTCCTCGCGGGCGAGGAGGCGGGTCGCGACGGCCGAGACGGCGGCGGTGCGGATCGCGGTGATCGCCGACGCGTTCATCAGCGCCCGCACCTGGCCGGTCTCGCCGGAGAAGAGCGTGACCGTGCCCTGGTGGGCGTCGAGCCCGCGCGTGGGGTTGTCGGGGAAGAGGCAGATCGTCTTCAGCGCGTACGCGGCCGCGGAGCCGGAGCGGTGGGCCGGCATGAGGCCGATCCCGCTCGACTCGCCGGGTGGGAACGCGATCGAGCGGAGCGGCTGGAAGAGCTCGCCGCGTGCGAGCGCCTCGAGGATGCCGGCCATGGCCTCGATGCAGCCCTCCATGTCGAGCAGGCGCTCGACCTCGCTCTGGTTCAGGACGAGGATTGCCATCAGGTGAAGAGCGAGCCTACTTCCTCGTGCTCCTGCGGGCTGAGGCCGGCGGCGAGCGCCTCCCGCACCGGCTCCAGGTGCTGTGCCGTGCGCGGCCCGACGACGATCGAGGTCACGCCGGGGTGGGAGAGGAGCCAGGCGAGCGCGAGCCCGGCCATGCTCACGCCCCGCGCCGTCGCCGCCGACTCGAGGGCGTCGAGCGAGCGGTAGACCGGCTCCGTGTCGAACCGCTCGTATGGCTCCGGCCGCATCGTCATCCGCGAGCCTTCGGGGAGCGGCGCCCCCTGCCGGTACTTGCCTGTCAGCCAGCCGCCGGCGAGCGGGCCGAACACCTGGTACGCGACTCCGCGGGCTTCGCAGATCGGGATCACGCCGGTCTCGTCCCAGCGGTGGAGGAGCGAGAACGAGTTCTGGACGAGCCCGGGCGACCCCGCTGCGAGCGCGTGCCAGAGATCCTCGGCGCCGAAGTTGCTGAGACCGTACGCGTTGATCTTGCCGGCCGTGACCAGCTCCTCGAACGCGCCCAGCGTCTCACCGATCGGCGTCGTGAAGTCGGGCTCGTGGGCCAGATAGAGATCGACCGCGTCGATGCCGAGCCGTCCCAGGCTCGAGTCGACCTGGCGCCGGATGCGCTCCGGTGCCAGCCCCGAGTCGGCGCCATCGTCCATCGGGTTGAAGGTCTTGGTCGTGATTCGCGGGCGGTTCCCGGTAGCGGCGATCCACTCGCCGATCCACGCCTCGCTGCGGCCGCCGCCGTACGCGTCGGCCGTGTCGAACCAGTCCAGGCCGAGCTCCCAGGCGGAGTCCATCAGCGCGAATGCCTGCTCCTTCGTCTCGCCCTTCCCGAAGAACGCCGGCGCCGACCCGATGCCGCCGAAGTTGCCGCAGCCGAGCACGACCGGGGGGATCTGAACGCCGGAGGACAAGGCCGGGATCATATGATCGGGCTGACACCGAAAGGAGCCCCGAATGGCGTTCGAGCTACCTCCGCTTCCCTACGACTTCAGTGCCCTCGAGCCGCACATCGACGCGCGGACGATGGAGATCCACCACGACAAGCACCACCAGGCCTACGTGGACAACGCGAACAAGGCCCTCGAGGGCAACGAATGGGCCGACCGGCCCGTCGAGGCCGTCGTCGCCAACGTCGACCTGCTGCCCGAGGGCATCCGCGCGGCCGTCCGCAACAACGCCGGCGGCCACGCGAACCACTCGCTCTTCTGGCAGATCATGGGCCCGAACGGCGGCGGCGAGCCGGACGGCGACCTGGGCGCCGCGATCGCGGACGTGTTCGGCGGCCTCGACGCGCTCAAGGCTGCCGTCAACGACGCCGGCGTGAAGCGCTTCGGCAGCGGCTGGACGTGGCTCGTCTGGGACGGCACCGGCCTCGCGGTCATGTCGACTCCGAACCAGGACAGCCCGATCATGGACGGCAAGACGCCGCTCCTCGGCATCGACGTCTGGGAGCACGCCTACTACCTCAACTACCAGAACCGGCGCCCGGACTACCTCGCCGCCTGGTGGAACGTCGTCAACTGGCCCGAGGTCGCCCGTCGCTACGCGGAGGCCCGCGGAAGCTGATCCTCCTGCCGGCTGAGCGGTGCCAGGCACGTGCCTGGCACCGCTCAGCTACATCGCGGCCTCATCTCGGGTGCGCTCTATGAGCTCGGCCGCGAGCTCGAGATCAGCGAGATCGACGTGTTCGTGCAGCCGGCACTCTGCGTCGCACGTCTCGGCCGCCGGGCGAGCTGAGCCGGCGCGCGAGCTCGCGCACGTAGGCGTGCGGGTAGAGACCGGTCGTGCGACCGAGCGCGTCGCCGGCGTCGTCGCTCGTCGGATACGCGCCGGCGAACACCAGGTACGAGCCCGCACGCAGGTTCGCCGCCTGGGCCGTGCTCAGCACGCCCACGTCGGCCAGGCCCGCGTCCGAGGCCAGGCGCGCCGCCTCCCTGGCCGCATCGAGGCCCTCGCGGACCGGGAGCGACCCGATCACCACCGTCCACACCCGGCGCGTGTGTCCGGGCCAGTCGGCGAGCCGCGACGGCTGCGGCTCGTCGAGCGACCGGGATCCAGCCCGGTGGTCGGGGTCGCGTCTCTGCGAGAGCACGCGAATCGGCTCGCTGAGCGTCCCCGTGTTCCCGCACGTGTCCGCGGCCGTGACGGTCACGACGTACCGCCCCGGCCGTAGCTCCGCGGTGTCGAGCAGGCTCGGCGTCAGGTCGTAGAGGTACTCGCCGGGGACGCCTCGGAGCAGGTGCCTGCCCACGGCGGGGGAGTTCTGGTACGTGCCGGCGACGTAGACGTCCCAGAACGTGCTGTTCGGCGGCTCGGTGTGCTCGAAGTCGACCAGCGTCTCCTCGGGAAGCACCTGCCGTCCGTCCGGAGTGGTCACCTCGAAGCCGACGAGCGCCGGGCTGACCGGCAGCCCGGCCCACGGCGCGGGAACCGGCAGGGCGGGCGTGTCGACCGCGTGGGCGACCAGCTCGATCGGTCCCGTCACCGCATCCGGCGCCACCTCGGTGCCGCTCTCGCTGCGGAGGTAGAGCCCGTCGACGATGGGCACGGTGGCGTCCCGGTAGGGCGTCAGGTGATCGGGCTGGAGTGGATTCTGGACGACGCTCTGGTCGATCTCGGTGAGATGGACGTGGTCGAACGGTGCCGTGACGGCTCCGAGCACCGTCCGCTCGGCCTCGACCCTGTCGTTGACGCTGACGACGGGGGCGATGTGCCAGTACTGGAAGATGCGGCGGCCGTCGTCGGACAGCACGACCACCTCGTCGACCCTGACCTCGGTCACCACCCCGGTCAGCACCGGGTAGACGGGCGTGCCCGCCGGGGCGACGATGTCGACGCCGTTATGGAACGAGAAGGCTCCGAGCTGGGGGTCGGTCGAGTCGCGGAAGACGGTGCGAGGGTCCCCGAAGTAGCCGCGGACGGGATGCTGCTCGTGGAACGGCGCGACCGGCCACGGATAGGCCGTCGATGCGTCGGCCTGCTCGCACAGGGACGGGTCGGCGAGGTGGGAGGAACGATGGCCCGCGGCCGCCGGCGGAGGGGGCGCGAACGGAGGCTCCGCGGGCGAGCGGACGTGCGCCTGCGAGCCCGGCGCCAGCGCCGCGACGACGGCCAGCAGAACAGGGACGAGCAGGAGCGGGCGGTGCTTCACCCTCGGTTAGACGTCGACTCAGCGCTCCTTGTAGCCGTACCCGGTGAGCGTCCCGGCCTGGGCGGACTCCGTGCCGGTTGCGCTGACGATGTTCGTCCGGTCCTGCGGGTCGACCACGAGGCCGACCACCCGCCGGTCGCCGGCGTCGTCCTCGACGAGCGCCCAGGCGACGACACGGCTCAGGCCGCTCTCCTCGCCCGCGCTCTGCCCGCCACCGTAGATCGCGCGCCAGCCCGAGTCGGCGGAGATGACCGTCACGATCTTCTCGCCGGTCGCAACCGAGGGTGCTGCTCCAACCACGTCGTCTTGCTCAGCCACAAATACCTCCGAGTTCGGTCGTGAGGACAGGGATTATGGCGACGGGGCAGACTACGTGGTGCGATGCACGACGAGCTCGTCCTCGACACACCGGTGGTTCGCGGCTTCGTCGCCGCCGTCCAGGCGGCGATCGCGGACTCCGCGTCGCCCGAAGCGGCCTGCGACGCGATCCGCCCGCGCTTCGCGGACCTGCTCGCCGACGACGGCTGGCTGCCCGAGGAGTACCAGGCGCCGGTGCCGGAAAGCGGCATGGGCGGGGGCATCGGCCAGTGGCTCCTCTACCGGGCAGATGACGGCTCGTTGTCGCTCTTCTCGCTCGTCGTCCCGTCCGGGTCGGCGACGCCGGTGCACGACCACCTCGCCTGGGGCCTGGTCGGGCTCTACCGCGGCACCCAGGACGAGGAGGTCTACGCCGAGCGCGACGGCGGGCTCGAGCTGGCCGAGCGGCGCGAGCTCCGGCCGGGCGACTTCTACGCGCTCATTCCGCCCCGCGACGACATCCACCGCGTTCGCACGACCTCGCCCGAGGCCTCGGTCTCGATCCACCTGCTCACGAACGACACCGGTTGCGTGTGGCGGCACACGTTCGACCCGGACTCGGGAGCGCGGGAGCCGTTCCGGTCGGGCTACGTCAACGTCGACTGCGACGACGACGACGCGGCCGCGTGAAGCTCGGCCTGCTGACGGCCGCGTTCCCGCACCGGACGCTCGAGCAGGTCGCGGCCTGGGCGGGCGGAGCGGGGTTCGACGCGCTCGAGGTGCACTGCCCGCCGGGGGCGGATCTGGAGATCGACGTGGAGCTGGAGATCTCGGCGCTCGCCTACTACCCGAACAACCTCGACCCGGACGGGGCGGCCCGCGACGCCGCGCACGCCCACCTTCGACGCGTGATCGACGCGTCTGCGCGACTCGGCGTGGGCCTCGTCTGCACGTTCGCCGGTGCCGACCCCGCGAAGCCGCTCGACGAGAACCTCGAGGAGTTCCGCCTCGTCTGGCCCGCGCTGATCGGGTACGCGGAGGAGCGCGGCGTGCGGATCGCGATCGAGAACTGCCCGATGGTCTTCAGCGGAACGATGGCCGGGCGGCACGAACCTCGCCTACTGTCCCGCCGCGTGGGACGCGATGTTCGAGGCGATCCCGAGCGCGGCGCTCGGGCTCAACCTCGACCCGTCGCACCTCCTCTGGCTCGGGGTCGACTACGAGCGGGCCGTTCGCGACTACGGCGAGCGCATCCTGCACGTGCACGCGAAGGACACCGTCGTCCGCCGCGAGGAGCTGTACCGGCGCTCGATTCTCTCGCTCGGCGTCGGCTGGCAGGAGGCGCGGATGCCGGGGCGCGGCGAGATCGACTGGGGCCGGTTCGTCGGTGCGCTACGCGAGGTGGGCTACGAGGGCGTGGTCTCGATCGAGCACGAGGACGAGGAGTTCGAGGGCTCGGACGAGCTCGTCGAGCGTGGCTTCAAGCTCGCGCGCGACCACCTGCGGCCGTTCGTCTCCTAGAGGGCGACGCGCCGGAAGCGCACGTACAGCACGCAGAGCGTGGCGGCGAGCGCGATCGTCGCGGCCACGGCGAGCGGGTGCGCGAGCGGGTCGGACAGCAGTTGGTGGAGCACGCTTCCGACCAGGCGCGGCCGCGTGAGCAGGTCCCAGCTGTTCAGGCGGACGACCCGGCCCAGGTAGATGCCGAGGCTCGCCGCCGCGAGCGAGAGCACGCTCACCGCGAGCGCGACCCGGGCGCCGAAGCGATCGCGCACCGTCCGCTCGACGAGCGCGAGCGACGAGAAGCCGAGCGCCAACCCGGCCGGCGCGACCGAGACGAGCGCCGCGTCGCCGAGGATCCCGATGGCGGTGTGGTTCGCCGGGTCGATGTGGATCAGGTCGGTGACGAGATAGGGCGCGTTCGGAAAGAAGACGAGCCAGAGCCCGAGCAGCGGCAGCTGCAGCCGCAGCGGCGTCGAGCGGACGTCGTCGAGCGCGAGCGCGGCCACGATCGGCACCCATGCGAGGGCGAGGTTCCAGAGCAGGAAGTCCAGGTCGCCGCTGCCGGCGGCGAGCCGGTAGGCGGCGACCACGGCGACAGCGATCGCGCTGGTGACGACGCACATCGAAAGCAGCCGCCGTTGCAGCACAGATCCAGCGTAGCCTGCGCATATGGGCACGAACGGCTGGCATCTCCGCGGCACCTACCTCGAGTCCTGCAACTGCGACGCGATCTGCCCCTGCCGCCGGATCGGGGGCGCCGCGGGCGGGCGGTCGACCCACGGCGTCTGTCTCGGCGCGCTGTCGTGGCTGATCGAGGACGGCCGCGCCGACGCAACCCGGCTCGACGGTCTGGGCGTCGTGATCGTGAGCCACTACGACGACGACGAGCCGGGCTCGCCGTGGAGCATCGTCCTCTACGTCGACGAGCGGGCCGACGCCGAGCAGCACGAGGCGCTCGAGGGCATCTTCCTCGGGCGGCTGCCCGGCGACATCGTGCGGCACGCGCCCTGGCTCTGGAAGGAGAGCTCCGTGCTCGGCACCTCCGCCGCGAAGATCGAGATCGACCACACGCCGCGGCGCCAGTGGTTCCGTGTGCGAGACCACGTCGAGGTGCGCGTCTCGGCCCCGGTCGCGGAGCAGCCGGCCGTCACCTGCGTCATCCCCGGCCACGAGCGCGAGGGCGAGGAGCTGACCGTCGAGCTGTTGAGAGTGGCCGACCAGCCTCCGCTTGCGTTCGAGTACCGCGGCGTCTGCGCGTACGCGTCGACGTTCGAGTACAGCGGCTAGCCGAGATCGGAGCCTGTAGCGAAGAGGGCGTGAGGGCGGCCGTGCGCTTCGAGCGTTTCGAGTTGCGCCATTCCGATCCGTTGGGCCACCCGACGTGACGCGTCGTTCTGTTCATCGACGACAGCGATGATCCTGGGCGGCGCGAGATGGGCGAGCGCGGTGGTCAGGCAAGCTCGCGCTGCCTCGGTGGCATACCCGCGGCCCCAGTACTGGCGACCGAGGGTGTAGCCCAGTTCGATATCGCCGGTCGGCTCGAAGATGCCGAAGCCGACATCGCCGATCAGGAGCTCGCTCTCGCGCGCGACGACCGCCCAGGAGCTGAACCCCAGCCGTCGCTGAGTATTCGCATACCTCTCGAGGTTCGATCGGACGGCCGCGACTCCGGCCAGCGCGCCGCCGGGAATGAAGTGCATCACCTCGCGGTCGTCGTAGATGCCGAGCATCTGCTCGCAGTCGGCGTCAGGCACGAACGGGCGAATTAGTAGGCGATCGGTCTCGATCGGAAGTGGAAAGGACATTTTCGGGTGAGGCTACATCGATCACCTTCGCCGTCGATGCCGGCTTTGCCGGCGTCGACCTGGACGGCTGGCCCGAGCGCTCAGGGAAGGGGGCTCGTGGGGGAAACCGGCTGTTTCCCCCATGTCCCTAGAGGACGGCCTGCGGCAGCGGCGTTTCGACCGGGTCCTGCGCGCTCCAGGGGAAGACGATCCAGCGGTCGGTGCGGCTCCAGACGTACTCGCACTGCACGACCGAGCGCGGCTTCTCGTACAGCACCGCGATCTTCACCTCCGCCACCTTGCCCTCGAGGAAGTCCTTGACGAGAACGAGCGTCTGGCCGGTGTCGGCGACGTCGTCCGCGATCAGCACGCGCGACTCGTGCAGGTCGACGAGGTGCGGGATCGGCGGGAGGATCATCGGCATGTCGAGCCGCTCGTCGACGCCGGTGTAGAACTCGACGCTCATCGTGAACGTGTTCTTGACCCCGAGCGCGTAGGCGAGGGCGCCGGCCACGAGCAGGCCGCCGCGCGAGATGCCGAGGATGAAGTCGGGCTCGAAGCGGTCGTCCGCCACCTGCTCGGCGATCGCCTTCGAGCCGACGCCCAGCTCGTCCCACGTCATCCGCAGCTGCTCGATCGCCATGGACGGACCCTAACGGGAAGGATGGGACGAGCACAATGCCCGACTATCCACAGCGCGAACGCCGGCGACTGACCTTCGACCAGGTGGCCGACCTGTACGCCACCGCCAGGCGCCCGTATCCCGAGAGCGTCGTCGACGATCTCGTCGCGCTCGCAGGGCTGCGGGCGGGTTCTGCAGCGATCGAGATCGGGTGCGGAACGGGTCAGGCCACGGTGCCGCTCGCTGCCCGTGGGCTCAGGATCACCTGCGTCGAGCTCGGCGGCCGGCTCGCGGAAGTCGCCCGTCGAAACCTCGCTGCGTATCCCGACGTCGACGTCGTCCACGCAGGGCGCTTGCATTCGTGGAGCCGCGGCACGTCGTCCCGGCCGGAGGCGACCCGATCTTCCTGGCGATGCAGGAGGACTACCGCGCGGTCGGGCTCGCAGGAGACGACCCGCCCGGTCCCCCGGAGGACGTGCCCGACTTCCGCGAGGAGATCGAAGCCAGTGGCCTCTTCTCAGAGATCGTCGTTCGCCGGCATCTGTTCACTCGCACCTACACCGCGGACGAGTACATAGCGTTGATGGAGACCGCCTCTGACCATCGTCTGCTGCCCGACGACGTCCGCGAAGAGCTCTTTCGGCTGAAGCGCCGGCGCATCGAGGCGCGGCCGGGCGGCACGGTCGAGATGACGCATCTTGCTGTGCTGCACGTCGCGCGCCGTCGCTGACTCGCCCAGCCCGGGCGCGCGTGCTTCGATACGGCATGGCCTGGATGGACGGACGCGGCGGAGGACGGCGGGGGTTCCAGCCACCTGAGAAGCCGGTCCGGCCCGAGGACCCGGAGGTCCGCCGGGCCAACCTGCGCCGCGTCGCCGGGCTGTTCCGGCCCTACCGTCTGCGGCTCGGGGTCGTGCTGGGGCTGATCGGCGTCTCGTCGCTCCTCGGCATCGCCTCGCCGTTCCTGCTCCGCGCCGTCCTCGACACTGCGATCCCTCACAGGGATGTCACCCTGCTCTCGCTGCTCGTCGGCGGGATGATCGCGATCTCGATCGTGACCGGGGCGCTCGGCGTCGTCCAGACGTACATGTCGAACGTCGTCGGCCAGCAGGTGATGCACGACCTGCGCTCGGCGGTCTACCGGCACCTGCAACGGCTGTCGCTCGCCTTCTTCACGCGCACACGCACGGGAGAGATCCAGTCGCGGATCTCGAACGACATCGGCGGCGTCGACACGGTCGTGACGTCGACGGCGACCTCGATCGTCTCGAACGTGACGACGGTGCTCGCGACCGTCGTGGCCATGTTCCTCATGGACTGGCGCCTCGCCGTCTTCTCGCTCGGCCTGATGCCGGTCTTCGTCTACCTGACCAGGCGTGTCGGCCGCGAGCGCCGCCGGATCACGACGACGCAGCAGCGGACGCTCGCGGATCTCTCGTCGCTCGTCGAGGAGTCGCTCTCGGTCTCCGGGATCCTGCTCGGGCGGACGATGGGCCGCTCGGGCGAGCTCAGCGACCGCTTCACGGCGCAGTCCGCCGACCTGGCACAGCTCGAGGTCGCGTCGCGGATGGCCGGCCGCTGGTTGATGGCGCTCATCCAGACGACCTTCGCCGTCATGCCCGCAGCGGTCTACTGGTTCGGCGGCTGGAGCTTCGCCCACGGCGGCGGCGCGATCACGATCGGCACGCTCGTCTCGTTCACCACGCTGCAGACACGGCTCTTCTTCCCGATCGGGCAGCTGCTCTCGGTCGGCGTCGATGTCCAGACCTCGCTCGCCCTGTTCGACCGCGTCTTCGAGTACCTCGACCTGACCGTCGACCTGGACGAGAAGCCGGACGCGGTCGAGCTGGGCGATTGCCGCGGCGACGTCTCCTTCGAGCACGTCTGGTTCCGCTACTCGCCGGACGGGCCGTGGACGCTCGAGGACGTGTCCGTCACGGTGCCGCCCGGAGCGACGCTGGCGATCGTCGGCGAGACCGGAGCAGGCAAGACCACCATGGGCTACCTGGTCGCGCGGCTCTATGACGTCGAGCGCGGGCGCGTGACGATCGACGGCCACGACGTCCGGGACATCACGTTCGCGTCGCTCGCGCGTGTCGTGGGCGTGGTCTCGCAGGAGACGTATCTGTTCCACGACACGGTGCGCGAGAACCTGCGCTTCGCCCGGCCGGCCGCGAGCGACGAGGAGATCGAGGAGGCGGCGCGCGCGGCCCGGATCCACGACCTGGTCGCCTCGCTGCCGGAGGGCTACGACACCGTCGTGGGAGAGCGCGGCTACCGCTTCTCGGGCGGCGAGAAGCAGCGGATCGCGATCGCGCGGACGATCCTGCGCAATCCGCCCGTGCTCGTGCTCGACGAGGCGACGAGCGCGCTCGACACGCAGACCGAGCGGGCGGTGCAGGAGGCGCTCGACCGACTCGCGGAGGGGAGGACGACGATCGCGATCGCGCACCGGCTCTCCACCGTTCGCGACGCCGACCAGATCGTCGTCCTCGACGGCGGCCGGATCGTCGAGCAGGGGACGCACGAGGAACTGCTCGAGCTCGGTGGCCGCTACGCCGCGCTCGTCTCGCGCGACGAGGAGCTTGCCACGCTGCCCTGACCGCCCGCGTTAGTCGACGCTCTCGACCAGGAACGCAACCCGCACGTGCGCTCGCCACTCCTCGAGGTTGTCACCGCGCAGGCCTGTCGAGACGACGTCGACCGCCTTGATGTTGCGAAGTGACTTCCGGGCTTCGGCCAGCGCCTGCTGAACGGCGTCGTCCGAACTCGTGCTCGAGCTGCCGACCAGCTCGATGATCTTGACAACCGCCATGATGTCCCCTTTCCCCGTATGCCAGCGGAAGGAGATTAGATGATCCTCGACCTGACAACCGACGAGCTGCTCTCGACGACGCGCTGCGTGCGCAAGCGGCTCGACCTCACCCGGCCGGTCGAGCGCGACGTGCTCGAGCAGTGTCTCGGCCTCGCCCAGCAGGCGCCGACGGCGAGCTACCGGGAGGACTGGCACTTCGTCGTCGTCACGGACGCCGAAGAGCGTGCGGCGCTCGGCGAGCTCTGGCGCCAGGGCGCCGCGCGCTACCTCGGGCCGCTCGACCCCGCGGCCGCCGAGGGCCTCGAGCCGTCGCGCCGCCGCCTGCTCGAGTCCGTCCTCCACCTCGTCGAGCACATCGGCGAGGTGCCGGTGCACGTGATCCCCTGCATCGAGGGGCGCACGGACGGCAAGTCCGCTCTGACGCAGGCCGGCCGCTGGAGCACGATCGCGCCGGCGACGTGGAGCTTCATGCTCGCGGCGCGCTCGCGCGGTCTCGGCTCCTGCTGGACGAGCTTCCACCTGATGTACGAGCGCGAGGCGGCGGAGATCCTCGGCCTGCCCTATGACGAGATCATGCAGGTGGCGCTGGTCCCGGTGGCGTACACGATCGGCACCGACTTCCGGCCGGCGCGCCGCAAGCCGCTCGACACGATGGTGCACTGGGACCGCTGGTAGAGAACAAGCGAAGCGGGAAGGCAACGCGCATGGACAGGAAGTGGTGGACGCTGCTGGCCGCCTGCACGGCGACGTTCATGCTGCTCCTCGACGTCACGATCGTGAACGTGGCGCTTCCGGACATCCAGAAGGACCTCGGCTCGAGCTTCTCGGACCTGCAGTGGGTGATCGACGCGTACGCGCTGATGCTGGCGTCGCTCCTGCTGACGGCCGGCTCGCTCGGCGACATCCTCGGGCGCCGTCTCGTCTTCGCCGGCGGGCTCGTGCTGTTCACGGCGGCCTCGCTGACCTGCGCCCTCGCCACGAGCCCGCTCTTCCTCAACCTCGCCCGCGGCGCACAGGGGATCGGCGGCGCGATCATGTTCGCGACCTCGCTGGCGCTGATCGCCCAGGAGTTCCAGGGCCGCGAGCGGGGGACGGCGTTCGGGATCTGGGGCGCGACGGTCGGCTTCGCCGTCGCCGTCGGCCCGCTCGTCGGGGGCGGCCTCACCGAGGGGCTCGGCTGGCAGTGGATCTTCTACATCAACCTGCCGATCGGCCTCGTGACGTTGCTCGTGACGCTCCTGCGCGTACCGGAGGCGCACCAGCGCTTCGAGGCGACCATCGACTGGGTCGGCGTCGTCACGTTCAGCGGCGCCCTCTTCCTGCTCGTCTTCGCGCTGATCCGCGGGAACGACGCGGGCTGGTCGAGCCCCCAGATCGTCGCGCTCTTCGCCGGCTCCCTGGCGCTGCTGCTCGCGTTCGTGCTCGCCGAGCGGATGCAGGAGCATCCGATGTTCGACCTGCGACTGCTCCGGATCCCGACGTTCACGGGTGGCGCCGTCGTCGCGTTCACGCTCGCGGCGTCGATGTTCGCGATGTTCCTGTACCTGACCCTCTACCTGCAGAACGTCCTCGGCGTTTCGCCTCTCGGCGCGGGGTTGCGGTTCCTGCCGCTGAGCATGATCTCGTTCGTGGTCGCCGGGCTGTCCGGCCCGCTCTCCGTGCGGCTGCCCGTGCGGCTGTTCCTCGGCGGCGGGCTCGTGCTCACGGGCATCGCGCTCCTGCTCATGCACGGATTGACGAGCTCGTCGGGGTGGACGGCGCTCCTGCCCGGGTTCTGCGTCGCGGGCGTCGGGATCGGTCTCGTCAACCCGCCGCTCGCCTCGGTGGCCGTCGGCGTCGTCGAGCCGAGGATGAGCGGGATGGCGTCCGGGATCAGCAACACCTTCCGCCAGGTCGGCGTCGCGACCGGGATCGCCGGGCTCGGTGCGCTCCTCCAGGCCCGGGTTACGACCCGCGTCGAGAGCGCGCTGCGCGGCGTCTCCGGGATCGACGCGTCGCGCGTGGCGCACTCGGTCGCGACCGGCTCCACGAAGCAGGCGATCGCCTCCGCACCTCCGGGCGCACGCGCGGCGATCGCCCACGCGGCGCGCGCAGCGTTCGTCTCGGGGCTGAACGAGATCCTGCTGGTCGCCGCGATCGTCGCCTTCGCCGGCGCCCTGCTCGGCTTCGCGCTCGTCCGCCGCCGCGACTTCGTCCAGCACGCGAGCCCGGCGGCCGCCGGCGCCGAGTGAGGTAACCTCGCTCGTCCATGTGCTTCGAGCTCGATTCGCTGCCGCCCATCCCCGTCATCTCGGGGGCCGCGCTGTCGCACGACGAGCTGGTGCTCGAGGCGCGCGACGGCAACCGCTTCGCCGCCTTCGCGGCGCTGCCCGACGATCCGGCTGCGGCGGGCGTCGTCGTCCTGCCGGACGTTCGCGGCCTCTACCGCTTCTACGAGGAGCTCGCGCTCCGGTTCGCCGAGCGCGGCTTCGCCGCCGTCGCGATCGACTACTTCGGGCGCAGCGCCGGCGTGGCACGGCGCGACGACGACTTCGACTACATGCCGCACGTGCTCGAGACGAAGCCGGATCTGGTCCAGGAAGACGTTGCGGCTGCTGTGCAGCACCTGCGAGGGCTCGACTGCGGGTCGATCTTTACCGTCGGCTTTTGCTTCGGCGGCCGCAACTCGTGGCTCGCCGCCGCGTCCGGTCACGGGTTGAGCGGCGCCATCGGGTTCTACGGGTTCCCGACGGAACGGAACGGCGTTCTCGGGCCGGCCGAGCGCGCGAGTGAGATCGGGGCGCCGATCCTGGCGCTGCAGGCCGGTGCAGACCAGCACATCACGGAGGTCGAGAACAGCGCGTTCGAGGCGGCATTGAGCGCGGCCGGGGTCGAGCACGAGCTCGTCGTCTACGACGGTGCGCCGCACAGCTTCTTCGACCGCAAGCAGGAAGAGTTCGCGGAGGCGTCCGAGGACGCCTGGAGCCGCACGCTCAAGTTCATCGAGCGCCTGTCCGCTTCTTGATTCGACGAACCATCGGAGCGCGTTGAGCGATCCGTCGCAGAAGCTCACCTGAACGAGGCGTCTACGAAGGCGAAGCGGCCTTTTCGGCCGATCGCCACGGGATAGCTGCTCCAGACCCAATCCTCCGGCCGTGCGCACAGTCCGGCTTCCACAGGGTTCCTCGCGAGATAGCGATATGCGATCAGCAGGTGCTCGTCGCTCAGTAAGGGGACGCAGAAATAGCGCTCGGCGAACGCGTGCCCGCGACAGCCATGACGCGCGTTGAATGCCCGCGCATACCGCTGGTTCAGCCTCTTCATCGCCGGCGCGAGGGCGCCGTCGCCCGTCTCGAACAGCAAGTAATTAATGCGTCGTCATCACGCAGGCAGCGAGACATTGAATGGCGCTGTCTGTCACGACTGTCCGGAGCTCCGTCTCGAAGCGCAGGTCGTCCGCCTCGTCGCGGAAGAGCTGCTCGTCCGCCTGCGCCCCGCGCAGCGACGTGGTAGAAGCCTGCTGCCCCCGGCCGTGCTTGCCGTCCCATTCCTTGAAGATCGCTGTCACGCCCGGCTTGTCGCAAGTGGCTCTTTGGGACAACAATGCGGTGTCTGACACCAGGCCCCCGGGTGCTGGAAACCCTGGAAAGTTCCGCTACACTCCCCCGGCGCGCGGGGCGCCGTAGCTCAGCTGGTTAGAGCGCTGCACTCATAATGCAGAGGTCGGTGGTTCGAGCCCACCCGGCGCTACTAAGAACGCGTTCACCCTCGAGATAGAGACGGAATATGGCCACCGGAGTCAGAGTCGCAATCACGCTCGCCTGCACGGAGTGCAAGCGGCGCAACTACCAGACCGACAAGTCGAAGCGGAACACGCCCGATCGCGTCGAGTTCAAGAAGTACTGCCGCTGGTGCAGTCAGCACACGGTGCACCGGGAGACCCGCTAACCCTCGGTGTATGGCAAGGCAGACGCGTCAAGAGCGGCGCGCGCGGCGCGCGCAGCAAGAGCCGGCCCTCGCAGGGGGGCCGCCGCAGCGTCCCCCAGCACCGCCGCCGACCGCGAACAGCGACTCGGCAGCGCCCAGGCCGCGCTCCACCGAGGAACGGCACTTCCCTGGCTCGGGGCTCTTCCGCTTCTTGCAGGAGTCGGTCGCCGAGCTCAAGAAGGTCGAGTGGCCGAGCCAGAAGGCGGTCATCAGCGGCACCGCGGTGGTGCTGATCGCCTGCGTCATCGTTGGCACCTACCTCTGGCTGAACGATCAGCTGTGGAAGTACGTCGTGCAGCACGTGTTGCTGCGATAGAGAGGATCGAATGTTTCGCTGGTATGTGATCAACACCTACTCCGGGCACGAGAACAAGGTGAAAGCCAACCTCGAGCACCGGATCGAGTCCATGGGTCAGCGCACCCGCTTTCGGCGCGTCGTCGTCCCCACCGAACAGGTGATCGAGACGAAGGACGGCCAGAAGGTGCAGGCGGAGAAGCGCATCCTCCCGGGCTACGTGCTCGTGAACATGGATCTGAACGACGACGCCTGGACGGTCGTCAAGAACACGCCGGGCGTGACGGGCTTCGTCGGCGCGGGCTCGAAGCCGGTGCCGCTCTCCCAGCCTGAGGTCGACCGGATCCTTCACACCGGCACCGGCGGGATCGCACCCACCCGCGCCCAGGTGGAGTTCTCCCTCGGCGAATCGGTGAAGATCACCTCCGGCCCGCTGGCAGATTTCGACGGCGAGATCACCGATGTGAACGCCGACGCGCAGAAGCTTCAGGTAATGGTGAACATCTTCGAACGGCAGGTGCCGGTCGAAGTAGGGTTCGACAACGTCAAGAAGCTGGACTAAGGAAGCTCACGTGGCCAAGAAAATACTGACACTGATCAAGCTTCAGATCCCGGGCGGACAAGCGAACCCTGCGCCGCCGGTCGGCCCTGCACTAGGCCAGCACGGGGTCAACATCATGGAGTTCTGCAAGGCATTCAACGCGCAGACCGCCGATCAGAACGGCCGGATCACCCCGGTCGAGATCACGGTCTTCGAGGACCGCTCGTTCTCGTTCATCACGAAGACGCCGCCGGC
>PLBK01000004.1 GCA_003134505.1 Actinomycetota bacterium | reverse complement strand
TTGATGATGAACGTGCCCTGCTCGGTCATCATGGGGAAGTCGCCCATGAAGACGCGCTGCTCCCGGATCTCGCCCGTGTCCTTGTTCACGAAGCGGACCGTCATCGAGAGCGGGACCTGATAGGTCAGGTCCTTCTCCCTGCACTCCTTGATCGAGAACTGCGGCTGGCCGAACTCGTAATCCCCGAACTCCACCGCGAGGGTGCCGGTGTAATCCTCGATCGGCGAGATGTCGTCGATCGTCTCCCTCAGGCCTTCCTCCAGGAACCAGTCGAAGGAAGTCTTTTGGATGTCGATTAGGTTCGGAAGATCGAGTACATGCTTCAGACGCGAGAAACCCTGGCGCGCGCTAGGCGCAGCAACCCTGCTGGTCAAATGGAACAGCCTCCGTTAAGAGAAAATGGCGGTGATGGCAGGCGAAACGGCCGGAGGTCGGCGCAACCCGTCAGACTAGCGGAAACATCCTTCCCTACGCAAGAACGGCGTCGAGAGGATGTTTCTTCCCGCGTCCGCGGGGCCGACCTAGAACTGGAAGTAGATGAACGGATGCGGTTGGGAGATCGTCATGATAGCGACCGCAGCCCCGATGCCGGCGGCCATCCCTTGCCAGACGCGCGGCCTGATCCGGATCTGCCAGGTGTTCGGCGCCAGGTTCACGAAGACGAGCAGCGCCGCGATCCCGATGGCGAACCTCACCGGGAACAGTGCCCCGAGCTGTGAGGCCGAGTCGAGCCCGCCGAGGCCGACCATCGAAGAGAGGACGTCTCCGGCGACGCCCAGGCTCGGTGACCGGAAGACGACGAACGCGCCGCAGACCAGGGCGAACGTGACCAGGCGATTCAGTGAGACGTTGCGCGGCGTCAGCCCGGCGCGCCGGAGCACCGCGTGCCCGCCGAGGAAGACTCCGTGGACGAGCCCCCAGACGACGAAGGTCCACGCGGCGCCGTGCCAGAGCCCGGCCAGGAACATGGTCACGACCAGGTTGACGATCGTCCTCCCCGCTCCTCGCCGTGAGCCGCCGAGCGGGATGAACAGGTAGTCGCGGAACCAGGAGGAGAGGCTCATGTGCCAGCGGCGCCAGAAGTCCGAGATGTTCTCGGCCTTGTACGGCGAGTTGAAGTTCTGCGGGAACCGGAAGCCGAGCAGCCAGGCGAGGCCGACGGCCATGTCGGAATAGCCGGAGAAGTCGAAGTAGAGCTGGAGCGAGTACCCCACCGCAGCCGCCCAGCCGGTCAGCAGGCCGAGGTGGGCGTGGTCCGCGTAGAGGCGCGTGACGTACGGATGGAGCTGGTCGGCGATCAGGAGCTTCTTGACCAGGCCGCAGGAGAGGAAGAACACCCCGAGCGCAGCGTGGCGCGAGGTCAGCCTCGGCGTCAGGCTCCTGAGCTGGCCGGCGAGGTCGGTGAAGCGCACGATCGGCCCCGCGATCAGGTGCGGGAACAGCCCGACGAAGGTCGTGTACTCGAGCACGTTCCGGGTCGGCTCGACCCTCCGCCGGAAGACGTCGATCGTGTACGACATCGAGTTGAAGGTGTAGAAGGAGATGCCGATCGGGAGCACGATGTGGAGCGACGGCAGGTGCGGCGTCGCCCCCACCGCCCGGCCGATCCCGTTCAGCGAGCTGAAGAAGAACCCGGCGTACTTGAAGTAGGCGAGGATGCCGATGTTCGTCGCCAGCGACGCCGCGAGCAGCACTCGCCGTCGCCGCTCGTCGTCCGAGCGCGAGATCCAGAGGCCGGCGACGTAGTCGACCGAGGTCGCGAGGATCAGGACCGGCAGGTACCGCCAGTCCCACCAGGCGTAGAAGAACCACGACGAGCCGGTCAGGAAGATCAGCCGGAGCGGCTTCTTCGGCAGCAGCCACCAGCCGGCGAGGACACACGGCAGGAACCCGAACAGGAAGATGTAGCTGTTGAACAGCACCGCTGCTCCCGGCTAGCGCAGCGCGCCGGCCGAGTGCGCCACGATGTACCTGAGCATGCGGCGCATGTTGGCCCGGTTCACGTGCGTCGCGTTCGACCAGTCGCGGGCCGTCCCGCCCCAGCTGCGGATGTCCTGGCAGTCGACGAAGACGAACTTGTAGCGCTTGTGGAGCTTGGCAATGGCCTCGAGCGAGGCCCGGCGTCCGGCGTAGCCGTACTTGTCCAGCTGGGCGAGGACGCTCGGGTACACGGGGTTGAGCACGATCACCGGCACCTCGCCGCGCTTGTTCATGAAGGCGAGCGCCCGCTCGAAGTAGAAGAAGCGGTTGGGCTGCGCGAGGTCGGCCCGGGCCTGCGCGAGCGTCTGATGGTGGGCGCGGACGCCCGCGATCTGCTTCGCCACCGACTTCTGCAACGACTTCGCGTGCTCGGGCAGGTAGCGGAGCGACTGGTTCGTCAGCGACCCGTCGGGGTGATAGTTGATGCGCGATCGGCAGGTGGAGAGGACGCACTTCCTGAACACGCGCCACGACGCCTTGGTCGCGTCGGTGCTCAGATACGTCGCGACGTCTCCGAGGCCGAAGCCGGCGCCGCCCGGTAGGTACCGGCGCGCACGGGGGTCGTGTGCCAGTTGCGCCCCGACGCCGCCGCCGGCGATGCCGACGTCGACGAACCAGATATACCGTCGCTTCTGGTGGGGGAAGAGGTCGGCGGCGAACCTGGTGAACACCCACTCGTCGGCCGACGTGCCGCCGGTGACGCCGGCGTTGAAGCCGGTGTGCCCGGTGAGCTGCTCGAGATAGGACGGCTCGGCCTGCCGTGAGCGGGAGCTGCCGAGGATCAAGATCTCCGGCCCGCGCTTCAGGTTCTCGAGCAGCGTCAGCTTGATCGAACGGTCCGACTCGACCGCGGTCGGCACGATTCCCGACCCGGCGATCGCGAACGGGTCGATGACGACGTTGAGCGCGAGGATGGCGGCCAGCAGCCCGAGGGCCGCAGCCAGGAAGCCGACGACGAAGCGCTTCTGGTCGGCGCTCGGCGCCTGCTCGGATGCGCTCTCCGGAACGTGGTGCGCTCCGGGGAGCGGCGGCGGCTCCCCGGAACGCAGAAATCTCCTCCTCACGCGACCATGATGATCGCGCGCCGAGGTTACTTCAACTCGACGCTGGCCCCGGCCTCCTCGAGCTGGGCCTTGACCGAATCGGCCTCGTCCTTCGCCACGCCTTCCTTGACCGGGTTGGGAGCGCTGTCGACGAGATCCTTGGCCTCCTTGAGCCCGAGACCGGTCAGGGCGCGAACGACCTTGATCACCTGGATCTTCTTCTCGCCGGCGCCGGTGAGCACGACGTCGAACGCCGTCTGCTCCTCGGCTGCGGCACCGTCGCCGCCCCCACCACCGGCCGGCGCCGCGGCGGCCGCGACCGGAGCTGCGGCCGTGATCCCCCACTCGTCCTCGATCTTCTTCTTCAGCTCGACCAGCTCGAGCACGGACATCTTCCCGAGCTCGTCGAACATCTTGTCGACTCCGCTTACAGCCATTACTCCTCCTCTTTCTCGTCAGGAGCCGGCTGCTCGGCCGGCTCCTCCGGTTCTGCGTCCTGGGTCTCTGTCTCCGCCGCTGCCACGGGCTCCTCGGCTGCCGGCTCGGGCTCCTCCTCGGCGACGGCCGAGCCGTCGGGGCCGCCGAGCTGCTCGATTCGCGCCTGGAGCAGGCCGTGCAGCTCGCGGAGCGGGGCCGTGAACAGGCCGACGATCGTGGAGATCGGCGACGTCACGGCACCGAGCACCTGGGCGCGGAGCACGTCCACCGGCGGGAGCTTCGCGAGCTCTGCGACGTCGTCGGCCGTGATCGTCCGGCCCTGCATGACGCCGCCCCGCACCTCGAGGATCTTCGTCGTGCGGGCCGAGTCGGCAAGCGCCTTCGCCACCGCAACGGGGTCGCCTCCGGCGTCGAGGAACGCGATCGCGCTCGGGCCGTCGAGGAGCGCCATCAGCGCGTCGGCTCCGGCGGCCTCGGCAGCACGCCGGGTGAGCGAGTTCTTCACCACCGTGAAGCTGGCTCCCTGCTCGAGCAGCTTGGTGCGAAGGTCGTCGACCTCCTTCACGGACAGGCCGCGGTAGTCGGCGACGATCAGCGTCTCGGACGAGCGCAACCGCTCGGTCAACTCCGCGACGATCTTCTCCTTCTCGGGCTTCAACATGTCATTCCTCCATCACGAAAACGGGCGCGCCGCCGGCGCGCCCTAGAGGGAAGTGTTCCTCACAGAGAGCGCCTCGGCTGGACTTCCGCGTTACCGCTGCCAGCTGTCTCAGGCGACCGAGTCTTCTTTTCTCAGGCGCTTACTGTAGCTGCCCCTCTAGAGGATTCCGCGTCGGCGGAGTCCTCGACGATGTCCCGGGTTCGGGTCGAATCCACGTGCACGCCCGGGCCCATGGTGGTCGTCAGCGTGATCGTGCGGATGTAGCGTCCCTTGGCTGCCGACGGCTTGGCGCGGATGATCTCGTCGAGCACGGCCGCGTAGTTCTCGAGCAGCTGACGCTCGTCGAAGCTCTTCTTGCCGATCGAGAGATGGACGTTGGCGCCGCGATCGGTGCGGTACTCGAGCTTGCCCGCCTTCGCGTCGCGCACCGCCTTGGCCACGTCGAAGGTGACCGTGCCGGTCTTCGGGTTCGGCATCTTGCCGCGCGGGCCGAGGATGCGCCCGAGCTTGCCGACCGTGCCCATCATGTCGGGCGTCGCGATCGCGACGTCGAAGTCGTCGAAGCCACCCTCGATCTTGGTCGCGAGATCGGCCGCGCCCACGACGTCGGCGCCGGCGTCCTCGGCCTCCTTCGCCTTCTCGCCCTCGGCGAAGACGGCCACGCGCTGCTCCTTGCCCGTGCCGTTCGGAAGCATCAGCGTGCCGCGGAGCTGCTGGTCGGCGTGGCGGACGTTCAGCCCGAGCCGGAAGTGGACCTCGACCGTCTCGTCGAACTTCTTGCCGGGGAGCTCCTTCAGCAGCTTGACGGCCTCGGCCGGTGGGTAGGCGTGCTCGCGGTCGATCTGGGCGCGCGCCTGACGGTAGACCTTGCCGTGCTGCGCCATTACGAGGACACCTCCACGCCCATCGAGCGTGCGGTGCCGGCGATCACCTTCATCGCCTGCTCGACGTCGCGCGCGTTCAGGTCCACCATCTTCGTCTCGGCGATGTGGCGTAGCTGCGCCTGGCTCAGCCGGCCGACCTTCTCGCGGTTCGGCTCACCCGAGCCCTTCTCCAGCGAGAGCGCCTCCTTGATCAGCACGGCGGCCGGCGGCGTCTTCGTGATGAAGGTGAACGAGCGGTCCTCGAAGACGGTGATCTCGACCGGGATGATGCGCCCGTTCTCGGCCTGCGTCTGCGCATTGAACGCCTTGCAGAACTCCAT
>PLBK01000045.1:1460-34664 GCA_003134505.1 Actinomycetota bacterium | reverse complement strand
CACTCGCCGCCCTTGTCGCAGACCGGGCAGTCGAGCGGGTGGTTGACGAGGATGAACTCGAGCGTCGCGTTCTGGCCCTCGGCGGCGATCGCGGACGTCGCCGCCGTCTTGACGACCATGCCCTCCGCGGCCGTGAGCGTGCAGGCGGCCTGCGGCTTCGGCGGCCCGGGCGCGACCTCGCAGAGGCACATGCGGCAGGCGCCGACAGGCGGACCCAGCCTCGGCTCGTAGCAGAACACGGGAATCTCGATCCCCGCCGCCGCGGCCGCCTCGACGAGCCCGGTCCCCTTCGGCACGGACACCTCGACGTCGTCGATCGTGAGCGTGACCAGCTCGGGCGTGCTCACGCGGGCACCTCGGCGGCCGGCTCGTGCGCGTGCTGGTCGCTCGGCGCCACGATGCCCTCGATCGACGAGGAGCCGGCGAACGGGCAGCCGCCGTGCTCGACGTGGGCGCGGAACTCGTCCGGGAACTTCTTCATGTAGCTCTGCACGGGGTAGACGGCGAAGTCGCCGAGCGCGCACAGGGACTTCCCGAGGATGCGCGACCCCACCGACGTCAGCAGGTCGAGGTCGGCGTAGGTCGCGTCGCCCGCCTCGATCTTCTCCAGCAGCTGCACCTGCCAGCGCGTCCCCTCGCGNNCCGCACGACTCGTGCATGTAGAACTTCGCCGCCCGCAGCGCGAGCTGCACCATGCAGCAGCGGTCGTCGACGACGATCAGCGAGGCGGAGCCGAAGAACGACCCCGCCGCTCCGATCGAGTCGTAGTCGAGCGGCGTGTCGATCTGGTCGGGCGTCAGCACCGGCACGGACGAGCCGCCCGGGATGATCGCCTTCAGCTCGCGCCCGTCCGGGACGCCGCCGGCGACGTCGTAGATCAGCTCGCGCATCGGCGTTCCGAGCACGAGCTCGTAGTTGCCCGGGCTCACGACGTTGCCCGAGATCGAGAAGATCGCCGTCCCGGGTGACGTCTCCGGGCCGATCTTGGCCCATTCGGCAGCGCCCATGGCGATGATCGACGGCACGCTCGCGATCGTGCACACGTTGTTGATCTGCGTCGGCGCGCCGTACAGGCCCCACACGGGCGGGAACGGCGGTCGTGGCCGCGGCTGCCCGCGCCGGCCTTCGAGCGAGTCGAGCAGCGCCGTCTCCTCGCCACAGATGTAGGCACCGGCGCCGCGATGGACGACGATGTCGACGTCGCCGAAGAGCCCGGCCTCGCGCGCCTCGTCGACAGCCGCCTGCAGGATCTCGTACTCCGTCAGGTACTCGCCGCGGATGTAGATGAAGACGTGCGTCGACTCGATCGCGTGCGCCGAGATCAGGCAGCCCTCGATCAGCCGGTGCGGGACGCGCGCCATCACCTCGCGGTCCTTGAACGCGCCCGGCTCGGACTCGTCGGCGTTGACGACCAGGTACTTCGGCTTCGGGCTGCCGCGGTCGATCAGCGACGCCTTGCGGCCCATCGGGAAGCCGGCGCCGCCGCGGCCGCGCAGGTTCGACGTCTGCAGCGCCTCGATCAGCGCCTCCGGCGTCATCGCCCGCGCCTTGGGGACGCCCGCGTAGCCGCCGATCGCCTCGTACTCGGCGAGCCGGGTCAGGTCGCGCTCGTCGGCGCCCTCGAGCAGGACGCTAAGCGCCGGCACGGAGCTCCTCCACGATTGCGGGCACGTCCTCGGGTGAGACCGGGTGCCGGTAGCGATGGTCAACCGCGACGACGGGCGCGTAGCCGCAGCCGCCCAGGCACTCGACGACGCGGAACGTGATCTCCCCGTCCTCGGTCGTCTCGCCCGCGCGGATGTCGAGCTCCGACTCGAACGCGTCGACGACGTCCTGGGCCCGCGCGAGCGCGCACGAGAGGTTGGTGCAGACCTCGACGAGGTGCTTCCCGGTCGGGGCGAGGTGGTACATGTCGTAGAAGGTCGCGACCGCCTGGCAGTACGCGGGCGTCAGCTCGAGCGCCTCGGCGACCTCGACGAACGCCTCTGGAGGCAGCCAGCCGCCGTGCCGCTCCTGCGCGATCCGGAGCGCAGGCAGCACGGCCGAGCGCGAGTCCGGGTAGCGCGCTGCGATCTCCTGGACCTGAGCGTCGAAGTCCCTCACCGGTCGCACTCACCCATGACCGTGTCGAGCGAGCCGACGGCGGCGATCATGTCCGCGATCAGGGACTCGCGCATCAGGGTCGCGGTGGCCTCGAGCGCCACGAAGCTCGGGGCACGGAACCGGACGCGCCAGGGCTTCGGCCCGCCGTCCGAGCAGAGGTAGCAGCCGAACTCGCCCCGCGGCGACTCGACCGCGAGGTACACCTCGCCCTCCGGCACGCGGAAGCCCTCGGTCACGAGCTTGAAGTGGTGGATCAGGGACTCCATCGACGTGTGCAGCTCCTCGCGCGGCGGCAGCACGACCTTCCGGTCGTCGACGATCCACGGCCCGCCCGGCATGCCCTCGAGCGCCTGGTCGACGATGCGGGTCGACTCCCGCATCTCGTCCATGTGCACCTTGTACCGGTCCCAGACGTCGCCGTTCTGCTTGACCGGGACGTCGAACTCGACCTGGTCGTAGGCGAGGTAGGGAGCGGCACGGCGGAGGTCCCAGTCGACGCCCGACCCGCGCAGCACCGGCCCCGACTGGCCGAGCGCGAGCGCGTCCTCGGCCGACAGGAGCCCGACGCCCTTCGTCCGCCTGAGCCAGATCTCGTTCTGGTCGAGCAGCTGCTCGTACTGGTCGACGGCGCCGGGCATGACCTCGACGAACTTGCGGCACTCGTCGAAGAAGCCGCGCGGGATGTCCTCTGCGAGCCCGCCGACCTGGAAGTAGCGCGTGTGCATCCGCACGCCGCCGACCATCTCGAACAGGTCGAGGACACGGTCGCGCTCCCGGAACGTGTACCAGAAGGGAGAGATCGCTCCGAGCTCGAGCGCGGAGGTGCCGAGCCAGACGAGGTGCGAGTGCACGCGGTTCAGCTCGCAGAGCAGCATCCGCATCCAGGTCGCCTTCGGCGGCACCTCGATGCCGAGCAGCTTCTCGATCGCCATCACGAACGCGAGCTCGTTGGCCTGGAAGGACAGGTAATCCATCCGCGGCGCGTACGGGATCGCCTTCCACCAAGTCTTCGACTCCATCGACTTCTCGAAGCCGGTGTGCAGGTAGCCGATCACCGCGCGCAGGCCGACGACCGTCTCGCCGTCGAGCTCGACGACCAGGCGCAGCACGCCGTGCGTGGACGGGTGGTTGGGCCCGAAGTTGACCTCGAGGATGTCCTCGCCCAGCCGCAGCTCCTCCGGGACGAGCAGCACGCTCGGGATCGGCGAGGGGATCCGCGAGCCCTCGTAGATGGCCTCGCCGCTGCTCCGTTCCGACGCGACCGCCATTACTCCTCGCCGCTGAACCGCACCGGCTCGCCGCCGATCGGGTAGTCCTTGCGCAACGGGTGGCCTTCCCAGTCCTCGTCCATCAGGATCCGGGTCAGGTTCGGGTGGCCGGCGAAGCGGATGCCCATCATGTCCCAGACCTCCCGCTCGTGCCAGTCGGCGGTCGGCCAGACGGGGACGACGGTGGGCACAGTCTCGTCCTCGTCGACCCAGACCTGCACCCGCAGGCGTGGCGCCTCGCGAGCGGTCGAACGGACGGCGAGCAGGTGGTAGTTGACGGCGAAGCGCTTCTCCTTGGGCGCGGGCAGCCGCGCGAGGCCCCACGTGCCCGGCCGGTTCAGGTCGCGGCCCGCCGCACCGCCCCAGTAGCCGGCGACCGGCTCGTCGCCCCAACCGAGGTAGTCGACGGAGGAGAGGTCGGAGAGGAAGTTGAAGCCGTGCTCGTCGCGGAGGTGCTCGCAGGCCTCGAGGAGGCGCGCGGGATCGACGACGAGCGTCGTCTCGCCGAGCGCGACCTTTTCCTCCACCAGCCCCGGCACGCGCGCGAAGCTCACTCCGCCACGCTCACTCTGCTACCCCACGGATCTCGTAGGCGGGCGGCACGCCGGCCATGACCTTCTCGTGCAGCCGGATGATGCCCTCCATCAGCGCCTCGGGCCGCGGCGGGCACCCGGGCACGTGGATGTCGACCGGGACGATCTTGTCGACGCCCTGCAGGGTCGTGTAGTTGTTGAACATCCCGCCCGAGCTCGCGCACGCCCCCATCGCGATCACCCACTTCGGCTCGAGCATCTGGTCGTAGATCTGCCGCAGCGGGGCCGCCATCTTGTGGACGACGCGGCCGGAGACGATCAGCAGGTCGGCCTGGCGCGGCGAGGNNGACGATCGACATCATCTCGATCGCACAGCAGGCCAGCCCGAAGGTGTCGGGCCACATGGACTTCGTCTGCGCCCAGGCGACGGCGCGCTCCAGCGTCGTCAGCCCGACGCGCTGCTCGAGGTTCGCCACCTCCTCCTCGAACACGCCCGGCCCCTTGTCGGGCCAGAGGACGCGTTCCGAGCGCAGCCCGTAGTCGGCGAGGCGCTTGCGCTCTACTGCCACTCGAGCGCACCCTTCCGCCAGATGTACACGTAGCCGAGGGCGAGGATCGCGATGAAGAAGAGCAGCTCGACGAACCCGAACCAGCCGAGCTGGTGGAGGATGATCGCGAGCGGGTAGAGGAAGACGATCTCGATGTCGAANNGATGAACAGCATCGCCGTCAGGTAGAAGCTGATCGTGAAGCGCTGCTGCTTCGGCGGGCCGACCGATACGCCCGACTCGAACGGCAGGCCGCGGGCGCGGGTGCGGGCGCGGGGACGCTGCGAGAAGACGAACGACATGACGATCATCGTCGTCGGGATCGCAGCCGCAAACAGCCCGTAAATCAGGAACGGCAGCCACTTGTCGAGCATCTCTGACCCTCTCCCCGCGTCTCGGACGTGCGGAACCTAGCAGACCCTGGCGCGTGTAACGAAGCCGGCGAAAAACCCCGCAACCGTGCGTGAGACGGGTGTCACAAGCTGCCCGCCGGTGTTGCGGCGACGGAGGGGGCCGCTGCTACGATGTCGCCCGTGGAGCTCGCCGAACGCACCGAGGCCGTCATCGTGCTCACCGAGAGCGCGGCCGCGAAGATCAAAGGCCTGATGGCCGAGGAGCCCGAGGGCGAGGCGACCGTTCTGCGCGTTGCCGTCCAGGGCGGCGGTTGCTCCGGGTTCGAGTACGCGCTCGGCTTCGACCGGGCCGCCCAGGAGGGCGACCTCGAGCTCGAGTCGCACGGTGTGACGGTGGTCGTCGACCCGTTCAGCGCTCCCTATCTCCGCGGCGCCGAGGTCGACTTCCTGGAGACGATCCAGGAGGCCGGCTTCAAGATCTCGAACCCGAACGCCACTGCTGCCTGCGGTTGCGGCCACTCGTTCCAGGTGGCCGAGGGCGAGGCTCCCGAGGACACGGGCGCCGGCTGCGGCTCCGGCTGCTCGCACTGACCGCCCGCTGAAGTAGGATCCTCGCGGTGCAAGCACTGCGGACTCTCTACCGGATTGGCGCAGCGATTCTGTTCGCGGTCGTGCTCGTCCAGATCGGAGCGGCAGGCTATGGCGCCTTCTACGCCGCGCACAAGCTGAAGGACAAGGGGAGCACGATGACCCACAAGTCCTTCGACCACGGCTTCAGCTTCCACCAGGGCTTCGGCTACCTCATCTTCATCATCGCTGTTGTCGTCTTCGCGCTGGCACTCGCGTCACGGCTCGGAAAGAGGTCGGTGCTCCTGGCCCTGGCCGCGCCGGTGCTGGTGGCGATCACGATCATCCTCGCCTGGGCCGGCGAAAGCGCTCCGGCCGCCGGCATCTTCCACCCGCTCCTCGCTCTGGCCGTGTTCGCGGTGACCGGCCTGCTCGCGCACCACGCCTGGCGCGGCGGTCGCGCCTGGACGCCCTGAGCGAGGACCGGCCGCTTCGCGTTGCCGTCGTCGGCTCGGGGCCGGCGGGCTTCTACGCGGCGGGAGTGCTGCTCGCGAGCGAGGAGCCACGCGTCGAGGTGGACCTGATCGAGCGGCTGCCGACGCCGTGGGGGCTCGTTCGCCTCGGGGTCGCGCCCGACCATCCGAAGATCAAGGAGGTCTCGCGCGCGTTCGAGAAGATCGCCGCCCGGCCGGGCTTTCGCTTCCTCGGCAACGTCGAGCTCGGCCGCGACCTCACGCCCGGAGATCTCGCGCGCCTCTACGACGCGGTCGTCTACGCCGTGGGCGCTCAGACCGACCGACGCCTCGGCATCCCCGGCGAGGACCTGCCCGGCTCGTGGCCCGCCACCGCGTTCGTCGCCTGGTACAATGGCCATCCGGACTTCCAGGACCTGTCCTTCGACCTCTCCGGGGAGCGGGCCGTCGTGATCGGCAACGGGAACGTGGCCGTCGACGTCGCCCGGATGCTGGCGCTCACCGCGGAGGAGCTCGCGCCGACGGACACGACCGGCGCGGCGATCGAGGCGATCGTCGGCTCCGGCATTCGCGAGATCCTGATGCTCGGCCGGCGCGGCCCGGTGCAGGGCGCGTTCACGACTCCGGAGCTGGTCGAGCTCGGTGAGCTCGCGGGCGCCGACGCCGTCGTCGATCCCGCGGAGCTCGACCTCGACACCGCGAGCGCGGCGGAGCTCGAGGCGGGGACGCCGATCCAGAGGCGGAACCTGGACGTGCTCCGGGAGCTTGCGGCCCGCACCCCGGCCGGGAGGCCGAAGCGGCTCCACCTGCGCTTCCGCGTCTCCCCGGTCGCGATCCTCGGCGACGACCGGGTCGAGGCGATCGAGGTCGTCCGCAACGAGCTCGTCCCGGATGGGCGGGGGAGCGTGCGCGCCGTGCCGACCGAGGAGCGCGAGGTGATCCCGTGCGGGATCGTCCTGCGCAGCGTCGGCTACCGGGGCGTGGCCGTGTCGGACGTCCCGTTCGACGAGGGGCGGGCGACGATCCGGAACGCGGGCGGCCGCGTTCTCGACGAGCAGGGGATCGCGGTCCCGGGCGCCTACTGCGCCGGCTGGATCAAGCGGGGCCCGACCGGTGTGATCGGGACGAACAAGAAGGACGCCACCGAGACGGTCGAGCTCCTGCTCGCGGACGCGCGGTCGGGCGCGCTGCCGCGTGCGGCGAATGCGAGCGCGGCAGCGGTCGACGCGCTGCTCGCCGAGCGCGGGGGCGAGGTGGTCACGTACTCCGGCTGGGAGATGATCGACAGGCTCGAGTGCGAGCGAGGCGCATCCTGCGGCCGACCCCGGATCAAGGTCTGCCGCTGGGAGGAGCTGCTCGCCGCGTCCCGGCGCACGGCCTAGCTCGCGTCGGTCGCCGCGGCCGCGGCCGTCGCTTCGGCCAGGCGCAGCTCGACCAGCATTGTCGCCTGATCCCGGGCGCCCGCGTTTCCGGTCACCGCGGCGAGGAACTCGTCGCGCTCGATCGTGAGCAACCTGCTGTCGGTGACCGTGCGAACGGTCGCCATGCGCGGCGCGTCGTGGAGGAGGGCGATCTCCCCGACGACGCCACCGGGACGCACGCGGCCGATCTCCCGGCCGCCGCGATCGGCGACGAGCTCGCCTGTCTCGAGCAGATAGGCGCAGTCGCCCGCATCCCCCTCGCGCAGGAGGATCGCGCCCGCCGCGAGCTCGACCGGCTCGAGCCGAGACGCGAGCCGGGCGACCGCGATCGGTGGCAGCCAGCCCAGGAGTGGATTCGCCCGGATCAGCCGGACGTGCTCCGGTCGCGGCTGTCGCGAGTGCTCCCGTCCGCGCATGAGCCCGCCCGCGGCCGCCGCAATCAGAAGAGCCGCCCCGGCGGCGACGAGCGCCGTTCGCGAGCCCGAGAGCTCGATCAAGGTCGCCGTCACCGCGGAGCCGGCGACGATCGCCACGGCCCGCACCGCCTCGTGGACGCTGTAGACGGCGCCCAGTAGGTCGTCGCGGGCCGAGCGGCCGATCAGCGTGTACCCGGCGACGTCGGCGACGGTGTTGCCGGCGCCGAGCACGGCCAGCCCGACGATCGCGGCGGCCAGGTAGGGCAGCCCTCCGAGCGCGATCAGCGGCAGCCCCCACAGCGCAACGCCTGCTGCCATAGCAGGGACCAGCCGACGCCGGCCGACGAGGGTGGCGGCGGCCAGCCCTCCGGCCACCCCTCCGGCCCCGAGCACCGCCGTCAGCCAGCCGACGCCGGCGCTCCCCACGTGCAGGAGGGCGAACGGCACGACGACGATCAACACGTTCAGCGCTCCGCGACCGAGGTTCTTCGCGGCGAAGAGGCCTGCGACGAGCCGGAGCTCCGGGTCGGAACGCACGGTCTGGGAGCCGCGCTGGAGCGCACGCAGCGCTTGCTCGAGCACCCGCGGGTTCTCCTCCTCGCGCGGTCGGGCGGCGAGGTCGGTGGTATTCGGCAGGCGCGCCTCCGCCAGCGCTGCCGCGGCGAAGCAAAGGGCCGAGGCGGCCAGCACGCCTGTGGCGCTCGACACGGCGAAGAGGATGGCCGCCACGAGCGGACCTGCCGTCTGGGCGGCCGCCTGCACGACGCCGATCACGACTCCCGCGGCGGTCAACTCGGAAGGCTCGGCGACGAGGAGCGGTAGGAGCCCGCGTCGCGGAGGGTTGGAGACGGCGGTACCGACCGTCAGGACGGCCGCGAGCGCGAACAGGGTCTCGCGAGGAGCACCCGCCTCGCTGAGCGCTGCGGCTGCGCCGACGACGGCGGTCCGAACGACGTCCACGGCGAGCGCAAGCCGCTCGCGGCGGATGTCGGCCGCGATTGCGAAAGCGATTGGTGCGAGCAGCGCCGTCGGCAGCAGCTGCACCGCGACAAGCAAGGCGACGCCGGTCGCGCCGGCAGAGCGGTACGCGAGGACGCCGAAGGCGACGGCGGCGATTGCCTCGCCTGCAAAGCAGGCGGCCCAGGCGGCCAGGATCCGCCGCAGGGGCGGCCGGGCGCGTAGCGCAAGCAGGGTGCCGAGACGTCCGAGCGTTGTGTCGACGCCGTCGCTCATCGCGGAGATTCAACACGGGGGGCCGCCGGCGCGACGGTCCGGCTGGTGTCGTTCTGGTGGCGGTCCGGTGACCAACCTGCGGCGATCCTTCGAACGATGCAGAGCTAGACTCAGCGCATGGCCACGACCGAGCCCCGCGAGCTGTGGGGAGGCGAGACGCGGAAGGCGGTCGCCAACTTCCCCGTTTCCGGCGAGCCGATCCCGGCGCCGGTGGCGCGCTGGCTCGGACGCATCAAGGCGGCGTCGGCGCGCGTGAACGCGGACCTCGGGCTGCTCGATCCCGAGAAGGCGGCGCGGATCGCGGCCGCGGCCGATCGCGTCGCGTCAGGGGAGCTCGACGACCAGTTCCCGATCGACGTCTTCCAGACGGGCTCGGGCACCTCCTCGAACATGAACGCCAACGAGGTGATCGCCACGCTGGCCGGTGAGGACGTGCACGCGAACGACGACGTCAACATGTGCCAGTCCTCGAACGACGTGTTCCCGTCGGCCGTGCACCTTGCGGCGTTGGGCGAGATCACGACAGAACTCCTGCCGGCGCTCAAAAGCCTTGCAGCTTCGCTCGAGCGCAAGGCGGAGGAGTTCGACGACGTGGTCAAGTCGGGCCGCACGCACCTGATGGACGCGGTGCCCGTGACGCTGGGGCAGGAGTTCGGAGGCTACGCGGCGCAGGTGCGCCAGGGGATCGCGAGGATCGAGGACGCGTTGCCGCGCCTCGCGCAGATCCCTCTCGGCGGCAGCGCCACCGGCACCGGGCTGAACACCCATCCGGAGTTCGCCGAGCGCGTCCGGAAGGTGCTCCGGGCCGAGACGGGCCTCGAGATCTCGCCGCCCGCCGACCCGTTCGAGGCAACGGCGGCTCGTGACGGTCTCGTCGAGGCCTCCGGCGCGCTCAGGACGCTCGCCGTCTCGCTGACCAAGATCGCCAACGACCTCCGGCTGATGGGCTCGGGCCCGCGCGCCGGCCTCGCCGAGATCCGCCTGCCCGAACTCCAGAAGGGCAGCTCGATCATGCCTGGCAAGGTCAACCCGGTGATCCCGGAGGTCGTCACGCAGGTCGCGGCGCAGGTGATCGGGAACGACCAAGCGATCACGGTCGGCGGCCTTCAGGGCCACTTCGAGCTCAACGTCTTCGTCCCGCTGATGGCTCGCAACCTGCTCGACTCGATCAAGCTGCTCGCGAGCGCGGCCCGGCTCCTCGCCGAGAAGTGCGTCGATGGGATCGAGGCGAACCGGGAGCAGTGCGAGCGCTACGCCGAGCTGACGCTATCGGCGGCGACGGCGCTCAACCCGTACATCGGCTACGACAAGGCGAGCGAGATCGTCAAGGAAGCAGCCGCGTCGGGTCGCTCGCTTCGCGAGGTCGCGCGCGAGGCAGGAGTCGAGGAGGACGTGCTCGAAAGAGCGCTCGACTACCACGCCATGGCGAAGCCGCACGGCGACTGACGCCTGCTCGTTTCGCTTGACACCGTCCGGGGGAGGGCATAGAAACCCCTGAAACCCCTCATGCCCGTGCCGCCGTCGGGCCAAAAGGAGATGTACATGAGACGAATTGCAATCGGCTTGGCGCTCGTCGCCGCCGTCGTCGCCGCGGCGCTCGTCACCGCGTCGGCCGGACGGTCGGCATCGTCGCACGCCGCGCCGCCGTTCGGCCTTCACTGTGGGACGCCGGGGCAGTCCTACCTCTGCACGGACGTGGAGAACGGCCTTTCGGTGTCGTCGTTCGGCACATACGTCGGCCACGACGAGCCCTCCCTGCTCTTCTACTCGAACGCAGCCGGCTCCGGCAACAACAACACGTGGCAGATGACGCTGCCGAAGCAGCCGACCGGGCTCCCGAGCCAGGCCGGCGCCGGGTCGCCGTCGTGGGACTTCGAGCTGCATCCCGCGTTCTGGTTCGGCATGGCGATGTGCGACAGCACCTCGTACCCGAACTACACGAGCACGTGCAACCCGGACACGGACGCGAACATCTACGACGGGACGAACCCGAACGCGCCCGACTTCATCAGCCACCACCCGGGCGCCGCGTACATGGAGTTCCAGTTCTATCCGCCGGGCTGGGCGCCCTGGAACATCGCCATCAGCTGCGACCCGACCAAGTGGTGCGCGGCGCTGACGATCGACAGCTTCCTCGAGCAGGGCTTCCCGTTCCAGATCAGCAACCCCGCGTGTGCGGGTATCGCCGGAGTGGAGCCCGTCAACTTCATGTTCATCACGAAGGGCTCGAGCGGCGGCAGCCCGAACGGCCCCGCGAACCCGTGGGGTGCGACCGCGAACACCTACACCCCGAGCTCGGCGACCAACCTGTTCATGGGCAGCGGTGACAAGCTCCAGGTGAACATGGGTGACACGGCAGCCGGCTTCAAGGTCACCGTCAACGACCTGACGACCGGTCAGGCGGGCGCCGCTGTTGCGAGCATCGCGAACGGGTTCGCGCAGGCGCCGTACAACCCCGCCGCCGGGACCTGCACCCCGACGCCGTACGCATACCACCCGA
Organism: Actinomycetota bacterium; assembly: GCA_003134505.1. GTDB lineage: Bacteria > Actinomycetota > Thermoleophilia > Gaiellales > Gaiellaceae > PALSA-612. Next base: position 23,250 of record PLBK01000045.1, on the reverse strand, counting down.
TGTACTCGACCTCGAGCGAGCACACCCGCGTTCCGTGGGCCGCGCACAGCTACAACACCGCCTACTCGGACGAGATCGGTCACTTCGAGCTCTGCAGCCCTGTCGCAGTCGGCGCTCCGTATGCCGCCTGCACGGGCAATGAAGGCGGGTTCGACGGTGCCCCCGAGCCGACCGACGGAGACGACGGAGGCTGTCTCAACGCAAGTTTCTCGTTCTTAGTTCCGATATCCGGCTGCATCGGGCAGAACACCGGCTTCGACGGGGTGCCCTATGCCGCGAATGCCTGGCCGGGGACCGGTCAGCCTCTGAACATGACGCCGACCCCGGTCACGTTCAAGTCGCCGTACTTCAACGGCAACAAGATCACGGGCCAGTACCAGCGGACGGCGTTCGAGACCGACCTGATCGCTCTCGAGAACAGCGCTCCGCCCTACGGCGGCGCCCCGTTCACCTGCAGCACNNCCGATCTACTCGACGGTGCTGTCGAGTGGCTGGCTCGGCCAGTGCATGTGGGCCGAAGGCGGCGGCAACCAGAACCAGACGATCAACAACTTCGGCGGCACTTCGACGTCGGAGTACGGCCCGCCGCTCGGCTTCTACTACCAGCTGAACGGCAGTTCGACCGGCGTGCGGTTCCGGTACGAGAACTACCGCAACATCATCGCGAACCCCTGCAAGAACTAACAGAGTTCTGATCGGGTCCGGTTGAGCGATCGGGGGAGGGGAGACCCTCCCCCGATCATTTCCCGATCTTGCAGGCGAACTTCGCGCTCTTCGTGCTGCAGGTGACGTGCGCGGTGGCCGCGCCCGGAAGGCGCAACACCATCACGCGCACACCCGTCGCGCCCGTGCTCGTCCTGCTCGTGATGCGGCAGGCGATCGCAGCGCCCGGCTTCAGCTGACACAGCATCCTCAACGCCACGTACGCGCGTGGCAGCTGCAGCTCGAGCTTTCGCACCGGTGCGTTCGCGGCCCCGGCCGACGCGACGGTCTTGCAGGCGACCTGCGCCTTCGGGCTGGACGGGCACGTGACCGCCACGGCGCTACACGTGGCCAGAGGGTGCGGATACGAGGCGCACAGACTCGCGAGCGGCGGATCGACCGGCTGAGGGCCGTCAGCGGGCTGCAGACCGCCGGGAGGTTTGGCCAGCGCGACCGACGCGAACGCTCCCACAAGTCCTGCGGCGACGAAGACGGCGAATCGACGGCTCATCGGCGAACCTCCTCGTAACGAGCGGTGCCTGGCAACGATGGTAGCGCCGCTCCGACGGTGCGCCGGGCGGTTTTGCCTGCCGCTTACGACGACGTGGCGGCGTGCTTCTGCTCGTCGGCCCGGTAGGACGAGCGCACGAGCGGCCCCGCGAACACGGAGCCGAAGCCGAGCGCCTCGCCCTGCTCGGTGAACCAGCGGAACTCGTCCGGGTGCACCCAGCGGTCGATCTGCGCGTGCTTCGAGGACGGCTGGAGGTACTGGCCGATCGTGACGACGTCGACGCCGTGGCCGCGCAGGTCGCGCATCGTCTCGACGACCTCGTCGTTGGTCTCACCCAGGCCGACGATGATGCCCGACTTCGTCAGCAGGGGGTAAGCAGGCATAGCGTAGGCCGCGACCTCCTTCGCGCGCTCGAGCAGCCAGAGCGCCCTGTCGTAGGACGCCTTGGCGCCGCGCATGTTCGGATGCAGGCGCCGCACGGTCTCGATGTTGTGGTTGAAGACGTCGGGCCGCTCCGCGAGCACGATCGCGAGCGCCTCCTCTTCATAGCCGAGGAAGTCGGGCGTCAGCACCTCGATCGACGCCGTCGGCACCTTCGCGCGGAGGGCGCGGATCGTGGCCGCGTAGTGGCCGGCGCCCCGGTCCGGCAGGTCGTCGCGGTCGACGGACGTGACGACGACGTGCTCGAGGCTCATCTGTGCTGCGGTCTGCGCCAGGCGCAGTGGCTCGAGCGGATCGGGCGGGCCGTCCGGCTTGCCCGAGTGGACGTAGCAGTAGCGGCAGGCCCGGGTGCAGGTGTCGCCGAGGATCTGGAACGTTGCGGTGCCGCGCCCCCAGCACTCGGCGATGTTCGGGCAGCGCGCCTCCTCGCAGATCGTGTTCAGGCCGGCGCCGTGGATCAGCTTGCGGACGTCGTAGTAGCGAGAGTCGGCGCTCGGTGCGCGAACCTTCATCCACTCGGGACGGCGAGGCCTCTCGGCGACGGGCAACGAGCGTTCCATCGGGCTCAGTCTACGGGCCGGCATCGCGGTCGACCTTTGGCGGGGTCGAGAGGAGTTCCCTCGCGCGCTCGAGGTCGCGTTCGTTGACAAGCACCTCGGTCGGACCGGACATCGACGCACTTCCGTCCACCGCACCCTGGGCAATCGCCGTTCGGCGGTGGTAACACGGGATCCCGTTGACACGGAGAAGCCCGCAGAGTTCCTCGGCTTCCATGCCGTCGTGAACGACCGTCAACGTGACCGAGCTCATCTCAGCGCACCAAAGTGCTCGGGGCGGAACGAGGCCCGAGCTCGTCGGGTGCGAGCTCGTCGAATACAAGGTCGAAGACCTCCTCGAGCGCCGCAGCCGCCGCGGGGCGGACGTCGTCGACCGCGACCGGCCGGCCGAGCTCGCGCGCCATGGCTGTGAACGCCGCGTCCTCGAGGCCGCAGGCGGTGATCCAGCTCGTGAACGGCTCGGGGTCGAGGTCGACGTTCAGCGCGTAGCCGTGCGTCGTCACCCAGCGAGAGATGTGGATCCCGATCGAGGCGATCTTCCGCGGCGGCGGGCTCACCCACACTCCGGTCAGACCCTCGATGCGCGCGCCGTCGAGCCCGAACGCCGCCAGCGTCCGGATCAGCGCCTCCTCGAGGTCGCGGCAGTAGCGCCGGACGTCCCGGCCGTGCCGGTTCAGGTCGAGGATCGGATAGCAGACGAGCTGTCCCGGCCCGTGGTAGGTCGACTTGCCGCCGCGGTCGGTCTCGACCACGTCCACGTCGACGTCTTCCGGCAGGTGCAGCTCTCCGTCGTCCGTACGGCGTCCCACCGTCACGACCGGTGGATGCTCGAGCAGGACGACCGTGTCGGGAATCGTGCCCTGCAAGACGGCGGCCGCGAGCGAGCGCTGCAGGTCCCACGCCTCGGCGTACGGCGTCGGGCCGAGGCTCAGCAGGTGGGCCGGGCGGCTCACGCCGCTAGCTCTGGTAGGCGGACTCGTCCCAGCTTTCGAGCCGCTTGCGCAGGTCGCGCAGGAAGCGGCCGGCGAGCGCGCCGTCGACGAGCCGGTGGTCGTACGTGAGCGTGATGTTCATGATCGAGCGGATCGCGATCACGTCGTCGCCGAGCTCATCCTGCACGACCCACGGGCGCTTGACGATCGCGTACGTGCCGAGGATCGCCGCCTGCGGCTGGCTGATCACCGGCGTCCCGTGGAAAGTGCCGTAGCCACCGGGGTTCGTGATCGTGAACGTCCCGCCCTGCACGTCGTCGGGCAGCAGCTTCTTCTCGCGGGCGCGGGAGGCGACGTCGGCGATCCCCTTCGCGATGCCGAGCAGGTTCAGCGACTCGGCGCCCTTCACCACCGGGACGATCAGCCCCTTGCCGTCGGCGAGCTCGACCGCGAAGCCGAGGTTGATGTAGTTCCGCGTGACGATCTGCTCGCCGCGGATCTCGCCGTTGATGTACGGGTAGTCGCGCAGCGTGTCGATCGTCGCCCGCGCGATGAAGGCGAGGTAGGTCGGGTTGACCCCGTAGGCCTGCTGGTAGTCGCGCTTGAGCTTCTCGCGGATCGAGACCAGTCTCGACATGTCGACCTCGATCGCGCTCGTGACGTGCGCGGCGGTGTCGAGCGAGCGGCGCATGTGCTCGGCGATGCCCTTGCGCATCGCGGTCATCGGCTCCACGGTTTCGCCTGCCACGGCCTGCGGCTGTGGCAGAGGCGGTGGCGGAGGGGTCGGCGCCGCTGCGGGAGCCGGCGGAGGTGGTGCGGCGGGTTGTTCGGCCGGCGCCTCGGCGGGTGCGGGTGCGGGCGGCGCCGGGGGTGGCCCTGCCTCGATGAAGGCGAGGATGTCCTTCTTCGTCACGCGGCCGCCACGGCCCGTGCCGGGGATGCTCGCGACGTCGACGCCGTGCTCGCCCGCGATCCGGGCCACGACCGGGGAGACGAAGCTCTTGCCGTCGAGATCGCCGTTCCCCTCCGCGGTTGCCGGCGCCGGTGCAGCCGGAGGAACCGGTGCCGCGGGCGCAGGCTCGACCGGAGCCGCCGCGACAGGAGCGGTGGGCGCCTCGGGCTCCGCAACGGCCGAGCCCTCGGGCGCGATCACGGCCAACCTCGTGCCGACCTCGACTGTCTCGCCCTCCTGGACGAGGATCTGCTGGACGACGCCGGCGCCGGGGCTCGGGATCTCCGTGTCCACCTTGTCGGTCGAGATCTCGAGCAGCGGCTCGTCGAGCTCGATGGTCTCACCGAGCTGCTTCAGCCACTTGATGACGGTCCCTTCGGAGACGGAGACGCCCATCTGCGGCATCACGACGTCGACCTGGGTGTTGGTGGGCACTTAGTACTCCGCGAGGGCCTTCAACCCTCGCGCCACGTCCTCGACCTGCGGAATGAACGCCTTCTCGAGCGGGGGCGAGAACGGGACGGGAGCGTCGGGCGCCGAGATTCGCCTGACGGGCGCGTCCAGGTCCTCGAAGGCCTCCTCGGCGATCGTCGCCGCGATCTCGGCGCCGAAGCCGCCGGTGTGCGTGTCCTCGTGGAGGACGAGCGCCTTCGACGTCTTGCGCACGCTCTCGAGCACGGCGGGCTTGTCCCACGGCAGCACCGAGCGGAGGTCGACGATCTCGACCGAGATGCCTTCGCCCTCGAGCTGGTCGGCCGCCTCGGAGGCCGTGTACACCATCGCGCCCCAGGTGATCACCGACACGTCGTCGCCCTCGCGGTGGAGGCGCGCCTTTCCGATCGGCACCGTGTAGCGCTCGTCCGGCACCTCCCCCTTGATCCGGCGGTAGAGGTGCTTGTGCTCAAAGAAGAGGACGGGGTTCGGATCCTCGATCGCGCTGGCGATGAGGCCCTTGGCGTCCGCGGGCGTGGCCGGGCAGACGCACTTGAGCCCGGGCACGTGGGCGAAGGAGCTCTCCGGGTTCTGCGAATGGAACGGCCCGCCGGAGAAGCCGCCGCCCGAGGGCAGCCGGACGACGATCGGCACGGGCGTCCCGGCCCGGTAGTGCTGCTTTGCGGCGACCGTGACGAGCTGGTCCCAGGCACAGGACACGAAGTCGGAGAACTGCATCTCGGCGACCGGCCGCATCCCCATCAGCGCCGCGCCGGTGCAGCCGCCGACGATCGCTGCCTCCGCGAGCGGCGCGTCGATCACCCGCCAGGGGCCGAACTCCTCCTGGAAGCCCAGCGTCACCTTGAAGGCGCCGCCGTAGACGCCGACGTCCTCGCCGATCACGAACACGCGCTTGTCGCGGCGCATCTCGCCACGGAGTCCGTCGGAGATCGCCTGCAGATAGGTGAGCTCGGCCATGGCTAGTGGTGCGGCGCGTGGAGGTCGGCCGGGTCGGCGTAGACGCCGTCCAGGAGCGTCGAGGTGTCCGGTAGCGGCGACTCCTCGGCCCGGCGCATGGCCTCGGCGAGCAGGTGCTTGACGTCGGCCGCGATCTCCTCCTCCTCGCCGTCGGTCAGCGAGACGTTGTCCCGCAGCCACTCCCGGAAGCGCTCGATCGGGTCGCGCTTGGCCCATTCCTCGAACAGCTCGCGCGGCACGTAGAACGCGTCGTCGTGGACGGCGTGTCCCTCCATGCGCAGCGTCAGGCACTCGATCAGCGTCGGGCCGCCGCCTTCGCGAGCCTTCTCGATCGCGCGTTTCGCCTCGCGGTAGACCGCGAGCACGTCGGTGCCGTCCACGACGACGCCCTCGAACCCGTAAGCCTGCGCACGGTCGGCGATGTGCTCGACGGCGTATTCGAGGTGGGTCGGCGTCGAGTAGGCCCACTGGTTGTTGTCGCAGATGAACACGACCGGCAGCCGCCGTGTGCCCGCGAAGTTCATGGCCTCGTGGGTGTCGCCGCGCGCGGAGGCTCCCTCGCCGAACCAGCCGAGGGCGACACGGCGCTCGTCGCGGATGCGGAAGGCGAGCGCACAACCGACCGCGACCGGCAGCATCGCCGGCAGGTGGCTGACCATCGAGATCAGCCCCAGGCGGATGTCGGCCATGTGGACGTTGCCGTCCCTGCCCTTGGTCGGCCCGTCCGCGCGGCCCATGTAGTTCGCGAACACGCGCCAGGGCTCCATCCCGCGGACGATGTGCACGCCCATGTCGCGGTGCAGCGGGGCGCCGACATCCTCGGGCCCCATCGCGGTCCCGATGCCGACGGCGGCCGCTTCGTTGCCGCGGCCCGTGTAGAAGGAGCCCGGGATCTTCCCCTGCTTGTAGAGGATGTGCCCGCGCTCCTCGACCCCGCGGGTGATCAGCAGGTTGCGGTAGATGCCGAGGAGGTCCTCCCGGTCGAGGCCGGCGTCCTTGACCTCGGACAGCGAGCCGACCGGGTCAGCTTCACGCGCGATTGCCATTCACACCCCTTCTCTCGAACGAGACGGCCGACACTCTATCGGCTGGTCTGGCTGCCACCTTCACTCGTTCTACAGCTTTCGAGGGCGCTCGTATAGAAGCGCAGATACTGGGCCATCCGGTCGCGCCAGCCGCTGTGGCCGCCGGGCTCGAGGCGGAACGTGACGCGAGCGCCGTGGGCGCGGAGATCGCGCGCCAGCTGCTCGTCGGCGAAGCGGAAGCCGTCGTCGCGGCCCACGTCGACGAGGATCGGCGTTCGGCCGTAGGGGTTTCCGCGACTCGCGGCGCCCATCACGTCGTGGCGGGCGAAGTCGGCGGGGCCGTCGAACGCTCCGGACGCCGTCTGGCCCGCCGTGGGCCAGATCGCCGCCGAATGGGCGCCGACCGCGCAGAACCGGCCCGGATGGAGGCGGGCCAGGTCGAGCGCGCCGAAGCCGCCCATGGACGCGCCGCCGATGGCGATGCTCTTGCCGTCGGCTCCCGTCCGCGCCAGCGCGGCCGGAATCGCCTCGCGGACGACGTACGAGCCCCAGGGGCCGTCGGCACGGTCGTGCCAGTAGCTGTGGTCGCCGCCCGACGGGATCAGGATGACCGGCGCGTTGCGGCCGAGCCGGCGCAGCTCGGTGAACATCGGATTGCCGAGGAACTGGTCTGCTCCGGAGCTTCGGCCGTGCAGGAGCACGAGCAGCGGGCGGCCCGCGCTTGGTCCGGCCGGGACGACCAGGACCTCGTGGAGCGAACGCTGCATGAGCCCGCTGCGAAGCGTGAAGCGGACGATCCGTGCGCCCTGGGTCGAGTGATAGGGAGCAGCACCGCACGAGGCGAGCAGGACTGCCGAGACGACGACGAGCCATCGCGCCCGCATCGGGCGCAGGCTACAGTCGGCGGCATGGGCAAGGCATCGGACTCAGCATGGGGAAACCCACGGTTTCCCCATGAGCCCCCTCCTTCGGCATCGAGGCACGGCGGATCTGGAGGATGGGCTCCCGGCGGGCAAAGCCCGCCTCCGCCTCCAACCGTCCGTCTCGTCTCGGGCTAGGGAGAGACGTGGGGAAGGCATCCGACTGGCTGCGCGAGGAGCGTCGCAAGATTCTGGGTGACTGGGCGGCGGTCTGCCTGCGGTGCGGCTACGCTCAGCGCTACTTCGACGACTCGGAGGGCGAGCTGCCGGCGGTGTGCCCGGATTGCGGTGGGGAGATCCGCTCGCGCTGCCCGTCCTGCGCCGCGCGCTTCTCGTCGGTGTTCGCGGTCGAGTGCGAGGCCTGCGGCGCCGCATTACGTCCCGCCGAGCTTCACGGTGTGCAGATCCGCAAGCCGCCACGCGCATAGTCGACTCTCCGTTTGCCGCCGATGCCGGCTTGGCCGGCGTCGGCCACTGCGGCTCTCCCTCGCCGATCAGGGAAGGGGGCTCACGGGGGAAACCGGCTGTTTCGCCCGTGCGACTAGTGCTTGATCTCGCTGAACCGGATGATCGTGACAGTGTCCTCGAGGGACACGTCCCGGTTGTAGAGCTGGCCGAGGAAGCTCGCCATCTCGTCGGGGTGCTTCAGCATCGGGTTGTCGTGCTGGATCTCGTTCGGCGACAGCTCGCCGAGCATCTTCACCTCGACCTTGTCGATCACGGCGTCGAACACCTTCTCGCGCGGGCTGTACCGCGCGCCGCAGAGCACCTGCACGATCATGCCCTTCCGGTACTTGCCGGACTTGTCGCCGAGCCGGATCGTGGCCGTCTTCCGGTGCGTCCGCAGCTGGTCGGCCACGATCGGTGAGTAGAAGTTCAGTGCGTACATCGCTTGCATGGCGGCCCGCCGGAAGGCAGCCGCATCATAGAGTCGCCGGCCAGGTGGGTGAGGGCTTCCTGGATCATCTGGCGCTCGCCGGCATAAGCGAGGAGCCGCGGCGCCTCGTCGAGCGGCAGCCACTGCACGTCGGCCACCTCGTGGGCGTACTCCGCGCTCAGCTGCCCGAGCGTGCCGGCCTCGTAGCGGAGCAGGAAGAAGCTGACCACCTTGAAGATCCGCTCGCCCTGCCACGTGTAGACGTAGCGGACGTCGCCGAGCTTGCGGACGAGCGCGCCTCTGGCGCCGGTCTCCTCCTCCACCTCACGCACGGCCGTCGTCTCCGGCTTCTCGCCGTCGCCGATCCGCCCTTTCGGCAGCGCCCAGAGCCCTTCCGGCTTGCCGCCGGGCCGGATCGCCGCCATCACCCGCCGGCCGTCGACGACATGGACGAGAATACCGCCTGCTGAGAACTCCCGCTTCACCGCCATTCGACGTTACAGCTTGTGACACCTGGAGACACCGCCGAGCGGTAACTTGCAGAACCGGCCCCATCGCAGCTAAAATCATCTGGCACTCTCAGGGTGAGAGTGCCATCCATCGTCACAAAGTCGGAACAACAGGAGGATTTGGATGGATCTGCAACCGTTGGGTGACCGCCTGATCGTCGAGGTCCTCGAGGAAGAGGAGATGACCATCAGCGGCATCGTGTTGCCGGACACCGCCAGGGAGAAGCCGCAGCGCGGCAAGGTCCTGGCAGTCGGCCCGGGCTCTCGTAACGACAAGGGCGACCTCGTCCCCATGGACGTCGCCGTCGGAGACGAGATCATCTTCTCGAAGTACGGCGGCACCGAGGTCAAGGTCGGGCTCGAGGATCTGCTGATCCTGCGCGAGTCCGACGTCCTGGCCAAGGCCGTCACCACGAAGAGCAAGGGCAAGCGCGAGCTCGCCGGCGCGAAGTCCTAGTACATCTCAGGAGGTAACGAATGGCTCACAAAGAGCTGAAGTTCAACGAGGACGCACGCCGGGCGCTCGAGCGCGGCGTCAACACCCTCGCCGACGCGGTCAAGGTGACGCTCGGCCCGAAGGGTCGGTACGTCGTGCTGGACAAGAAGTTCGGCGCACCGACGATCACCAACGACGGCGTCACGATCGCTCGTGAGATCGAGCTCGAGGACGTCTTCGAGAACCAGGGCGCCCAGCTCGTCCGCGAGGTGGCCACGGCGACGAACGACGTCGCCGGCGACGGCACCACGACGGCGACCGTGCTCGCCCAGGCGATCGTCCGCGAGGGTCTGAAGAACGTCGCGGCCGGTGCCAACCCGATGGCGCTCAAGCGCGGCATCGAGCAGGCCGTCGACCTCATCGTCGAGGATCTCAAGAAGCAGTCCAAGGAGATCTCCGGCAAGGAGGACATCGCCCGCGTCGCCACCATCTCCGCGCGCGAGCGCGAGATCGGCGACGTCATCGCCGACGCGATCGAGAAGGTCGGCAAGGACGGCGTCGTGAACGTCGAGGAGGGCCAGACCTTCGGCCTCGAGCTCGAGTTCACCGAGGGCATGCAGTTCGACAAGGGCTACCTGTCGCCGTACATGATCACGGACGCCGAGCGCATGGAGGCCGTGCTCGAGGATCCGTTCATCCTGGTCGCGAACCAGAAGATCGGCGCGGTCAAGGACATCCTGCCGGTGCTCGAGCAGGTGATCCAGGCCGGTCGTCCGCTGCTGATCGTTGCCGAGGACGTCGAGGGCGAGTCGCTCGCGACGATCGTCGTCAACAAGCTGCGCGGCACCTTCACCGCGGTCGCGGTCAAGGCGCCGGGCTTCGGTGACCGCCGCAAGCGCATGCTCGAGGACATTGCGATCCTCTCGGGCGCCGAGGTGATCACCGAGGAGATGGGCCTCAAGCTCGAGAACACGAAGCTCTCGCAGCTCGGCCACGCTCGCAAGGTCGTCATCGACAAGGACTCGACCACGATCATCGACGGTGCCGGCAAGGCGGACGCGATCAAGGCCCGGATCAAGCAGCTGAAGGGCGAGATCGAGAACACCGACTCCGACTTCGACCGCGAGAAGTTGCAGGAGCGGCTGGCGAAGCTGGCCGGCGGCGTCGCGGTGGTCAAGGTCGGCGCTGCCACCGAGACCGAGATGAAGGAGAAGAAGCACCGCGTCGAGGACGCGTTGCAGGCCACCCGCGCGGCCCTCGAGGAGGGCATCGTGCCGGGCGGCGGTGTCGCGCTGCTGAACGCCGCGGACTCCGTCAAGAAGGCGATCGAGGCGATCGAGGGCGACGAGCGGACAGGTGCCGCGATCATCGTCAAGGCGCTCGAGGAGCCTCTCCGCCAGCTCGCCTACAACGGCGGGCTCGAGGGCTCCGTTGTCGTCTCGCAGGTCCGCGGTGCCGCCAAGGGGCACGGCCTGAACGTCGACTCGGGCCAGATCGAGGACCTCGTCAAGTCGGGCATCATCGACCCGACGATGGTCACGCGCTCGGCGCTGCAGAACGCCGCGTCGATCGCGAAGAACATCCTCACGACCGAGGCGATCGTCGCCGAGGCTCCTGAGAAGGCTGGCGCCGGCGCCGGCATGGGCGGCGGCATGGGCGGCATGGGCGACATGATGTAGCTCGCCGACCGAGCTGAGTCACCAGTGAGAGAGGCCCGCGCGAGCGGGCCTCTCTCTTTCTTGGCGTTAGGCTCGCGTCTCCATCGGAGCGAGGAGGGATGATGAAACGGGCTTTCGCGCTGTGCGCGCTCGTGGGAGTGGCGGTCTACGCGACCACGGCATGGTCGGCGTCGCCGCCGTCGGCGACCGAGCAGCGCCTCGTCAAGGACGTGGCGACGCTCAAGACGCAGGTCAAGAAGCTGCAGGCTCAGGTCAAGACCCTGAGCACCGACACCGGGACGGCCGTGGTGGGGCTCGCCGTCCTGGGCATCTGCTCCACGGTGCTCACGACCGACGCGCTGCAGGGCACGTGGCAGGTCGTCGACCAGGTGTCGGCGGCACTCCAGGCCGGAAAGACCTACTTCGGGCCGCAGACACCGGTCACGGCGTCGGTGGCCGGCCAGGACTGGTGCGCCGGGGCGAACGTCACCCGCTCGCAGGTGCCGCCCACGGTGGCGCAGTATCAGGCCCTGCTGGCGCCGTTCAACGGTGCGAGCGACAGCTTCCGAGCCGACGTGCTCGGCCTGCTGGCTCGTCGCTTCCACTCGAAGTAGGCGCACCCCCGCTCGAATCACGAAGGGCCGCTAGTGGCGGCCCTTCGTGCGTCCTCAGGGTGGGGGGAGGTGGGACCCACGCTCTATCGGCGCGCCCGGCGGGGACTTGCTAGCTCGAACGGGTGATGCGGCGATCAGGGCGCGGGCGGCAGCTGAACGAGCACGTAGCCGTCGAACGAGACCACCGCTCCGCTGAGCTGCAATTGGTCGTCCGGATGGACGGCAGGGTCCGGGTTCCTGACGACGCGGCCCTGCAGATCCCAGACCGCGCCATTCGGGCAGGTGAACCGCCGCCGGCTCGGGTCGAACCGGGGACCGCAGGCCTTGTAGCCGCGAGGGTCGTTGTTCGGCCAGGTGACGATCGAGAATCCTGCCCGCGTGTGCTCGAGGTAGAAGCGGCCGGAGCGCTGCACGTGTCCCGGGCGCGACCACGGCAGCTCGATTCCGGCGGCGACCTGGGCCACGGAGCCGAGTGGGTAGCGAGCGGCAGGCCCGAGCACGTAGTAGCCGTTGGTGAACGTGCCGGGCCGGGCCGGCTGGAAGCGGATCGACGTGATGATCTCCTGGACGGCCGCCTGATCCGCCGTAGACGGCCTGGCGCCCTCGCGGATCGTCACCGTGTAGCTCGCTCCGTCGGCCTGGACCCCGAACATCGTCGACTTGCCCACCAGCGGCCGATACCGAGCGAGCGAGAGCGGGAAGATCGAGTCGTGCGGATTCGGGCCCTTGAAGGCGCCGGTCCCGCCGTAGGGCACGAGCAACGAGACGTCGATGCCGTTCGGCGGAAGCGTCCGCCCCGTTGACAGCGCCGAAAGCGCGAAGTTCGCGATTTCGATGCTTTCGGCCCCTTGGCCGATCTTGTCGACGCGCAACACGTGCAGCCTGCGCGGATGGTTGAGCGTGACTCCGAAGTTCGAGTCCACGAGCCTCGTCGACCCTCGACCAGGGAGATAGGAAACCATCACCGGCGTCCGGTTCTCCTGCGCCGTGATGTCGACCGTGATGCCGCGGGGGCCGCCGGCGCACGTGCCGGCGTTGCTCGTCGCGTAGTCGGCGAACCCGTCGTCCTCCATCGCGCTCGTGAAACCGTTGAGCCCGCCGGGCTGATCGATCAGCGGGCAGGGTTTCTCTCCGCTCACGATGAACGGGCCGGTCTGTGAAGCGCAGCTGTGAGCGACCGCTTGGAGGTACGGATGCATCCCCGGAGGCAGGTCGCAGACCTTGCTCACCACGTGCACGGTCCAGATCCGTTTGGCGAGCGTCCAGGCCGCGACCGGCCTGTAGCCGGGCTCGTACGTGACCGGGTAGTCGCGGCGGGCGGCGCCGACGAACCCGTGCATGATCGTTGCGCGGCGCTGCTTCAGCAGCAACCGGCGAATGTCCGAGGCGGTGGCCCGGTCGAGAGGCCGGCCCGTGGGATGTGTCCGGAAGGAACTCCGGACGTCGGCGTCGGTGACGTGGACCTTCGCTGTGACCTTCCTGAACGCGGCGTCCGAGACGACCTGGTTCGATGGCTTGACGCCGATCGTCGCGTCGGCCTGGTGCGCGCGGCTCTGCTCGACGAGGAAGTCCACCGCCTGCTGGCGGAGCAGGACGTACTCGGCGCTGCCGGGGCGCGGGAACGTGAAGTGCATCTTCCGGTACTGGCCGCGGTCGTAGAGGAGCACCGCGTCGAGCTGCTTCTTCGTGATCGGCTGCGACCCGACTTTCGCGACCGCCGCCGAACCGCCGTCTCCGCAGGCTGCCGCTCCGAGAGCCAGGAGCACGACGGCTGCGAGACCCGCAAAGGTCTTCACGGCCTCGAGTCTACGACAGCTCTAGAAGCTGTAGCGCTCCTCGCGCCAGGGATCCGCGCCGTTGTTGTAGCCGTAGCGCTCCCAGAAGCCGGGCTCGTCCGCCGAGCGCAGCTCCAGGCCGCGGAGCCATTTGGCGCTCTTCCAGAAGTAGCGGCTCGGGACGACGAGCCGGAGCGGCCAGCCGTGGTCGGGCTCGAGAGGCTCGCCGTCGGCCTCCCAGGCGATCAATGCGTCGTCCGCCTCGATCGCCCCGATCGGCAGGTTGGCGGTGTAGCCCTGCTCGGCCTGCGCGATCACGAACCGTGCGGTCGGCTTCGGCCCGGCGAGCTTCGCCAACTCGCGCCAGTGGACGCCGCGGAAGCTCGTGTCGAAGCGGCTCCAGCGGGTGACGCAATGGATGTCGGTGGTGAGCACGGTCTGCGGAAGCGCCTGGAGCTCGGCATAGGTGAGGCGGATCGGGCTCTCGACCTCGCCGGTGACCGTGAAGTCCCAGGTGGCGAGGTCGACGTGCGGAACCGAGCCGGCGTGCAGCACCGGCCACTTCTCGGTCAGGTACTGGCCGGGCGGCAGGCGCGCCGGGTCGTAGCCGGCTTCCCGGACCTTGTTCTCCGCGCGCGATCTGAACAGGGCCATGCAGGCCTAGACTAATCGGCCCGTGGCCCTGAAGATCGTCTTCTTCGTCCTCTGGATCCCGATTGCCGTCGCGGCCGCGTTCGTCGTCTACCGGCTGTCGCGGCGCGAGACGGGCCTGCTCTCGGTGGCCGTGCTCGCGGGCGCGATCGCACTCGCCGGGCTCGTCGTCTTCCCGCGCACGATCAAGGACACGGCCGCCGCAGCCCACCGCTACGAGCGCCTGTGGAGCACCAACAAGCACCGCGCGGGCGGGCCGGAGGATTGCCTCACCGCCAACTTCCACGCCTGCGTGAACGAGCAGGTCTGGGGCGAGCTGCGGCAGCTGATCCCCACGCACGACCGCTACTACCTCCAGACGAACTACGGCCTGATCCACTTCTGGACGTTCACGTCGCTCCTGCCGCGGATCGCGGTCGACAACGTCCACGACGCGGACTGGGTCATCTCCTACCGCGCCGACCCGAAGGCACTCGGCGTCCGCTACTCCTCGCTGCGCACGATCCGGCACGTGTACGCCAACGGCTCGTACTCGATGATCGTCGGGAAGGTCGCGAGGTGATCCGCAGCCTCGCCGGCCTCGCGTTCGCGAACGCCGCCTTCTTCGCCGCCGGCGCCGGGCTGGTGCGGTTCTACGGCTGGCGGCTGCGCTCGCATCCGGGGCTCGCATACATGTCGGGCATCGCCGCGGTCGGGGTCGTCTCGACGCTGATGCTGATCGCGGGCCTCGCGCTGCGCGGCTGGCAGGCGCTCGTCCTCTGCGCGTTGCTCGCGTCGCTCGGGCTCGTGAAGCGGGAGCGGACGGAGTCGCCGGATCGGAGGAGGGACTGGCGGATCGGCCTGCCGGCCGGCGGGCTGCTCGGCGGTTATCTCGCCGTGCTGTTCGTCCAGTCGGTGTTCCAGCCGCTCAACTCGTGGGACGCGTGGGCGAAGTGGACGATGAAGGCGCGCGCGATCGTGCTGCTCGGCGGGCTGGACACGTCGGTGTTCGCCAACCACGCCTACCAGCCGCTCGTGCTCGACTATCCGATGCTGATTCCGGCGCTCGAGGCGATCGACTTCCGCTTCATGGGCCGGCTCGACAACCTCGTCATCCACGTCCAGTTCTGGCTGCTGCTGGTCGGCTTCCTCGTCGCCGCGTACGAGCTGCTCCGCGATCGCGTGCCGCAGACGCTGCTCTGGCCGGCGCTGCTGGTCGTCGGCACGGCGCCGGCGCTCGCCGCCAACCTCACCTCCGCCTACGCCGACGCGCCGATCGCGTTCTTCTTCGGGCTGGCCGCGATCGCCGCCTGGCGGTGGGTCGATGCAGGCGAGCGACGCGCGCTCGTGGCGTTCGCGCTGATGGCCGGCGCGGCGGTCGCGACGAAGCCCGAGGGGCAGCCGTTCGTCGTCGGACTGTTCGCCCTGCTCGTCGTGTTCGGTCGGCTCCGGGGGCGGTCGCTCGCACCGGTCGCGGCGGCGGCCGGGTGGTGCCTGATCGCGATCGTTCCGTGGCGGATCTGGGTGTCGGATCATGGCATCCGCGCCTCGACGCCGATCGGCAAGGCGTTTGACCCGAGCTACCTCTCGGACCGGTTCCACCGCGTGTGGCCGTCGGTTCGCTCGCTCGTGACGAAGTCGTTCGACGGCGACTGGCTCGCGATCCTGCCGCTCGTCCTCGCCCTGGTCGTGATCGTGCTCGTCTGGCGGCGTACCTCCACGGGGGCGCTGTTCGCGGCCGGTGCGCTGGCGATCGTGTTCCTGTCGCTGCTGTGGGGCTACTGGGTGCAGCGGCCGGGGCTCAACTACCTGCTGTCCTCGTCGGGGAGCCGGACCGTGACGACGCTGGTCGTGGCCGCGGGCGTGTTCCTGCCCATCGTCGGCGCCGAGCTGCTGCGGGCCCGCCGCGGGCCGCCTCCCTCTCCCTAGACTCCTCGGCATGGCGGTTGTGACGTCAGGGGTAGCGCGGCGGCCGCGCGAGTACGTCGGCGTGCGGGGGCCCGACGCGGAGGACTTCCTGCAGCGCATGCTCTCGAACGACGTCTCGGCGGACGTCTGCGACGCGCTGTTGCTGACGGCGAAGGCGCGCGTGATCGCCCCGCTTCGCGTCTGGCGGCGCGGGGACGGCGATTTCCTGCTCCTGACCGAGCCGGGGCTCGGCGAGACCGTTCGGTCAACGCTGCTGCGGGCCCGCTTCGCCGCGAAGTGCGAGGTCGAGCTCGAGGAGCACAGCTCGGCCGTCGTGTTCGGCGAGGCCGACGGGATTCCGAACGCGGACTACGGCGTGCCGGCCGTGGAGGTGCTCGACGGGCCGCGCGAGCCGACGATCGGTGACGAAGAGCTCGAGGTGCTGCGGATCCTCGCCGGGACGCCGCGCTTCGGCCGTGAGATCGACGATCGCGTGCTGCCGGCCGAGGCGGGCCTCGTCGAGCGTGCCGTCTCGTTCACGAAGGGCTGCTTTCCCGGCCAGGAGCCGATCGCGCGGTTGCGTTACCGCGGCCACGCGAACCGCGGGCTGCGGGTGCTGGTCGTCGACGGCGCGGACCTGCCGGACTACGACGCCGAGCTGACCCACGAGGGCAAGCCGGTCGGCCGCGTGACGAGCGCCGCCCGGGACGGCGACCGCGTCGTGGCACTCGCGTATGTTCGCGTCGAAGTCGCGGAAGACGCCGAGCTCGATGTGGGGAGCGCCAAGGCCCGGCCGCTAGGCTCGTTAGCCCCGCGCCCGTAGCTCAGGGGATAGAGCGCGTGCCCTCTGCGCGTCCCGGTCCGGCCGCCGCTGCGCGGCGACCATGGTGACCGGAATGCGCTGAAAGCTGCTCGCGGTCGGGCGTCAGTGAGCAGACCCGGGCAAAGCCAGGATCTGCGGCGACGGTAGACTTTCGTGTCCAGGCGCCCGTAGCTCAGGGGATAGAGCGCTGCCCTGCGGAGGCAGAGGTCGCANNGCAAGTTCGAATCTTGCCGGGCGCATCGCTCAACCATGCGGTTCTTGGAGGAATCATGCACCCAAAAGGAACAGGATTAGTGCTTTGTCCTCTGCTTCCGGAGGAGTCGAAGCGCGTGACTCAGGCCCAGCTGGAGCGGAATGCGAAGGACTACTCGGACAGCCTGACCCTTGAGCAAGAGTTGTGGGTGCTAAGGAAGATGGGTTTCGATCGGATGGGTGCTCGCGCAGAGCCGCCTAGCGCTTCGTCTCGAGGTGAGACTTTCGAAGTTGACTTCATAGGGACAGGCCCACCTCCAATCGACTAGCAAGTCTGAGCACGGCGGCCCCCGTCTCGTGGAGCGCGCTCCGGCAAAGCGTTCATACTCTGCCTAGCAGATGCACAGGGACTTTAAACGCTTACTTGGCTCCGCCGTCGGCGAGTCAGAGTTTGTCATCGCCCTCAACGTCGATGTTCGCGGCTTCTCTGAGTTCAGCACGAAGGTCGAGTCATCCGAGACGGCCATGTTCATCAAGCGGATCTACGCATCGATACTCGACGATTTCTTTCCTCGGTCAACATTCTTTAAGCCCACAGGTGACGGATTGATGATCGTCCAGTCCTTTACGGAGAGGACGCTGAAGAGGCGAGTCCAATCAGCCGTCGCCTCGTCGTTGAGGTTGCTCGACGAGTTCGATGTCCTGACCGCGAACGACCCGATGGTGAACTTCCCCGTGCCCAAACAGATTGGCATTGGCATGACGAGAGGTGCAACGTGTC
Source organism: Actinomycetota bacterium (assembly GCA_003134505.1). GTDB lineage: Bacteria > Actinomycetota > Thermoleophilia > Gaiellales > Gaiellaceae > PALSA-612. The sequence continues at coordinate 5,597 of PLBK01000045.1, read as the reverse complement.
GTTTGCGGTCGGGTGCGAAGACATTGGACTACTCTGGCCGTGTCTTGAACCTTACATCTAGGTTGATGCACCTTGCTCGGCCCTACGGATTGGTGTTCGATTCCACGCTTGGCCCGGAACTCTTGGACGAGTCAGTGCTGAGACTGTTCGAAACAGACACGGTGTTCATAAGAGGTATTGCCGAAGAGAGTCCTGTGACCATCTACTGCACTCAGGGCGTTTCTATTCCAGAAGCCGCGAAGACGCCTCCGTCAGAAGTTGATTGGCCGGCAGACGATCAAACGTATTCGCTCGAAGAGGTGAAAGGTCCGATGCCGACACCCACCTTCCACCTTCTTCAAATGCCCATCGATAGCAGCCAAATACGCGTCAAGATCATCGTTCCGAATCCGAGGCAGGACGGAAGGACATTGATCTGGGAATACTCAGATTTTGAATACTATCTCGACGCCGGTCGGCCTACAGTTAAGGTCCGCACCGGAGAAATCGCTGGCCTTGTTCAAAAGTGGGGCGTGAGACGGAACAAGACACCAATCACGATTCGGGTGACGTACCCTGTCCCCGGCCGCGCACCAAGAATCGATCCGATCTTTTGAGTCACGAGGCGGTTCCTGCATCTGTGCTCCGGCGCGTGTACGTGCACTACAAGTTCGATGACTCGGACTGGGCGCACATCAAACGCCTAGGCACTCCTGCCGCCTAAGCAAGCAGAGGCCGCAAGTTCGAATCTTGCCGGGCGCATCTCCGCGTGCCTTCAGTCGCGACGCGTCGCGACCTGCCGCCCGCGGCAGCGCGCTGGCGTTAGGACGCGGAGTTCGATTCCCGGACGACCTCCCTTGCCTGACCGCGTCGGACGAATCCCCCGCCGAGCCACATCTTCTGTTGGCCGTCGCCGAGGGTGAGCGTCCACCACGTGCTCGACGCTTGTCCTTCGCCCTTGGGCCAGGACGCTATGAGGCTGCGTCCGCCGGGGCCGACGAAGTAGACCTTCTTGTTCGTCACGACTGCCGAGCGTCCGAAGAGCGGATGGACGATGTCGGGCAGCATCATCGTCACCCACGACTGATGGCCGTGGACGCCGGCGACGACCTCTTCGCCCGGCTCGATGAACCGACGAACGCGCCGCTCCGACAAGCGCTTGATAGCCCTGTTCATCTCAACCTCCTGTAGAGGGCGTTGTTGGTGGGGTCAACGTATCGCGTCGGGGGAAGGCCCAATCGATACGAGCGTCCGGCCCCACTTGCCGGGCAAGGTCGCCTTCGCCCGGGTGATCTCTGCTTCCATTCGTCCTATGGCCAACCCGAATCGGTGTCCCAATTGCAGTGAGCACGTCAGTCCCTTCGCCGCCGGCTGTGCGAAGTGCGGGGCGGCGCTCGATCCGAATCGTGGCCGCCACCAGAGCCCGTTGCAGCGAGTGCGGTCGCTCTGGTGCGCGCTTCCGCGGCTGATCCCCCGCATTCCCTTCCCCACGAGACCCAAGCGATAGATGTCCGGGCGGGACGACGACCATCCCGTCTCCTGGCTGCTGATCCGCTTCGGCTGGAAGGTGCTGGCCGCCGACGGAGCGCAGATCGGGCGTGTCTGGCACGTACGGGCCGATCGGGGCCGGGACATCTTCAACGGCCTGACGTACGTCGCGGGTTTCAGCCTCCCGCGCTACGTGCCCTCCGAGGAGATCGCGGAGATCCGTCGCGGCGTCGTGGCCCTGAAGCCGGGCGCGCCGGTCGGCTAGCGGGCGATCAACGCCGCGTCGCGGGCGGTGGGCGCAACCTGGCACTGGCCGACCAGGCGGCCGTTCAGGTCGAGCTCCGTCAGCGTGCCGCGGGTCAGCGACGAGGTGAGGACGAAGCCTCCGCCGGTCTCGACGTTGTACGAGGCGGTCGGGATGCGGACGAGCCGGATCAGTCGCCCCGCTGTGGAGAGAATCCGGAGGACGCCGTCGTTTCCGCTCGTGACGTAGGCGGTCTGGTGGCCGGGGTAGTCGACGAACGCGAGGTGCTGCGGCGGCGAGCCGGCGGGGATCGTCGCCACGGTCCGGTAGGTCGATGGGTCGACGATGGTCACGAACGAGCTTGTGTCGGAGGTGAGCCAGACGTTTCCGGATGGCGAGAACGCCAGGGAGTGCACCGCTGCGGCGGGGTGGATCCGTGCGACGACGCGAGGGGATGTCTCCTTCGAGATGTCGAGCACGACGACCGTGCTCGCCCGCTCCCCGAGCGCGATCCAGAGGCGGTCACCGCCGGGGCTGATCGCCATGTGGTGCGCTCCCGCACCCACGACAACGCTGCGAACGATCCGCCGGCCGGCAAGGTCGATCACGACCAGGCGCCCGGAGCCGTCGTCGGTCACGTAGGCGTAGCGGTTGTCGGCGGTGACGGCGGCAATGTGCGGCGATGTGAAGTTCCGGAAGACGTGCAGGACTCGCAGCTGCGGGAGGCCGACGAGCGTGACGGCGTGGCCCTTGGCGCTGACGACGACCGCGACGAAGCCGGTCGCGACGACGTTCTCCGGATCGGCAGGCATCGACAGGCGTCGCACGATCCCGCCGCAGGGCATGTTCACCGCGATCAGCTGGTTCAGCGTCTCGGCGGTGACGAGCGCGGTCGGCTGGCCGCCGGCAAGGCCGCCTCGCGCCGGCGCGACGACGAGGACGAGCGCAAGGAGAGGGAGCAGCTTCTTCACTCTCCTGTCTACGGCCGTGCCGCCTCCGGAGGTCCGTAAACTCGCACTCCGGTGACTCTCTATCTGACCGAGCAGGACATCGACGGCCTGCTGACGCCGGAGGACGCACTCGAAGCGATCGAGGGCTCGTTCCGCCGGATCGCTGAGGGTGTCGTCGAGAACGTGCCGCGGCGGCGGCTGCGGCTGGACGGCGGTGCGCTCGCGGTCATGTCCGCAGTCGACCTCGGGCTCGGCGTCGCCGGCGTCAAGACCTACGCGGCGGGCCGCGGAGGCGCGAGCTTCGTGCTCGTTCTCTTCGACGCTCAGACCGACGAGACGCTCGCGGTGATCGAGGCCGATCGCCTCGGCCAGTACCGCACCGGTGCGGCGAGCGGCGTGGCCGCGAAGTTCCTGGCCGGTGACGCGGCGACCAGCCTGGGAGTGATCGGGGCCGGCACGCAGGCGGAGATGCAGGTGCGCTGCGTCCGGGCGGCCGTTCCAGGGCTCGAGACGGTGCTCGTCTACTCGCGGAGCGAGGAGCGGCGCGAGGAGTTCGCGCGCCTGGTCGGGGCCGAGCCGGCGGAGAGCGCGCAGGAGGCGGCTGCGCAGGACGTCGTCGTCACGATCACCTCTTCTCGCGATCCGGTGCTGCGCGGTGACTGGCTCCGCCCCGGCGCGCTCGTGTGCGCGGCAGGCGCGAATCGTCCCCAGGCGCGCGAGCTCGACAACGCCGTGCTCCGGCGGGCCGCGTTCGTGTGCTGCGACTCGGTCGAGGACGCGAGGATCGAGTCCGGCGACCTGATCGAGCCCGTCCAGCACGGTGTGCTCGACTGGCTCGAGGTGCACGAGCTGTCGGAGGTCGTGTCGGGGCAGGTCCAGGGTCGCCAGGCCGCCGAAGACATCGTCGTCTTCAAGTCGAACGGCATCGCCGCCTGGGACGTCGCGATCGGCGCCCTGGCGGTCGCGCGGGCGCGAGAGCGCGGGATCGGTCGCGCCGCCCAGCGCGGCCCGGGGGCACCAGCGTCATTCTGAAAGGGACTCTTAGGTCTTCTCGAGCGTCTGGACCTGCTCGGCGACGATGTCGTCGCCGAGAGCGTGGATGACCTCGGGGCGCTCGAGGACGCGCGCGATCTCCCGCTCCGAGCACCGGTTCCGGACGAACGGATCGTCGAGGACGTCCGACAGGCTGCGGCCGCGCTTGTGCTCGCGGACGATGTAGACGGCGACCCGCTCCTCGCCGCTCTTGCTCGCGAAGAGGAACGAGAACGGGTTGCGCAGGAATGACGTTAGCCGCTCCACAGGACGATTGTATCCGTGGTCTATCCTTGGCCCATGAGGCAGTCCGGGGCCTCGGCGCGGTATGCGGAGCGTGTGCTCGACAGCGTCGACGACGGTGGGGCACCCGAGCGCATCATCCTCTGGATCGAGCGGAAGGACGGCGGCGTCTGGGCCGTCGGCCGGGCCGTCAACCCTCAG
>PLBK01000045.1:0-1448 GCA_003134505.1 Actinomycetota bacterium | reverse complement strand
GCCGTTCACCCGCAAGGAGATCGTGCCCAGGCTCGAGCGCTGGTTCTTCCGCGGCGGCTCCTGAGGCGGCCCCACCGAGCCTGCGGCGAGCCTGCCGTCGAATCGGCACACAACCGGCACAGACGCATCACACCTTCGCGGCTACGTTTCTCTCGCGGCCCCGGATGATCTTCCCCGGGGTAGGTGGGGGTTAGGGATGGGACCAGCCAAGGAGTGCGACCGCGCCCGGACGCCCCTGCTAGCCTCCGCCGCCTCATGCTGATCCGCCTCGGACACAGCCCCGACGCCGACGACGCCTTCATGTTCTGGGCCCTCGCCGCGGGGCGCGTCGACACCCGCGGCTTCGAGTTCGAGCACGTGCTCCGGGACATCCAGACGCTGAACGAGTGGGCGCTCGAAGGGCGGCTCGAGACGACGGCGATCTCGCTCCACACGTACCCCTTCGTCCAGGACCGCTACGTGCTCCTGCCCCACGGGGCCAGCATGGGCTCCGGGTACGGGCCGATCGTGGTCGCACGCGAGCCGATGGCGCTCGAGCGGCTCTCCGAGATCGAGATCGCGGTGCCCGGGAAGATGACGACCGCGTTCCTCGTCCTGCGCATGGCGATCGGCGACTTCAGCTACCGCGAGGTCCCGTTCGACCGGATCATGGACGAGGTCCGGTCGGGCGCTGTCGACGCCGGCCTGCTGATCCACGAGGGCCAGCTCACCTATGAGGCCGAGGGATTCACGAAGGTGCTCGACCTCGGTGAGTGGTGGATGCTCGAGACAGGGCTCCCGCTGCCGCTCGGAGCGAACGTGGCGCGGCGCGATCTCGGCGAGGAGACGCTCGCGGAGCTCTCGGAGGTGCTGGCAGCCTCGATCCGCGCCGGGCTCGAGAACCGAGGCGAGGCGATGGCGTATGCGATGGAGTTCAGCCGCGGGCTCGAGCCCCACCTCGCCGACCGCTTCGTCGGCATGTACGTGAACGAGCTCACCGAGGACTACGGGGACGAGGGACGGCAGGCCGTGAAGGAGCTGCTGCGACGGGCCGAGGCGCTCGGCGCCTTCCCCGAGCCTGTCCGAGTCGAATTCGTCTGAGTAGGCTTGCGGCGATGAGCCGCGCGGTCATCCTTTCCGCCGTCCGCACGCCGATCGGGCGCTACGGCGGCGCGCTGTCGAGCGTCCGGCCCGACGACCTGGCGGCGATCGCAATCGGCGCCGCAGTGGAGCGTGCCGGAGTAGCCACGGAGCAGATCGAGGACGTCTACCTCGGCTGCGCGAACCAGGCCGGCGAGGACAACCGGAACGTGGCCCGCATGGCCGGGCTGCTCGCGGGTCTGCCGGAAGCGGTGGCGGGCGTCACGGTGAATCGCCTCTGCGCGTCGGGGCTCGCAGCGGTCGTCTCCGCCTGCCATGCGGTGCTCGCCGGCGACGGAGACCTGTTCGTGGCTGGCGGCGTCGAGTCG
>PLBK01000006.1 GCA_003134505.1 Actinomycetota bacterium | reverse complement strand
CGTGCTCAGGAACTACAGCTAGCCCGCGTGTGCAGGGCTTAACGCCAATTTCACTCGCGGGCCGGCACGCATGGGCACTCTGAGTGCAAAGCAGGAGCGTGGGGCCGGCGCGATTCCGGGAGGGGCCGGAAGCACCCGGCCCTTTCGCTTTCTGCGGCACGATTCGGCACACGGGCCGCCCGCACCGTCGACTAGTCTGGCAGTGACGCAATGAGATCGCGTCGCGGCGACGGGCTGCGGTCTCTCATTCATTCTCGAAGGAGGCTCACTTGAAGAAAGTCCTGCTCGCGCTCACGATCGCTGCGGTTCTGTCCATGTCGGCGACGGCCGCCGCCGCACTCAGCCCGACCGCCTACCGCGCGAAGGTCAACGCGATCTGCGCGACCGGGGTCGCGGCGCTGAACGCCATCCCCAAGCCGAAGACGGCGGCCGCAATCCTGCCCTATTTCCAGAAGTCGGTCACGATGGGCGACAAGCTGGTGCTGAAGATCGCGGCCGTCACGCCGCCGGCGAGCCTCCAGCCGGTCGCCGGGCACGCGATCGACCTCCAGGTCGCGTTCGAGAAGGCTCTCCACAAGCTCGTGACGAAGCTGCAGACGAGCAAGAACCCGGTCGCGACGGTCAACGCCGCCGAGCCGAATCTCACCAAGCTGAACAACAAGGCGAACGCGGCCTGGCGCAAAGCCGGCCTGAACAAGTGCGCCTGATCTAGCTGTAGCCGGACAAACGGGAGGCCCACAAACCACGGGCCTCCCGGCTTGGCGCCGGCAAGAGGCCCCGGCATCCGCGGTTGAGCCATGTGCCAACGTCCACTGATGCCGGCTTCGCCGGCGTCGGCCGTAACCGCTCTCGGAGGCCACCGGCGGCGCGAAGTCGCCAGACTTCGCGCCGAGACAAGGCGCATACGGGATTCGAACCCGTGCCGCCGCCGTGAGAGGGCGGTGTCCTAGGCCACTAGACGAATGCGCCCGGCACGCCAAGTTTACCGACGACGGCGTCAGTCCAACACGATGCCGACCACGACGCGGCTGACCTTGCCCTGGCGGACGAAGAAGTCCGTGACCGTCTTGCCGGGCAGGAAGTCGCCCACATGGCAATCGCCGAGCGCGGCCACGCCCTGGCACCGCACCCCCGGAACCTTCGCGCGCACCTGGCTCCAACTCGAGCCGACGCCGACTCCCGCGGGCGTCTTCTCCCGCGCCATCGTCGTCACGACCGCCGTCACGATCGCGTTTCCCTGGAAGTCGACGACGTAGCCGCGGTAGCGGAGCTCCGTGTACGAGCCGAACTCGTTCTTCGCGTGCACGACACGGACGGGCCGGCCGAGCCTGGCACGCACCGAGGCCTGGCTCATCCCGAGCGCGACGCCGGCGATGCCCCGCCCGATTACGATCGCCGGCGAGGCGCTCTCTGCCAGCGCGAGCGCGCACAGCGCGGCCGCGGCCACGCCTCCGAGCCGCTTCACGAGGTCGTGAAGACCGCGAGCGGGCTCGAGTGCGGGTAGCGGTCGGTGAGCGCGAACACGTACGCGCCCAGCTGCGCGTTGTAGCCGATCGCATATGCGCCCGACGCCTGGAGCCCGGCGGGTGCTCGCCCGAGCACGAGCGCGACGAACCAGATGAAGATCCCGACGAGAAACAGGAGCCCGCTCAGGCCGGAGCTCAGGAAGAGCGCCGGCAGGGCCAGGAAGATCCGGAACAGCGTCACCCAGCGATTCTGGCGGCCGGGCGCGGAGATCCGGACGTCGACCGGATAGCTCCCCTCGGCCCCGACGAAGCCCGGGAACGGGTTCGCGACCACGTACAGGAACGCGTTCACGTGCGAGCTGTAGCGGATGTAGGCCGAGAGGAACCGCGCCAGCGGAGCGGCCGGCCTCCCCATCACGAGCGTGACGACCCAGTTCGCGATCCCGGCGAGGAGCGCGGCGACCGTCCAGAGGAGCAGCCAGAAGAGGTGCGGGAACGCGAGCAGCAGCCGGAAGAAGACGGAGAGCCGCGAGCGGCGCAGGTCGTCCGTGTTCACGACCTGCGGCCGCCCCTCCGGCTCGGGCACCGCGAGGCCGCCGCCGAGGAAGACCAGCGGGTTCGAGTCCGGGTAACGGTCGGTGAGCAGGAACATGTACGCGTAGACCTGGGCGGTGTAGCCGATGCCCCAGGCGATCAGGTCGCGGAAGCCGCGCGGTGAGCGGCCCCGGACCAGCGCCGAGAACCAGGTGAAGATCGCTGCGATCCCGCCGACGCCTCCGGCCGAGAAACCGCGGGAGTTGCCCGCGGAGCCGCCGCCGGAGAGCGTGCCGGACATCATCAGCGCCGGCAGGGCGAGCACGAGCCGGAAGCCGGTCACCCAGCGGTTCTGCCGGGCGGGTGGGTCGATCTCGACGTCGACCGGGTACGGGCCTAGATCGGTGCCGAAGTAGAAGGGTGGATAGGGGTTCGCGGCCAGGAACAGGTAGGCGAAGAACTGGGTGGCGTAGCGGACGTAGCCGGCGAGGAAGTCGTGGAGGCCCTTGGGCGAGCGGCCCATCGCGAGCGTCGCGAACCAGTTGATGAACGCGATGAACAGGGCGCCGGCGGTGAACAGCCCCAGCCAGAAGAAGTGCGGGATGGCGAGCAGGAGCCGGAAGAAGACCGTCAGCCGCGACCGATCGAGGTCGTCGGTGACGACGAGCCGGACCGGGTGAACGCGCGCGTCGGCTGCCATGGGGCGACCCTACCCGCTGGGCCGTGCCGGCTCAACATCTGCAGGCTCGACACCTGCACGCTCGAGCGGCTCGGCCTGCTCGAGCTCCTCGCGCGCGGGCACGACGAGCTGCTTCCAGCGCAAGGTGCGCGCCATCGTCGCGAGCGCGATCAGGCCGAGCACGACGTTCAGCACGGTCAACGCGATCTGCATGCCGACGCTGAAGCTGACGAGCAGGCTCTGCTTGATCGGCTGCTTGCGGAAGACGTAGACGATCAGGCCCTGCTGCGTGCCGACGCCGCCCGGGGTGAACGGGAGCAGCGTCGAGAGGCTCTGCACCGACAGGACGAGCGCGGTGGTGTACGCCGTGGCCGGGAGATGGAACGCCCGCAGGAGGAAGAAGACCGTCGCCGCGCGGAAGACCCAGGAGAGCGCCTGCCACGTGAGGACGCCGAGGCCGAAGCGCTTCGGGTCGTGGAGGATCACGAAGCCCGCCGCCACCCGCTGCCTGAAGCCCTTCACCCGCCGCGACCAGATCACGATCAGGAGCACGATCACGGTCACCCAGACGACGCCGATCACGATCGCGGGCTTCGGATGATTCAAGGGCCAGTACCAGTCGATCCCGGGCAGCCTGTGCGAGTGCAGCACGTTGAGCGCTGGCAGCACGTTCTGCTGGAGCGCCCAGATCAGGATTCCGGCCGCGACGACGGAGTCGAAGAGCGTCTCGACGATCAGCGTGGGCGTCAACGTGGCGTAGTTCGAGCCCTCGATCCGCGCTCTCGTGAGCACGAGCTTGAGCACGTCGCCGGCCCGTGCCGGGGCGAGCGAGTTCAGCCCGACGCCCGCCACGTAGGCGCCGAAGACCGGCATCCGCTTGACGGTGGCGGACGGGAACGAGGCGGCGAGGATGTTGCGCCAGGCGAGCGACCGGCAGACGAGCCGCACCAGGTGGAAGGCGAGCCCGATCCCGAGCATCGTCCACCCGACCGCCGCCAGCTGGTCGAAGAACGTACGAGCCGCATCGACGACCTGGCTCATGCCTCAAAGATAGGCCCGAGTGCGGGCGGGCGCTGGCTTTCCGCGACTTCGGTCGGCTACGATTTCCGTGGAATCGCGAACGAGTAACTGGTTGCGCGGCATCGCCTTCCGTACGCGTTCGTGATTTGTCGAGGAGGTGTGTCATGGCAACCGGAACTGTCAAGTGGTTCAGCGACTCCAAGGGCTACGGCTTCATCACGCCGGCCGACGGAGGCGCCGATCTCTTCGTGCATTTCTCGGGCATCGCCGGTAACGGCTTCAAGACCCTCGCCGAGGGTGCGAAGGTCGAGTACGAGCCGACCGAGGGCGCGAAGGGTCTCCAGGCGACGAACGTCGTCGCGATCGAAGGCTGATCAGTCCTCGACAACCTCGCTCCGGGCGCCCGGTCCGACCGAGCACCCGGAAGTCGGGGCTCAGCTCCGCTGCGGCGTGAACCGCACCTTCTGGCGGACGATCGGCAGCTCGAGCAGGTAGTACGAGACGACGGTGACCGCGATCGCGATCGCGAGCTCGAGCGGGACGCGGCTCGCCATGCTCCAGCCGCCCGTGTAGTCGCGGACGATCCAGAAGACGAGGTAGTGCCAGAGGTAGAGGCCGTAGGAGACCTTGCCCACGAAGACGAGGCCCGGATGCTCGAGCACGCGGATGAGCAGCCGCGGCCGGCCGGTGAGCACGTTCCCGATCAGGACGGCCGAGGCCAGCGAGCAGCCGAGGAGCCCGATCACGTACAGGCTGCGCGCGGTGGTGGTCTCGAACCACATCAGCACGGCGAGCGCGGCGAGCGCCGGGACGGTGAGCCAGGCCAGAAGCGGGGCCGCTTGCCGGGGCAGCCCTCGGGCCCAGACGAGCGCGAGCGCGCAGCCGATCAGGAGCGCATCCGCGCGCGTGTCCGTTCCGAAGTACAGGCGGCCGATCGGAGCGGGGCTCGACACGACATCGGCGACGGCCCGTCCGAGCGCTGCTGCGGCCGCGCCCGCGAGCGGCAGCAGCCACAGCCGGGTGCGCGCCGCTGCGAGGCCGAGCGCGAGCACGAGCAGCAGCGGCCAGACGAGGTAGAACTGCTCCTCGATCGAGAGCGACCACGTGTGGAGCAGGATCGTCGGATTGCCGACCTTCAGCGCGTGGAACCAGTTGTCCCAGTAGAAGACCGAGGCAAGCGCCTCCTTCGCGGTCTGGTGCAGCTGGTGTCCGGGGGCGAACGTCGTGTAGACGACGGCGACCCCGACGGCCGCGAACAGCGCCGGGAACAGGCGCAGGGCGCGGCGGGCGTAGAAGGCGCGCAGGCTGATCCGCCCGTTGCGCTCGTGCTCCTCGACGAGCAGCGCCGTGATCAGGAAGCCCGAGATGACGAAGAAGACCTGGACGCCGAGGAAGCCGCCGTCCAGCGTGCTCCGGTGCGAGAACGCGCCCACGTGGAAGGCCACGACGGTCAGGATCGCGAGCGCACGCAAGCCGTCGAGGCCGGGGAGGTAGCCGAGCCTGCCAGCGTGCGCCGGTCGTGTCGTGTCCACGCGACCGGCCATCGGCGGCACTCTACTTCGCCCCGCGGGCGGCGTCTGAGAGCTTCGGCTCAAGTCCGCCGGGCCTTCCGCCGATATCCCCCGTATGAGGGATCGGCACTTCCGTACTCTCGCCTATCTCGCCGTCGTCGTCGGAGCGGTCGCCGTGAGCGCGGCTCCGGCCGATGCGAATCCGCAGCTCGCCGGACTGCAGGTGGCGCTCGCGCGGCACGCCCTGTACACCGGGCCCGTGGACGCCGTCACCGGGCCCCTGACGCGGGCCGCCGTCCGCCGCTTCCAGGCGCACGCGGGCCTCGTGCCGGACGGGATCGTGGGCCCCATGACGCGGCGCGCGCTCGGCCGCTGGGGCCGTCCCATGTTCGGCACGCGGATGATCAAGCCGGGAATGAAGGGCTGGGACGTCGCGGTGCTCCAGTTCCTGCTCGTGCGGCACCGGCTGCTCGCGGTCAAGCCGGACGGAGTGTTCGGGCCTGCGACCGAGGCCGCCGTCGTGCGCTTCCAGCAGGCCCGCGGGCTCGCGCCGGACGGCGTCGTCGGGCCGGTGACGGCGCACGGGCTCTGCAAGCTTGCGGTCTGCACGTGGGTCGCCAGCCGTGCTCGCCCCGCCGCGACCCCGGTATCGGTGAAGTCGTTGCTCGACCGCTGGGCTGCCGTCTACGGGGTCGACCAGCACCTCGTTCGCGGTCTCGCCTGGCAGGAGTCGGGCTACCAGCCGTCGGTCGTCTCGGGCCAGGGCGCCGTCGGCGTGATGCAGATCACGCCCGAGACGTGGGCCTTCGTCGAGACCTTCGTGATCGGCCACCCGGTCGCGTCCACGGTCGACGGCAACGTCCAGGTCGGCGTCGCCTACATCCACTACCTGCTCGGGATCTTCAGCGGCGACACGGCCAGGGCCGTCGCGGCCTACCTCCAGGGGCCGAGCTCGGTGGCGGCACGCGGGATCACGCCGGCGACGCAGGTCTACGTGGACGACGTGCTCGCTCTGGCGAGCCGGCTCTAGCCGGCTGCTCGCCGGTGCCTGATCCGGGCGCCGACCTCCACGCCCAGCAGCCAGCCGCGCACGAAGCCGGCCGCGCCGATCCCCGCGAAGAGGACGAGGCCGAGCCGGGAGATCCCGTAGCGGCCGCCGATCCACCCGAACCAGACCCAGCCCGTGAGCGCGAGCGCGGCGGCGGGGAGGAGCAGGCGGCGATCCGGCCTGGCCACGATCAGCCCGAGCACGCAGCCCGGAACCGCGCCCGCGGCGGCGAGCACGACGAAGATCACCACGGCGTACGCGACGTAGAAGAAGAAGGCCACGCGACGATTATCGAGGTCGTGACGCTGTCGGCGGGGAGGGTCCTTCACGGCGCTTTCATGATCCGGGGCTAATCTCGATCTGAGTGATGCGGCCCCAGGGAGCCGAGCAAAGCCGCGTCGATCGGCGTCGCCGCCGGTCGTTGCGCCGCCGACGCCGCCGCGTCGGCCTTGCCGTTCTCGCGGCGCTGCTCGCCCCGGTTCTCTACTCGTACATCACGACGATGACGAAGCCGTCGAGCCTGCCGCTCTCGGTCCGCTCGATCGAATGGGTCCGCGTCAACCACGGCGCTTGGCTCGTCAACACCGTCGAGCACTACTGGTACTCGTGGAACGCGCCTTCGCCGGGCGGGCCGGCGTTGAAGAAGCTGCCGGGGGTCGGCGTCCCGGTCCGGGCGGTCACGCGGCCTCACGTCGTCCCGGCAAAGGTGCACCGGTCGTATCGCCCGGCCCGGATCGTGCCGATCCTGAGGCCGGCGCTCCCGGGCGAGGGGGTCTGGCAGGCGACGGGCCAGTGGGTGAACGGCGCGCCGCCGATCCTCGTGACGACCTTCCGGCCCGACCTCGAGTACCCGCGCACCGTCGCCTACGTGGCCTGGATCGACCACACGAGGACGCAGCTCGGCCTCTATCCCGGCCGGTACGAGCCGCCCGGTGCGTCGCCGCGCGGGCCGATGGAGGTTCCGGCCGGCCAGCGCTACCGGCTCGTGGCCACCTTCAACAGCGGCTTCACCTACGGCGACGGCCAGGGTGGATTCGCGGTCAACGGGCAGACGGTGAAACCCTTGCGCGTGGGTGACGGCACGGTCGTCGCCTACCGGGACGGGCACGTCGACGTCGTCACCTGGCGCGGGAGCAGCCAGCTGCCGCGCTGGCTCGTGCTCGCGCGCCAGAACCTGCCGCTGATCGTGGACGGCGGACGTCCGAACCCGCAGCTCACCGACTCGCACGCGTTCTGGGGCTACACGCTCGGAAACGCGGTGCGGGTGTGGCGGTCGGCGGTCGGGGTCGACCGGCACGGCAACCTGATCTACGCCGCCGCGGACCTGCAGACGGCGAGCACGCTCGCGGCTCTGCTGATCCACGCGGGTGCGGTGCGCGCGATCGAGCTCGACATCAATCCGGAGTGGCCGAGCTTCATCACCTACAGCTCGTCCGGAGGTCGCGACCCGATCAAGCTCGTCCCGAACAACCAGCAGTCGAGCGGCCGCTACCTCGTTCCCGACGACCGCGACTTCTTCGCCGTCTTCCGGCGCGTGGCGGGGAAGACCACCACCGTGCCGTTCAGGTGATCGAGTCGACGGTTCCCGCCCGGATGCGCGCGCGGCGCCGCGCTGCCCCGCTCCGCCTGGTGGCGCAGGCGCTGCGCGTGCGCCAGTGGACGAAGAACCTGCTGCTGTTCGCGGGCCTGCTGTTCGCGGCCAAGCTGGGCGACGGGACGCGCTGGGGGGAGGCGTGGCTCGCCTTCGCGGCGTACAGCGCGGCCTCGAGCGCCGCCTATCTCGTCAACGACGTGCACGACGCCGAGCGCGACCGGATGCATCCCGTGAAGCGCCACCGGCCGGTCGCGAGCGAGCGCCTCTCGGCCCGGTCGGCGCTCGGTCTCGCGGCGGTGCTGGCGGCGCTGGCCCTCGGTGCGGCGGCGGCTCTCGGAGTTGGTGCGCTGGGCTACCTCGCGGGCTTTCTCGTCCTGCAGCTCGCGTACTCGTTCCGGCTCAAGCAGCTGGTCGGGCTCGACGTGCTGACGATCGCAGCGCTGTTCACCATTCGGGCCGCCGCCGGCGCCGAGGCCGTCCGGGTTCGAGTCTCTCCGTGGCTTCTCGCCTGCACGGCGTTGCTGGCGCTGTTCCTCGCGCTCGCCAAGCGGCGCGGCGAGCTCGGGCTGCGCGAGGAGGATCGCCGCGCTGTCCTGGCCCGCTACTCCGTCCGGACGGTCGACCGGCTGCTCGTCGTCGTCGCCGTCTCGACGGTGGCGGCGTACAGCGCGTACGCGGTGACCGCGCGCAACTCGCTCGAGATGGCAGTCACGATTCCGTTCGTCGTCCTGGCGATCGGTCGCTACCTCGTGCTCGTCCACCGGCACGGGTTGGGCGAGGAGCCGGAGGAGATCCTGCTGACCGACGTGCCGATCCTGCTTGCGATCGGATCGTGGGCCGTGACTGCCGGCCTCGTCCTCACGCTGACGTAGTCGCGCTGGTGGCCCGTTCCGGGTGTCGGCGTCATGCCTCGATACGGGGCAGCTAAGGTTTCGGGGCGCACCGAGCGAAGTCGTGCTTACGCCCTCCAGGATCCCAAGTGGCCCCCGGTGACGTCGGCTCTCCTTTGCTCACTGCGCCTTCAGGGCAGCGGCCGCCCGGGGAGGGCCGCACTGCGTTTACCAAACAGGGGAGAGGCACATGAACCGACTTCAAGGCATGGGCCGCGGCTGGCGAATGCTGCTTGCGATCGCGGTCGCGGGCGGCGCATTCGGCGTCGTGACGGCCGTGCAGGCGGCGATTCCGTCTGCAAACGGCGTCATTCACGCCTGTTACCAGTTCTCGGCGCCCAACACGAGCAAGGGCGTTCTCCGCGTGATCAACGCGGAGAACGGAGAGCAATGCCGCTTCAACGAGCACGCGCTCAACTGGAACCAGAAAGGCCCGACGGGTCCTGCCGGTCCCACCGGTCCCGCCGGCCCGACCGGTCCCGCCGGCCCGACCGGTCCTGCCGGTCCGACCGGGGCTTCCGGTCGAGGCAGCGTGGGTCCGACCGGTCCTGCCGGTCCGACCGGCGCGAGGGGTCCGACGGGTGCCAAGGGCACGACGGGAACGAAGGGCCCGACGGGCTCCATCGGTCCGTCCGGTCCTCCCGGCACGGGCACCATGGGGCCGACCGGCCCAGCCGGTCCGACGGGTCCGGCCGGAAGCGCGAGCACGCAGGTCGTGTCGAGCACCGACAGCGACTTCACGCTCGATCCTTGCTCGGCTGCACCGTGCGTGTCGCATCACCTGCTCAGCGTGACGTGCCCCGGTAACTCCGTGGTGCTCGGCGGAGGCGTCTCCAACGGGCCCGACAACGGTGGCCCCTTCGGGGACGGCGGCGACGTCGAGGTGAACGAGAGCTACCCGATGGTCAACCAGTTCGGCCAGACGTGGGTCGTCAACCTGACGTCGATCAACGGCGCGACGAACGTGATCGCGACCGTGTACGCCATCTGCAGCGCGTAGGCTCGAAGGTCTCCTGGCGTGGAATGCGAGGGCCCCGGCAACGGGGCCCTCGCGCTAACCGGAGCCCGGGCGGGCCGTCCAACTAAATGGCCGCTTGGGGGCCGAGCGCGCATCGCCCCGGCCCCCGAGCGCCACGCAGCGCGCATCTCGAGGTGTGTGTGGGGAGGGCTGCCTCGGGTGCGCGCTGCACCTATCCTGCGATCGATGCCGGCGTTGCCGGAAGAGGCCGATGTTCTCGGGCGACTGGTCGCATGGGGCGAGGCGTGCCCGCCGATCCGTGCCCTGATCCTGACCAGCTCCCGCGCGAGGTCGGACGCCACCGTCGACCTGTTGTCGGACTATGACGTGATCGCCGCGGTTCACGATCCCGCCGCGTTCGCGGCCGACGGCAGCTGGCCCTCGGCGTACGGCCCGCCGTCGGCCCGGTGGGGCGACCAGGGCGAGCTGTACGGGCTGACCACGTACTTCCGGGGCGTCGTCTACGAGGACGGCGTCAAGATCGACTACACCCTGTGGCCCGACGCGCTGCTCGAGCGGGTGTCCGAGGGCGGCGCTCTCCCCGGCATGCTGGACGTGGGCTACCGGGTCCTGCTCGACAAGGACGGGCGGACGTCGGGATGGCCGCCGCCGGCCTACCGGGCGCACATTCCCACGCGGCCGACGCAGGCGGAGTACGACGCGCTCGTCGAGGAGTTCTGGTGGAGCGCCACCTACGTCGCCAAGAGCCTCTGGCGCGGTGAGGTCGTCTTCACGAAGTACGTCCTCGACCACGACCTGAAGCTCGGACCGCTGCGCCGGTTCCTCGAATGGCGCATCGAGATCGACCACGACTGGTCGGTCAGGCCGGGCATGCTCGGGCGCGGTCTCGAACGGTCGCTGCCCGCCGACGTCTGGGCGGAGCTGGCGGGCACGTACGTGGGCATGGACGTCGAGGACAACTGGGACGCGCTCTTCCGCACGACCGCGCTCTTCCGGCGGGTCGCGACGGAGGTCGGTGACGCGCTCGGCTACGCCTATCCGCAGCACGTCGACGACGTCGTGACCGCGCAGCTCGAGGCGGTGCGGGACCTCCGGCCAGGGGCTGAGCCACCGCTCGGCTAGGCTCCGGGGCGAACCCCGACGAAGGAGGACGGCATGCCCGAGTACGCGCGCGTAGTCACGTTCGAGGCCGACGAGGCGGCTCTCGACGCGCTGGTCAGCGAGATCGATTCCCACGACGGCCCGCCCGAGGGCGTGCCCGCCAAGCGCATCATCGTCATGGCCGACCGTGCCGCGGGAAGGGTCCTCGTCGCCGTGCGTTTCGGCTCGGAAGAGGATCTGCGCAAGGGCGCCGCTGCGCTCGAGGCGATGAGCCCGCCCGACACCGGTATGCGCCGCGTCTCCGTCGACGAGTACGAGGTGGTGCTGGAGCGAACGGCTCCCTAGGGGCTGGCCGGGCCGAACTCGACCGAGGCGGCGGGCGCGGAATCGACTGCCCCCGTGGCAGCGCTGTCCGCGAGGATCAGTTTGGAGTCCGGGTGATGGCGCCGGCAGACCGGATGGCCGTGGACCGGATGGGGGTGCCAGGAGAGCCGCCAGCAGCGGTGGACGTGGCAGTTGTGCTGGCGCCACCAGATGGCGACGATGCCGAGCAGGGTCAGCTCGCCGACGTCCGAGCCGATGCCGCTCCAGAACTGGTAGCCGTTGCCGGTGAGGACATGGACGAAGTAGGTGTAAAACCAGTGCGGCATCGGCTCGGAGCCAAGGGTAGGGGCGGCCCAGGACAGCGCCGGCACCGAGACGAGAAAGCCGCCGTTTCCGGCGACTTCGTGAGGCTGCGGGGCAAGGATTCGAACCTTGACTACCTGGTCCAGAGCCAGGCGTCCTACCATTAGACGACCCCGCAAGGCGGGTGCATTCTAGCGGCCTCGGTTTCGGATCGGCCTTACTGAGCGCCGCGGTACATCTGCTCGAGGGCCGCGGGGAGGTCGATCTCGCTGCCCTTGTGTAGCCGCACGTGTTTGCCCTCGTAGCTCCAGACGTGGAGGCGGCCCTGCGGGTCGAGCCCCGTCCAGACGCACTCGATGCTCTCTCCGATCTGCTCGTGGAGCTGGACGATCGTCGACTCTCCCGGCCCGAGGGTGCCGATGGTGACCTCTTGCGCGCCGGCGTCGCCCTTGATCAGGCACCGGACCTGCACAACCGGGCCGCCCTCGTTCACGAGCTCGAGCGACGACTCGGCCGTGTCCGGCTCGTGCAGCAGGGTCGCGGTGACCCGCGGGGCCGTGCCGCGCCGCAGGGCGAAGAACTGGCGGACGATCTCGCGCATCCCCTGGGGTGGGGGCGGCTTCGAGGCCACCGCTACGTCTCGAGCCGGTAGAGCGGAACGAGGCTCTTCTCGGCCTCGGTGTCGATGTGGGCCACGACCTCGACGTACGGCTCGAGGCCGGAGCCGCGCAGCTTCTCCTTCAGCAGCCCGTCGACCTGGAAGATGCCGGAGGAGTTCGTCATCAGGATCTCGATCAGGATCGGGCGGGTCTCGCCGTCCGAGATCTTGACGCTGTCGATCGCCGCCGCCGAGAGCGCGTGGATCGAGACGCTGCCGCGCTCGAACGGGATGCGCGAGCGTCCCTTCGCCATGTCGAGGGCGTCCGCGACCCTGAGCACGCCCGCCTCGAGCGTGAGCGGCTTGCCGTAGGCGCGGTGGCTCGTGATCTCGTGGAGCGCCTCCGAGACGACGACCGCGAGCTCCGGCTGCTCGTAGATGCCGGCGAGCAGCTCGCGCGCCTTGCGCTCGCCGAGGAAGAGGCTGAAGTCCTCGTGCCCGTCGCGGTGCACCGACATGCCGACGTCGTGCAGGAGCGCGCCGAGCGCGACGACCACCTCGGAGTCCTCCTCGGTCATCCCGTAGTCGGTCACGAGCGACGGCTCGACGCCGTGCTTCGTCAGCTGCCGCAGGAGCTTGAGCGCGATGTTGGTGACGATCTGGATGTGCACCCACGAGTGGTCGTTGATGCTCAGCCGCCCGATCGCGTTCACGTTCGAGACGTGCCACCAGGCCTTGAGCTCGTCGTCCGCGTTGACCCGCTCGATCAGCGCCCGGAGCTTGCGGTTCCCGCGGGTCGGCACGCGGATGCGCATGCGCGCGGTGGCCTCGGCCGGGGTCATGCGCGTCTCGCGCTCGACCTCGACCGCTTCGGCCGGGTGCTCGATCAGCTCCTCGGGTGTGGGCTCTGCGGCCATCTCCTGAAGCGTACTGCCGAGACGCGGCGCTACGCTGGGCGCGTTCCGTGGGGGTCTCGCCGAAGCTCGCAGCCGCCGTCGCGCTCGCCTCGCTCGCGATCGCTCTACCGGCCGTTGCAGCCGTGTCCTCGCAGCCGAAGCCCGGCGAGTCGATCGGAACGACGATCGCCCGCATCCAGGCTGCTGTGCGCACGACGGGCTGCGGGCCGAAGCTGAAGGCGCTCTTCCACTCTGCCTATGGGCCGGTCAAGGCGCCGGGGTGTGCCTATCTCCGCAAGGGCTTCGGGACGTTCAAGTCGCCGCGCGGCCAGGCCTACGGGACGGCGGCCGAGATCGACGCCGGCACCGGGTACGCGGAGCCGGCGACGACGGTGCTCGCGCTCGACGCCGACGGGCGCTTCCACGTCGTCTTCATCCAGTTCGAGTACGGCTCGATCGGGTCGAAGCCGAATCCGGGGTTCGACCGGAACGTGCGGCTCGCGATCGCCGCGCTCAGGCGGGCGGACTGCACGGCGTTCCTGAAGGTCGCGTTCCGCGGGTTCGGGCTGGGTGGCGGCCCCGAGACGGCTGTGTGCCCGCGGCTGCCGAGGAACTCGCTCCATCTGGCGCTCGCCGCGGATCCGAGCACGAAGCTCGTCAAGCTGGGCGGGAACTCGCTCTACGCCTTCTACGGGCTGAGCGCCGCCGGCAGGTACTGGACGGTCGTGATGGCCCAGCAGCCGCCGTCGGCGAAGCTGCCGCTCGGCTCGGCGCAGTACGCCTATGTGGACGCATATCCAGCCTAGAGGTGTCCCGGGAGATAGGTCCGACCTCCGCGCCCCGGGTTCGTCCGGTAGCCGTTGTAGAACCGATGACGTGGACGCAGTTCCCCAGCTACTCGGAGTTGCCAACACGATCATCAAGGTTGTGAGCGGGGAGAACTCGACTCTCTACAGCAGCCTCATCTCCGCGCTCGCAGGCCTTGCCGGTGTCGGAGTCGGCGGCTTCGTCACGTACAGAGTCGAGAAGAATCGTGCGGAAGCCGCAAGGAAGATCGAGGGTCAGCGCGCTGCTCGCGACGCCGCGGCAGAGGAACGTCGTACTGAAGAGACCCTCAGGGCCGTAAGCAGAGTCGAAGAGGCGAGGCTCGCCCAATGGGCGGCTTGTATCGTCACCAGCCTCGATAAGAAGGTCTGGGTGCCGGTCGGTGTCGAACCTCGAATCGAGTTGAGTTCAGATGACACAAAACTGCTCTTGGGTCATCTTGAGCGCGAGGAACTGGCACCACTCATCCAGGCGGACATGGCTATACGCGGTCTTCTCGTCAGCAGAGACTTGGCGGTCGCCCATGCTGGGATGCCCGGTCCCGTGATTCCTTTCCAGGCCTTCGGGGACGAGTCCCAATTCAGGAGCGCCCAGGAGGCGATTGTAGGCGGCATCGCCGTTGTACGACGCTTAGCCGAAGGTCCCTAGCGTTTCGGCCGCCGTCACTGTGCCGTCCTGCTCCCTGGGGCGAGCGCGGCGGAAGCGCCGGAGCCGCGGCCGAAGCGTTCGACCCGCCCTGCCCTTGCTCCTAGCCGACTAGTTCGGGTTCTACCGAGACCTGAGCCGACGCAGCTCGAACTGGCTGCACGCTAGACACGCCAATGCTGAATCCGATGCGGCTGCCCGGGGGCACGTCGGCATTGGGGAAGGTGAAGCCGCCGCCGATAACGTTTCCGGCGCTGTCGAAGATGACTCCGGTAATCCGGGCCACGCCTGAGATGGGCTTTTGGAACGGGTTCGAGAACTCGCCGTCAATCTCGGTGCCGCCGAGGATGTAATCGGTCAGACGAACGTTCGCAACGGGCGGCAGAGCCAGGCTCTTTAGGGCTTGCGAGCCGGTCTGGATGACCACTTGGAGTCCGGCTGGTGTCGCAGGGCCGTTGGGGAACATCTCATCGCCGAAGTAGTAGGTGCTTGAGGCGGGGATCGCTTGGATTGTGTTGGAGTCGCTCTCAATGATCACGTTGCTTGCGTCGACGACGTTGACCGTAATAGCTACGTTCAGGGCGTCTTCGTCAGGTGACGTGTTCTGAAGCACCAAGCCGTAGCCGAGGTCAGTAATTCCCGAGTCCGTTGTGAATGAGAAGCCGCTCTTCTGAAGCACCACGTTCGCGGGGAGGGGCGGGGGTGGCAACTTGCTGAACACAGCCCGGACAGATTTGGCGGTCGAGAGCTTGACCGAACAGCCGCCAGCGCCCTTGCAGCCCCTGAGCCAGTTCGCGAACTTCCACCCGGCTTTTGCGCGCGTGCTCAGCCTTACGCGGCTCCCGGATACGAAGCTCGCGTGGCAGGTTGGCGGGCATGAGATGCCATGAGGGATGCTCGTGACCTTCCCCCCGCCCGTGACGGAAACGGACAGGGTATGACGGGTTGGCGTCGTGCTGGGGGTTGCAATCGCGGACGCACACAACACCGTGACGAAGAGGGCACTCACGCCAACCGCCAGAAACGCTCTTGCTGTCACCGTCGGCAGTCTATGGGGATCGGCGCAAACAGATCATCGAGAAGAGCCGATATCAGGGAGGTGGTCTCCCGGGGTTTCACTCTTCGACCCCCGCCTCCCGGAGCGCCGCGGCGAACGCGGCTGCGTACTCCGCCAGCCAGTGGTGGCGTCAGCCGGCCGAGCGTTCGACCTCCGTACCCCGGGCAGTACCCATCTAGAGTCGCGGGAGGCGATTACCTGCTCCGCGGTCGTCGCCATTGCCCCAGCGGCCGTTGACGTGCAGACTTGCCTCCATGGAGTCACCTCGGTTCCGCGGCATTTGGGAAGGGCTGCTCGTAGTGGGAATCGGCGGACTCGTCTTGTTCTTTACGACGCCTCTCATCGGCGCGGAGGTACTGATTGTCCTTGCACTCACAGGCTTTGGAGCCGAACTGGCGTGGCGAGGCGGTCACAGGTTCCTCGCTCCCGCAACAGTCGTCGCCGGACTATTGGTGGCATCGGGCGCAGGTGGCCTGACGGCTCTCAGCGCGGAGTCAATCACGATCAAGGTCGTAGGCCCGACCGGGGTCTGGGATACGACGATCTACGAGGGCAGCCACTGGCACGCACTGCTCGGCTGGTCTTCGACTGGGAACGTGACCACTTGTACGCTCAGCGACGGGAAGCCATCTGATCTACAAACGGTGCCGGAGAGCAGCGGCCTCATGAGCTACGGCTCCTTTGCGGGAAGCGTCACGAGCGTCACGTTGCACCTGCATTGCCAGGGTCATGGGGCCGGGGCAGATCAGTACCCCGTCATTAGTCGTCCACAAGGCCCGCGCGTCGAAGTGAACCTGATGCGGGCGCGCTCCGCATGGCTCAACTCCAAACACACACTCTGGCAGCTCATGATCACCTGGTACGCACGGCGCGCCGTGGACTGCAATATCTACGACGACCACACCAAAGCCTCGACCCATGCCGATCCGTCTGGCATGACAAATGGACCGTACGGGGCGTTCCCAGCATCGGTCAAAGTCGTGACAGTGAAGCTCAGCTGCATCAATGTCGCAGGCGAGAACGATCACAAGACCGCGCACGTCATGATTCCGAAGCGCAGCCGCCGAGCCTAGGTAAGTGGGGCACGATCTACGCCAAGGACTAGCCCGCTAGCCGATCCGAATCGGCCCCGACATGCAGGTCCGGAACAAACAGGGACAGAGGAGCCTTCGGCATCGCTTTTAGCCGACCGGAATCGGCCCGAACAGGTCGTTCAACAATGGAAACATCACCGACGTGCTGTCGGCGGGATGGTCACCGCCCGGTCGAGCCATCGCGGCTACGCGGCCGCGTCTGCCCAGTCGCCGTAGAGCGACGTGTAGAGGCCGCCGAGCTTCATCAGCTCCTCGTGCGAGCCCTGCTCGACGATCCGGCCGTGCTCGAGGACGACGATCAGGTCGGCGCCGCGGATCGTCGACAGCCGGTGGGCGATGATGAAGGCCGTCCGGGCCGACAGCAGCCGCCGGAGCGCGGCCTCGATCTTCCGCTCCGTGCCGATGTCCACCGAGCTGGTCGCCTCGTCCAGGATCAGGATGCGCGGGTCGGCGAGCAGCGCGCGGGCGAAGGCGATCAGCTGGCGCTGGCCGAGCGAGAGCCGGGTGCCGCGCTCGCCGAGCTGGGTGTCGTAGCCGTCCTCGAGCTCGCCGACGAACTCGTGGGCGCCCACCGTCCGCGCGGCGGCGATGACGTCCTCGAGCGACGCGTCGGGCCGGCCGAAGGCGATGTTGTCCCTGACCGTGCCGGCGAACAGGAAGCCCTCCTGCGGCACGATTCCGAGCTGGCTGCGGAGCGACGCCTGCGACACGTCGCGCAGGTCGATGCCGTCGATCGTCAGCCGGCCCTCGGTCGGGTCGTAGAAGCGCGCCAGCAGCTTCGCGATCGTCGACTTCCCCGCGCCCGTGTGGCCCACGAGCGCCACGGTCGTCCCGGCCGGCACGTCGAGGTCGATTCCGTGCAGCACTTCGTCGCCGCGCCCGTAGCGGAAGTGCACGTCCTCGAAGCGCACGCGACCCACGATGCGCGGTAGCTCGCCGGCGCTCGCCGCGTCCGCGACCTCGGGCTGCTCGTCGAGGACGCCCATGATCTTGTCCAGAGCGGCCGTCGCCGACAGGAACGTGTTGTAGAGCTGCGACAGCTGCTGGACGGGATCGAAGAAGTTCTGGACGTAGAGCATGAAGGCGAACAGCGTCCCGAGCGAGATCGAGCCGTCGAAGTAGAGCTGGCCGCCGTACCCGAGGACGACGGCGAGCGCGACGGACGAGAGCAGGTCGACGGCCGGGAAGTACAGCCCGTTCAAGACGACGGTCTGCATGTTGGAGTCGCGGTAGTCCCCGGCCACGCGACGGAAGTTCGCGTAGGCGGCCTGCTCGCGCGTGAACGCCTGGACGATCCGCATCCCCGCGATGTCCTCGGCCAGCGTGGCCGTGACCAGGCCCAGCCGCTCGCGCACGGCCGCGTAGGCGCTCGCCGAGCGGGAGCGGAAGAGCGCCGTCGCGATCCCCATCAGCGGGATCACCGAGCAGGTCGCGAGCGCGAGGCGCCAGTCGAGCACGAACAGGATCACGGCCGTGCCGATCAGCGTCAGCGTGCTCTGGACGAGTGTCGTCACGCCGTCGGTGACGAGCTGGTCGATCGCCTCGACGTCGTTCGTCAGCCGGCTGATGATCACGCCCGCGCGGTTGCGCTCGTAGAAGCCGAGCGACAGCCGCTGCAGGTGGTCGAACAGCGTCGTGCGCAGGTCGGCCAGGATCCGCTCGCCGACCCAGCCGGTCATGTACGTCTCGACGTAGAACATGGCCCAGTTCGCCAGCCCGGCCGCGACGAAGATGCCGACGACGAGGTAGAGGCGGCCGCCGACGTTGTGCGAGATGGCGTCGTCGAGCGCGTACTTGGCGAGATACGGCGGGGCGAGCGCGGTCGCCGTGGCGGCGAGGAGCGAGAACACGGAGAAGGCTGCGCGCCTGCGGTACGGCTTCATCAGCCGCCAGAGGAGCCCGGCTCGGCGCCTCGTCTTGCCCCATGACCAGTCGTCGACGCGCGCGCCCCGATCGGCCGTGAGGTGGCTCCCGGGCTGATGAACCCTCACGCCACTTCCTCCATCGCGCCGCGCGCCTCGACCGCGTCCACGAACTTCTGCTCCAGTAGGCCGTGCTCGTAGATCTCCCGGTAGACCGGGCTCGACTCGATCAGCAGGTCGTGGGTGCCGCGCGCGGCGACGCGGCCCTGGGCGAGCACGACGATCTCGTCGGCGAGCGCGATCGTCGACAGGCGGTGGGCGATGATCAGCGTCGTCCGGCTGCGCATCGCCTCGCGCAGGCCGACACGGATGCGCGCCTCCGTCGTCGCGTCGACCGATGCCGTGGCGTCGTCGAGGATCAGGATGCGCGGGTCGACGGCGAGCGCGCGTGCGATCGCGATCCGCTGGCGCTGGCCGCCGGACAGCGTGATCCCGCGCTCGCCGATCACGGTCTCGTACCCCTCGGGCAACTGCTCGATGAACTCGTGCGCCTGCGCCGCACGCGCGAACCGCTCGACCTCCTCCACCGGCAGGTCGCCGCGCCCGAAGGCGATGTTGTCCCGCACCGTCGCCGAGAACAGGAACGGGTCCTGCGAGATGACGCCGATCGCCCCGCGCAGCGACGCGAGCGTGATGTCGCGCACGTCGACGCCGTCGACCGTCACCCGGCCGGCGGTGGCGTCGTAGAACCGCGGCACGAGGGACGTCAGCGTCGTCTTGCCCGAGCCCGTGTGCCCGATCAGCGCGACCGTGCGGCCGGCGCCGATGTCGAGGTCGAGGCCGTCGAGCACCGGACGGCCGGGCAGGTACTCGAAGGTCACGCCCTCGAACCGGATCTCGCCCTCGCCGGGCGGCAGCTCGACCGCGCCGGGCCGGTCCGCGACCTCCTCGGGCTCGTCCAGCACCTGGAAGATCCGCTCGCCGGCGGCCGTCGCGCGCTGGGCTTGGCCGATCCACATGCCGAGCGAGCGGAGGGGCGTCACCAGCATGGCCAGGTACAGGTTGAAGGCGACGAAGCCGCCGGGCGTGAGCGAGCCCGTCGTGACCATCCGCGCGCCGACGAGCAGGACGCCGGCCTGCGCCAGCAGCGGCACGAACGAGATCAGCGGCACGTACATCGCGCGCTGCCGGTTCGCCTTCAGCGTCTGCTCGAAGACGAGGTCGGAGCGGTGCTTGAACTTCTCCTCCTCGGCGGGCTCCTGCGCGAACGCCTTCACGACGTGGACGCCGACGATGTTCTCCTCGACGACCGTGGCCACGTCGGCGAGCTTCTGCTGCACGTCGCGGAGCGTCGGGTGGGCGACATGGCTGTAGCGGTAGGCGAGCACGACCAGGATCGGCGTGATCGCCAGCACGATGAACGCGAGCTGCCACTGGAAGAAGAAGAGGACGGCGGTCACCGACAGGACGGTGAGCACGTTCTGGAAGAAGAAGATCAGCCCGTAGCCGAGGAAGAAGCGCACGCCCTGCAGGTCGACCGTGGCACGGGACATCAGCTGCCCGGTCTGGTGGCGGTCGTAGAAGCCGAACGACAGCCGGACGAGGCGGGCGTAGATGCGGCTGCGCATGTCCATCTCGACGTCGAGCGCCTGCCGGCCGGAGAGGATCCGCCGGCCGAGCATGAGCACCGCCCGGATCGCGCCGAGGCCGACGATCGTGGCGACGGCCACCCAGAGCAGGTGCGGGTGGTGGTGCCTGAGTGCGCTGTCGATGATCGTGCGGCCGGTCACCCAGACGAGCGCGATCTGCGCGGCCTGCGACCCGATCGCCAGAACGACGGAGACCGAGAGCCCCACCCGGTACGGCTTCAGGAAGCCGAGCAGGCGGAAGAACGTCGTGCGATTGCGCTCCGGCTCGACCACCTGTGAAATCTAGCTTTGGCGCGCGGCGAGCCCGAAGGGGCTGCCCTCGGAGTCGCGGCAGATCGCCCACCGCTCGCCGGGGTGGATCACCTCGCCGCCGAGCTCGACCACCCGCTCGAGCGCCGCCGCCAGCTCGGCGACGCCGAAGTAGGGGAGTGAGACGCGGTCGCCGGGGCCGGAGCCGCGCGGATGGACGCCGAGCTCCGCGCCGCCCCTGTGGGTCTGGACGCCGGTGCCCTCGCCTTCACGCCTCGCTTCGAGCTGGATGCCGAGCACGCCTTGCCAGAAGCGCTGCGCGCGGGCCGGGTCGTCCGCCGGGAACTCGACGAGGTCGATCATGCTCACCACCCTAGAGCCTGGCGAGCTCGACGCGGACGAGCTCCGTGGCGTTGGCGAGCAGCTCCCGGTTCGCCGGCGCGTTGAGCCAGCCGCTCGCGCCCGACGGGTGCGGCAGCGGGATCGCCGGGACGCCGTCGAGCTCGCAGCGCTCCCCGACGCACGCCGTCAGGCTCGTCCGGCCGAGGAGCACCCGCGCCGCGAGGCCGCCGACCGTGACGACGAGCGCAGGCCGCAGGATGCGCAGCTCCGCTTCGCGCCAGCCGGCGCACAGGGCCTGCTCTCGAGGTGTCGGCGTCCGGTCGCCGCGGCCGGACGGCGCTCGGCCCGGGTAGCACCGCGTGACCGCGGCGCAGTAGAAGGTCTCGTAGAACGCGCTCTCGTCCAGGCCGAGCCAGTCGCGGAGCGTCCTGCCGGCGCGGCCGCGCCACGGGCGTCGCTCCTCGGCCTCGACCACGCCGGGCGCCTGGCCGTACAGGTACGCGCGCTGGCCCGCGTGGCCCTCGACCACCGGCAGCGACTCGAGGTGGTAGCCCGCATTGGCACACGCGCGGCAGCGGCGGTTGTCCTGCTGCAGGGCGTTGATCGAGCGATACCGCGTCGTCACGACCGGACGACGACGAACCAGTCGCCGGCGAGCAGCACCTCTCCGCCGCCGAGCTCGTCGACGAGCTGTGCCGGGTCGAAGACGCGCTTGTAGACCTCCCAGCGCGAGCCGTCGCACAGCACCCGCTCCTCCCAGCGCTCCGGCTGCTCGCCCTCCCGGAGGATGCTGCCCGCCACGACGAGCTCGGGGGCCACGCGACGCGCCTCCGCGAGGAAGCGGATCCGCTCGGGCTCCTCGAGGTGGCAGTAGAAGTAGCTCGTGAAGACGCGATCGAAGGAGCCGTCGGGGAACGGAAGGCTGAGCGCGTCGCCGACCACGAAGGTCGCGTGGGGCATTCGCTCGCGGGCCAGCTCCACCATGGCGTCGCTCTGGTCGAGCCCGACCACCTCGCCGGGCAGGTGCCTGGTCAGGAAGCCCGTCCCGCAGGCGACGTCGAGCGTTCGCACCGGCGGAAGGCAACGGATCAGCTCGGCGAGCACGGCCAGCTCGTCCTCCCAGCCGGGCCGCTCGCGCTCCGCGTACAGGCCCCGGCCGAGCCAGAAGTCGTCGTACTCCCGACCCCGGGCGTGGTAGTACGCCTTCACGGTTCCTAGAGTACGTCGATGGCCTTCCCGCTCGAAGCCGTGCCGAACTTCTCCGAAGGCCGGGACCGCGCGACGATCGAGGCGATCGGCGCAGCGCTCTCCTCGCGGGCGCGGCTCCTCGACGTGCACGTCGACGCAGACCACAACCGGTCGGTGTTCACGCTGGCGGGGCAGGAGGGCGAGCTCGTGGAGGCGCTCGTGGCGGGGATCGCCTGCGCGGCCGCGCGGATCGACCTGCGCGAGCACGAGGGCGCGCACCCGCGCGTCGGTGCCGCCGACGTCGTCCCGCTCGTTGCGGTCCGACCGGAGGACCTGGAGCGGGCATGCACGGCTGCGCTCGACCTGGCTGCACGGGTCGGCGAGGGGCTCGGCCTGCCCGTCTTCCTCTACGGCCAGGTCGGTAGCGGGCGCGGCCCCCGGTTCTTCCGGACGGGCGGCCCGGCCGAGCTGCAGCGACGCGTCGACGCGGGGGAGCTCGCGCCCGACTTCGGTCCCGCGTCACTCGACCCATCGGCGGGCGCGGTGCTGGTCGGCGCGCGGCGGCCGCTGATCGCCTTCAACGTCAACCTGCGGACGGACGACCTCGAGGTGGCGCGGGAGATCGCGGCGGTGGTGCGCGAGGCGGGCGGCGGCTTCGCGGGGGTGCGGGCGCTCGGCTTCGCGCTGCCGAGCCGCGGGCTCGTGCAGGTGAGCATGAACGTCGAGGATCCTGACCGGGCCGCGCTGCACGAGATCGTGGCGCGCGTCCGCGCTGAGGCCACGGAGCGCGGAGTCGAGACGGCGGGCTCGGAGCTGGTCGGGCTGTTGCCGGCGGGCGCGGCGGCGGCGGCCGCTCGCGAGGCGCTCGGCCTGGACGATCTGGACGCGTCCCGGCTGCTCGAGGTTCGCCTGCTCGACGCCTGAGAATCGTCACGAGATCGGCACACTCCCACGCGCCCTCACCAGGCATCCTGCGCTCACTCCCCGGGTGGGTGGAGGGTTAGGGACGGGACCAGAGGAGCGCGACCCCGCGAACCGGTCCGGATCGGGCAGGACGCAGGGGCACTACACTCGGACGCCGTGAGCCGGCGCGAGCTGACGGGTGAGGACCTGTCGATCGACGACGTCTGGGCGGTCGCGGTCGAAGGGGCCTCCGCGGACCTGTCCGACGCCGCCCGCGCGAAGATGCGCGCGGCGCGCGAGCTCGTCGACCGGGCGGCGCACGGGGCGAGCGAGCACACCTACGGGATCAACACCGGCTTCGGCCGCTTCGTCTCCGAGACGATCCCCGAGGAGCTGACGCGGGAGCTGCAGCTGCGCCTGCTCCGCAGCCACGCGTGCGGCGTGGGCGAGCCGTACCCGGACGAGGTCGTGCGCGCCGCGATGCTGCTGCGCGCGAACGCGCTCGCCAAGGGCTACTCCGGGGCGCGGGTCGAGACGGTCGAGCTCCTGCTCGGGTGTCTGAACGGCGGCCTCGTGCCGCACGTGCCGAGCCGGGGATCGGTCGGCGCGAGTGGAGACCTGGCGCCGCTCGCCCACCTCGCGCTGCCGCTCGTCGGCGAGGGAGAAGCGTGGGTCGACGGCCAGCGCCTCGGCGGCCGGGACGCGCTGGCGCAGCTCGGGCTCGAGCCGACGGAGCTCCAGGCGAAGGAGGGACTGTCCCTCGTCAACGGCACGCAGTTCATGGCCGCGATGGGAGCGCTGGGGCTCGTCCGCGCGCGGCGTCTCGCACGGGCCGCCGACGTGGCCTGCGCGCTGTCGCTTGAGGCGCTCCAGGGCTCACGTACGAGCTTTCTGCCTCAGATCCACGCACTCCGGCCGTTGCGCGGCCAGCAGGCGTCCGCCGCGAACGTCCTCCTCCTGCTCGAGGGCTCCGCGATCATCGAGTCCCACCGCTGGTGCGACAAGGTGCAGGACGCTTACTCGCTCCGGTGCGCGCCGCAGGTGCACGGCGCCTCGCGCGACCTGCTCGATTACGTCGACTACACGGTCTCGATCGAGCTGAACGCGGCGACCGACAACCCGCTCGTACTCGTCGACGACGAGATGCTGGTCTCGAACGGCAACTTCCACGGCCAGTCGCTCGCGTTTGCCCTCGACGCGATGGCGATGGCCGTGGCCGAGCTCGCGAGCATCTCGGAGCGGCGGATCGAGCGGCTCGTCAACCCGAACCTGTCCGACGGGCTGCCGGCGTTCCTGATCGTCGAGGGCGGCCTCAACTCCGGCTTCATGATCCCCCAGTACGTGGCCGCGTCGCTCGTCAGCGAGAACAAGGTGCTCGCCCACCCGGCCAGCGTCGACTCGATTCCCACGAGCGCCGGCCAGGAGGATCACGTCTCGATGGGGAACACGGCCGGGCTCAAGGCCTGGCAGGTGCTGGCCAACACGGAGCGCGCACTGGCGATCGAGCTGCTCGCAGGCGCGCAGGGCGTCGAGTTCCTCGCCCCGCTCGAGCCGGGCCCCGGTGTCGCCGCCGCCCGGTCGTTCGTCCGCACGCTGTCGCCTCGCCTGCTCGAGGACCGCTCGCTGTCGCGCGAGATCGAGCGGGTTGCGTCGGCGATCCGGGACGGCTCGCTGCTCGCCGCGGTCGAGGCCGAGATCGGATCGCTGCGGTGAAGAAGCTGCGCTGGCAGCCGTACGAGCTCGCGCCGTCGAAGCACCCGTATCGCGACAGCGCGATCGTCTACGGCGCGCTCGCCGGGATCGTGATCCTGATCGCCGTGGCCAGCGGGGGGAGCCTGGTCAAGGCGGTGATCGTCGCGGGTGCCGTCTTCGTCGGGGCGACGCTCTACAGCTGGTGGCGCTTGCGCGAGAAGCTGCGCAAGGCGGGGCAGGAAGAGGAATGACCGTCGCCCCGGCGCGCGAGGCGGCGGTCGAGGCGCTCTGCGGCGACCTCTCGACGATCCGCGCTCCCCGCGGGCCGGAGCTGAACGCGCGCTCGTGGCAGACCGAGGCTCCGCTCCGCATGCTGCTCAACAACCTCGACCGCGAGGTCGCGGAGAAGCCGGAGGAGCTGATCGTCTACGGCGGCTCCGGCAAGGCGGCGCGCAACCACCAGTGCTTGCGCGCGCTCGTGCGGTCGCTGCTCACGCTCGGCGCGGACGAGACGCTGCTCGTCCAGAGCGGCAAGCCCGTCGGCGTCTTCCGCACGCATCCCGGGGCCCCGCGCGTGCTGATCGCGAACGCACTGCTCGTCCCGCACTGGGCGACCTGGGACGAGTTCCGGCGCCTCGAAGCCCTCGGGCTGACGATGTTCGGCCAGATGACCGCGGGGAGCTGGATCTACATCGGCACCCAGGGGATCCTGCAGGGCACCTACCAGACGTTCGCGGCGGCGGCCCAAAAGCACTTCGGCGCGGAGGACCTCGCCGGACGGACGATCTTGACCGCGGGCCTCGGTGGGATGGGCGGCGCGCAACCGCTCGCGGCGGCGATGCTGGGCGCGGCGATGCTCTGCGTCGAGGTCGACCCCGCGCGGATCGAGCGGCGCCTCGAGATGCGCTACCTGAACGAGGTGGCGGACTCGCTCGACGATGCGCTCGCGCGCGTGCGGACGGCGGCCGCCGAGAAGCGCGGGCTCTCGGTCGGTCTGCTCGGCAACGCGGCCGACGTCGTCCCCGAGCTGGCCCGCCGCGGCGAGCGCTTCGACCTCGTCACCGACCAGACCGCGGCGCACGACCCGCTGACCGGCTACGTGCCGCAGGGCCTGTCGATCGAGGACGCGGCCATTCTGCGCACGGCGGACCCGGACGAGTACCTGCGCCGGGCCGGCGCCTCGATTGCCGTGCACGTGCGGGGGATGCTCGACCATCTCCGCGCCGGCAGCCATGTCTTCGACTACGGGAACAACCTGCGCGGCGAGGCGCAGGCGGCCGGCGTCGCGGACGCGTTCGCGTACCCGGGCTTCGTCCCGGCGTACATCCGCCCGCTGTTTTGCCGTGGCAACGGGCCGTTCCGCTGGGCGGCGCTGTCGGGCGAGCCCGGTGACATCGCAGTGATCGACGACGAGCTGCGCGGGCTGTTCCCGGACGATTCGATCCTGCAGCGGTGGCTGTCGCTGGCGCCGGAGCGCGTCGCCTTCCAGGGGCTGCCGGCCCGTATCTGCTGGCTGGGCTACGGCGCCCGCGCCCGCGCGGGCCTGGCGATCAACGACCTCGTTCGCTCGGGACGTGTCCGCGCACCCGTCGTGATCGGGCGTGACCACCTCGACTCGGGCTCGGTCGCGTCGCCCTACCGCGAGACCGAATCGATGCGGGACGGCTCGGACGCGATCGCCGACTGGCCGATCCTGAACGCGCTCCTGAACACGGCCGCCGGGGCCACGTGGGTGAGCGTCCACCACGGCGGCGGGGTCGGCATCGGCAACTCGATCCACGCGGGCATGGTCGTCGTGGCCGACGGGACGGACGACGCGGCCGAGCGGCTCGAGCGCGTGCTGACCACCGACCCGGGGACAGGCATCCTCCGCCACGCCGACGCCGGCTACGAGGAGGCGATCGACGCGGCCCGCGAGCACGGGCTCGACCTGCCCGGCCCGGCCACGTCCTGACCCGGCGGCTGTTCATGAATCGTCACGCTCTTGGCACATTCGAGTCACCCAATTGTGCGGATTTGCAGGATAGAATTGCAGTGGGTGGTGGGTTGGGGTGCCCCGGACGACGTTGTGCAAGGCGCTCGATCTCTAGAGTCACCTCGACCTGACGAGACGAGGAGGGGGCCGATGATCGAGGAAGCGAAGCTCGTGGAGACCGAGAGCGGGCTCGAGCCGGAGGGCGAAGGCTGGTTCGTCGTCAACGCACGCGACGCGGCCTGGTGGCGGCACCGCGACATCTTCGGATTCGGCTGCCGGTTCGAGAATCGGGACAGCGCGCATTTCCCCGAGGTCGGCGTCGTCCTCCGCGTCCTGCAGCCGGGCGAGCCGAACTGCCGCTATCACGCCGAGTCGACGCAGGAGGACTTCCTCGTCCTCGCGGGCGAGTGCCTGCTGCTCGTCGAGGGCGAGGAGCGGACGCTCGAGGCATGGGACTTCGTCCACTGCCCGGGTGGCACCGCGCATGTCTTCGTCGGGGCCGGCTCGGGGCCGTGCGTGATCCTGATGGTCGGCGCCCGGAATCCCGACGGCGACATCGTCTACCCCGTCTCTGACCTGGCCCTGGAGCACGGTGCCGGAGTGCGCGAGGAGTCCAGGGACCCGCGCGAGGCCTACGCGGACCTCGGACCGCCCAGGCGCGAGCGGCCGCCGGCGCAGGGACTGCCCTGGCAGCGGCCGGGAGATGAGTGACCGCTACGGTGCGACGACGACCGTCAGGGCCAGCGTATTCGTGTCGCCGAGCGTGACCAGCCCACGCTCCTCCGGCGTCTCCACGTTCGTGACGGTCAGCCGATAGAGGCCGGCCTTGCGGAACACGAGCACGCGGTTGCTGCCCGCGTAGGTGCGAGGGTCGCCGAGTGCCAGGTGCGGCCCTTTCGTCTGCTTGAAGTCGAAGTCCATGGGGCAGTCGGACCGGATGACGACCCGCGTGCCGGGTCTCACGGCGATCTTCGCCGAGGCGCCGAGTGTCTTCGTCGACGTCTTCCAGACGTGGCAATGCTCGACGACGTGGGCGATCACCAGGCG
Organism: Actinomycetota bacterium; assembly: GCA_003134505.1. Classification (GTDB taxonomy): domain Bacteria; phylum Actinomycetota; class Thermoleophilia; order Gaiellales; family Gaiellaceae; genus PALSA-612. The sequence continues at coordinate 15,928 of PLBK01000006.1, read as the reverse complement.
GACCGTGGGCGAGGCGGCAGCGCCGCCGGCAAGCCCGCCAACGAGCAGGACGATCGTCGCGAGCGCGAGCACGAGCCGTTTACGCTTCATCGAGGGCCTCCTCGAGACGGGACAACGGGATTCGCGGGCAGGTGCGGGCGAGGCGTGGCGGCAACCACCAGTTCCAACGGCCGAAGATCGCCATCAGCGACGGCACGAGCAGCGCCCGCACGAGCGTCGCGTCGATGAGAACGGCGAGCGCGAGACCGAGGCCGAACTGCTGCAGCCCCGGGACGCTGCCGACGACGAGGCCACCGACCGAGATCGCCATCACGAGCGCTGCGGCTGTGATCAGACGCCCGGTGCGCTCGAGACCGAAGGCGACGGCCGCGACGTTGTCGCGGCGCGCTTCCCACTCCTCGCGCATTCTGGACACCAGGAACACCTCGTAGTCCATCGACAGGCCGAACAGCGCCGCGAACAGGAAGACCGGGATCCAGCCCTCGATCTGGGCCGAGCGCCGAACGCCGAGCAGGTCGGCCCCGACGCCGAAGCGGAAGACGGCGACCAGCAGCCCGTAGCTCGCCGCCACCGAGAGCAGGTTGAGGAGCACGGCCTTCAGCGGCAAGAGCAGGGAGCGGAAGGCCCGTGCCAGCACGAGATACGTCACGACCAGCGCGATCAGCACCAGCCAGGGGAAGAAGGCGTACGTGCGGGCGAGGAAGTCGACGCCCTTGGCCGGCGCGCCGCCGGCGAGCACCTGCGTGCCGGACGGGAAGCGTGCGGCGGGCACGAGGTTGTCGCGGATGCGTGCGACCAGTCGCCGAGACGCGGGCTCGCCGTATTCGTGCCGTCCGATCACGATGACGCGCGCGTAGCGGCCGCCGGCCGAGACGTACGGCGCCTTGCGGCCGGTCGCGACGACGTACACCTCCGAATCGTGGAACAACCTGTCCACGAGGCGCGCCACCGCCGCCTGCTCCTCCGGCCGCCGCGCGCCGCCGGGCCGGCCGGAGTCGACGACGATCTCCGTCGGCGTCAGCGCGCCCGGCCCGAACGCGTTGCTCAACGCGACGAGCCCTCGTGTCGCCTCCATGGAGGGCGGCAGGCTCGACAGCGAGCCCGGGCTGAGTCGGAGGAAGAGAACGGGCGCCGCCGCTACGAGCAGCACCGCAGTGGTCGGCACGAGCACGGCGACCGGGCGGCGCATGACCGCCCGGGCGAGCGCCGCCCACGGCTCGCGCGCGCGGCGGGTCGCACGCGATCGCCGCACGCGTAGCCCGGTGAAGACACCGTGGCCGCAGCACGAGAGCAGCGCCGGCTGCAGCGTCAGCGCTGCCGCGACCGAGACGATCGGGATCAAGAGGCCCGCGAGGCCCATCGTCCGGATGAACGGGACCGGGACGAGCAGGAGAAGAGCAAGACCGGTTGCGACCGCCACGCCCGAGAAGACGACCGTTCGGCCCGCGCTGGCCATGGTGCGCACGATCGCGCGCTCGCGCGGGACGCCCCCTTCGAGCTCCTCGCGGTAGCGGCAGACGATGAGCAGCGAGTAGTCGACGGCGAGCCCGAGCCCGATCAGTTCGACGAGATTCGTCGCATACGAGGTGACGGAGACGAGTTGCGCCGCGAGGTAGAGCAGGGCCAGCGTGCCGGCGATCGTGCAGGCCGCGAAGACGAACGGAATCGCCAGCGCGAGTGAGACCCCGAGCACGAAGGCGAGCACGACCAGCACCAGCGGTAGCGCCAACGTCTCGCCGCGGCGCAGGTCGGCGGTGAGCTGCGGGTCGAGATCGTGCTGGATCGCCGGTTGGCCGCTCACGAGCGCGGCCGGGCCGGCGGTGCTTCGGAGCGCGCGGCGCAACGGGGAGGTGTAGGCCTTCGCGCGCTGGAGGCTCAGGCTCGTCTCGAGCTCGCCATAGACGACGCCGCCTCCGGCGCGGAACGTTCCGAGCCGGCCGCCGGGAAGGACACGCGCGGCGCGCTCGAGCCGTTCGCGGAGCCGGCGTTGCAATCCTTTGTCGGACGAGTGGCGGACGCGGAAGACGACCGTGAAGGTGCCGTCCGTCCGCTCGCCGAAGCCGCGCGCAAGCGCAGCCTCCGCCCGTTCGGAGCCCGTTCCCGGCACCGCGACGGAGGTGGCGAGGTGCGCCGGCAGCAGCAGCGACAACGAGATGCCGGCCACGAGCACGGCGAGCCAGGCTGCGAGGACCGGCCGGCGGAAACGCACCATCAGGAGCGTCCAGCGCGCAAGCGGGGGGGAAGGAGAGCGGGCCGCGGAACCCCCAGGCCCGCGGCCCGCTCTGCGCCGTTTCGAGAAGTCGAAGAGCACCGATTCGCCTCTCGCGGGCGCCTTCCGCCGGGAGGAGCCGTCGCCCCTCCCGGCGGAGAGCTGCCTACTTGACGACCTCGATCGCCATGCGGATGGCCGGCAGCTGGTACCCGAGCGCGAGACCGGGGATGTCGCGCGCGTAGGTCAGCACCGGCACCATGCCGTACGGCGTATTCGAGTACGACGGCTGCTGCGTGTACAGCAGGGGGTACATGTCGATCAGGTGCGTTCCCGGCGCCCCCGTCGCGACCAGGTTCAGCACGACGTCGCCGTTCGAGTTGAAGCCGCAACCGTAGCCGACGTAGCTGTTGTCGTAGTCGACCGCGATCGTGTTGTCGAGCTGCGTCCAGCCGACGCCCTTGAGATGGATCGTGAACGGCTGGCCGGCCTTGAGCTTGAGCGTCGAGATGCCGGCGATGCTCCGCTTGACGAAGTACGGCACCTGCGCCTTCACCTCGCCGCCCTGGAGGAGCTGGATCACGTGCCAGCCACCCAGCCCGTCGGGCACCTGCACCGTGCTCGTCAGCGTCCCGTCGGCGGCTGCGGTGCCGTTGCCGAGCGGGACCGACACGAAGCTCCAGCAGGTTCCGCTGCAGTTGACGCGGTTCCCGACGACCGTCGACCAGACGAGGCTGACCGCCTGGCTCGGTGCGAGCCCCTTCGCCGACACGTCGACCTTCGAGAGGATGGGGCCGGACGTCGAGCTGACGCTCGCCGACGCCTGCCCGGCGGCGAGGCCGAGCGTCCCCATCGTTGTCCTTGCGCTGAGGGTCGGCGCGACCGACGCGGGCCAGTCGATCTGCTGCTTCGGAAGCCCGGCGTCCTTCGTCACCGTGAACGTGAACGTCTTCCCGGTCGCCCACGGGATCGGGGCCTGCGGGATGTTGAGGTACTCGTAGCTGATCGCGTCGGCGATCCTGATGACATGCCGGCCGACAGGCCCCGCGGCGCGGAACTGGACCGTCGCCACACCGCGTGTCCAGTTGGCCATCACCGCACCGACGTAATGGTTGTCGTACAGCAGCGACGCCCCGCCTTCGTAGAGCGACGAGCCGAGGCCGGAGTAGGTGAGGGTGATCATCGTGCCGATCGGCCCCTGCTTCGGAGTCATCGTCGCCGTGCGGGCGATGAGGAAGCCGCCGTGGGACACCTGGACGCCGTCGATCACCGCGTAGATGTCATGGATGCCCCCGAAGTCCTTCGGGGCCTGCAGGGTGACCGAGAAGGCGCCCTGCGCATCGGTCTTCGCCGTCGCGAGGACGACGCTGATCTTCGAAGCCTGGCGTCCGAGGTAGTCCACGCTGTCCGGCCGCGCGTCGACGACCCATGTGACGTTCGCCGTGCTCCAGTCGATGTTGACGTCCTTGCCCGCGGGCAAGCCGGAGCCCTGAATGGTGAACGTGGTGCCCGGCAGGCCGATGTCGGGCGTCGTCTTCAGCACGCCCATGGTGACGGCCGGCGTCGCCGGTGCAGCCAGCGGCCCAGGCAGCGGCGCCACGCCCGGAATCAGGGGAGCGGCGAGTGCCACGGTCGTCGATGCGGCCGGTGACGACAGGACGGCCGGTGCTGACAGGAGCGCTGCTCCCGTCAGCACCGCGCCGACCAGTGCGAGCTTCTTTGTGATCGTGGTGCTCATGGTTTTCTCGCTCTCGTTTTTGGGGGTTGGGTGAGAGTTAGGGGATGATCACGATCGGATAGTCGAGCGCTGCGACCTTGCCGCTCGTCAGCGTGAACTGGATGTGAACGGTCGTGTTGCCGAGCGGGTAGTCGGCGGGGATGTTCCAGAAGTTCGTCCAGATGAAGACCTTCTGCGGGCCGTGCCCGCCCCAGTTCAGAACCACGTTGGGTTGACCCGGGACGCTGAAGTGCGCCTCGGTGACGTTGTCGATCGAGAGCACCGCCCTGGCGGTCAGGTCGAAGCCATAGGCGCGGAGTACGAACTGCTCACCGCGCTTGAACACGTTGGTCTGGGTACAGCCGATCGGCCGAGGTGCCGCGCCTTTCGGACCCGTCCCGTTGACGCTGTCGGCGTAGATCACCGTGTCGACCTTGCCGGTCGGTCCCGCTGCTCCCGACGGGCCGGGGCCGGTCGGGATTCCGGGGGTGGTCGAGATCGTCAGCTGCGAGGTCACGACCGGCAGCTGGACGAACGATCCGGTTCGCTTCGCCTTCGACTTGACGAGCGTCTTGAAGAAGACAGGACCGGTCGGGTAGTTGGCAGGCACGGCCCACTTACCCGTCCAGGTGTACTGGCCACTGGCGCCCGTAGCCGTCGGGTTGTACGTCAGCTTGACGTTGGGCTGATTCGGGATCGTCACGTAGAAGTAGGTCACGTCCTTCGCGACGAGGACCTTTCGCGTCTTGCCGTCCACCGCGTACGCGCGGAAGATGACGCTGCTGGACGGTGCGAAGTAGTCGCTCATCACGCCGTCCGTGGTGGTGGTCTGCGCGATCACGAAGACATCACCGGCATGCGCCGACGGGAACGGGATCGTGTCCGCGACGGCGCCACTTGCGATCGTGACGGCGGCGAGCGCCGCAAGCGCCAGGATCGGGATTCTCATTCTGTTCATGTGGTCGACACCTCTTTTCTTCGTGCCGGAGTCGTTGGGCGGCTAGTAGGTCAACTTGCCCGTGAGCTTGATGCTGAAGGCGCCGCTCGTACGGTCGTAGGCACCGCTGAAGTGGATCGAGCCCTTGGCCTTGCGGAACAGAAGCGTCCCGCCGGCGACTTTCACCGTGCCGGAGACGGTGATGTTGTTCTGGTCATCTGCGGATGCAGCGCACCCGCGCGAGGTCGGCAGGACGGTGACCTTCAGCTTCCCCTTTGCGCCCGTGAGCCAACCCTTGCCGGCGATCGGCGAGCACGGAGGGTTCGCCGTCGAGGCCGTGACCGTTCCGGTCAGCTTGCCCTTGCCGATGACGGTCCCGGTGCCCGTGCCGGTGGTGAGAGCGGCGACGTCCGTGCCGTTGACCTTCTCCGTCACCTGGCCGGCGTAGTGGCCCTTGAAGGTGACGGTCTTCGGCTTTGGCGCCGCGGCGACGGCGGTGCCGGCGACGAACGCCGCGAGACCGACCGCCACGGCCAGGAGAGGTAGTGCTCGAAAGTGCCTCATTGGTGCTCCTTCCGATTGCTCTGAGGGTTCTCGACTTGTTTCGTGGATCGTGGCCGCCGGGGCCGGGCGAGGCATCGTGGCAACTTCCCTAGTCGCGTACGGGAAAGCCGCAGCGTTGGCATGTGACAATCCCGTCGAGTCGTCAACTGAGGGAGGCGTGAATGGTCGAGGGCTCCGCTCGAGGACGCCGGACTGGCCTGGCAATGAGCCGGCTGCTCGTCCGCGACCTGGCCCAGGTGACCACGCCCGCGGGCGTGGCGGCGCCGCTGCGCGGGGCGATGCTCGGCGAGGTCCACGTGGTCGAGGAGGCCTTCGTGCTCTGCGGCGAGGGCCGGATCGAAGCCGTCGGGCGCATGCGCGACCTGCCGGCCCTCGACGGGGACGTCGAGGAGTTGGACGGCCGCGGCCGCTGCGCGATCCCGGGGCTCGTCGACTGTCACACACACGCGTGCTTCGCGGGCGACCGGGTCGAGGAGTTCTCCCTCCGCGCGGCCGGCGCGAGCTACGAGGAGCTGCACGCAGCGGGCGGCGGCATCCTCGCGACCGTCTGCGCGACGCGAGCCGCCGGTGAGGCCGGGCTGCGCGCGTCGGTCGAGCGGCACCGGGGCTGGATGCTCGCGCAGGGCACGACGACGTTCGAGGCGAAGTCCGGCTACGGGCTCGATCGGGACACGGAGCTCGCGTCGCTGCGCGCGATCGCGGCCACGGGCGGTGTCCCGACCTGGCTCGGCGCGCACGCGGTCCCGCCCGAGTTCGACTCGGCCGACGATTACCTCGACTTCGCGCTCGGCGAGGTGCTGCCGGAGGCGGCGCGCATCGCCGAGGCGGCCGACGTCTTCCTCGAGCGCGGCGCCTTCGACGCCGCCCAGGCCTGCCGCTACCTGGAGGCCTGCGCCGCGGCCGGCCTCGCGCTGCGCCTGCACGGCGACCAGTTCACGGAGGCGGGAGCGATTCCGCTGGCGATCGAGCTCGGCGCGCGCTCGGTCGACCACCTCGAGGCGACCGGCGCGGCCGGTGTCGCGGCGCTCGCGGCGAGCGACGTGGTCGGCGTGCTGCTGCCGGCGAGCTCGCTCTTCCTCGGCCGGCCGATGCCGCTCGCCCGGGCGCTCGTCGAGGCGGGCGCCGCGGTCGCGCTCGCCACCGATTTCAACCCGGGCAGCGCCTTCTGCGAGAGCCTGCCGCTCGTCTGCTCGCTCGCGTGCACGCAGCTCGGCATGTCGCCAGCCCAGGCGCTCTCGGCCTGCACCGTCAACGCCGCGCACGTCCTCGGGCGCGCCGGTCGCAAGGGCCGTCTCGCGCCCGGCTACGACGCCGATCTCGTTTTGCTCGACGCGCCCGACTGGCGCTATCTCGCGTACCACCTCGGCGGCCCGGTCGTCGCCGAAGTGATCGTCGGCGGCGAGAGGGCGCGCTAGATTGGGCCCGTGGCCACGAAGCGGCAGCGCAGGCGGCGCGAGAAGGAGCGCCGGCACGAGTACGAGTACGTCTACGTCGACCCGGACGGTCAGGAGGTCGAGGTCGACGAGCCGGAGCCGAAATCGAAGCCGACGAAGGCTTCCGGGCAGAAGGCAAAGCCGGGCGCGAAGAACGCGAAGACCGGGGGGCGCCCGGAGCGCGTGATCGAGCCTGCGAGCTGGAATCGCACCTTCCGCCGGGCGGCGATCTTCGTGCCGCTCATGCTGATCTTCCTCTACTTCGCGCGGCCCAAGAACACGTCCAGCACCGCGATCGCATTCCAGGCGGTCGTCGTCGTCGTGATCCTGATCCTGTTCATGTACGGGATGGACTCGCTGCTGTACCGCTCGTACCTGAAGCGGCTCGAGAAGCGCGGCGGCTCACCGCCGAAGCCGAAGTAGCCGGTCCTTAGACTCAGACCGATGGCACTTGTGGTCGACCGCTACGAGCTGGGCCCGATCGGCACGAACTGCTACCTCGTGCGGTCCGAGCGCGGCGCCGCCGAGGCCGCGGTGGTCGATCCGAGCGGCGACGCGGCGACGATCCGGCTCGAGCTGGCCGAGATGGGCGCGACGTGCGCCGGCATCCTCATCACCCACTCGCACTGGGATCACATCCTCGGCCTCGCCGAGCTGGCCGAGGGCACCGGCGTGACCGTCTACGGGCCGGAGGTGGAGCTGGACGTGCTCGAGAACCCGGCGAGTTACTTCGCCGGGCTCGGCGTCTCGCTGCGCGGCTGGAAGCCCGACGTGCTGCTCGCGGGCGGCGAGACGATCGAGGTCGCCGGCATCTCGTTCGAGGTGCTGGCGGTGCCCGGCCACTCGCCCGGCCACCTGGCCTACTACGCCGACGGCGCGCTGCTCTCCGGTGACGTGCTGTTTTCCGGCTCGGTCGGGCGCACCGACCTGCCGCGTGGAAACTGGGACGAGCTGCTCGCCTCGATCAGGACGCTCGTCGAGCGCTTCCCGCCCGACACCGTCGTCTATTCGGGCCACGGCCCGCCGACCACGCTCGGCGACGAGTTGCAGCGCAACCCGTTCCTAGCGGAGCTCCGAACGTGACCGGGCGTTCCTGGGGCGTCGCTGGCAAAGGAGGCGAGCGGGCGGCGCGCCGGACAGTACATCGGGTACGGACAAGCGCCGCCCGCGGAGCATCCTGCCGCCAGCGGCGTCAGGCTCGGCGGAGCGGGACTTCGCCCCGCTTAAGCCGAGCCGGCCAGGGGCGCCAGGCGTGAAGTTCGAGGCCCCGCGGGGGACGCACGACATCCTCCCGTCCGAGCAGCCGCTCTGGGAGCTCGTCATCTCGCGGTTCGAGGAGCTGTGCGCGCTCTACGGCTACCGGCACATCCAGACCCCGGTGTTCGAGGACACGGAGCTGTTCGCGCGGACGTCCGGTGACAGCTCGGACGTCGTGCGCAAGGAGATGTACACGTTCGCGGACCGGAGCGACCGCTCGCTGACGCTGCGCCCCGAGGCGACGGCGCCGATCGTCCGCGCCTACCTCGAGCACGGGATGCACCGCGAGCCGCAGCCGGTGAAGCTCTATGCGTACGAGCCGCTCTACCGCTACGGGAGGCCGCAGAAGGGCCGGTTCCGCGAGCACTGGCAGCTCGACCTGGAGGCGATCGGCTCCGACGACCCGGCCGTCGACGCGGAGGTGCTCCACCTCTACGACTCGCTGCTCGGGCGGCTCGGCGTGACCGACTACACGCTGGAGCTGAACTCGATCGGCGACCGCAACTGCCGGCCCGCCTACATCGAGCGGCTGCGGCCCTGGCTCGAGGAGCGTGCCGGCTCGCTCGACGAGGAGACGCGCGAGCAAGCATTGCGGAATCCCTTGCGGGCGCTCGACAACATCGCCGGCAAGCCGCCGGCCGCGCAGGAGGTGCTGCGGGAGGCGCCCACGATCGGCGAGTCGCTCTGCGACGCCTGCCGCGAGCACTTCGCCGAGGTGCGGCGGTACCTCGACGCGTACGGCGTGCGCTACGACCTCGTGCCGACGCTCGTCCGCGGGCTCGACTACTACACGCGCACGACCTGGGAGTTCGTCGGGCCGGAGGGCGGCTCGACGAGCACGATCTGCGGCGGCGGCCGCTACGACGGCCTCGCCGAGGAGCTCGGCGGCCCGCCGACGCCGGGAATCGGTTTCGGCGCGGGCATCGAGCGGCTGCTGCTCGCGCTCGACCACGCGGGTGTCTCGGCGCCCGAGCCGGAAGGCATCGACGTCTTCTTCCTCTGCGAGGACGGCGCCGACCGCGCGGCTGCGCTCCGACTGATGATGGAGCTGCGCCGTGACGGCGTCCGCTGCGACACCGACTACGCGGGCCGCTCGCACAAGGGCCAGCTGACCCAGGCGAAGCGGCTCGGCGCGAAGCGGATCGTCGTCGTTGCGGCGGGGACGGACATCGAGACCGTCGGCGCGGAGCTGCGGCCGTGAAGTGGCGTGACCTCATGTGCGGCGAGGTCCGCTCCGAGCAGATCGGGCAGCGGATCGCGCTCGCCGGCTGGGCGAACACTCGGCGAGACCACGGCGGGCTCGTCTTCGTCGACCTCCGCGACCGGGCCGGGATCTGCCAGCTCGTCGTCAACCCGGAGCGCGCGCCCGAGGCGGCGCAGGTCGCGCACGAGATCCGCAACGAGTTCGTCCTCCGCGCCGAGGGCGAGGTCGTCGCGCGGGCGCCAGAAGCCGTAAACCCGAACCTGCCGACCGGCGAGGTCGAGCTGCAGGTCGACTCGCTCGAGATCCTGTCGCGATCGACGCCGCTGCCCTTCCAGCTCGACGAGGAGGGCGTCGACGAGACGCTGCGCCTGCGCTACCGCTGGCTCGACCTGCGCCGCGACAAGCTCCAGCGCAACATCGCGCTGCGCGCGCAGATGGTCGGGATCATCCGCCGGACGATGGAGGAGGCGGGCTTCCTCGACATCCAGACGCCGATCCTGTTCAAGCCGACGCCCGAGGGCGCGCGCGACTTCGTCGTCCCGAGCCGCCTCCAGAAGGGCCGCTTCTTCGCGCTGCCGCAGAGCCCCCAGATCCTCAAGCAGCTGACGATGGTGGCCGGCTTCGACCGCTACTACCAGATCGCGATCTGCTTCCGGGACGAGGATCTCCGCGCCGACCGCGTCCAGGAGATCACGCAGCTCGACGTCGAGATGTCGTTCCCCGACCAGGAGTTCCTGTTCGAGCTGCAGGAGGAGATGTTCGCCCGCATCTGGCGCGAGTGCCTCGGCATCGAGATCGAGCGGCCGTGGCCGCGGATGACGTTCGAGGAGGCCGACCGGCGCTTCGGCTCGGACAAGCCCGACACGCGTTTCGCGCTCGAGATCGAGGACGCGACCGAGGCGACGCGCGGCTCGGAGTTCGGCGTCTTCGCCGGCGCCGCGGCGGTGCGGTTCCTGCGCGTGCCGCGCGCCTTCTCGCGCGCCGAGCTCGCGCGGCTCGAGGAGACGGCGAAGGAGTGGGGGGCGAAGGGCCTCGCGTACATCGTCCGCGACGACGCCGGCGAGGTCCGCTCGCCGATCGTCAAGTTCCTCTCCGAGGCCGAGCTCGGCTCGCTCGCCGTCCAGCCCGGCGAGACGCTGCTCTTCGCTGCGGACGAGTGGGCGGCGACGTCGCGGGTGCTCTCGGCGCTCCGGCTCGTGCTCGGGCGCGAGCTCGGCCTCGTCGACGAGTCGGCGTTCACGTTCCTGTGGGTGACCGACTTCCCCATGTTCGAGTGGGACGAGGACGCGAAGCGGTGGGGCGCCGTCCACCATCCGTTCACGCGGCCGACCGACGAGTGGAAGGACCGCTTCGCCGACGATCCCGCGCTCGCGCTCGCGTACGCCTACGACATCATCGTGAACGGCAACGAGCTTGGGGGCGGCTCCTTCCGGATCCATGAGCCGGAGCTCCAGGCGAAGGTGTTCGACCTGCTCCAGCTCAGTCCCGAGGAGCAGCGGGCCAAATTCGGATTCCTGCTCGACGCGCTCGCGATGGGGGCGCCGCCGCACGGCGGGATCGCGCTCGGGATCGACCGGATGACGATGGTGCTCGCCGGCGAGCCGAACCTCCGCGACGTGATCGCGTTCCCGAAGAACCAGGCCGGCGTCGACCCGATGAGCGGCGCGCCGTCCGAGGTGACGCCCGAGCAGCTCGCCGAGCTCGGCATCCGGATCGTGCCTCCACCCGCGCCGTCCGCGGGCTAACATCGGCCCATGGGCGGCTTCACGCCCCGGTTCGCGTTCGAGGTCATCTTCCTCGTGCTGCTCGCGATCGCCTGCGGGCTGGCCGACCTGCGGCCGCTCGTAATCGGCCTCGTCATGGGCGGCGCGTGGGTGCTGATGACGGGGATCGAGTGGCTGGCCTGGCGCTCGGAGTCGACGGTGGACGCGCCACCCGTCTGGCAGCCCGACGACTTCGGGAACGGCGCCGAGCCGCTCGACAGCTGGGACATCGACGAGATCCTGGCACCGCTCCCCGAGGGCGAGGCCGGCGGGTCGACGTCGATCCTTCCGCCGGACGCCGAGCGCGACGAGCCCCCGGAGCCCGGCCGGCCGTGAGCGGATCGTTCGCGCAGCGCGTGCTCGCGCTCGCGGGTGCGGCTCTGCTCGCGGGCGTGCTCGCGGTGGCAGTCGCGCACCAGACCCGGACGAGCGCTCGCGCGGCGGGGCCGCAACCGGCCGTCGGCGCGGGGACGGGCTGGCACACCGCGGTCGCCGGAGTCACGGGCGACTATCCGGACGCAGGCAAGCGCTCCCGCTGCGGCTGGCTCCTCCAGCCCGACACGCTGGGCGTCGTCCATCCGGTGCTCCCGTGCGGGGCGAAGCTGTTCGTCGAGCTCAACGGCAAGCGCGTGTACACGGAGGTAGTCGACCGCGCACCCGTCCCGTCCCGCGAGGACTTCGCCCTGACGCCTGCGCTCGCCGACCGCCTCGGCCTGACCGGCACGCGGGACGTGCGTTGGGCGTTTGCGCGTGGCTAAGCACGCGGCAAACGGCCGGTTTTCCCCGTGAGCCCCCTTCCCTAAGCGGCGACGAGAGCGAGGTTTGCGACCGCCGGCCAGCCGGCATCGGCGACGAATCTATTCGGAAGCGGTGTACCAACCCGCCTCGACAAGAAGCTCACGGCTGCGGTCCGGGCCGTACACGTGCTCCATGAGCGAGACGGGCCAGCCACCGGTGGCACCGGAGGGGTCGAGCCAGCGCAAGAGGCGGACGAACTCGACAGGGTCATCAGCAATTTCGAACCCAGGATGAGAACTGCCGATCAGGAGGCCACTGTCTTGTGTGATCCATGCACCCCATGCGCCCCGCGCGGCCGAGTAGAGCGCGTTCTCGCCTCACATCTTCGGTGCGATCTCGTCCGCGTAGTCGCCCAAGCGCGAGACTTCGACGCGCCACGTAGTGCGATGCTCGGGACGGCGGTCCTCGGTTTCGGTGACGTAGAAGGCGTCGTCGCCGATCGCTCGCATGGCCTCACCGAGACGCTGGAGTTGGTCATGGGAAAGGGCGCGGCCTGAAGCGACTGCGATTGCTCGATATCCGATCTGTGGCCAGAAAGGCTGCAGCGGCTTCGAATAATCGAGCACCGGAGCGGTGAACACGCTCCTGAAACAGTTCCCCGCTTGTTCGAGCTCAGCCTCATCCGTCAAGGGTCCGACAGAGGGCTCGGGATCGTTGCTCCGCCGCACCAGCCCAATCTAGCCCTCCTCGAGCGGCTAGAGTGGGCGCACGTGCTCGACCCTGTGCGTGGTCGGCGACCGTACAGTTGAACCAACACCAAGTGAAAGGGAGCCCGCGTCGGGCGAACGGCGTTGCCGAACGTCTGCAGAGCACCCACCTGGCTTGCCAGGTTCACTAGGTCGCAGTTCATCGGCAGGGTGGAGCACGCTGAGCTTGGGGGAAACAGCCGGTTTCCCCCAAGAGCCCCCTTCCCCGAGAGCCGCGCGCACAGAGCGGTTGTGGCCGACGCCGGCTGAGCCGGCATCGGCAGCCCGGGGTTCTGGGTGACTGCGATGTGAGGATGCTCGCTCGGCTATCGTGCGGGCGCCGGTGCTCTTCAGGTGCCTTGCTGCTCCGCTTTGCGTGGCTGCGGCTGCGACCACCGCGAGCGCGCTTGCCGCCGGATCGCCGACTCTGACACCGCGGACGATGCTCCCGAGCTCGATCGGCTTCTTCGATTCGGCGCACGGGTTGATCGGAACCGGGTCTCCACCCTGCAGGCCGATCTCGATGATCTCGATACCGCAGTGCCACGCAGGCCCGATCCTCGCCACAACCGACGGAGGCCACACGACGCGCGTGGTCCTGCGGACACCCGGCCCGGTGACCTCCATCGGCATCGCTTCCGGGGGCCAGGCATGGGCGTTCAGCTTCCGCTGCTCGTCGGCACCGCTCTGCGACCAGGGCACACTGTTCCACAGCGGCAACGAGGGACGTACATGGCAGCCGATCTCGCATCTGCCGCTCGACGCGCTCTCGTTCGCCGACGAATCGCACGGCCTCGCAGTCCTCCCCCCGAACGCGTGCGACCCAGGATGTGATCCTTTTGCTTCGCTCGCAGCTTCCGCTGACGGAGGGAAGACCTGGCAGCGGGTCGAGACGCCGTGCGGACACGACGGCCCCCTCGGTCTTCAGGTTCAGGGCGTCTCCCTGGCCACGCGCACGCGGGGCTGGCTCCTGTGCATGGGGAATTTCTCGCAAACCGGTCGCCCTCCGTTGTTCCATGAGACCGCTCACAAGTCGATCTACAGCACCGACGACGGCGGGCACACGTGGAAGCTCGTGCTTGCTGTCGGCGCGTCCGCAGCGAACGGCCTTCCCCGCCGCGGCGTACCCTTGGGAATCGCCTTCGCCGCGAGCGGCGTTGGCGTCATGTGGGAGAACTTCGGCTCCCAGTACCTCACCCGCGACGGTGGGCTGCACTGGCAATCGCTCGAACCCATGGAGAAGGAGAACGGACTCGCCGGATCGGCGACGAACCGGCGCCTCGCACTGCTACTTGCTCCGCCGAGCCAGGTCATCGGCCGGCCGAACACGCTACGACTGACGGAGACGAGCCCGAGCCGAGCGTCGCTCACCACGGTTCGCACCTGGCGCTTCCAATAATGAGCCTCCGAGCGGGTCGCGATCAACCCACTCGCGGATCAGCACCTGCTCGAGCGCGGCGACGCAGCGCGGGTCGAACGCGGTTCCGCTTTCGCGCCGGAGCAGCGCGACCGCGTCCTCGTGCGTCCACGCCGGGCGGTAGACCCGCGGCGAGATGAGCGCGTCGTAGACGTCGCAGACGGCCAGGATCCGCGTTTCGAGATCGAGCTCGTCGTCGCCCAGGCCGTCGGGATAGCCGCTCCCGTCCAGCCGCTCGTGGTGTCCGCGCACGATGCGCAGGACGGCGGTCGAGAAGCCGCCGAGCTCCTGGAGGAGCCGACTGCCCGCGCCCGGATGCCGGCGGATGACCGCGAACTCCTCGTCGTCGAGCGCGGCCGGCTTCTTCAGGATCGCGTCCGGCACGGAGAGCTTGCCGATGTCGTGGACGAGCCCGCCGACGGCGAGGTTGCGCAGGCGCCCGGCCGAGAGCCCGAGCAGCTCGCCGCCCTGGACGGCGAGCAGGGCTACGCGGCGGGCGTGCAGCTCGGTGTACGGGTCCTTCTCGGCCAGCCGAGCGGTCAGCGCGCGCACGTGCGAGCCGAGGAAGAGCTCCTCGGCCGTCACGAGGTCAGCGGCCTTCAGGTCGCCGGCGAGCGGACGGGACTGCGTGGCGCGCGCCAGGTCGATCGCGACGATCGTGCCGACGACGAGGATGCCGTCGAGCTCGAGCTCGTGCCCGACCCACCAGCCGAGCTGCGCGTAGGTCATGGTCAGCGCCGGCACGAGTGCCGTCACCAGCCAGGCCAGCCCGACGACGACGCCGAGATCGGCGAGACGGCGGGTCAGCAGGAAGGTCCGCAGCGCGCGGAGGACGAGCAGGCCGTACACCATCGCGCCCAGCGCGAGCAGCGACAGCGCGCTGAAGCTGTTCGGCTCGGGTACCTGCGGCACGATTCCCGGGTAGGCGAGCGCGGAGGCGCCGAGCGCGAGCAGGCCGGCGATCGCGAGGCCTTCGAAGACGAGCAGTGGACCGACGCGGCGCAGGAGCTGGGGCGGCGCGGACGTCGAGAGCAGGAGGACGAGCCCGCCGATCGGCAGCGTCATTCCGCCCGTGATCGCGATCACGCCGTTGACGCCCACGAAGATCCCCGGTGTCGCGAGTCCGTGCAAGGCGAGCAGCCCGGCCATGATCGCGAAGGCGGTCGCGGTGAAGACTGCGCGGGCGTCGTGGCGGCGCGCGCCCGCAACGCTGAGGGCGACGGCAGCGACGGCGGCCGCAAGTGCCGTGAAACCGACCGCGAACACGTGCAGACGCGCGGTCAGCTGAACCGGGTGCGTTCCGACGGCGAGCTCCACGGCCGCGGGTGTCAGCGCCGCCAGCGCGCCGAGGCAGAGCAGCGGAACGACACGCTCGCGAAGCTCGTGACGCACGGATCTAATGTCGGCATCGCGACAGGCCTGCTTGAGAGCAGCACGTACCCTGGCAGCGTGATCGAGGCATTCGGCGACGCGACACGCTGTGGCGACTGGGCCTCCGTTCGTCTGCGTGTGGACGGAGACAGGGTCGTCGACGCGGAGGCGGACGGGCTCGGCGAGGATCTGCGCGGGCTGACGCTGCTCGAGGCGGCGGCCGTCGGCGGGGACGAACTGGTCGTGGATGCGCTCGCGGCTGCGCTCGGGCCCGTCTTCCGCGCTCGGCCTGTTCCCGGGCGAATCGCCGTGGCGATGAGCGGCGGCGTCGACAGTGCCGTCGCGCTCCTGCGCGCCGGGCCGGAGGCGGTCGGGGTCACGCTGCGCCTCTGGGTCGACCCGGAAGCCCCCGACACGGAGCGCGCGTGTTGCTCGCCCGAGGCCGTCCTGGCCGCGCGGCGACTCTGCCACGAGCGCGGGATCCCTCACGTCACGCTCGACCTGCGCGAGGAGTTCCGCCGCGCGGTTGTGGCTCCGTTCGTGCGCGGCTACGCGCGCGGCGAGACGCCGAA